>NZ_CP195645.1:5471426-6142853 GCF_051364635.1 Actinokineospora sp. HUAS TT18 | reverse complement strand
CCGGCTGCCCGACGGCCTGCCCCGCCCGCTGGGCCAGATGACCAGGCTGTCCATCGACGGCCGCTCCGACGAGCTCCTGCGGCTCATGCGCGACGACGGCTTCGTCCGGCCGGGCATGAAGGTCGAGGCCGAGGACGTGCTCGCCTACCTCGCGCCGTTCGCCGAGCCCGCGGCCGTGGAGAAGTTCCATTTCAGCCGCCGGTGGATGCAGAAGCAGGCCGAACGCGTCGGCGACCTGCGCGGCCAGGACTTCAAGACCGGCCGCTCGCTCAACCTGCCGCCGCAGTACCTGCTGATCCAGCGCGTCACCGCCGGCGCCACCGGCATCCTGTGCCAGCTCGACGCCGAGGTCGGGATGCGCGAGATCATCTCGCGCTGGCAGCCCGGGTTCGCCGACGCCTGATCACCAGTACTCGGCGGGCAGCTTGCCCTCGATGTCGCGCACGTGCGTCCGCGCGCATGTCGGGCACAGCCAGCGGGTGCCGCGCTCGTCGGTGTCGGTGACCCAGGCCAGCGCCTCGACCGCGGTCGCCCCCGCCCGGGAGCGACCGCAGATCGAGCAGGTCGGCTCGTCACTCATTCGGCCGCCTCACAAGTTCGGCGGCTCCACTCGCGAAGGCACTGTGACAATGATTCGCTCGCAGGCTCGCTCATGCCGCGACGGTACGCCGACCGAGGTGGACCGTGGTGGCGCTGAGCAGGAACACATCGTCCCGCGCGCCGACATAGTCCGGCCCCGTCGGATCGCACAGACGCACGAGCGCCTCGGCGTCGGCGGCCGACACCCGGCCCTCACCCGCGTGGGCCATCCACCCGAGCCAGTCGGCGACCGACTCGCGCACCGGCTGCGGGGCAGGCGCCGGGATGTCGAGCAGGTAGCTGAACGAGTTCACCTCGCTGAGCCCGAGCTCGCTCAGCAGCCGGTTCCAGCCGTAGGGCATCCGGACGGCGCCCTCGATGCCGCCGCGCATCGCCGCGTACCAGGCGAGTTGAGCGGTGACGAGGCGGTCCTGCAGGCCGGGTTCGCCGACACCGACGTCCCACGGCAGGCAGCGCGTCGTCAGCCCGCCCTCGGCCAGCGCGAGCCAGCCGCCCGGCGCGAGCATCCGGGTCAGCGCCTCGACCCCCGCGCGTTCGTCCGGCAGGTGGTGCATCACCCGCGACGCCCAGATCAGGTCTGCCGCCGGGACCAGGGACGCCAGCTCAGGGTCCGCCGCGTCGGCCAGCACCGTGACCAGCTCGACCTTGTCCCCCACCGCCTCGACCACCGCCGACCGCGCCGCCTCCTGCAGTTCGGGCACGGCGTCGACCAGCACGATCCGGCCGCCGCCGCGCACACTCAGCGCCGTGGCGAACGCCGCGCTCATCCCGCCGGAACCGGAGCCGACGTCGACGATCGTCGCGCCATCGGGCAGCGCGTCGACCAGCCGGTCGGCGACCCAGGAGTTGACCTCCGCCTCGATCAGGTCGGTGCGCCGCATGGGGCCGAGCCTGCTGTGCCAATCGATTCCATCGTGCGTGTGCGCCATAGCGCTCGACCCTAAAGGCTGCGCAAGCCCACCAGCACGCGGTTGAGCATCGCCAGGTCGGGCGCCGCGCCGACGGCCCGGTCGACTTCCAACACACCCTGTTCCGCCAGGTCGCTGATCAGCACCCGCGCCACCCCCAGCGGCAGCGCCAGCAGCGCCGCCACCTCGGCGACCGACCGCGGCGACACGCAGAGCTCGGCCAGCGACCGGTGCTCCCAGCTCGACGGCCGCCCGGTGGCCCGCACCAGCGCCTCGATCGCCAGCGGGGTCGCCGACCTGGTCCGCCCGCCGGTCCACGCGTAGGGCCGGACCAGCGCGTGCGACTCGGGCCTGCGCGCCCACTCGTCCAGCTCGGGTTCGGCTTCCACCCGCGGCGGCGGCAGCGGAGCGGGCTCGTGGTGCTCTTCCTCCGGCTGGGCGAGAACGCCGCCGAAGCGCGCGCCGGTCCGGCCGATCGGCGAACTCTCGTCCGGGGCCTGGAAGACCGGGTCGACCTCGACCGGGTCCAGCTCGCCCCGCCACGCACCGGCCGGACCGAACCGGGCGCCGGTCCGGCCGACCTCGACGCGCCGTCGGCGCCGTCCTGCGGAGATGTTCTGTGCCACGTCAGCCCCAAAGGCCCTCGCGAACAGGGACGACAAAAACTAACGAGCGGGCACTGCCATCCGGTGACCCTCGTGTTTCCCTTGTGTTTCCTGGTGAACGGCGGGATGCCCGCCACCGCGGTGCGGTGACGGGCATCCCTGTGTCGGTTCGGTCAGAGGCAGGCGGAGGCGCGGTCGGCGCGCCTGGTCGCCCACTTGGCGACCTGCTCCCATCGCTTGGCGGTGTGGAGCCGGCGGACCAGGCGGTGCGCTTGCGCGACCTGTTCCGCCTCCCGCGTTCGAGAACGCGCGAGATTTTCATAGATCAACATTTGCGTGGGGCCTTCCGGCTTGAAGGTGTACATGGGGTCGTTGAGCTGGGCGTTCATGCGGCAACCTCATCCCGGGCCTGGGCAGCGCGCTCGGCTGCCTCACGTGCGACGTCCTCCTTGCGCGGGCGGCCGCGGGGCCGCTTGCGCGCGATGACGACGCCGCGCTCGAAGATCTCCCCACCCCAGACGCCCCACGGCTCGTGGCGGGCGAGTGCGGAGGCGAGGCAGGCCGCGCGAACCGGGCAGTCGCCGCAGAGGACCTTGGCGCGCTCGAGCTCGTTCGGGGTGTCGGCGAACCACAGGTCGGGGTTCACCGCGGATCGGCAAGGAAGGTCCAGGCCCGCGGAAGGAGCCGCGTCGAGCAGCTCGCTCACGCCGGACCCGGGCGGTCCCAGAAGGTCGAATGCTCCGCCGTCGAGCGGAACGGTGGCGGTTGACATGGTGTGGAATCTCCTAGATTCGATCTTGTTCATCGTGTTTGTGGCAAACAAAAAGGCCGCGGATTCCGGTATCGGAGTCCGCGGCCTCGGGAGCCTGGAGTTACTTGACGTGGCGTCAAGTTATCCAGCCCGAGGGTGCGGACGGATTGGTCGGAACATCGACATCGAGGGTGCGGGCGTGGGCCGACGTGAATCCGGCGATACGCTCGCGCTGCACTCGGGTGGCCGCGGTGCAGCCGGTGATGGACATGGGAGTGCCCCAGGACAGCAGGTAGCCCGGGGTCTGGTTCGTCTTGAAGATCACCATCGGGTCCACCTCCCTCATGCTGTCGTGGGCGAGAATTCTCGGGGCACTTCGTGCCCCGCCATTGCAGGTTATTGAGGTTGCGGGTGCCCTCGCAACCGATTTTCCAGAACTTCGTGTGACTGCGGTCACATATCCCTCTACCGGGTGCCCCCGGACACCAAGGACAGCACCTCTGAGCCGTATCTGTCCAGCTTGGCGGCCCCGATGCCGGAGATCGCCACGAGCGCGGCCCGATCCGCCGGACGCTGTTCGGCGATGGCCAGCAAAGTCGCGTCGGTGAAAATCACGTACGCGGGCACCTTCAGCGCCTTGGACCGCTCCTGGCGCCACTCGCGCAGCCGGTCGAGCAGACCCTCGTCGAGATCGGCCGGGCACGTCTCGCACCGACCGAGCTTGAACGCCATCGTCCCGGCGAGCTCGTCCCCGCACACCCGGCAGTGCCGGATGACCGCCATCGGCCGCTGCTCGCCGCGCCGCGCCGCGCTCACCCGCGCGGCCGGGTGGTTGTCGGGGATCAGGCCGTAGAGGAACCGGCTGCGGCGCCGGTACCGCTTGCCGCCCTCGGCCCTGGCCAGCGACCACGACAGCGACAGGTGCACCCGCGCGCGCGTCACGCCGACATAGAGGAGCCTGCGCTCCTCTTCGATCGCGGCGTCGTTGCCGTCTGCGTGCTGGATGGGCAGCGTCCCGTCGACCAGGCCGACCAGGAACACCGCGTCCCACTCAAGGCCCTTCGCCGCGTGCAGCGAGGCCAGGGTGACGCCCTCGACCGTCGGCGGGTGCTGGGCCTGCATCCGCAGGTCCAACTCGTGCACGTAGCGGGGCAGGTCGGCGTCGGCTGTCGTGGCGACCAGTTCCTCGGCCAGCTCCACCAGCGCTAACAACGACTCCCAGCGCTCACGCGCCGAGCCGCCGGACGGGGGTTCGGCGGTCAGGCCGAGCGGGCCGAGCAGCGCGCGCACCAGCTCCGGCAGCTCACCCTCCGGGGCCTGGACGGCGGCCGTGCGCAGGGTCGCCATCGCCTGGCGCACCTCCTGCCTGGCGAAGAACCGCTCGCCGCCGCGCACCAGATAAGGGATGTCGAGCTGGGTCAGCGCCTGCTCGTAGGCCTCGGACTGGGCGTTGATCCGGAACAGCACCGCGATCTCGCTCAGCGGCACCCCGGCGTCGACCAGGTCCTTGATCCGCGCGGCGACGGCGGCGGCCTCGGCGGGCTCGTCGTCGAACTCGACGAACTTCGGCTCCGGGCCGGTCGGCCGCTGCCCGATCAGCCGCAGCCGCGACCCGGCGGGCCGGTCGCGGGCGCCCGCGATGACCCGGTTGGCCAGGGACACCACCTGCGGCGTCGACCGGTAGTCGCGTTCGAGGCGCACGACGGTGGCCTCGGGGAAGCGACGGGTGAAGTCGAGCAGCGGGCGCGGGGAGGCGCCCGCGAAGGAGTAGATGGTCTGGTTGGCGTCGCCGACCACGGTCAGGTCGTCGCGCTTGCCGAGCCACGCGTCGAGCACGCGCTGCTGCAGCGGGGTGACGTCCTGGTACTCGTCTACGACGAAGCACCGGTAGCGGTCGCGGAACTCGTCGGCGACCGCGGAGTGCTCCTCCAGCGCGGCGGCGGTGTGCAGCAGCAGGTCGTCGAAGTCGAGCTGCTGGGCGCGGTTCTTCAGTTCCTCATAGCCCGCGTAGACCTTCGCGATCTGCTCGGCGGGCGCCGGGGTCTCGCGGTGGGCGCGGCCCGCGGCGGCCGGATAGTCCTCTGGGCCGATCAGCGACGCCTTCGCCCACTCGATCTCACTGGCCAGGTCGCGCAGGTTCTCCCGCTCGGTGCCCAGACCCAGCCGGTGGGCGGCCTGGCCGACGAGCCGCAGCTTGCCGTCGAGCAGCTCCCACTGCTCGCCGCCGACGACCCGCGGCCAGAAGTACCGCAGCTGGCGCAGCGCGGCGGCGTGGAACGTGCGGGCCTGCGCGCCGTGGATGTCGAGCGCGCGCAGCCGGGTGCGCATCTCCCCCGCGGCCCGCGCGGTGAACGTGACGGCCAAGACCTGGCTCGCGCTGACGTGACCGGCGTGGATGAGGTTGCCGATGCGGCTGACGATCGTGCGCGTCTTGCCGGTGCCCGCGCCCGCCAGCACGCAGACCGGTCCGCGTGGCGCGGTGACCGCGGCGAGCTGTTCGGGGTCCAGCCCCGCGAGCGGATCATGTGCGCCGGCCATGCCGACCATCTTGACAGAGCGCGCCCGACGGTCGTGGGACCCGGCACCGTATCCTGGTGGTTATGGCTGACAAGCAGGACAAGGCGGCCGCCAAGGAAGCCAAGAAGGCACGCAAGGCGGCCTCGAAGGCGAAGCGCGGGCAGCTCTTCCAGGCGTTCAACATGCAGCGCAAGGAAGACAAGGGACTCATCCCGTGGATGGTCGGCGCCCTGCTGGTGGTGACCGGCGTCGTGTTCGGCATCGGCTGGCTGATCGGCATCGAGTGGTTCGTCCTGCCGGTGGGCATCGCACTCGGCCTGCTCGTCGCCGTGATCATCTTCGGCAGGCGCGTGCAGAAGAACGTCTACTCCAAGGCCGACGGCCAGCCCGGCGCGGCGGCGTGGGCCCTGGAGAACCTGCGCGGCCGCTGGCGCGTGACGCCCACCGTCGCGGGCACGACACAGCTCGACGCCGTGCACCGGGTGATCGGCCGCCCTGGCGTGATCCTGGTGGCCGAGGGCGCCCCGCACCGGGTGAAGACCCTGCTCGGCCAGGAGAAGAAGCGCATCGCCCGCATCGTCGGCGAGACCCCGATCTACGACGTCATCGTCGGCAACGAAGAGGGCCAGGTCCCGCTGCGCGGCCTGCAGAAGCACCTGATGAAGCTGCCCAACAACCTCCGCCCGGCCGACATCGACACCATCGAGAAGCGCCTGGCCGCCATCGCCGCCCGCGGCGCGGCCCTCCCCAAGGGCCCGATGCCCCCCGGCGCCAAGATGCGCAGCGTCCAGCGCACGATCCGCCGACGCTAGCCTCGATATTCAGCAGCGCTCCCAGACACCCGCGGGCTACGGTCCGCGGGTGTCTGACGTTCTAGCCGCGCGTATCGCGCAAGGACAGTTGACCGGGCTGTCGAGGTCCAAGAAGGTCGTCCCGGCGGGCCCGTTCACCGGCCTGCTCACCGAAGGCGGCCATCCGATGATGTCCTACGCCGTCGCCACCCAGCCCGGTGAGCCCGTCACCGACCTCGGGGACAGCCTCGACGTCCTCCGCGCCGCGTTCCCGCCCGGGGCGCTCCGGTTCGAGCTGGTCGAGCAGGCGTGCCCGGGGGCCGCTGAGCTGCTCGAAGCCGCGGGCCTCAAGGTCACCGCGCGGGTCCCGCTCATGGTCGTGGACCCCGCCACCGTCACCCTCCCCGCACCGCCCGACGGCGTCGAGGTCGCGGTGGTCGCCACCGCGGCGGACCAGGCGGCGGGCGGCGCCGTCGCGCACCACGCGTTCGGGGCGCCCGGTGAGCCAGGTCCCGGCAGCGAGCCCGGACCGGCTGAGGACGGCGGCTCCGTGGTCGCGTGGCTCCACGGCCAAGCCGTCGCGATCGCGTCGTGGACGCAGGTCGCCGAGGGGGTCACCGAGATCGTCGGGATCGCCACCGCGGCCGAGCACCGGCGCAAGGGGCTGGCCACGCTCGCCACCGCACACGCCGTCAAGGCCGCGCAGGCCGCCGGGGCGACCCTCACCTGGCTCACCCCGGGCGACGACGGCGCCGAGCGCGTCTACGCCAACGTCGGCTTCACCAAGGTCGCCGACGCGATCCACCTGGCCGAAGCCGACGCCTAACGGGTGCGCAACACGACTGTGCCGAGCAGCCGGTCGTGCAGCCCGCGGCCGTTCTTGTCGTTGATCGCTGCGGGCAGGATCACACCCGTCAGCAGCGTGCGCGGGATCCCGCGCAGCGGCCCCACCAGCGCCGCGCCGTCCATCCGCACCACGCGCATGCCCAGCAGGGCCTTGCCCACGGTGAACCCGGCCAGCGAGATGCCCACCGCGGTGATCACGAACCAGACGCCGACGGCGATCAGGTTGTAGGTGTTCATCGACGCCGGGTCGCCGAAGTCCGGGCGCCGGAAAAGCGACGTGACCAGCGAGGCGAGCACCAAGTCGATCAGGAAGCCCGCGAACCGCAGGCCGGGCGATGCCACCGACCCAGGCCCACTCTCGGGCAGCCCGAGACGCTCGCCGCGGTAGCGTGCCGGGCCGTCCATCGCCTCGATCGCCGCGCCGGGGCCGGACAACCACGAACCAGTCCATCTGCTCACCCCACCAGCGTAGGACGAAGTGCCATCCGTGCCCGCTGGTGGCATCCTTCGAGGCGAAATAGGCCGTCGTTAACACTGGCGAAACATCGGGGTGACGGTCGGGCAACACCATCCTCTTAGCGTCATCACGCAGAGCGGGCACGGCGCTGCGGCCGTGATCGCCGGCAGACACGGCTGCCCGCTCGCGCGGTGTTTAGCCGGTTCGGAGCCGGCGGAGTAGACGAAGGAGTCAACGAGCGTGTTCAACTCTCCCGACGAGGTCCTGCGCTTCATCGCAGATGAAGACGTGAAGTTCGTCGATGTCCGGTTCTGCGATCTGCCGGGCGTCATGCAGCACTTCACCGTCCCGGCCGCGGCGTTCGACGAGGACGCCTTCACCGAGGGGCTGGCCTTCGACGGCTCGTCCGTGCGCGGCTTCCAGTCGATCCACGAGTCGGACATGCTCCTGCTGCCCGACCCGTACACCGCGCGCCTCGACCCGTTCCGCACCGAGAAGACGCTGATCATCAACTTCTTCGTGCACGACCCGTTCACCAAGGAGGCGTACTCCCGCGACCCGCGCAACATCGCGCGCAAGGCGGAGCAGTACATCGCCGAGTCGGGCATCGCCGACACCTGCTTCTTCGGTCCCGAGGCCGAGTTCTACATCTTCGACTCGATCCGCTTCGACTACACCGAGAACGGCTCGTTCCACGAGATCGACTCGGTCGAGGGCTGGTGGAACACCGGCGCCGAAGAGGGCGGCAACAACAAGGGCTACAAGACCCGCTTCAAGGGCGGCTACTTCCCGGTGCCCCCGGTCGACCACTTCGCCGACCTGCGCGACCAGATGGTCCTCAACATGCAGGCGTCCGGCTTCACCGTGGAGCGCGCGCACCACGAGGTCGGCACCGGCGGCCAGACCGAGATCAACTACCGGTTCAACACGCTGCTGCACGCGGCGGACGACCTGCAGCTGTTCAAGTACCTGATCAAGAACACCGCGTGGGCCGCGGACAAGTCGGCCACCTTCATGCCGAAGCCCCTCTTCGGTGACAACGGCTCGGGCATGCACTGCCACCAGTCGCTGTGGAAGGACGGCGAGCCGCTGTTCCACGACGAGTCCGGCTACGCGGGCCTGTCCGACACCGCCCGCCACTACATCGGCGGCCTGCTCGCGCACGCCCCGTCGCTGCTGGCCTTCACCAACCCGACGGTGAACTCCTACCACCGCCTGGTCCCGGGCTACGAGGCGCCGGTCAGCCTGGTCTACTCGCAGCGCAACCGCTCGGCGTGTGTCCGCATCCCGATCACGGGCAACAACGCCAAGGCCAAGCGCGTCGAGTTCCGCTGCCCCGACTCCTCCGGCAACCCCTACCTGGCGTTCGCGGCCATGGTGATGGCGGGCCTGGACGGCGTGAAGAACAAGATCGAGCCCCCGGCCCCGATCGACAAGGACCTCTACGAGCTTCCCCCCGAGGAGGCCAAGCAGGTCCAGCAGGTCCCGGCCTCGCTCGACCAGGTGCTCGACGCCCTCGAGGCCGACCACGACTACCTGCTCGAAGGCGGCGTGTTCACCCCGGATGTGATCGAGACCTGGATCGCGTTCAAGCGCGAGCACGAGATCGACCCGCTGCGCCTGCGCCCGCACCCCTACGAGTTCGGCATGTACTACGACGTGTGATCCACCCTTGAGCACGGGGCGGTGGTCGCGGGGAATCCCCGGCCGCCGCCCCGTTTTCTGTGTACGTACACCACCCGTTCGGGTGGAAGATTCTCGTTGAGCTGGGATGTCGTCCCGGTCACAGGAGTGTTTCCCCAATCGAGATGTAGTGCGGGATTCCCTTGCGCTCGGCCTAGGCCTTACGCTGCCGCGCAATAACGTCCGTTCGGCTCTCGAGCGGGCGCACTCCACGCTATCGACGAGGAATCGCCATGTTCGCTCCCCTTGATCCCGCCCGTGTCGACCGCCTGAAGGCGGCCTACTCGGTGCGAAATCTCGATCGCGACGCGCCGCTGACCCTCGTCCATCACAGCGATCACCAGCCGAATCATGGTGATCTCGTGATTGCCGAGGTCACCAAGCTGGGTTACCACCAGGTGCTTGAACTGACCGACGGCCGCAAGGCGCGGCTCTACGTGGGCGACGAGATCCTCGTGGCCTACGGCGCCCGCTACGCGCCCGATCACTTCGAGGCCGAACTGCCCGACGACCTGGGTGCGTGTGACCTGGTCGCCGCGGGTGGCGTGCTGGGCAAGGTCCGCAGCCGGAACGCCGCGGTCAGCGCGCCGACGAAGGTCCGCCCGCTCGGCCTCGTCGCCGACGCCGCGGGCCGGGTGCTCAATGTGTCCGATCTGGGTCTCGGCGCGCCGCCGCTGACCGCGCTGCGCAAGCCGCCGACTTTCATCGTCGTCGGCACTTCGATGAATTCCGGCAAAACGACGACGGTCGCCTCATTGGTGCACGGTTTGTCGCGTTCCGGCTTGCGCGTCGGCGCCGCCAAGGTCACCGGCACCGCCGCGGGCGGCGACCCGTGGCTGTTCCGCGACTCCGGTGCCGTCGCCGCCCTGGACTTCACCGACGCGGGCATGGCCACCACGTTCCGCATCCCGATGGAGCGGCTCGTGGCCAGCTCGCTGCTGCTCCACGGCCACCTGATGGCCCGCGGCGTCGACGCGATCGTGCTCGAGATCGCCGACGGCCTGCTGCAGCCGGAGACCGCGCAGCTGCTCGACCGCCCGGAGATGCGCCGCATCACCGACGGCGTGCTGTTCGCCGCCGCCGACTCGTCCGGCGCGCTCTACGGCGTGCAGCGCCTGCGCGCGGCCAACCACCCGGTGCTCGCGGTCAGCGGCCTGCTGACCGTGTCGCCGCTGGCGGTCCGCGAAGCCCAGGCCGGGCTCGACGTGCCGGTCTACGGCCCCGACGACCTGCAGTCCCCCGCGCTGGCCGGCGAGCTGCTGCGGCGCGCGGCGACCGAGATCGTGGTGGAACACGAGGTCGGCGAAGTCATGGCGTAGCCGGGTTGGGGGCGCTCCGGCGCCCCCAACTCACCCGCCGAGCACGGCCGCGTCGAACCCGAACGACTCCAGCGCCGCCCTCGGATCGGCGACGAGCTTGCGCGCCTTCAGGTCCATCACGCCCACCACGCAGGTGATCTCGGCGGACACCGTGCCGTCGAGCTTGGTGATCAGCGAGTCGACGTTGAACGTCTTGCCGGTGCCGAACTTGACCACGCACCCCACGTCGACCTGCTCCCCCGCCCGCACCTCCCGGCGGAAGTGGATGGTCGACGACAGCAGCACCGGCGCCGTCCCCGCCGCGATGAGCGCGTCCCACCGCGCCCCGGCCGCGGCGAACGCCTCGACCCGGGCGACCTCGCCGTACTGGTGGTACACGGCGTGGTTGAGGTGCCCGAGGGTGTCGAGTTCATACGAGCGCACGGGGATGCGAATGCTCCAGGCCATGCCCCGACTGTAAGACGCGCCCCCGACGATTCCGGCCAGGTCGTGACCAGCGCCTCAGTCGTCGTAGAACAGGTGCTCGACGACGGCGCGGGCGCGGCGGGTGGTGCGGCGGTAGGCGTCGACGAAGGCGCCGGTGTCGGTGTCGGGGCTGTGGCCGAGCGCCATCGCGACGGCCGTCAGCTCGCGGCCCATGGTGGGCACCTGGTCGGTCTGCTTGCCGCGGACCAGCGTCACCGCGTTGCGCACGCGGGTGGCCAGCAGCCACGCCTCGCGCAGGGCGGCGGCGTCGGCCGTGGTGACCAGGCCCGCCGACTCCGCGGCCGTCAGGCCGTCCATTGTGGAGGCGGTGCGCAGCTCGGGGTGTTCGTGGGCGTGGCGGAGCTGGATGAGCTGCAGGGTCCACTCGACGTCGGCGAGGCCGCCGCGGCCGAGTTTGGTGTGCGTGGTCGGGTCGGCGCCGCGCGGGAGGCGTTCGGTGTCGACACGGGCCTTGATGCGGCGGATCTCGCGGACCTGGGTGGCGTCCAAGCCGCCGTCGGGGTAGCGGATGGGGTCGATCATCTCGATGAACCGGGCGCCAAGGTCCTCGTCCCCGGCCACCGGCCGCGCCCGCAGCAACGCCTGGGCCTCCCAGACCTCACTCCACTGCGCGTAGTACGCGCGGTAGGACTCCAGGGTGCGCACGATCGGGCCCTGCCTGCCCTCCGGCCGCAGGTCGACGTCGACCTGCAGCGGCGGGTCCTGGCTGGGTGAGCCCAGCAGCTTGCGCACACTCTGCGCGACCCGGCTGGCGTACTTCAGCGCGTCCGAGTCGGAGACTCCCGGCGCGGGCTCGCACACGAACATGACGTCGGCGTCGGAGCCGTAGCCGAGTTCCGCGCCGCCGAGGCGGCCCATGCCGATGACCGCCACGGTGGCCTGGCGTCCGCCCGCGGCGGCGGACTCGGCGCGGTCGACGGCGGCCAGGGTCGCCTGGAGCACCGCGCTCCACACGCTCGACAGCGCCTCGCACACCGCGAGGACGTCCATGAAGCCCAGCAGGTCGGCACACGCGACGCGCAGCACCTCGTGCCGACGCAGCGACCGGGCGGCGGCGACCGCGTTGCCCAGGTAGCTGTGCCGGTTGACCGCGTTGCGCAGCGACGTCGCCACCTCGGTCGGGTCGCGGTCGCTGAGCGCCTTCGGGTCGGCCAGCAGCCGCAGCACCTCGGGCGCGCGCACGATCAGGTCCGGGACCAGCTTCGACGTGCCCAGCAGCCGGGCCAGCCGCTCGGCGACCGCGCCCTCGTCGCGCAGCACCCGCAGGTACCACGGGGTGGCGGCCAGCGCCTCGGACACCTTGCGGTAGGCCAGCAGCCCGCCGTCGGGGTCGGCGGTCGCGCCGAGCAGGTCGAGCAGCACCGGCAGCAGCGCGGTCTGGATCGCCGCGCGCCGCGACACACCCGCGGTCAGCGCCCGGATGTGCTGCAGCGCGCCTTCCGGCGAGGTGTAGCCGAGCGCGGCTAGCCGGGCCTGCGCTTGCTTCTCGTTGAGCCGCAAGGCATCCGTCGGAACGCGGGACACCGCTTCGAGCAGCGGGCGGTAGAACAGCTTCTCGTGCAACCGCCGGATCTTGTTGCCCTGCGCGCGGAACTCGGCGACCAGCACCTTCGCGGCCGACCGCCCGCGGTCCGGCGCGATCCCGGCCGCCCGCGCGAGCCAGCGCAGTTCGGCGGTGTCGGTGTCGGCGGGGAACAGGTGCGTTCGACGCAACCGCTGCAGCTGGAGCCGGTGCTCCAGAGTCCGCAGAAACCTATACGAGTCACCGAGTTCCATCGCGTCGGCCCGGCCGACGTAGCCGCCGGCGCCGAGCGCCGCCAGAGCCTCCACAGTGGACCCGAGCCGGATCCTCTCATCCGTGCGGCCGTGCACGAGTTGCAGCAGTTGCACCGCGAACTCGACGTCACGCAGGCCGCCGCGGCCGAGTTTGAGTTCCCGCTCGGCGAGCTGCGACGGCACGTGGTCCTCAACCCGGCGGCGCATGGCCTGCACGTCGGCGACGAAGTTGTCGCGGTCGGCGGCGGTCCACACCATCGGGCGGACCACGTCGAGGTAGGCGCGGCCCAGGTCGGCGTCCCCGGCGATCGGCCTTGCCTTGAGCAGCGCCTGGAACTCCCAGGTGCGCGCCCAACGCTTGTAGTAGGACTCGTGGCCGTCGAGGGTGCGCACCAGCGCCCCGGCTTTGCCCTCGGGCCGCAGCGCCGCGTCGACCTCGAAACACGCCTCGGTGGCGACCCGCATCATCGCGCTCGCCACCCGCGTCGCCAGGCCCGTGTCTTCCTCACCGACGAACACGACGTCGACGTCGCTGACGTAGTTCAGCTCGTGGCCGCCGCACTTGCCCATCGCGATCACCGCGAGCCGGGCCGTCGACTGGGCCTCGGCCCCGCCGTGCTGCGCCCACCCCACGGCCAGCGCCGCGCGCAGCGCCGCCTCGGCCAAGTCGCTGAGCTTGCCCGCGACCTCCTCGAACGACGGCTCGGGCAGACCGGGCTCGACCAAGTGCCCGAGGTCTTCGGCCGCGAGCTCCAGGACCAGCCCGCGGTAGGCGAACTTGAGCGCCCGCACGGCTTCCGCGCCCTTGAGTGCCGCGACCGGCCCCTGCGGTTCGTCGGAGTCGTCGGCCTGGACCGCGGCGAGCAGCGTCGTGGTGTAGCCGTCGGCGGAACAGCAGTCGGCCCGCAGCCGTGCCCACTCCCCCGGCCGCACGGCCAGGAAGTCCGCGAGCGCGGTCGACGAGCCCAGGACGGCCAGGAGCCTGCCCCGCAGCCGTCGGTCGTCGACCAGCGCGGTCCGCAGTTCGTCCCAGCCGCGTGGGTCGTGCGTCCGCATCCGGTCGAGGCCGCGCAGCGCGAGGTCCGGGTCGGGGCTGCGCGACAGCCCCGTGAGGATGACCTCGTACTCGGCGACCGGACCGGCGTCGGTCCACAGTCCGGCCGCGCGCAGGTCTTCCTCCGCCCGGCTCTCGGTCAGGCCGAAGCGGGCGGCCGACGAGATCGACCGGGCGGGATCGGCCATGTCAGATCATCGGGAGCTGCGGTCGGGCGGGCTCGACCGGCGCGAGCTCGCCGCGCACCAGCCGGACGAACCGCTCGGTGAACGGCCGCCACACCTCTTCGACGTCGGCGTGCAGCTCGTCGAGCCGCTCCCTGGTCAGGTCGCCGGGGCGGGCGTGCTCGGCGCCCTCGGTGTCGGACTCGGCCCAGGCGAGCACGGTGTCGGTCGTGGTCTCGATGTGGAATTGCAGGCCGTAGCCGGTGCGCCCGACCCGGAACGCCTGGTTCGGGTACCGCGTGGACGACGCCAGCAGGTCGGCGCCGACGGGCAGGCGGACGACCGCGTCGTGGTGGAACTGGACGACGTCGGGCATGAGGGGGAGGTCGGCGAACAGCGGGTCGGTCCACCCGACGTCCCGCTTGGCGATGAGCCCCGGCCCGACCTCCGGGCCAGCGGCGCCGACCTCGACCTGGCCGCCGAGCGCGACCGCGAGCAGCTGCGCGCCGAGGCAGATGGCCAGGACGGGCACGCCCTTGGTCACGCTGGACGCCAGGAGCTGGCGCACGTCTGCCAGCCACGGGTGCTCGATGACGTCGTTGGCGCCCATGCCGCCGCCCAGGCACACCACCGCGTCGAACCCGTCGAGGCCGTCGAGCGGCTCGCGGTACGGGTGGGCGATGTGCAGGTCGGCCCCGGCGTCGGCGAGCCATTCGGCGAGCCGGGCGGGGGGGTCCATCTCGGCGAGCTGCAGGACGAGGATGCGCGTCACGGTTCGAGAGTATTCCGTTCGGCGAACAGGTAATCCACGGCATCCGTCACGACGCGGAACCCGATGCCTTGGTAGACCGCGTTGGACACCGGATTGTCAAGGTCGGCGAACAGCACCACATGCTCGGCACCCTTGTCCCTGGCGTGCTGGGCGACATACGCGCTGACGGCCTTGCCGTATCCGCGACCGCGCGCCGCGGGCGGGGTATAGACCGGGCCGATGCGGGACATCCCAGCGATCACGGGGGACGCGAGCGCCATCGCGACGGGTTCGTCGCCGTCGAACCAGAGACCGATCGCCCGGTCGAAGTCGAGTGCCCGTTGGATGCTCTCCGCACCGTTTCCGGGAACGGCGAAGTGGTCGAGTTCCGCGGCGAACTCCTCCCACCACCGCGCGGCGACCGGTAGATCGGCCGCGGTGCCGAGCCGGAAGTGGCCGGGGACGTCCGGGACTGTCAGGGCGCCGAGTTCGTAGAGGCGGGTGAGCGTGGTGGTGGCGATGGACTGCCCGGACTTCGCGAGCCACGCCTCGGTGAAGGGCTCAGCGATGTCCCGTGGGCCAGTCACCCCGGGAATGTGGTCAAGGACATCAATGACCTGACTGTGGGTCGAGCGGGGCAGGCCAGCAACGATCAGCGGCCTAGGCGGGGTCTGGACTGCCGCCCCCACAACGGTTTCGCCGTCGTGCACGGTGAGCAGCAGCGGCGGCTCATCGCCGTCGGCCGGGCCGAGGTCGAGCCGTTGACGCAGGAGGGTGATGGCGACCGTGTTGCCGACCGGGTCGCGTTCGAGCCAGTCGCCCGCGGTGCGCCAGAAGTCGGCTGGGTCCTCGTATGTCGTGACGGCCATGGCTCATGGTCGCCCGGGCAGGCCGGGCACGCGACCGAATTAACCGCAAAACGCGAAATGCCCCCTGTCGATTCCGAAGAATCGAGAGGGGGCATTCGCAACTTTAGTCCGGCGGCGTCCTACTCTCCCACACCCTCACGAGTGCAGTACCATCGGCGCTGGCAGGCTTAGCTTCCGGGTTCGGGATGGGACCGGGCGTTTCCCTGCCGCTATGACCGCCGTAACACTATGAAACAGTAACCAGCAACCCCACGCTCAACCCCAAAAGATGGGGGTGTGTGGGGGTGGTTGGTGTCTCAGACACCGCACAGTGGATGCGTAGCATGTTTGTAGCAAGCCCTCGGCCTATTAGTACCGGTCAACTCCACCCATTACTGGGCTTCCATTTCCGGCCTATCAACCCAGTGGTCTGCTGGGGGCCTTAACCCCTCAAAGGGGGTGGGAGACCTCATCTTGGAACGAGCTTCCCGCTTAGATGCCTTCAGCGGTTATCCCTTCCGAACGTAGCCAACCAGCCGTGCCCCTGGCGGGACAACTGGCACACCAGAGGTTCGTCCGTCCCGGTCCTCTCGTACTAGGGACAGCCTTCCTCAAGTCTCCTGCGCGCGCGGCGGATAGGGACCGAACTGTCTCACGACGTTCTAAACCCAGCTCGCGTACCGCTTTAATGGGCGAACAGCCCAACCCTTGGGACCTACTCCAGCCCCAGGATGCGACGAGCCGACATCGAGGTGCCAAACCATGCCGTCGATATGGACTCTTGGGCAAGATCAGCCTGTTATCCCCGGGGTACCTTTTATCCGTTGAGCGACGCCGCTTCCACCAGCCAGCGCCGGATCACTAGTCCCGACTTTCGTCCCTGCTCGACATGTCTGTCTCACAGTCAAGCTCCCTTGTGCACTTGCACTCGACACCTGATTGCCAACCAGGCTGAGGGAACCTTTGGGCGCCTCCGTTACCCTTTGGGAGGCAACCGCCCCAGTTAAACTACCCACCAGGCACTGTCCCTGAACCGGATCACGGTCCGAAGTTAGACACTCAGTACGATCAGAGTGGTATTTCAAGATTGACTCCACCCACACTGGCGTGCGAGCTTCACAGTCTCCCACCTATCCTACACAAACCGAACCAAGCACCAATACCAAGCTATAGTAAAGGTCCCGGGGTCTTTCCGTCCTGCCGCGCGTAACGAGCATCTTTACTCGTAGTGCAATTTCGCCGGGCCTATGGTTGAGACAGTCGAGAAGTCGTTACGCCATTCGTGCAGGTCGGAACTTACCCGACAAGGAATTTCGCTACCTTAGGATGGTTATAGTTACCACCGCCGTTTACTGGCGCTTAAATTCTCAGCTTCGCGCCGAAGCGCTAACCGGTCCTCTTAACGTTCCAGCACCGGGCAGGCGTCAGTCCGTATACATCGTCTTGCGACTTCGCACGGACCTGTGTTTTTAGTAAACAGTCGCTTCTCGCTGGTCTCTGCGGCCACCTGACCCTAGCCCGCGAAGGGCTTCAAGTCCTGTGGCCCCCCTTCTCCCGAAGTTACGGGGGCATTTTGCCGAGTTCCTTAACCATAGTTCACCCGATCGCCTTGGTATTCTCTACCTGACCACCTGTGTCGGTTTGGGGTACGGGCCGCGTGGAAACTCACTAGAGGCTTTTCTCGGCAGCATGGGATCACTCTACTTCGCCTCATTCGGCTATGCATCACGTCTCAGCCTTCATGGTTGACGGATTTGCCTATCAACCGGCCTACACGCTTACACCACACACCAACTGGTGGCGGAGCTACCCTCCTGCGTCACCCCATCGTTTGGCTACTACCAGCTCAGATCCCGCGCATCCCCCACTCAGTCCGAAGACCTCATGGCTTCTGGGCGGTTAGTATCACTGGCCTCACCAGGGACGCGTCCACACGGGTACGGGAATATCAACCCGTTGTCCATCGACTACGCCTGTCGGCCTCGCCTTAGGTCCCGACTTACCCTGGGCGGATTAGCCTGGCCCAGGAACCCTTGGTCATCCGGCGGAAGAGTTTCTCACTCTTCTTTCGCTACTCATGCCTGCATTCTCACTCGCGCAGCCTCCACGACTGGATCACTCCGCCGCTTCGATGGCTGCACGACGCTCCCCTACCCATCCACACCACTGCCCACCCGAAGGCGGGGATGTATTGTGTGAATGACACAGCTTCGGCGGTGCGCTTAAGCCCCGCTACATTGTCGGCGCAGGACCACTTGACCAGTGAGCTATTACGCACTCTTTCAAGGGTGGCTGCTTCTAAGCCAACCTCCTGGTTGTCTGGGCGACCCCACATCCTTTCCCACTTAGCGCACACTTAGGGGCCTTAGCTGGTGTTCTGGGCTGTTTCCCTCTCGACTACGAACCTTATCGCCCGCAGTCTCACTGCCGCACTCTCACACACCGGTATTCGGAGTTTGGTTGATTTCGGTAAGCTTGTGGGCCCCCTAGACCATCCAGTGCTCTACCCCCGGCGTGAAACATGCGACGCTGCACCTAAATGCATTTCGGGGAGAACCAGCTATCACGGAGTTTGATTGGCCTTTCACCCCTACCCACAGCTCATCCCCCAGGTTTTCAACCCTGGTGGGTTCGGGCCTCCACGACGTCTTACCGTCGCTTCACCCTGGCCATGGGTAGATCACTCCGCTTCGGGTCTAGACCACGCGACTCAAGCGCCCTATTCAGACTCGCTTTCGCTACGGCTACCCCACACGGGTTAACCTCGCCACGCAGCACTAACTCGCAGGCTCATTCTTCAAAAGGCACGCCATCACCCCGAAAGGCTCTGACGGCTTGTAGGCACACGGTTTCAGGTACTCTTTCACTCCCCTCCCGGGGTACTTTTCATCTTTCCCTCACGGTACTAGTCCGCTATCGGTCATCAGGAAGTATTTAGGCTTAGCGGGTGGTCCCGCCAGATTCACAGCAAATTCCACGAGCTCGCTGCTACTTGGGAACACCATCGGGAGACACTGAGTTTTCGCGTACGGGACTCTCACCCACTACGGTCACGCTTTCCAGACATGTTCCGCTAACAACAGTGTTTTCTAACTCCCCGACCATCCGGCAGAATGATCTGATAGGTCCCACGACCCCGCATACGCAACCCCTGCCGGGTATCACACGTACACGGTTTAGCCTCATCCGCTTTCGCTCGCCACTACTCACGGAATCACGGTTGTTTTCTCTTCCTACGGGTACTGAGATGTTTCACTTCCCCGCGTTCCCTCCACACACCCTATAGATTCAGGTGCGGGTGACACCACATGACTGATGCCGGGTTTCCCCATTCGGACATCCTCGGATCTCAGCTCGGTTGACAGCTCCCCGAGGCTTATCGCAGCCTCCTACGTCCTTCATCGGCTCCTGATGCCTAGACATCCACCGTATGCCCTTAAAATCTTGCTACAAAGATGCTCGCATCCACTGTGCAGTTCTCAAACACCAACCAGAGACACACCACGATCCCTGTGCCCACCAACCGACCCAATGGCCGACGGTATGAGCACCGCGGTGGTCCTGAACCGAGCAACACCCCAACGGGTGTTGTCTCAGGACCCAACAGTGTGCCGACACACATCCACTCCACAACCCCATCGACTGACGTTCCACGCGAAGATCCGAAGACCTTGCAGTACTAGCCGCATCGACGGCGCCGCGAGTCTCAGCTCGTCCAGTAGTTCCACAGCATATGAGCAACCACCCACCGGGCATTCGCCGGCGGCCTGGCCCTCCCACACCAACCCCGAGGGGCTGGCGGGTCAGATGCTCCTTAGAAAGGAGGTGATCCAGCCGCACCTTCCGGTACGGCTACCTTGTTACGACTTCGTCCCAATCGCCAGTCCCACCTTCGACCACTCCCTCCCTTGCGGGTTGGGCCATGGGCTTCGGGTGTTACCGACTTTCGTGACGTGACGGGCGGTGTGTACAAGGCCCGGGAACGTATTCACCGCAGCGTTGCTGATCTGCGATTACTAGCGACTCCGACTTCACGGGGTCGAGTTGCAGACCCCGATCCGAACTGAGACCGGCTTTAAGGGATTCGCTCCACCTCACGGTCTCGCAGCCCTCTGTACCGGCCATTGTAGCATGTGTGAAGCCCTAGACATAAGGGGCATGATGACTTGACGTCATCCCCACCTTCCTCCGAGTTGACCCCGGCAGTCTCCTATGAGTCCCCGCCATTACGCGCTGGCAACATAGAACGAGGGTTGCGCTCGTTGCGGGACTTAACCCAACATCTCACGACACGAGCTGACGACAGCCATGCACCACCTGTGAACCAGCCACAAGGGGGCCTACATCTCTGCAGGTTTCCAGTCCATGTCAAGCCTAGGTAAGGTTCTTCGCGTTGCATCGAATTAATCCACATGCTCCGCCGCTTGTGCGGGCCCCCGTCAATTCCTTTGAGTTTTAGCCTTGCGGCCGTACTCCCCAGGCGGGGTGCTTAATGCGTTAGCTACGGCACGGAGAACGTGGAATGTTCCCCACACCTAGCACCCACCGTTTACGGCGTGGACTACCAGGGTATCTAATCCTGTTCGCTCCCCACGCTTTCGCTCCTCAGCGTCAGTATCGGCCCAGAGACCCGCCTTCGCCACCGGTGTTCCTCCTGATATCTGCGCATTTCACCGCTACACCAGGAATTCCAGTCTCCCCTACCGAACTCAAGTCTGCCCGTATCGATCGCAGGCCCAGGGTTAAGCCCCAGGTTTTCACGACCGACGCAACAAACCGCCTACGAGCTCTTTACGCCCAATAATTCCGGACAACGCTCGCACCCTACGTATTACCGCGGCTGCTGGCACGTAGTTAGCCGGTGCTTCTTCTGCAGGTACCGTCACTTGCGCTTCGTCCCTGCTGAAAGAGGTTTACAACCCGAAGGCCGTCATCCCTCACGCGGCGTCGCTGCATCAGGCTTTCGCCCATTGTGCAATATTCCCCACTGCTGCCTCCCGTAGGAGTCTGGGCCGTGTCTCAGTCCCAGTGTGGCCGGTCGCCCTCTCAGGCCGGCTACCCGTCGTCGCCTTGGTAGGCCACTACCCCACCAACAAGCTGATAGGCCGCGGGTTCATCCTGCACCGCCGGAACTTTCCACCACAACACATGCGTGAAGTGGTCATATCCGGTATTAGACCCAGTTTCCCGGGCTTATCCCAGAGTGCAGGGCAGATTACCCACGTGTTACTCACCCGTTCGCCGCTCGTGTACCCCGAAGGGCCTTACCGCTCGACTTGCATGTGTTAAGCACGCCGCCAGCGTTCGTCCTGAGCCAGGATCAAACTCTCCAATAATGTTTCAGAGTGTTCTCTGCCTGACAAAAAGACACCAAAACTGGCATCAATTCATCTCAAAGGAACCCACAAAGGGGTTCAATCATTTAAGCTCTACTGGCTTAAATCGGCACACTGTTGAGTTCTCAAACAACACACGCACATCCGAGTTAACCGCCTGATTGAGGCGACAGCGTCAGAGGCTGGTATTGCCTTACAAGTTTGTTGTGCTTGATCGGACCCGTGCGGGATCAGATGATCCTTGCTGGGATTCCGGTTCAGGCAACGCCGCAGAACTTTACCCGGTTCGATTCGCGGTGTCAACCCGCTCGACCCGGTGGAAGTCCGACCCCTGAAACCCTACCAGAGGTTTTGTCTCCCTGCTCCGTCCCCGCCAGGCTCTTGCGTCCTGTTCCGTCCGGCGCTCCGTGCGACATGGAGAAAGTTACTGGGGTGCGATCACCAAAGTCAAATCGGCTGGTCAGCGGCTTGCGGAGGGTCGCAGCCACAGTGTGCGCACCCCTCCGGTGAGCACCTCGTCGAGCACGTCGTCGACCTGGACGGCCTTCTCCTCGCCCAGGCGCACCAGGTCGTATCCCCACGTGCGGAACTCCCGCAGCACGACACCGGGATCGTCACCGAAATCCCTGGTCAGCGGCCCGTCGATGGCGAAAACGACGTGCGGTCGGTCCTTGCGCAGACGCCGTACGAGGCCACCCAGAGCGCGGTGTCCACGGCCCGGAACGTCCACTTTCACCACCGACAGACGCTGCTCGCGGGTGTCCGCGAGCGCGTCCAGCTCCTTGTCCAGCCGGACGCCGGCAACCGCGATATCACCTGATGTGGTGGTGATCACTTTCTGCGGATCTTGGACGGTGACGGACAGTCCACCCCCGCCCGCGGGGGTCCCGACCATCGCGGCCGGACTGTCCCAAGCGGCCGCCTCCAGCACCACCAGCCGCTCCGCCACAGCGGGTGCGACGTTCTCGGAAACGTTGTGGCGCAACAGTTTCGCCGCGTCCGCGGCCGGTTCGACGACGGCGACCGTGCCGCTGGTGCCGAGCCTGCCGAGCACCCGGATCGCGTGGTAGCCGACGTACGCGCCGACGTCGAGGAACACGCTGTCTGGCTCGATGAGGGAGTCCACGAGCTCGGCGACGTCGGGTTCCCACACCCCGTTGCTCGACAGCACCGCCGACATCACCGCGTCCTGCGCGGGCAGCCGCAGCAGGCCCGCGTCACACAGGACCAGCGCGCTCGGCACGTCGGCCAACTCGTCCGGAATCACCCGTTCGTGTTGCCGCACAACGACTCTGCGCAACGCGTCGGTGGCGCGCAGGGCCTGGTCGGCCGACCACGTGCTGAGCGCGACCTTGCTGTCGCGCTCGGACAGGCGGCTGGTGAGCTTGGCTTCGAGCGCGTCGATGCGGGCCTGGCTCGCGGCCAGGGCCTCGGTGACCGCGCGGAGCTGCTCGGGGTCGACCTGGGGCGCCACGGGCGCCGGACGCGCGGCCAGTTCCTTCACCGCGCGATGGCTCGACACCACCTCCCCGCGCAGGCGCAGCACCTCCTCGCCGTTCGCGGAGACCTGTTTGGCCAGGTGGCTGCCCCGCTCGACCATCAGGTCGAGGTCGGCGCGCAGCAGGTCGAGGTCGTGGCCCGCCCCGGCCGTGGCCAGCCTCTCCTGGCGTTCGACCAGGTCGGCGGCGGTGCGCTCGATGCCGTCGATGAGCGAGTTGAGCACCGAAGTCAGGTGCGAGTCGTAGTGGTTGAGCACGCGCAGCACCGCGCGGCGCAGCTGCGGCGCCATGGGGATGCGGTGGCCGACGTCGACGTCCGGCCTGCGCAGCAGCGCGTGCCTGGCCGCCCGCAGCGCGCGCAGCGGGTCGTCCTCGGTGGCCCCGGCGAGCGCTCGGCCCGCTCGCCAGCCGCGGTAGGCCAGCTCGACGCGTCTGCGCACGGCCGCGCCCGTGGTCGCGGGCGCCAGGCTCTCCAGCGCGGACGTCCTCGCCGCGGAACCGACCTTGTCGGCGGTGGCGCGGTCGTCGGCCAGGTCGCGGATCGCGCCCGCGACCATGGTGTCGGCGGCGAACTCGTCGGTGGGCAGCGCGACGCAGCCGTCGGTGCCCAGCAGGTCGGCGCCGATCCCGGACAGGACCGTGATGAGCGGGACACCGCGCAGCGCGGCGGCGATGAGCCAGGCGTTGACCCGCGCGGTGTCGGCGCACCCGGGTTCATGCAGGGAGATCACCCAGTCCGCGGCGTCGAGCGCCCGGTCGGCCTCGGTGTCGACCAGCCGGATGCGCGGGTCGGCCACGGCGGCCGACCGGAGTCGCTCCGTCGCCTCGGCGCGCGCGGCCTCGTCGGGGACGAGCAGGAGCAGCCGCACGTCCTCGCGGGCAGGGAACGCGGCGGCGAAGGCGGCGATCAGGTCGTCGGCGCGGTCGGCCATGGCCAGGAACACCGGGGCGGCGTCGAGCCCGAGACGCGTGCGGGCGTCCTCTCGGGTGCCGTCGTCGCGGACCCCCGGGTCGACGACCGGCAGCGGGACGGTGTGCGTGGCGACGCCGTCGGGGGCGGGCGCGGTGGCGGGCCAGACGAGCCAGCGCTCGTCGGACATGGCCGGGACCGGTCCGAGCTCCTCGCGGACGGAGATCACGTGCCGCTGCCGGGGCGGCGGGGTGCCGTCGCAGACCAGGACGACCGGGTAGACCGGCTGGTCGGACACCGGCAGGCCGGACGCGCCCGCGGCGAGGCGGACCCGGTCGGCCAGCGGGCCGTCGCCGAGGACGGACACGCCGATCTGGTCGATCAGCGCGACCTCGCTGTCCTGGTGGCCGGGCACCGCGCGCGGGTGCAGGCGGCCCGCGAGGACGGCGTCGGTGGCGCACCAGTCGCGGTAGGCCGCGGCGTCGGCGCCGAACGGGTCGGGGAAGCGTTCGCGCAGTTCAGGGTCGTCCTGCCAGAGCGCGCACGCCCAGCGTTCGGGGGCGCAGGCCCAGCGCAGGAAGCCCGCGGGGTCGCTGCCCGCGGCGGGCGGGCGGTCCTTGGCGGTGCGGTAGGCCGCGCGCAGCGACGGCGGGAACGCGGTGCCGTCGGTGAGCTGTCCGAATCGGACAGTCGGGGCGGGCGGGTCGGCCAGCTCACCGGCGTACTCGGCGCACAGGCGGTTGAGCAGCGGGTGCTCGGACAGCAGGACGCGCTGGTGGTCGTCGATGTCGGCGCTGAGCAGCCACGGCCGCGTCGGGTCGAAGCCCCCGAAGCTGACCGTGCGCAGCGGCGCGCCGCCGGAGGTGACCGAGCCGTCGGCGGCGCGGGCCAGCGGGCGCTGCGCGGCGTTCCACCGGGACAGCCCCAGGCCAGGGTCGCGGCGCACCCGGTGGTCGACCAGCGCGGGGGCGCCGTCGAGGAAGGCGCCCGCGGCGTGCGGGTCGCGGGTGGAGACCTCGGCCCAGGAGTGCAGGAAGTGTTCGGCGCCGTGCGCGGCGGCGACGAAGCCGTCGTCGTACACACCGGCCACGCGCAGCTCGTCGGCGGTGGGGCGCAGGCCGTCGGCGGGCAGCGGACGCAGGACCTTCGGGACCAGCAGCAGCGCGGCGTCGCCGAGGTCCAGGTCGAGCGGCGCGTAGATCCGGACCCACGGGTCGAGGTACAGCACGACGCTCTCGTGCCTGCCGAGCAGCCACTCCATGAGCCGGGGACGCAGCGCGGCCGCGGCCTCGCGGGCGTCGTGGCCGGTGGCCAGGATGGCGAGCTCCGCACCGCCGATGCCCAGGTCGGCGGGGACGATCACGTCGTCGGCACGGTCACCGTCGACGAGCAGGACGACGAACTCGGCGCCGGGATGGTGGCGCCGGAACGATTCCGCGGTGAGCCGGGCGGCGGGAAGGTCCGCGCACCCGGCCACCGTGCAGCCGATCACTGGGGGAAGCACCGAGCCAACCTAACGGCTCACGCCCGGTGCGTGGACCACCCGGTAGAGCGAACTCGATCAGAGGACCGGCAGCAGGGTCCGCAACTCATAGGGCGTCACGCTGCGGCGGTAGGCGTCCCACTCGTTGCGCTTGTTGCGGAGGAAGAAGTCGAAGACGTGCTCGCCGAGGGTCTCGGCCAGCAGCTCCGAGTTCTCCATCTCGGTGAGGGCTTCGCCCAGGTTCTGCGGCAGGTTCGCGTAGCCCGCGGCCCGGCGTTCGGCGTCGGACAGCGACCAGACGTCGTCCTCGGCGGCGGGCGGCAGCTCGTAGCCCTCTGCCACGCCCTTGAGGCCCGCGGCGAGGATCACCGAGTACGCGAGGTACGGATTGCACGCCGAGTCGAGCGACCGGATTTCCACCCGACGGGATGACGCCTTGCTGGGTGAGTACATCGGCACCCGGACGAGTGCCGAGCGGTTCGCGTGACCCCAGCAGACCGCGGTCGGGGCCTCGCCGCCGACGATGAGCCGCTTGTAGGAGTTCACCCACTGGTTGGTGACCGCCGAGATCTCCCGCGCGTGCTTGAGCAGGCCCGCGACGAACGCCTTGCCGGTGCCGGAGAGCTGGTACGGGTCCTCGCTGTCGTAGAAGGCGTTGCGGTCGCCCTCGAACAGGCTGACGTGGGTGTGCATGCCGGAGCCGGGCTGGTCGGAGAACGGCTTGGGCATGAACGAGGCGAACACGCCCTGGGTGAGCGCGACCTCCTTGACCACGTACCTGAACGTCATGACGTTGTCGGCCATGGTCAGCGCGTCGGCGTAGCGCAGGTCGATCTCCTGCTGGCCGGGGGCGCCCTCGTGGTGGCTGAACTCCACCGAGATGCCCATGGCCTCCAGCGTCTCGATCGCGTGCCGCCGGAAATGTGTGGCGGTGGCGTGGCTGGCCTGGTCGAAGTAGCCGCCGTTGTCGGCCGGGATCGGCTCGCTGCCGTCGACCGGCAGGTTGTTGAGCAGGAAGAACTCGATCTCCGGGTGCACGTAGCAGGTGAACCCGGCCTCGCTGGCCTTCGACAGCGTCCGCCGCAGCACGTGGCGCGGGTCGGCCCACGACGGCGAGCCGTCGGGCATGGCGATGTCGCAGAACATGCGCGCCGAGTACGGCTCGCCGCCCGGGGTCTCCCACGGCAGCACCTGGAAGGTGGCCGGGTCGGGGCGGGCGACCATGTCCGACTCGTAGACCCGGGAGAAGCCCTCGATCGCCGAGCCGTCGAACCCGATGCCCTCGGCGAACGCGCCTTCCAATTCGGCGGGCGCCACGGCCACCGACTTCAGGAAGCCGAGAACGTCGGTGAACCACAGCCGGACGAACCGGATGTCGCGCTCTTCGAGCGTGCGCAGGACGAATTCTTGCTGGCGATCCATAGGCGCAGCGTAGAGGGGATCACCGGGCATCGGGCGATGCGACTCGAATGCGGAGCGACATCACAGCCGCGACCGCGCACAACGCGCCCGCGACATACCAGGCCGGGTCGTAGCTGCCGTGGTGGTCGCGGGTCAGGCCCGCGCCGACGGCGGCGAACGCGGCGCCGACCTGGTGGGAGGCGAAGACCCAGCCGAAGACGATCGGGCCGTCGGCGCCGAAGGCCCGGCGGCACAGGGCGACGGTCGGCGGGACGGTGGCGACCCAGTCGAGGCCGTAGAAGACGATGAACGCCCACATCGGCGGCTCGGTCGTCGCGGCGAACAGGTGCGGGAGCACGAGCAGCGAGGCGCCGCGCAGGCTGTAGTAGACGCCGAGCAGGATCTTCGGGTCGACCTTGTCGGTGAGCCAGCCGGACACGACGGTGCCCGCGACGTCGAAGATCCCGACCAGGGCGAGCAGGCCGGCGGCGGTGGTGGACGGCATGCCGTGGTCATGCGCGGCGGGGACGAAGTGGGTGCCGATCAGGCCGTTGGTGGACGCGCCGCAGATGGCGAAACCGGCCGCGAGCAGCCAGAACGTGCGGTCGTGGGCGGCCTGCTTCAGGACGGTGATCGCGCGCAGTGCCGTGCGGCCGCTGGTCGCCGACACCGGCGGCGGCGCGTCGGGGTCGGCGCCGTAAGCCGTGGTGCCGACGTCGGCGGGGTTGTCGCGGAGGAAGAGGACGACGAGCGGGACGACGGCGAGCGCGGCGCCGGAGACCGCGAGGCTCGCGGTGCGCCAGCCGTGGTCGGCGGCCAGGCCGGCGACGAGCGGCAGGAAGACGAGCTGGCCCGCGGCGCCCGCGGCGGTGAGGACCCCGCTGACCAGGCCCTGCCGCTTGACGAACCAGCGCGAGGTGACCGTCGCGACGAACGTCAGGGCCATCGACCCGGCGCCGACGCCGACGAAGACGCCCCACAGCAGCAGGAGCTGCCAGCTCGCGGTCATGAAGACCGTCAGGCCGCTGCCCGCCGAGATCAGCAGCAGCGCCCCGGTGACGACGCGGCGCATGCCGAGGCGCTCCATGAGGGCGGCGGCGAACGGGGAGATGACGCCGAACAGCAGCAGGTTGATCGAGACCGCCGCCGAGATCGTCGCGGTTGACCAGCCGAACTCCTGGTGCAGCGGGTCGATCAGCACGCTGGGCGCCGCCCGGAACCCGGCGGCGCCGACCAGGGCGACGAACGCGACGGCGGCGACGGGCCAGGCCCAGTGCAGGCGGGGGCGGGAGTCCAGGAGGGTCACGAGTAGGAGCCTGAAGGTTCGTCATCGCTCGAACAAGTGGCCAGACTGCCACTATGTGAAAGAATTCGGCCATGACGCACGTGGTGGCGGTCCTGGCCGTCGAGCAGGCGGTGGGCTACGACATGTGCATCCCACCCGGGGTGTTCGGCGCGGCCCTCGACGCCGACGGCGCGCCGCTCTACGAGACGGTGGTGTGCGGGGTCGACGACAAGCCGGTGCGGATGACGGCAGGGTTCTCGGCCGTGCTCGACCACGGGCCGGAGGTGCTCGCCCGGGCGGACACGGTGATCGTGCCCGGCACGCGGTCGGAGGGACCGCGGTACTTCGGCACGCTGCCTGATGATCTCGCGGCCGCGTTGTCGCTGATCAGGCCGGGTGCGCGGGTCATGTCGATCTGCACGGGGGCGTTCGTGCTGGGCGCGGCGGGGCTGCTGGACGGGCGGCCCGCGACGACGCACTGGAAGTTCGCCGACGAGTTCCGGGCGCTGTACCCGTCGGTCGAACTGGACCCGGAGGTGCTGTTCGTCGACGACGGCGACGTGCTGACGTCGGCGGGGCTGAGCGCCGGGGTCGACCTCTGTCTGCACGTGGTGCGGTCCGACCACGGCAGCGAGGTGGCGAACCGGGCGGCGCGGTACTGCGTGGTGCCGCCGTGGCGCGACGGCGGGCAGTCGCAGTTCATCGACCGCCCGACACCCGTCGGCACCGGCGGGGTGTCAGCGACGCGGGCGTGGGCGCTGGACCGGCTGCACGAGCCGCTGGAGTTGGCGGCGCTGGCCGGCCACGCGCGGATGAGCGTGCGCACGTTCTCCCGGCACTTCCGCGCCGAGACCGGGATGTCGCCGGGGAACTGGCTCATCCAGCAACGGGTGCGGCACGCGCTGCGGCTGCTGGAGACGACCGAACTACCGGTGGACCAAGTGGCCGAACGAGCTGGGCTGGGCAGCGCCGCCTCGCTGCGCCAGCACCTGCGGGCGTCGATCGGGGTGTCGCCGCTGGCCTACCGCAAGACTTTCCGCGCGGGCTGACCGACAGCCTCAGCGGCTTGGCCCTATCCTGCGCACATGGTCACGCGCCGGATCTTCCTCGGGGCCCTCGCCCTCACCGCGGCCCTCGCGACGGGCTGCACCTCCGACGACAAGGGCGGCGGCAGCGGGCTGCCCGACGGGGCGACGCTGATGAAGGACGCGGCCGCGGCCACCCGCGACATCCGCAGCGCCCACTTCTCCCTGAAGGTCAACGGCTCGGTGTCGGCCATCCCCGTGCAGAACGCCGAGGGCGACCTGACCCGCGAGGGCGGCCCGTCCGGCGCGGCGAAGGGCACGGTCAAGCTGACCCTGCTCGGCCAGCTCATCGAGGGCGAGTTCGTGCTGGTCGACGACTCGCTCTACATCAAGGGCCCGACCGGCGGCTTCCAGAAGTACCCGGCGTCGCTGACGTCCAACCTGTACGACCCGTCGGCGATCCTCAACCCGGACAAGGGCATCGCCAACGTCCTGGCCAAGATCAAGGACCCGAAGACCGAGGCCCAGGAGGACGTCGACGGCGTGTCCACCTACCGCGTCAAGGGCCTCGGTGAGAAGGCCGTCGTGTCGGAGATCGTGCCCGGCGTCAACTCCGATGTGGACGTGACGTTCTGGCTGCGCGCCGACAACAAGCAGCCGGTCAAGGCGTCGGTGGCGCTGCCCGCGAACGACGGCAAGACCGCCACGGTCGACCTGACGCTCACCGACCCGGGCAAGCAGGTCACCATCACCGCCCCCGAATAGCGATGGTCACCACGGGGAGCACGCGCCGCGGCCGCTCGGTCGCCATCGGCGCGGGCGGTCTGGCGGTCCTGCTCGGCGCGCTCGACACCTACGTGGTGGTCAGCGTCATCCGCCAGATCATCGACGACCTGCAGATCCCGGTGAACCGGCTGGAGCGGGTCACGCCGATCGTCACCGGCTACCTGCTGGGCTACATCGCGGCGATGCCGCTGCTCGGCCAGGCTTCGGACCGGTTCGGCCGCAAGCTGCTCCTGCAACTGTGCCTGCTGGGGTTCCTGGCTGGTTCCGTGGTCACCGCGCTGTCGGGTGACTTGGAGACATTGGTGGCAGGCCGGGTCATCCAGGGCGTGGCCAGCGGCGCGCTGCTGCCGGTGACCATGGCTTTGGCCGCTGACCTGTGGGACGAGCGCCGCCGCTCGACGGTGCTGGGCGCGGTGGGCGCGGCGCAGGAACTCGGCAGCGTGCTCGGGCCGCTGTACGGGGTGGCGCTGGCGAGCCTGCCGCTGTGGGCCGACGTGTCGGGGTGGCGGGCGGTGTTCTGGGTGAACGTGCCGCTCGCGGTGATCGCGATGGTGGCGATCCAGGTGACCGTGCCTGCTCATCAGCGCTCTGCGGCTGTTCGGGTTGATGTGGTGGGCGGGCTGCTGCTCGCGGTGACCTTGGGGTTGGCGGTTGTCGGGCTCTACAACCCGTCGCCTCGGGATGCTGTGCTGCCGTCGTGGGGTCCGCCGTTGCTGGTGGGGTCGGTTGTCACGTTGGTGCTGTTCCTGCTGTGGGAACGGCGTTCTCGGGTGAAGCTGATCGACCCGGCCGGGGTTGCGATGCGTCCGTTCTTGGCCGCGCTGGGGGTTTCGGCTGCGGCTGGGGCGGCGTTGATGGTGACGTTGGTGAACGTCGATCTCTTCGCGCAGTCGCTGTTGGGGGATGACGACCGTGGCGCTGTGTTTGTGCTGCTGCGGTTTTTGATCGCGCTGCCTGTTGGGGCTTTGGTCGGTGGGTATGCGGCTGCTCGGTTTGGTGATCGGGTGGTGTCGATTGTCGGCATGCTGATCGCTGGGGTCGGGTACTGGTTGATGTCGGGGTGGACGGTGGATGTGTTGTCTTCGCCGCATCCGTTGGGGTTGCCTCGGTTGGACACTGATCTCGCTGTCGCCGGGTTTGGGCTTGGGCTGGTGATCGCTCCGCTTTCGGCTGCCGCGTTGCGGGTTGTGCCTGCTGAGCGGCATGGGGTGGCGTCGGCCGGGGTTGTGGTGGCTCGGATGACGGGGATGTTGGTTGGGGTTGCCGGGCTTTCGGCTTGGGGGCTGCATCGGTTCCACAGCTTGACGGCGGATCTGAATCCGCCGCTGCCGTTCGGGATGGATGAGGCTGCGTTCCAGCGGGAGATGGCCGCGTATCTGGTGAAGTTCAAGGAGGCGCTGGTGACTCAGTACACCGACATCTTCTTGATCACGGCGGTTGTTTGTGTGGTTGGGGCTGGACTCGCGGTGCTGATCGGCACCAAACGCGACGCCACCTGACATCCTTTCTCATGGCCACTCAGCACCAGGATGGCGAGCCCGCGCGCACGACCGACGTGAGCAGCAAGAACCAGGTGACGCTGCCGGTCGCCGCACTCGCCGCCGCCCATGTTCAACCGGGCGAAGTGCTGCGGGTCGAAGTCGAAGCTGACGGCATCCTTCGCCTTGTCCGCCACCGCGATCCGTTCCTGGACGCGTTGAACGGGCTGGCGGGCTCGGCTCCAGGGCTCGCGGAGGCCACGAACCTGGAAGAGCAGAGAAACGAGTGGGATCGGTAGTTCTCGACGCGAGCGTTGTCATCGCCGTGTTCGACCCGCTGGACGCCCATCACCGGGGTCTTCGGCTGCCAGACGCGCTGGTGATCGCGACTGGAGTCGTGGACGGGGCAACGGCAATCCTCACCGCGGACAAGCGCTGGGCGGCTATCGACGCTCGCGTCAAAGTGCTCCCAACGTGAGGTGGGGACTTGCGTCCCCACCTTCACTGTTCGATCAGTTCGTTGCTGGGAAAAGTGGCGCGTCGGTCTGGCAGACGCTTCCTGGGGCGGGCAGCTTCTGGTTGACGAAGTAGGCGGCGTACTTCGTGGTGACGCAGGTGCTGGCGCCTAGGGCGCCGTGGCCCCAGCCGTCCAGGGTCAGGAGGCGGGAGCCGCCCATCAGGCCGTTGAGGGCTCGGGCGCCGCTGATGGGGGTGGCTGGGTCGTGGAGGTTGCCGACGATCAGCAGTGGGGTTGAGGTGCGGGTCTTCCACGGGCCTCGGTAGGCCGACTTGCTGGAGCCGGGCCAGTTGACGCAGGGGGACGTGGCCCAGGACCAGAGTTCGCCGAAGCCGGGGCCGTTCGCCTCGGCGTGGGCGGCGGAGCGGACGGAGGCGTCCGGGTCGTTGGGGTTGGCGCCGTCGGCGCAGGCGACGCCTTCGAAGGCTGGGCGGTAGACCTCGGTGCCAAAGCCGGGACGGAGCCTGTGATCAGCCACCTCGACACCGAAACCGGAACCGGTCACCCCCGCGGCGAACCCAGGGCGTCGGTGCCGCTCGGTTACCTCGATGCCGAAGCTTGGGCCTCGCTGGTCGGCGGCTGGCTTGATGGCGGAGGTGGGGCGGCTGTCTTGGGCGGTGACGCCGTAGGTGGGGGTGGATGGGCGGTCGGAGTCGCGGAGTCTGGTCCACGCGTCGGTGGCGGTGGAGGCGGTCGCGCGGGCGGTGGTGGTGCCGAAGATCTGCTGGTGGGTGGCTTCGACGAACTCCATGATCGCCGGGTAGACCGGGGCGGCGTACAGGGCGCCGAGGAGGGTGCCCATGACTTCCTGGTAGTTCAGCTTGCCGCCCGGGATTTCGACGTCTCCTTGTTTCAGGCGCTCGCTGACGGCGTAGAACTTGGCGGCGGCCTTGCCCGCGGCGGGGCAGCGGGTGGGGCCGACGCGGTCGCACTCGGCGAAGGCGCTGTGCAGGGACTCCCAGGCGCCGTATTCGCTGCCCAGGCGGGCTGACATCAGGTACTTGCCGTCGTCGCCGCGGCCGGTGCTCCAGGCGACCGGGTCGAGGACGGCGTCGACGATCATGGTGCGGATGTTGTTGGGGTACATGGCGGCGTAGGTGGCGCCGAGGACGCTGCCGTAGGAGATTCCGTAGAAGTTCAGCTTGCGGTCGCCGACGGCGCGGCGCATCAGGTCCATGTCGCGGGCGGTGTCGGCGGAGGACATGTGGTCGAGGATCTCGTTGCCGCGCCGGTCGCACAGGGCGCGGTTGAACGCCTCGTACTCGAGTTGGGCGCGCACCTGCTCGGGGCCACGCGGGAAGAGCGCCGCCGGTCGAGCCGGGCCGGGTGGGTCGGCCGGGTCCGCGGCGCACACGACCGGTTCGCTGCCGCACGCCGCGGTGAGGCAGTTGCGTTCGCCGCCGATGCCGCGTGGGTCGATGCCGACGATGTCGAAGCGCTCCTGGGTGGCCGCGCCCAGCAGGCCGTCGATGCCGGTGACGAAGTCGGCGGCCGAGCCGCCGGGGCCGCCGTTGTTGATGAACACCGTGCCGATCTTGCGGTTGGGCTTGTCGGCGACCCGCTTGACCAGCCGCAAGCTGATCTTCTTGCCTCTCGGGTCGGCGTAGTCCAGCGGGACCGGCACCATCGCGCAGTGCAGTTGTTTGTCGTCCGGACACTGTTGCCAGGCGATCCGCGGCACGCCCGCGGCGTCCGCCGACGCGATGGGCGCGACGCCGGCCGTCAGCGCGATCACCACTCCCACCAACAGGATTCCCTTACCACGCGGCATTTTCTCCCCCTCCGTGACGATTTCTTCGTCGTAGCCCCACTTTGGCGCGGGTGCGGCCGCCAAACCTCCTACTTAGGTCTTGTCTTGGTCGGGCAGAAGTCGGACTTTGGTCCTAAGACCATGGGTCCTTGCGCGATGATGTGCCCATGGATATCGAAGCGGCGCTGCGCCGGATCGACGCCTTCGAGGACCGGTTCGCCCGGGCCCAGGCCACCGAGGTGGTCGAACTGGGCTGGGGCCACGCGCTGCTCCAGCGCGACTACCCGGCCTCATGGCACCACAACCGGCTCGTCGTCACCGCCGACGTCGACCCGGCCGCGGTGGTGGCCGCCGCCGACGAGATCCTCGGCGGACACGGCCATGGCCACCGCCTCGTGCACTTCACCGACGACGCGCAGGGCATCGCGGCCGAACCCGCGTTCCAAGCGGCGGACTACGGGGTGCACGAGCGGATCATCACGATGATCCACAGCGGCGAGCTGCCCCCGCGCGGCCCGGACCTGGTCCGACCGGTCCCGTTCGAGCGGATGCGCTCCTCGTTGATCCACGACTGGCGCACCGAGTTCCCCAACGACAGCGAGGACGCGATCGTGCAACTCGCCGACCGGGTCCAGCTCTACGGCAGGGGCGCCGACGTCACCTTCCTCGGTGTGCTCGACGGCGACGACATCGTGGCCCGCGGCGAGCTCTACATCGCCGACGGCCTCGCCCAGTTCGAGAACATCGTGACCCGCCAGGAGCACCGCGGTAAGGGCTACGCGCGCGCCCTGGTCGCCGAGGCCCTGCACCGCTCACACGCGGCGGGCTGCGACCTCTGGTACCTGATCGCCGAGGCCACCGACTGGCCGCGCGGCTGGTACCACCGGATGGGCTACCGCGAGGCCGCGCAGACGCACGTCTACCAGCGGATGCCCGCCTGACTCAGCCCCGGCAGCGCGTCCCGTCGGTCGGCAGCTGCAGGTCGACGAGGTAGCGCGTGCCCAGCTTGTCGACGCAGGCGTCGCCCTGCATGAACACGGTGTGCTGGGTGGCCTCGTAGGTCACCAGCCTGCCGCCGATCGCCTTGGCCAGGTTGACCCCGGCCTGGTACGGCGTGGCCGGGTCGCCAGTGGTGGAGATGACCATGACCGGCGGGAGGCCGTCGACCTTGGGCTGGTGCGGGGTGCTGGTGTTCGGCGCGGGCCAGAACGCGCACGGGTCCAGTGCGGCCAGCGGCGGGTCGGTCGCTGCCATGAACGAGTCCTTGGTGCCCTCGATGATCTTGCGGGTGGCCTCCTCGACCTGCCCGCGGTCGGTCAGCCGGGGCTCGTCGACACAGCGGACCGCGACGAGCGCGGCCATCGTGCCGGAGTACTTTCCGTCCTCGCCGCGGCCCAGGTAGAGGTCGGCCAGGGTCATGAGCTGCTCGCCCGTGCCCTGCGCGAGCTCGGCGAGCGCGCCCGCGAGGAACGTCCACGCCTCGTCGCTGTAGAGCGCGGCGGCGACGGCGGTCGTCGCGTCGGACTGGGACAGCTTGCGGGTCCCGACGGCAATCGGCTTCGCCTCCAGCCCCTCCAGCAGCCCGCGCAGCGTCTGCCGGTCCTTGACCGTGCACGACCGCTTGTCGGCGCACCACGCGAAGAAGTCGTCGAGCGCCTTGTCGAAGCCCTTGACCTGTTCTATCGATTGGGTGACCGGGTCCTCGTTCGGGTCGACCGCGCCGTCGAGGACCAGCGCGCGCACGTTCGCCGGGAACGCCTCGGCGTAGGCCGTGCCGATCCGGGTGCCGTAGGAGTAGCCGACGTAGTTCAGCTTCTCGTCGCCCAGCACGGACCGCATGACGTCCATGTCGCGGGCGACCTCGCGGGTGCCGACGTTGGCCAGCACGTCGGCGCCGCCGCTGCGCTCGGTGCACTTGGCGGCGAAGTCCTTGTTCTCCGCCTCCTCGTCGGCGACGGTCGCGTTGTCCGGCTCGACCCGGTCGGCGTCCATCTCCGGGTCGGTCAGGCAGACGATCCGCGGTTCGCTGACGCCGATGCCGCGCGGGTCGAAGCCCACGAGGTCGAACTTCTCGGCCAGTTCGGTGCCTTTGATCTGGCCCGCGATCGTCGCCGCGGCGCTCATCCCGGACACGCCGGGGCCGCCCGGGTTGATCAGCAGCGAGCCGATCTTGGTGCCGGTGGCCTGCTTGCGCAGCAGCCCCAGCGACACCGTCCGACCGTCGGGCTTGGCGTAGTCGAGCGGCACGCTGATCGTCGCGCAGCGCACGTCGCGGGTGGCGAACGCGCGTTTGCTCTCGTCGTCGTGGGCCAGCGCACGGCAGTCGCGCCAGGTCAGGGCCTGGCTGTAGAACCGCTCCAGCCCCGCGGGCACGGCGCCCTTCGGGCCGAGGGTCTCGGTCTCCCCCGTCACGGGGGTCCCGGTCACCTGAACGGTGCACGCGCTTACCAAGGTCACGAGGGCGACCGACACCAACCAACGACGAGGCACCTGACCAGTGTGTCAGCCGGGAACTCATCCGCCACACTTCGCCGTTAGGTGGCAGGGTCGACAATGGCGACAACAGCGGTACTGAGCGAGAGGTGGCCGACGAGCGTGGCTGCGTTCCTGACACGGGTCAAGGGCCGGTTCCAGCGTCTGCTGGAGCGCCCCGCGACGGTCGACCTCAAGAAGTACGGCGAAGTGCTGACCTCGATCGAGTGGCGCGAGGAGCGGGTCAAGAAGCTGTCCGACGCCGAGCTGACCGAGGCGGCCGGTGAGCTGCGGGAGAAGGCGCTCGGCGGGCTCGACGCGCAAGGCATGGTCGAGCTGTGCGCGCTGGGCCGCGAGGCCGCCCGCCGCGGGCTGGACCAGCGGCCGTACGACATGCAGCTGGTCGGCGCGATGGAGCTGCTGCACGGACGCGTGGTCGAGATGGGCACCGGCGAGGGCAAGACGCTCGCGGGCGCGCTGGCCGCCGCCGGATACGCGCTGCAGGGCCGGTCCGTGCACGTCATGTCGGTCAACGACTACCTGGCCCGCCGCGACGCCGAGTGGATGGCACCGGTGTACGGACTGCTCGGCGTGTCCGTCGGCTGGGTCGACCAGGAGTCGACGCCCGACGAGCGCCGCGCCGCCTACGGCAAGGACGTCACCTACGGCGCGGTCAGCGAGATCGGCTTCGACGTGCTGCGCGACCGGCTGTGCACCGACGTCGACGACCTGGTCCACCGCGACCCCGACGTCGCGCTGATCGATGAGGCCGACTCGGTGCTGGTCGACGAGGCAAGGGTGCCGCTGGTCATGGCGGGCTCGACCGACGACGCCAAGGGCGACCCCGAGGTCGCCGCGATCGTGCGCGCGCTGCGCCCCGGCCGCGACTACGAGCGCGACGAGGACAACCGCAACGCCTGGCTGACCGCGCGCGGCGCCAAGTCGGTGGAGAAGGCGCTCGGCGACATCGACCTGTACTCCGGCGACCACAGCGACCGCCTCGCCGCGGTCAACGCCGCGCTGCACGCCCACGCCCTGCTCCAGCGCGACGTCGACTACATCGTGCGCGACGGCAAGGTCCACCTGATCAACACCTCGCGCGGCCGGATCGCGCTGCTGCAGCGCTGGCCGGACGGGCTGCAGGCGGCGGTGGAGGCCAAGGAGCGGCTCGACCCGACCGAGTCCGGCGAGGTGCTCGACTCGATCTCCGTGCAGGGCCTGATCGGCCGCTACCAGCAGGTCTGCGGCATGACGGGCACGGCGACGGCGGTCTCCGAGCAGCTGCGCGAGTTCTACGACCTCAAGGTGTCGGTGATCCCGCCGAACAAGCCGTGCGTGCGCGAGGACGAGAAGGACCGGATCTACGACACGGTCGACCACAAGGAAGCCGCGCTGGTCGCCGAGATCGTCAAGGTGCACGAGACGGGCCGCCCGATCCTGGTCGGCACCCTCGACGTCGCCGAGTCCGAGCGCGTCGCGGAGAAGCTGGCCGAGGCGGGCGTGTCGTCGGTCGTGCTGAACGCGAAGAACGACGCCGAGGAGGCCGCGATCGTGGCCGACGCCGGCGCGCACGCGGCGGTGACGGTGTCCACCCAGATGGCGGGCCGCGGCACCGACATCCGGCTGGGCGGCGCGGGCGGCGACGAGGACGACCACGACAAGGTCGCCGAGCTCGGCGGGCTGTACGTGATCGCCACCGGGCACTACTCCAGCAGCAGGCTCGACAACCAGCTGCGCGGCCGGTCGGGGCGGCAGGGCGACCCCGGCGGGTCGGTCGTGTACGCCAGCCTGGCCGACGAGCTGGTCACGCAGTACGCGCCGGACGCCGCGGCCGGGTCCGACCCGGACGACGACGGCAGGCTCGACGACGCCACCGCCCAGCGGTTCATCGAGCACGCCCAGCGCGTGGCCGAGGGCGTGCACCTCGACATCCACCGCAACACGTGGCGGTACACCCGGCTGATCGAGCACCAGCGCGGCCTGGTCCTGGCCTACCGCGACGACGTGCTGCGCACGGACCTGGCGGCCGAGCAGCTCAAGGAACGCTGCCCGGACCGGTGGGCCGCGCTCGACGTCGACGACGAGGTGCTGGGCAAGGTCGCGCGGCAGATCCTGCTGTACCACCTGGACGACCGCTGGACCCACCACCTGGCGTTCCTGTCGGACGTGCGGGAGACCATCCACTTGCGCGCCCTGGCCAGGGAGACCCCGATCGACGAGTTCCACCGCGCGGCGATCGGCGAGTTCAAGGGCATCATGAAGGAGATCGGCGAGCGGGCGGGCGAGACCTTCGAGGAAGCCGAGATCACCGCCGACGGCATCGACCTGGCCGCGGCCGGGCTCCGGCGTCCCACGTCGACGTGGACGTACCTCGTGCATGACAATCCGTTCGATTCCGATGCGGAGCAGGCATTGCAGCGGGTCCGGGCGGCCATCAAGAAAGTGAAGGCCGCGAGGGGCTAGTCTGACTCCCGTCACATTTTCGCCTCAGGGGCGAAAACATGGTGGAGGATGTCGGTATGCCGCAGCTACGGATCGCATCAGCGCAGGTCAACCCCACTGTCGGGGACCTGGCGGGCAACTCGGCCCTGGTCGTGGAGTGGACGCGCAAGGCTGTCGAGGCCGGGGCGCACCTGGTGGTGTTCCCGGAGATGGTGCTCACCGGCTATCCGGTGGAGGACCTGGCCATGCGCGGGTCGTTCGGGCACGCGTCCCGGGCGGCGCTGGACGGGGTGGCCGTCGCGCTGGCGGAGGCCGGGTGCGGCGACGTCCCGGTGTGGGTGGGCTACCTGGACATCGATGAGGTCGGTCCGCGCAACGCGGCGGCGGTGCTGCACGGGGGCGCGGTGGTGGCGCGGCAGTTCAAGCACCACCTGCCCAACTACGGCGTGTTCGACGAGCGCCGGTACTTCAAGGCGGGCAACACGCTCGACATCGTCCGCGTGCGCGGGCTCGAGGTCGGCATGGCGATCTGCGAGGACATCTGGCAGGAGGGCGGCCCGATCGCCGGGCTCGGCCGGGCCGGGGTCGACCTGGTCGTGTCCCCCAACGCCTCGCCGTACGAGCGGAGCAAGGACGACGTCCGGCTGCCCCTGGTCGCCCGCCGCGCGCGGGAGGCGGGGGCGCCGCTGGTGTACGTCAATCAAGTGGGCGGGCAGGACGACTTGGTCTTCGACGGCGACTCGATCGTGGTCGGGGTCGACGGGACGCTGGTGGCGCGGGCGCCGCAGTTCGTCGAGCACCTGATGGTGGTCGACCTGGACCTCCCGGGCGGCGCGTCGCGCACGGACGTGACGGTGGTCGAGGACTTCACGGTCCGGCGGCTGACGCTGTCCGACGACCCGGTGCCCGCCTACGAGCCCCTGCACTCCCCCGGCGTCGCCGAGCCGCTGCCCGACGAGGCGGAGGTGTGGTCGGCGCTGGTCACGGGGCTGCGGGACTACACGCAGAAGAACGGGTTCCGGTCGGTGATCATGGGCCTGTCCGGCGGGATCGACTCGGCGGTGTGCGCGGCCCTGTCGGTCGACGCGCTGGGCGCCGACGCGGTCTACGGCGTGTCGATGCCTTCGGTGTACTCGTCGGACCACTCGAAGTCCGACGCGGCGGACCTCGCGGAGCGGACCGGGCTGCACTACTCGGAGCAGCCGATCGCGGGCATGGTCGCCCAGTTCGTCGACCAGCTCGGGCTGACGGGACTGGCCGAGGAGAACGTCCAGGCCCGCTGCCGCGGCGTGACGCTGATGGGCCTGTCCAACCAGCACGGCCACCTGGTCCTGGCGACCGGCAACAAGACCGAGCTGGCGGTGGGCTACTCGACCATCTACGGCGACGCGGTCGGCGGCTTCGCCCCGATCAAGGACGTGCCGAAGACGCTGGTCTGGGACCTCGCGAAGTGGCGCAACGCCGAAGCCGAGAAGCTCGGCGAGGTGCCGCCGATCCCGGAGAACTCGATCGTCAAGCCGCCATCGGCCGAACTGCGACCCGGCCAGATGGACAGCGACTCGCTGCCGGACTACGAGCTGCTGGACGACGTGCTGGACGACTATGTCGAGGGCGATCGCGGGTATGACGACCTGGTCGCGGCCGGTTTCGCGCCGGAACTGATCGACCGGGTGCTGCGGATGGTCGACAGGGCGGAGTACAAGCGCAGGCAGTACCCGCCGGGCACGAAGATCAGCTTCAAGGCCTTCGGCCGCGACCGCCGCCTCCCCATCACCAACGCGTGGCGAGAAGGCACCCGCTAACCGCGAAGCGCTGCTCGGTGCACCGCCTTCCAGTGTCGTGTCTGTCTCGTGTGAGGCACGTCGCATCGGGTCGCCGGGGGTGATCGGGGGTGTCACGCTTTGCGGGTAAGCCATCCGCATATACCCGGGGACCTGCGACGAAGCGGGCCTCGAGGGAAGGACGGTCGACAGCGATGTCCGACAACGCCGAAGTGTCTGCCCCCTACGGGACGGGTGCCACCGCACGGCAAGGCGGGAAGCCTGCCAAGCGGGTCCGGATCCACCATCTGCGTGAGATGAAGGAGCGCGGCGAGCCGTGGCCCATGCTCACCGCGTACGACATGTACACCGCCGAGCTGTTCGACGAGGCGGGGATTCCCGTCCTGCTCGTCGGTGACTCCGCCTCCAACAACGTCTACGGCTACGAGACCTCGCTGCCGGTGACGGTCGACCAGCTCATCCCGCTGGTATCGGCGGTCACCCGGGCGGCCAAGCGCGCGCTGGTGGTGGCGGACCTGCCGTTCGGGTCCTACCAGCTCTCCCCCGAGCAGGCGCTGGCCACGTCGGTGCGGTTCATGAAGGAGGGCCTCGCGCACGCGGTGAAGCTGGAGGGCGGGCGGGCGTTCGCGCCGCACGTCCAGGCGATCACCAACGCGGGGATCCCGGTCATGGGCCACATCGGGTTCACCCCGCAGAGCGAGCACAACCTGGGCGGCTACCGCGTCCAGGGCCGCGGCGACGCGGGTGACTCGCTGGTCGCCGACGCGCTGGCGCTGCAGGAGGCCGGGGCGTTCGCGGTAGTCATGGAGATGGTGCCCGCCGAGGTCGCCAAGAAGATCACCCACGAGCTGCAGATTCCGACCGTCGGGATCGGCGCGGGTCCCGACTGCGACGGCCAGGTGCTGGTCTGGCAGGACATGGCGGGCATGCGCCGGGCGAAGGCGCCGCGGTTCGTCAAGCGGTACGCCGACGTCGCCGGGGTGCTGTTGAACGCCGCGGAGCAGTTCGCCGCCGACGTGCGCGGCCGGGAGTTCCCCGGCCCGGAGCACGTCTTCCACTAGTGAGACCTCAGGCCCGGCCACCGGCAGCAGCCGTGGCCGGGCCTGAATTCATCGATCACCGTTTCCGGGCACCGTGGCTTAGGGCAGAGTGAACGCCATGGATGTCCTGTACCCCGCGATCGAGCCGCACGACTCCGGCATGCTCGACGTCGGCGACGGGCACCACGTGTACTGGGAGGTCAGCGGCAACCCCGCGGGCAAACCCGTCGTCGTCCTGCACGGCGGGCCCGGTGCGGGCACGAACGCCATGCAGCGCAGGCACTTCGACCCCGCCGCCTACCGGATCGTGCTGTTCGACCAGCGCGGCTCGGGCCGCAGCACGCCGCACGTCAGCGATCCGGCGACCGACCTGGCGAACAACACCACCTGGCACCTGGTCGCCGACATGGAGCGGCTGCGCGAGCACCTCGGCATCGACCGCTGGCAGCTGTTCGGCGGCTCGTGGGGCGCCACGCTCGCCGTCGCCTACGGCCAGACGCACCCCGGGCGGGTCAGCGAGATCATCCTGCGCGGCGTGTTCCTGTTGCGCCCCAGCGAACTCGACTGGCTCTACCGCGGCGGCGCGGGCGCGCTCTTCCCCGAGGCGTGGGAGGACTTCCTGTCGCTGGTCCCCAGCGGGGCCGACCCGTTGCACGCCTACCAGGCGATGATCACCGACGCCGACCCCGCCGTGCGCGCGCGGGCGGCGCTCGCGTGGAGCAACTGGGAGGGCGCGGCGGTGTCGCTGGTGCCGAACCCGGCGCTCGTGGCGCAGTACGCCTCGCCCGGGTTCGCGGTGCCGTTCGCGCGGATCGCGCTGCACTACTTCGTCAACGCGGGCTGGCTCGACGACGACCAGCTGATCCGGGACGCGGGCAAGCTCGCGGGCATCCCCGGCCGCATCGTGCAGGGCCGCTACGACGTGGTCTGTCCGCCGGTGAACGCGTGGGAGCTGCGGCAGGCGTGGCCGGACGCGTTGATCCGGCTGCCGATCGCGGGGCACGCGGTCACCGACCCAGGCATCCTGGAAGCCCTGCGCGAGGCCACGGACGGGTTCAGGGACTGAGCGCGGACGCCAGGGATTCGCGGGCGTCGACCAAAGACGGGCCGTACCAAGTCAGGTAGCGGCCGATGACCAGCACGGACCGCTTGCCCGGAAACGCCTCCGGCCCGTCTGTCTCAGTGAACTCATAGGGCTCGTCCGGCAGCACGACCAGGTCCGCGGCGGTCGCGTTCAACTCGGCCAAGGAAGGCCGCGGGTACCGCTCGGCGTGCTCGGCGTAGACATTCGCCACGCCCAGGCGCCGCAGGACGTCGCCTGCGAAGGTGTCGCGGCCGATCACCACCCACGGCTTGCGCCACACCGGGATGACCGCCGTCGCCCACACCGGCTCGACGTGGTGCCAGGCGGCCTCGGCGGCGGGAAGCCAGTCGGGCTCGGTCATGCCCAAGCCCTGCGTCAGCAGCCTGCGCGTCGACGCCAGGCCGGCGGGCACGCTCTCGGGCGCCCGCGTCACCCAAACCGCGACTCCGTTGGCGCGCAGCCGTTCGACGTCTTCCGGGCGGTTCTCCTCGGAGTTCGCGATCACCAGGTCGGGCCGGAGGTCCAGCACGGCGTCGACCGTCGGGTACTTCGAGCCGCCGACCCGCGTCACGTCGAGGTCAGCGGGATGCGTGCAGTAGTCCGTGGCACCGATCAGCAACTCCGGCGCGGTGGCCGCCACCGCCTCGGTCAGCGACGGCACCAGGCTCACGACCCGCGACGGCCGACCGGTCAGCGGGACCGGTTCGCCGAGGTCGTCCTCATACATCGGTGACGCGGATCCCCGCGTGCGCCTTGTAGCGTTTGTTGATCGCGATGAGGTTCGCGGTGAACGCCTCGACCTGGTGGGCGTTGCGCAGCCTGCCGCCGTAGATCCCGCGCGTGCCGGGGATCGCGTCGGCGAGCGCCCTGACCACATCGGTGGCCTCGCGGTCGTCGCCGAGCACCAGCACGTCGATGTCCATTTCGGACACCGACAGGTCGGCGAGCAGCACCGCCGAGACGTGATGGAACGCCGCGGTCACCCGGGATTCCGGCAACACCAGGGAAGCCTGCTGTGCCGCGCTGCCCTCCTCGACCGGCAGCGCGAACGGGCCCTGTTTGTCGAAGCCCAGCGGGTTCACGCAATCGATGACGATCTTGCCGGTCAGCTCGGCGCGCAGGGATTCCAGCAGTTCGCGGTGGCCGTCCCAGGGCACGGCGACGAGCACGACGTCGGCCGCGGCGGCGCAGCCCGCGTTGTCGAGACCGGAGATCGCCGTGACGCCCGCCAGCTCGCGCAGCTCGGCGGCCGCGGCCTCGGCGCGGTCGGCGGCGCGGGAACCGATGACCACGGTGAGCCCCGCCTTGGCCCAGCGCAGCGCCAGGCCGCGGCCCTGCGGGCCGGTCCCGCCCAGCACGCCGATCTTGAGCCCGCTGATGTCCGTCACGCCTTGTCCTCCACCCGCTCGAACTCCACTCGACGCTCCTCGACCACGGCTTCGGTCAGCCGCACCCGGATCGTCCCGCCTTCCGGCATGTTCTCGCCCGGACACCGGCCAAGGACCGGCGGCTCGGCGATGAAGATCTCCGCCGCCGAACCCTCCGCGCGCAGCACGACCGCGTCGAACTCCTGGCCGATGTGGTCGCTGAGGACCCACGCCTCGACCTGGTCGAGGCACGCGCGGTCGACCTTGCTCGCCAGGCTGTCGGAACCTTCCATCAGGTCCGGCAACTCGGGCAGCGCCGCGCGCACCCACGCGGGCACCTCGGCGCCCGCGCACAGGGCCAGGCAGATCTCCGTGCCGAACCGGTCGACCAGCCTGCGCAGCGGCGCGGTGACGTGGGCGTAGGAGGCGGCGATTCCCGCGTGCGTGCTCAGCTCCGGGGCCTTGCCGTCGAAGACGGTGTAGCCCGCGCCGCGCAGCAGGCGGGTGGCGTCCATGAACAGCGCCAGCGCCTCGGGCCGAGATGGGTCGAGGCCCGCGAGCACCTCGGCGGCGGTGGCGTCCTGCGGCCACTCGATGCCCAGCACGTCCGCCGACCGGCGCAGCCAGGCCAGCGCGCCGTCGTCGGGGTCGGGCAGGGTGCGCAGCACGCCGACCCCGGCGTCCAGCATGATCTTGGCCGCGGCCATGCCGGTGAGCAGCGAGATCTCGGCGTTCCACGCGTCGACCTTGGTGCGGGGGCGCAGCACGAGCCGCCAGCCGCCGTTGTCGTCCGGCTCGACTTCCTGCTCCGGCAGCTGCAGCTCCACCGCACCGCGCTTGATCGCGTGCTCGCGGCGCAACTGGCCCAACTCGGGCAGGGCGGCGATGGACGGGTGCTGGTCGCCCCGGTCGACCGCGGCCTGGACGGTCTCGTAGTCGAACCGCGCGACCGACCGGACCCAGGCGCGGCGGACCGTCGCCGAGGTCGGCTCGCCGTCGGCGTCGAGGTCGATCGTCCACAGCGCCGCCGGGCTGGTCTGGTCGGGCAGCAGGCTCGCGATGCCCTCCGACAGCACGGTCGGGTGCAGCGGCACGTTGCCGTCGGGCAGGTACATCGTCTGGCCGCGGCGGCGGACCTCGGTGTCGAGCGCGCCGCCGGGAACGACGAACGCGCCGAGGTCGGCGATCGCGTAGTGCACGCGGAAGCCGTCCCCGACGCGTTCGATGCACATCGCCTGGTCGAGGTCTTTGGCGCCTGGTGGATCGATGGTGATCAGTGGCAGATCGGTGGCGTCCTCGCGGTCGCCCTTCGGCCCTTCGGACACCGCCTGCTCGGCCTCGGCCAGCGCCGCGGCCGGGAACTGCTTGGGCAGGCTGAAGTCCTCGCGCACCCGGCCGAAGTCGACCTCGGCGCCATCGGTCCCGATCACCCTGGAAGTCACGACCGAACCCTACCCAAGAGCGGGCGAATCAGTCGTTGTGTCGGCCGCACACACCCGGCAACCGCCGCCTAAGGGGAACGTGACGGCGCCGGACCACGGTGCGCTCGCCAGCGCAACGTGGTCTCGCAGGGCGACCGAGCGTAAAAATTTCGGGGAGGCGGACTAGTCGTCGTCGCCTGACCAAGCTTTATCAGCCTTGTCGGCGGCTTCGGTGCGTTCTCGCGCGATCTGCAAGGCGCGTTCGGCGGTCGCGCGGTCGGGGTACGGGCCCAGGCGGTCGATGGCGCGGCCGACCTCGCCGTGCTCGACCTGCCCGGTGCGGGTGTTGTAGTACCAGCCAGGATCCGGATTCGGGTCGCTCATGACGCCCCCTCGTAAACTCGGTGTCGCTCGCAGGCGCCCTGTATCAATGATTCGCTCGCAAGCTCGCTCATGTATTCCACTTAACCCCAGTGCGGCTGCTGCCGCACCACCGGAAACCCGCGCGGCGGGGTGTCCTGGTTGGCGTTCGCGTGCTGGCTGGGGATCGGGTCGAGGCACGACACCAGGACCTCGTGCCGTTCCGGGTCGTCGATCCGCTTGCCATTGCGTTCGCGGTAGACCAGTTCGCCGTCGACGTCGATCTCCACGATGCAGCCCACCTCGGCGAGCTGGTCCTCGTCGAGGTCGACCAGCCGTTCGCGGCGGGACGGCACGACGCGGTACTCCGGCCACTGCAGGTGCGCGTACACCTGGTGGAACTCGTGCAGCAGGTGCGCCATGGCCTGCTGCCACGGCAGCGGCATGCCCTCGGCGAGGCCGCGCGGCAGCACCGCGTAGCCCTCGCTGATGCCGGGCCGCGGACCTGCGTTGAGGAAGTCGCGGATGGGGGTGCTCGACGTGGGGGGACCGACGTGCCGGGGCAGGGGCTCCGACGGGTACATCGACATGGGTTCTCCTCAGACGCCCGGCCGGACGGCCTGGTTGACCAGTTCGCCTTCGGTCCACGACACCGACCTGATGTGGACCGGCACGCCGCTCTGCTGTGCCTCGACGATCTTGCCGTCGCCGAGGTACATCGCCACGTGATGGATGGTGCGGGGATCGCGTTCGTCGTACGCCCAGAACAGCAGGTCGCCCGGTTTGGCCTGCTCCACCGGCAGCAGCGCGCCCGCCCGGTACTGCTCGCGGGACGTGCGCGGCAGGGTGATCCCGGCGTTGCGGTATGCCTGCAGCATGAGGCTGGAGCAGTCGTAGGAGTTCTGCTGGTTGGTCAGCGCGCCCCACACGTACGGCTTGCCCTGCTGGCCGAGCGCGAACTGGATGGCCGAGCCCGCCGCGGCCGACGGCGGCAGCAGCGGGCCCATGCCCTGGCCGCAGCCGGTCGCGTCGACGACCTGGCCGAGTTCGCCGATGAGGTGGCTGGCCATGGCCTCCCACCGGTGGTACCGGTCGGGGAAGGCGGACCGCTCGACGTCCTGCGCCGACTCGCCCGGGCGCTGGTTCTCCCAGCCGGGCACCTTGAGCAGCACGTCGTAGAACTTGTTGACGGCGTAGGTCGGGTTGGTGACCTCGGCGGGCGATCCCCAGCCCATCGACGGGCGCATCTGGAAGATGCCCAGGGAGTCGCGGTCGCCGTAGTTCAGGCTGCGCAGACCGGACTCGGTCATGCCCGCCTGGATCGCCACCTGCCACGCGCGCGGCGCGAGGCCGCGCTGCTTGCCGATGGAGATGATCAGCGCGACCGTGCCGCGCTGCTCGTCGGAGAGCCTGCCCGCGTCGCCCGCGCCGCTGCCCGCCGGTCCGGTGGAGGCCGGGCCCAGCGCCGCGTTGCACGACAGCGAGGTCGCCTGCAGCGCGTCGGCCTGCTGGTCGTTGCTCACCACCGCGAGCACCCCGGTGGTGATGGCCGTGACCAGGCCGACCACCGCGACAGTGCCGATGATCACCGCCCGCCGCATGGTTTCAGTCCCCCCGCTCGTAGTTCGCCACACGCCAGCCCTGGTCGGTGCGGATGACCGTGATCCGCAGGACTCCCCCGTCGGTCGGCACCTCCGTCTCGACCGACTTCTCGAACGACAGCTTCACCACCGGCGGGCCGGTGACCTCGGAGGCGGGCACGTTCGCCGGGTCGACCTTGGCCATGACGGCCAAGTACTCCTCGGTGGTGTACGGGCGCAGCCGGTTGAGCCACTGCTCGGCGGTCGTACCCTCCGGGTGGTCGACCCAGGCGTGCGCCCAGCGGGTGGCGGTGTCCAGCGCCTGCGGGGCGGCGGGCGCCGACGACGGCTGCTGGGGTGGCGAGGTGAGCCGGGTGGGCAGCGACGTGGGCGCCCCCGACTGGGGCGGGTTGCTTGGCCTGCCTGGCGCCAGCCCGCCCGTGGGTCGGGTCGACGAGGTGCTGCTCGCGGCGGCGGCGGCCTGCTGGTCGTGCTTGCCGGTCAGGCGCGGGATGACGATGCCCGCGGCGGTGATGACCACCGCCGCGACGCACGCGGCGATGATCAGGTGCCGGGGCGAGCGCATCGGCCAGCCCCAGAGCTTTCGGTAGACCGCGGCGCGCCCGCGGTTGGTGCGGATCGGCACGGCCTACCTCACCACCGCGTCTGTTCCGCGCGGGCCGTCGTTGAGCGGCATCCGGCGCGGCGGCTCGGCGACCTCCAGGCCCCTCGACGGCCGGTAGACCACGTGCACGGGCCTGCCCGCCACCATCTCGACGTCGGCCACCCGCGGGCTCGCGGCGACCGGCTCCGGGGTGTGGAACTCGGTCGAGACGCGCGACGGGATGACCACGGCGTCCTCGCCGCGGTCCCAGCCGCGGTCGGCGACGGGGACGGTGTCGACGACGCGGCTGCCCGCGCGCACGATCGCCGCCGGTCCGCCGCGGCCGGGCGGCCGGGAGCCGGGGCTCACCGTCTCGCCGTCGATGCCGGGCCCGATGCCGGTCGGCCCGGTGCCGATGGCCGCGCGCGGGGCGCCGATGGCGGCGCGCTGGGTGTCCATCCGCTGGGCGGTCGCGGTGACCGGGTTGCTGGCCTCGGGCCGCGGCCTGCGGCCGCCCGAGCGGACGAGCGCGGTGCCGTCCTCCTGCTCACCCTCGCGGACCGTCTCCCAGAAGTTGTCCTGCGGGGTCGGGCCTTCGTGCTTGTTGCGCCGGAAGCGGGAGAAGATCCCCGCGCCCGCCGCGGGCATGCTCGCGCCCGCCGCGCCGACCGACATCTCCAGCATCTGCCACATGCGCCGCATCGGGCGGCCCACCAGGAAGAACACCAGGGTGACGATCGCCGCGAGCAGCATCTGGGTGAGCAGGGAGAGCTTGGCCTCCGGGGAGAAGATCATCTCCAGGAACTTGAAGTGGATGCCCGCGAGCATCGCCAGCACCAGCACGTTGAGCACCACGGCGCCGACCGCGCGGCCGACCTTGCGCAGGATGTCGTGGTGGATCAGCGCGACCAGGCCGATCACCGGGGCGGCGAGGGCCAGGATGCGCAGCAGCAGCTGGGCGAGCAGCACCGAGAGCTTGGCGAACAGCTGGAACAGCGAGTACACGATCGACTGGAACAGCGCGAGCAGGCCGGAGCCGGTGCGGCTGCCGTCGGTGCCCTTGAAGTAGCCGGTCGCCGGGCCGAGCTCGGTGGCCAGCTGCTGGTAGTCGCGCTTCTTCTCCTGCTCGGCGTTGTTGTCCGCGTCGCGGCCGTCGATCAGGTCCTGGCGGGTCCACGCCTGGTCGTTGAGCAGCCTGCGGGCGAACTCCTTGGCCTTCGGGTCGTCCGGGCTGCCGAACTCGCCGCGCTGCCAGTTCTCGTAGACGACCTTGTTGTGCAGCTGCGTCGGCAGGATGTGGCGCACGACCCGGTCTTCCTCGGGGTCGACGAAGCCGCCCTGGATGCCGCTGGTGGTGCGCACGATCAGGTCGTCGATGCGGTCGTAGTTGCTGACCAGCACCATCGATGACGCCGCCAGCCACATGCCCGCGAAGGCGAACAGTGCGCGCTTGCTGACCGTGGCCAGGTCGCCCTTCCAGATCTGGCGGAACATCAGGATGGCCAGCACCAGCATGAACACGCTGAACAGCTGGGTGTAGAGGTTGTTGAAGACCCCGTCGGCGGCCTTGCCGATCTGCTCGTTCAGCCCGCCGAGCACACCGCCGTTGAGCAGCGTGTAGTGCAGCGAGTTGGTGGCGCCGACGATGTTCTTGGCGATGTTGAACAGCTCGTTGCCCGCCCACGTGTCGATCGTGGCGCCGGGGTCGCTGACGCCGTTGGGCACCAGGCCGCCGCACGACTCGTCGTAGACGTGCCAGACCAGGCCCGCGTAGCCGTAGACCTGGTAGGGGCTGTCGGCCTCGCCGTTGCCCTGCGGCGGGTCGAGCGCGCCGACCATGCCCGCGCCGGGACGCTCGGGGTTGGGCACGCAACTGGTGTCCTGGGCCATCGCGGGGGTGCCGAGGACCGCTTGTAGGCCGATGATGCCGATGACGGCCACCATCGTGAGGCCCTTGCGGGTCAGAGGTGATCTTTTCCGCCGCCGCGCCGCGATGAGCAGCGTGGCGGCGACCACCACCAGGAACGTGATCATGTGACGTCCACCAACCTCGCTGAGCTCGGGCTACCGGGCACTCGCTTGATCAACTTAGCCAACCTCGCGGCCTTCATGCCGCGTCCTCACGACCGCGTTTCTTTTCCTTCGGTTCCGGGTCCGGGCTCGGCTCGCCGAGGTAGTCGTCCTCGGTGAGCCCCAGCTCGAACTCGGCGGCGCGTTCGAACTCCTCGTCGCTGGGCATCGTGGAGCCGTCGACCGGATCGGGTTCCGGCAGCGTCGGCTCGGGGGCGGAGATGGGGGCGGGCGGCAGCGCGGCTTGGCGGGCCTTGTCGCGCATGGCGTCCGGGGTGGTGTCCATGACCCCGCGCAGGTGGTCGAGGTGGGCGCCGGAGAGGTCGATCCGGATGCGCTCCACGCCGCCCGCGCCGTCGCCGAAGATGAACTGGCGGGGCGCGGTGTCGCGTTCGACCAGGCCGCGCTGGACGCCGGGGCGGCGGCCCAGGCTGGCCACGACCTGCTCGTAGCCCGCCGCGACCGGCACCTTGAGCAGGCGCAGCGCGTCGGACTGGGCCTGGTCGTCGTCGAGTCGGCCGATGAAGACCGAGTCGAGCAGCGCCACGAAGCCCTGGATCTTGAGGAAGTCGGCCGGGATCTGCGAGGAAAGCAGCACACGGACGTTCCACTTTCGCGAGTCACGCGCGAAGCGGTTCATCAGCACGCGGCCGGTCGGGACCTCGGAGAGGAAGAACGCCTCGTCGATCCACACGCCCTTGCGCATGTCCTTGGGCCGGTCGTAGATGGAGCGCTGGGTGAGCCAGGCGGCCAGGTTGAGCATCTCCACGCCCAGCGCCTCGGCGTCGGTCCAGTGCTCGCGGCCGACACCGTCCTTGGGCAGGGTCAGCCCGGCCATGGTCAGCACGGTCAGCCGGTCGTCGCGCTGCTCGTCGTAGGGGTCGGCGCCGCGCTCGGGGATGAGCAGCGACATGCGCTCCTTCATCTCGTCGAGGAAGTCGGCGACCACGACGGCGTGCTCGTGGTGCTCGCTGGCGTCGCGGCGCAGCGCGTCGAACACCAGGCTCGGGTCGGCGTCGGCGCGGCCGCCGACGGTGCGCACGGCCCGCAGCAGCACGATGCGGCTCTGCGGGAGCCGGGCGACCTCGTAGGGCAGCAGACCGGACAGCACATCGAGCACGAGACGGCGACGGGTCGCGGCGGCCAGCGCCTTCTCCCGGCGCCACGCGCGTTCGGGGTCGTCCTCGTCGAGGAAGTGATCAAGCTTGGGCTCGGCGACCACGCGGTACGGGTTGAGGATGCCCGCCTGGGCGTTGAGCAGGTTGATCGGCCGCGCGTAGGGCCGCAGCTCGGGCAGGTCGCACAGCCGGGCCAGCGGGCCGGACGGGTCGAGGATCGTCCAGTGCGCGCCCGCGCGCAGCGTCTTGTAGACGATGCCGCCGCCGAGGAAGGACTTACCGCCACCGAGGCCCGCGACCATCGCGGTCAGGCCGGACGAGTCGCGGATCTCCTGGGCCATCCACGGGTCCCACGCCACCGGGCGGCGGGTCGCGGTGCAGGTCTCGCCGAGCAGGATGCCGCGCCGGTCGCCGACCTCCGCGGTCGCGGTCGGCACGGCGCTGGCCGCCCACACGACCGAGCCGCGGCGCAGGTAGGCCGCCGAGGCCAGCGGCTCGCCGGGGATGAACTCCCTGGCCATCGCGTACTGGGCCTCGGGGTGCTCGATGGCGACCTTGGGCTTGTAGAGGTCGAGCAGCTGCTGGGCCAGCCGCAGCGCGTCGCGCTCGGTCGGGCCGGACACCGCCAGCCGCCACCACGAGCGCACCCGGGTGGCCAGCGCGGTGAAGCCCGACGTCATCTCGTCGTCGATCTCCAGCACGCGGCTCGCCTGCCGGGCCAGCGACTGCGGCGGCTCCAGCTCGTGTTCGTCGGTGTAGTGCTTGACCTGCGAGCGGACCTTGTTCATCTGCCGCTGCAGCTCGCCCTGGACCTCCTCGGGCCGACGCACGTAGATGCGCGCGGACCACTCCACTGAGGCGGGCAGCCGGTCGGCGCGCTGGACCCACGGGTCGTCGATCTCGGGGATCTGCAGGCCGTGCATCATGCCGACGGTCAGCACCGTGACGTGCCGGGCGACACCGGCGTTGGAGCCGGTGCGGCCGCGGACGGTGACCGTCGGGGAGTACGGGTCTTGATGGAAGTCGGCGGCGTCGGTGAAGCTGGCGAGGTCCTCCGGCTCCCACGCCGCGCCGGGCACGGCGGGCATGTTGCGCGGGGCGGGCAGGCCCAGCGAGCACGACCGGTGCATCAGCCAGGACATCTCCTCGGCGGTGACCGGGCGGCCCTCCAGTCCCGCGGAGCCGATCACCTGGTCGAGGTGCTCGACCTCGGACTCGATGGCCAGCAGCTCGGCGTCGACCGCGTCGGGGAAGACCTTGCGCAGCAGCGGGGCGGCGCGCTCGACGGCGCGGTCCATGACGTTGCGGGTCTGCACCTGGACGCCCAGGTAGACCTCTTTCTCCGCCATCGAGCGGCCCATGAGCTGCTGCTGCTCGCCGACGAGGTAGTCGTCGAACGAGAGCGCGCCGGGGACGTCGGGCAGGCGGTTGACCGCGTTGTGCACGTGCGCCTCGGCCCACATGCGGATCGGGTACGGCCGCGTCGTGACCCGCAGGTGCATCCAGCGGCCCGACAGCTCGGCGTACTGGCCCGCGATGGCCGCGATCAGGTCTTGGCGCTGCGAGTCCGACCGGAACGACCAGCGCTGCGGGGCCAGCCGGTACCAGGCGTAGACGTCGGAGCCGGTGCGCAGCAGATGGCCGTCGATGCTGCGCGCGGCGATCTCGGGTGTGTAGGCGGGCAGGCTCTGCTCGCCGGGGAGCCGCTTGCCCCGCTTGCGCGCGGCGGCTTGCTCGTACTTGGCGTGCCTGCCGCCCGCCCGGTCGTGCGGGTGTCCCGCCGGGTACGACGCGAGCGCTTCCGGCTCACGCTTACCGCGTCCGAACACCGCTGACCTCCCTGTAAGTGGTCCTGTATGAGCCCGGCCGCTGACGGCGGCGGGGCAGTTCGGCGCGCACACGCACGGTCGCGGCGCTGGCCGCCCCGCCTTGGCCCTCGGTGACCTCGCGGGGGGCGGTGACCTCACGGACCCACATGTTCAGCACCGCGCCCAGCGGGCGCTCATGGCTGATCCGGGAGCAGATGAGCATGGTCAGGCCGATGGTGCCGACCATGCCCCAGGCGAACGACCAGAACAGCCCGATCCCCATCTTGCGCAGCACGGTGAGCACGATCAGGAAGATCACGGTGCCGACGCCCCACGCCACATAGCGGGCGCGCCAGGGGAAAGTCGCCTTCGGCGGGCCGAGCCACACGGCGTCGACCCGGTACACCTCGTCGTCGGTGCGTATCCGCACGTCAGTTCACCCGGCCCAGATCAACCGGTGAACAGGCTGGCGATCCAACGCCCGATGCCCTCACCGGCGTTGGTGACCGCGAGGCCGATGATGGCCAGCGCCACGATGACACCGCCGAGCCTGCGCATGACGCCCGCGTTGTCGCCCTTGCCGCCGCCGAGCCACAGCAGCAGCAGCGCGACCACGAGCAGGAGGAGGGGGATGACGTTGTCGAGGATCCAGTTCTGCACCCCGCCGGTGCCGACGTTCGTCGGGCCGGGTTGCGGCTGCTGCTGGGCGAGTTCCATGAGTGCGGACAGGGTCGGGGTGGTCATCTCGATCTCCCAAGTGCGCCGTGCTGGCCGGGGCGGCGCGACAGTTCTGTGCTGTGCCCCCAGCAGCATCGCATGGGGAGCACATGATTGTCATTACGAAGGGTAGCTGGTGTGCTGCGTTCCGTAGATCGACTCGGCCCGTGTCCTCCGCCGCGGGTGTCCGCCGAGCACACCCATCATCGGGGGAAACGGGCTGCTCACACTCGATGACCACCCGAATTTCCTAGTCCGCGCCGTCATTCACCCTCCTGCGCCCCACTCTTCACTGAGGGTGTGACATTTCACAGGTCAACTTCTGGCGCGTCTTCGGCGAAGTTACTCCGATCGGTGTATGGAACCTGTTCAGGGCGGGCGAGTCGCCCATAAGCCGGATTCTGTCCCCGGGCCCGAGGGTCCGGGGGGCGACCATCCATCTAGGCCTGCCGTCGCCGACAGGCTCGTGCGGCCTACCCGCAGACTCGGGCGGGCAGCCCTCGAACGTCTGCGCAGGAGCCCGGAGGCTCCCTCTTGGCCTTGCTCCGGGTGGGGTTTACCTAGCCGCCGCGGTCACCCGTGGCGCTGGTGGTCTCTTACACCACCGTTTCACCCTTACCTGGCTCACACCAGGCGGTCTGTTCTCTGTGGCACTTTCCCGCGGGTCACCCCGGGTTGCCGTTAACAACCACCCTGCCCTGCGGAGTCCGGACTTTCCTCGAGGGTGGATCCCACCCCCGCGGCCGCCCTGACGACTCGCCCGCGACTCAAGGATACGGAGGCGGCCCCGCCCCGGCCCCGGCGCCCGCCGATCTTGCGCACAGGGTGCGTGCTCGGCGCGTCCTCTGCCTTGGCACTCCCAGGGTGTGGACGCCGTTTGAGCAGGTCCCGGGGTCCTGATCTACTCGGAAGGGAGACCGAGGAGGTGCGCGATGGCGTCGGTGGTGATCATCTCCGGCAGCCCGTCGGCGGACGCGCGGGCGGGGATCCTGGTGCGCCACGCGGCGGCCGGGCTGCGCGGGGTGGGGCACACGGTGCACACGATCGCCGTGCGCGACCTGCCCACGGTGGCCCTGCTGTCGGAGGACGTGGAACACCCGTCGATCAAGTCGGCGATCGAGCTGATCGGCCGGGCCGACGGCGTGGTCGTGGCCAGCCCGATCTACCGGGCGGCCTACAGCGGACTGGTCAAGTGTCTGCTCGACCTGCTGCCCGCGGGCCTGCTGGCCGGCCGGGTCGTGCTGCCGGTCGCGACCGGCGGCACCCAGGGACACGTCGTGGCGATCGACTTCGCGCTGCGCCCACTGCTGGCGGCGATGGGGGCCACGGACGTGCTGCCCGGCCACTTCGTGCTCGACCGGCTGATCGCGGGCGAGGAAGAGGGCGGCTACCTGCGTCCCCTGGCCGCGGCGGCCCTGCAGGAGACGCTGGCTGGCTTCACCCGGGCACTGTCCTCGCCGATCGCCCTGACGGGTTAGTTCTCCAGGTGTGAGGTGTCGTTGACGAGCCGGACCGACGCGTTGCCGTCCGGGTAGAACTCGACCAGCGACAGCGACGCCAGGTCCAGGTGCAGTCGGAACAGCAGCGACGGCCCCACGTCCAGCCCCATCCGCAGCAGCGACTTGATCGGCGTGACGTGGCTGACCACCACGATCGTCGTGCCGCCGTAGCGCGCGATGATCTCGTCGCGGGCTTTGCGGACCCTGCGGTGGACCGCGTCCATGCTCTCGCCGCCCGGGGCGGGGATCGAGGTGTCCGACAGCCAGCTGGAGTGCAGGTGCGGGTCCTTGGCCGACGCCTCGGCGAAGGTCAGGCCCTCCCAGGCGCCGAAGTCGGTCTCGATCAGGCCCTGGTGGGTGGTGACCTCGCCGCCGGTGGCCGCGGCGACGGCCTCGGCCGTGCGCAGCGTCCGCGTGAGCGGGGAGGCGATGATCGGGGTGGCCGCGTCGACCTGCTTGGCGACCCGCGCGGCGGCGGCCTCGGCCTGGGCCTGGCCGACCTCGGTCAGCGGGACGTCGCCGCGGCCGGAGTAGCGGCGGTCGACCGACATCGCGGTCTGGCCGTGCCGCAGCAGCAGCAGGCGGGTCGGCTCGCCCTGGGCGCCGGTCCAGCTCGGCGGGGCGGTGACGGGCGCGGCCTTCGGCTCGACGCCCGCCTGGCGGTCCATGGCCTCGTTGGCGAGCCGGTCGGCGTGCTTGTTCTGCTCGCGCGGGATCCAGTCGAAGTCGATCTCGCGGAAGGCCCGGGCCAGTTCTCTGGCACGGGTGGCCAGCGGCTTCATCGCCGGGTGCTTGACCTGCCAGCGGCCCATCATCTGCTCGACGACGAGCTTGGAGTCCATCCGCACCCGGACCGACTCGGCGCCGAGCTCGGCCGCCGCCTCCAGGCCCGCGATCAGGCCCTGGTACTCGGCGACGTTGTTCGTCGCGACGCCGATGCCCTCGGCGCGCTCGGCCAGCACGGCGCGGGTGTCGGCGTCGAGCACGACCGCGCCGTAGCCCGCGGGGCCGGGGTTGCCCCGAGACCCGCCGTCGGCCTCGACGATCACCCTCACAGGCCGGACTCCGCGGTCCGCACCAGGATCGCCCCGCACTCCTCGCATTCGAGGACCTCGTCGGCCGGGGTCTCCTTGATCCGGGAGATCTCGCGCCGGTCGAGCTCGATGCGGCACGCACCGCAGCGGCGGGCGCGCAGCAGCGCGGCGCCGATGCCCTTCTGCTTGCGCCTGCGCTCGTAGACGGCCAGCAGGTCCTCGGGCATGCCCGCGAGGACCTTGGCGCGGTCGGCGGCGCGGCGGGCCTCGGTGGTGCCGATGTCGGTCAGGTTCTCGTCGCGGCGGCGCACGGCGTCGGCGAGCTTCTCCTCGGCCTTGGCCAGTTCGACGCCCGCGTGCTTGCCGTCCATCTCGACGGCCTCGCGGCGCTCCATCAGCTCCAGGAGGTCGTCCTCCAGCACGCCCTGCCGCCGCTCCAGCGTGGCCAGCTCGTGTTCGAGGTCGGTGAGCTGCTTGGCGCCGATGGTGCCGCCCGCCATGAGCCCGCGGTCGCGCTCCTCGCGGGCGCGCACCGCGTCGATCTCCTTCTCCTGCCTGGCCACCTCGCGGTCGAGGTCGTCGAGCTGGGTCTGGATCGCGACCTGGGCGTCGCGCCTGGTCTGCACGGCCTTCTCCGCCTCGGTGATCTCGGCCAGCTCCGGCATGGTCCGCCTGCGGTGGTCGGCACGCGAGAGCTCGGCGTCCACCTCCGCGAGGTCGAGCAGACGGCGTTGGACAGCGGGATCGGCTTTCACCCGGTGAACCTCCCGGTTCGGGTCGGCGCGCCTGCGGCCTGGGCGGTCCAGGGATCGGTGCGGAGTTCGGAGACTGTGACGTCGACAGTAGCGCCGAGGGCGGCCCGCAGGACCCCCGCCGCCTGCTCGCACCACGGCCACTCGCTGGCCCAGTGCGACAGGTCGACGAGCGCGGGTCCGCCTGCGGCCAAATGCTCGCTCGCGGGGTGGTGGCGCAGGTCGGCCGTGACGTAGACGTCGACGCCCGCCGCGGCGGCCGTGGCCAGGTAGGAGTCGCCCGCGCCGCCGGACACCGCAACGGTCTCGACGCGGCGGTTCGGGTCGCCCGCGGCCCGGACCCCGCCCGCGGTGGCGGGCAGCGCGCGGGCCACCCGCTCGACGAACACGGCGAACGGCTCGGGCTGGTCGAGGGTGCCCACGCGGCCGATGCCGGTGGTGCCGTCGGCGTTGGGGGTGAGCGGACCGGTGACCTTGAGCCCGATGGCCTCGGCCAGCGCGTCGGACACCCCGGGGTCGGCGGAGTCGGCGTTGGTGTGGGCGCAGAACAGGGCGACGCCCGCGCGGACCATGCGGTGCACCAGCGAGCCCTTGGGGGTGTCGGTGCCGACGCCGTGCACGCCGCGCAGCAGCAGCGGGTGGTGGGCGACGATCAGCTGGGCGCCCGCATCGATCGCCTCGTCCACTGTGGACTCGGTGGGGTCGACGCAGACGTGGACCCTGGTCAGTTCGTCGGCCGGGTCGCCGCAGACCAGCCCGACGGCGTCCCACGGCTCGGCGAGCGCGGGCGGGTAGGCGGCGTCGAGCGCGGCGATCGCGTCGGCGACGGTGGTCACCGGGTCACCTCCACGGCGAGTTCGGCGGTCAGCGCGGCGAGCAGCGGCGCGCACTGGGTCTGGTCGCGCACGGCGATCCTGAGGTGGTCGGGGCCGAGGCCAGGGAAGGTGTCGGCGCGGCGGACGGCGATGCCCCGCCTGCGGAGCCCTTCGCGCACGCGTTCGCCGTGGGGCACCTTGATCAGCAGATATGGCGCGGAAGCGGGCTCGTTGACCTCGATCCCGAGGTCGCGCAGTGCCGTGGTCAGCTCCAGCCGATGTTCGGCGATCTCGACGGCGCCGCTCTCGCTGTGCAGGAGCGCGCGGGGTTCGGAGCACGCTTCGACGGCTTCCAGCACGAGCGTGCCGACCGGCCACTGTGGACGGTCCACGCCGAGCCCGGCCAGGAGTCCGGGCGCGGCGAGCGCGTAGCCCGCGCGGAGGCCGGGGACGGCCCAGGTCTTGGTGAGACTGCGGAAGACCAGCAGCCCGGGGGTTTCCGCGTCGTCGGCGAGGGACTCGGGTTCCCCTGGCACGGCGTCCATGAACGCCTCGTCGACCAGCAGGACCCGGCCGGGCCGGGCGAGCGCGCGGATCGCGGCCCTGGGGTGCAGAGTCGAGGTCGGGTTGGTCGGGTTGCCCAGCACGACCAGGTCGGCCTCGTCGGGGACGCGCTCGGGGTGCAGGGCGTAACCGTCGGCCGCGTCGAGCTGGACCCGGTGCACGGGCACGTCCGCGGCCCGCAGCGCGACCTCGGGCTCGGTGAACGAGGGATGGATCAGGGCGGCCAGCGTCGGGCGGAGGCGGGGCAACAGCGCGAAGCCCTCGGCGGAACCGTTGAGGATCATGACGTGGTCGGGTTCGCGGCGGTGCCGGGCGGCCACGGCTTCGCGCGCGGCGAGGTCGTCGGCGGCGGAGGGGTAGGTGCCGAGCCGGTCGATGGCGGCGGCGAGGCGGTCGCGCAGCCACTCGGGCGGCCGGGTGCCGCGCACGTTCACCGCGAAGTCGAGAAGCCCCGGCGCGGCGTCCACGTCGCCGTGGTGCCGCAGGAGGGCGTACTCGTCGGATCCGCTGCTGGTCATCGCCGGGAATCCTAGTCGGACGCGGTCAGTCGACCAGTACTGCCAGGCCGTTCTCCCGCAGCCACCGCGCCGCCCGCCGCTGGGCCAGTTCGTCACCGGTCCGCAGCACCAGGTGCTGCTCGACGGCCTCGGCGATGCGCGTCATGGTGCGCTCCCGCTCCGAAGGCGGCAGGGTGTCCAGCCGCTCCGGGGACCACCATGGCAGTTCGTCCACGCCCTACGCTCCCGTCGTGCACATCTGCTTCGTCTGTACTGGCAACATCTGCCGCTCCCCCATGGCGGCCCTGGTCTTCGAGGAACAGCTGCGGCGGGCCGGGCTGGCCGACCGCGTGCGGGTGACCAGCGCTGGGACCGGCGCGTGGCATGTCGGGGAACCCGCCCACCCCCGCACCGTCCGGGTGCTCGCCCGCAACGGCTACCCCACGGCCCACCGGGCGGCGCAGGTCGACGATAGCCACCTCGACGCCGACCTGCTGGTGGCGCTCGACGAGGGACACGCCAAGGCGCTGCGGGGGCTGGGGGCCACCGAAGTGCGGCTGCTGCGGGAGTTCGACCCCGCCGCGGGCGCCGACCTCGACGTGCCCGACCCGTACTACGGCACGCAGGAGGACTACGAGCAGGTCTACGCCATGGTCGAGGCGGCTTGCGCGGGGTTGATCGACTGGGTCAGGACGCGCTGAAGGGCCGCCCCCGCGCGGGGGCGGCCCTTCAGACTCACACGAACGACAGCTTGAAGTTGTCGATGTAGCCCGTGTCGTAGCGGGCCACGTCCTGCACCTTGAGCTTCCAGGTGCCGTTGGCGACCTCGGTGGAGGCGTTGACCGTGTACGTCGCGATCACGTTGTCCGCCGAGTCGTTGGCCGAGGAGTTCTTCAGCCGGTAGGCCGACCCGTCCGGGGCGATCAGGTCGACGACCAGGTCACCCCGCCAGGTGTGCTTGATGTCGACGTCGACCTTCAGCGTCGCGGGCGCGTTGCCCGGGACACCCGTGACGGCGATGTCGCTGGTCACCGCGGCACCCGCGTCCGGGATGTTGACGTTGTTGCTGTTCTCGAAGACGCGCGGCGGGACCTCCGGCGTCAGGTTCGGCCGGACCACGAACAGGCCCTGCTCGATGCCGTTGACGATCACGTTGCCGCTCTTGAAGAACGGGTAGTTCGCCCACGTGCCGTTGAAGCCGACGCCGTCGGACGACTCGTAGATGTCGAAGAACGCCGCCTCCGTCAGCTGGTTGTTCGCGACGTTCTTCACGTCGAGGATGCGAAGGCCCGAGCGGTAGTTCGACTGGTAGGCGTAGTCACCGACGACGAACATCTGGTGGTCGATGGCCTCGACGGTCGAGTTGTACGTGCCGGTCATGCGCGGCGCGGTCAGGCTCGACATGTCCCAGATGTAGGTCTTGGCGCGCTTGTCGGTGCTGTTCTGCTCGTCAAGTTCGTCGTCGAGCAGGAAGTGGCGCTTGTCCTTGGTGAACCAGCCCTGGTGGACGTACTTCGCGCCCGTGTAGGTGGTGCGCGAGAGCTGGACCGGGCTGGACTTGGTCGTCACATCGACGATCGTGAGGTAGTCCTCGTTGGAGTTCACGCAGATCTCGCGGCCGGTGTAGCGGGTGTCCGGGCCGTCGTAGGTCACGCAGTGGTTGTCGTGGACGTAGCCGTCCTGGGACACGCAACCGGCGTTGACCGGGTTCTTCGGGGTGCGCACGTCGATCATGTGCGAGCCGCCGCTGCAGGTGTTGGAGCCGTTGGCGTAGACGTAGCCGGTCTTCGGGTTCGCCGTGATCGTGTGCGCCGGGCCGAAGCCGGTGTAGACCTTGTCGGCGGTGAACGTCTGCGGCGAGGTCACCGTGCGCAGGCGGGTCAGGTCGAAGACCTGCATGCCGTGCCCGGTGACGAAGTCGGCCACGATGAAGGCGTGGTCGGCGTAGACGTCGATGTCACGCCAGCTGCTGGTACCGCCGTTGGACGGCAGGTTGCCCAGGTACACCGGGGACGAGGCGTTGGTCACGTCGACGAACGACGTGCCGTTGCTGCGCCCGACGAGCGCGTACTCCTTGTTGTTGGTCGGGTCGGTCCAGCCCCAGATGTCGTTGCCGCTGCCGCCGCCGATGGTGGACATCGGCAGGTAGCTCATCAGGTCGACGTTCTTGCAGGGGTACTTGTCGGCCTTGCCGTTGACGCACGCGACGGCCGCGGCGTTGCCGGTGATCGGCGCGCGCCGGTCCGGCGGCTGGAGGTCGGCCATGAACTCGCTGATCGCGGCCTGGCCTTCCGGGGTATTGGGGTCGTGCGCCGCCGCGGGGGCGTTCGCCGCGGCGAACACCGCCGCGGCGGCGACGACCATCACTGCCAGGTTTCGATAACGCACAGGATGCTCCAACTGGGTGCAGGGACTCCAGATTCGCGAAAACACTGAAAAGACAGCGCCTTCGCCACACGGTATCCATCGACCCAATTGCGGCAAACCCGCCGAAAGCTGGAAAGTTCCCGGCGGGGATTGCCATGTGCGCTATTCGAGATATGTGAACCGGATCAGAACTGCAGGCTCCACGCGTCGATGTAGCCGGTGTCGTAGCGGGCGACGTCCTGGACCTTGAGCTTCCAGGTGCCGTTGGCCACCTCGGTCGACGCGTTCACCGTGTAGGTGGTGATCACGTTGTCCGCGGAGTCGTTGCCGCTGGAGTTCTTCAGCCGGTACGCGGTGCCGTCGGGCGCCACGAGGTCGATGACCAGGTCACCGCGCCACGTGTGCTTGATGTCGACGTTGACCTTGAGCGTCGACGGGGCGTTGCCCGCCTGGCCGGTCACGGTGACGTCGCTGGTCACCGCGGCGCCCGCGTCCGGGATGTTGACGTTGTTCAGGTTCTCGAACTTCCCGCCGGTGGGCGGCGGCGGGGTCGCGCCCAGGTTCGGCTTGACGACGACGAGGCCCTGCTCGATCCCGTTGATGACCACGTTGCCGCTCGGGAAGTACGGGTAGGTGCTCCACGCGCCGTTGAACTGCGCGCCGTCGGCGGCCTCGTAGATGTCGAAGTACCCGGCCTCGGTGAGCGAGGCGCTCGCGACGTTCTTGATGTCGAGGATGCGCAGGCCCGCGCGGTAGTTGGCCTGGTAGACGTAGTCGCCCTTGACGTACATGTTGTGGTCGATGGCCTCGACCGGCGAGCTGTAGGTGCCGATGTGGCGCGGGGCGTCGAGGTCCTGCAGGTCCCAGATGTAGGACTTGGTCTTCTTGTCGGTGCCCCGCGACTCGTCGAGCTCGTCGTCCATCAGGAAGTAGCGCTGGTTCTCGGTGAGCCAGCCTTGGTGGGAGTACTGCGCGCCGGAGTAGCTGGTCCGCGAGATCTGCACCGGGCTCGACTTGGTGCTCACGTTGACGATGGTCAGCGTGTCCTCGTTGGAGGAGAAGCAGATCTCCTTGCCCGCGTAGTCGGCGTCGGGGCCGTTGTAGACCACGCACTGGGTGTCGTGGGTGTAGCCGTCCTGCGACACGCAGCCCGCGTTGACCGGGCTCTTCGGGGTGCGGATGTCGACCATGTGCGGGCCGCCGGAGCAGGTGTTCGACCCGATCGCGTAGGCGTAGCCGGTGGCCTCGTTGATCGCGATGTTGTGGGCGGGGCCGAAGCCGGTGTAGAGCTTGTCGGCGGTGAACGTCTGCGGCGAGGTCACCGTGCGCAGGCGGGTCAGGTCGAATACCTGCATGCCGTGCCCGGTGATCGCGTCGGCGACGATGAACGCGTGGTCCTTGTAGACCTTCATGTCGCGCCAGGTGCTGCTGCCGCCGTTGGACGGCAGGTTGCCCAGGTAGACCGGCGCGGTCGGGGTGCTGATGTCGATGAACGAGGTGCCGTTCGTGCGGCCCGCGATGGCGTATTCCTTGCCGTTCGTCGGGTCGGTCCAGCCCCAGATGTCGTTGCCGTTGCCGCCGCCCATGTTGCCCAGCGGCAGGACGCTGAGCAGGTCGACGTTCTTGCAGGGGTACTTGTCGGCCTTGCCGTTGACGCAGGGGACGGCCGCGCCGGTGACGGCGGCGCGACGGTCCGCGGGCTGATAGTCGGCCATGAACGCCCGCTGCGCGGCGATGCCTTCCGGCGTCGTCGGGTCGTGAGCTCCCGCGGGGGCGTTGGATACCGCCGCCACGGCCGCGATCAGCAGCAGCGCGCCGCCAATTCGTCGAAACCTCATAGTGCTCCTCAAGGAGTTACCCAGCCCGGTGACGGGCTGGGCGCAGGGTGGACTCCCGTCGGAATCATTTCCAGGGGGACGCTGATTCCGACTGCCACAGTTAACCTGCGCGTTGATTGCCCTGGCACGGGCGAACGGGGGCAGTTCCCGGCAGAAATTCCCATTTGCCGGTTGACCCGCCTGATCAGGGGCTCGGGCGGCCGGCTTACCGTTGTGGGGTGAAGATGCTGCTGCGGCCGGGCTGGCTGGCGCTGGCGTTCGTCGTGGTCGGATTCGCCACGACGTGCTTCACCCTGCTCGCCCCCTGGCAGTTCACCCGCCACGACGAGCGCTCCGCCACCAACTCCGCGATCCAGTCGTCGTTCGACGCCACCCCGGTCCCGATCGAGTCGGCGTCCGGCGAATGGCGGAAGGTGACGCTGGCCGGTACGTACGTGCCGGAGGCCGAGGCAGTGGCCCGGCTCCGCACGGTGCAGGGCGCGGCGGCGTTCGAGGTGCTGACACCGTTCCGGCTGAGCAGCGGCGCGGTGGTGCTGGTGGACCGCGGCTTCGTCCGCCCGGTGGAGGGCGTCAAGGTTCCTTCGTTCGCGGCGGCCCCGACCGGCCCGGTTTCGCTGGTCGCGCGGCTGCGGGTCGATGAGCGGGACCCGCAGGGGCGGCCCGCGTTCGAGGAGGACGGGCGGACCCACGTGTACGCGGTCGACTCACGCGCGGTGGCGGCCGCCTCGGGGCTGACGATCTCGGGTGGGTACGTGCAGTTGGAGGAAGGGTCGCCTGGTGTGCTCGGCGCGCTTCCCCTGCCGCAGTTGGACGCGGGCCCGTACTTCTCGTACGCCCTGCAGTGGATCGCCTTCGGCGCGATGGCGCTACTCGGCCTGATCTACTTCACTTGGCGCGAGATCAAACCCGGCGGCGCGTTGCGCACCGAGGCGCCGCGGCGCCGATCGGTAGCCCAGATCCTGGCCGACGACGAAGCCCACGCGAACTAGCGCGCCGACGGCCACTCCGTGCCGAGGTCGCCGCGAAGGTCCGCGAGGTAGGCCCGAGCGAGACGCGCGACTCCGGCCTCGCCCAGCGCGTCGACGGCCATCGAGCACCGGACACTTGCCGAATCTGGCGATTTCCACGTCGTGGAAAGTCGCGAACCTTGGCAAGGTCACCCCTATGGGTCGCCTAGCGTCGACGGCGGCCGAGGACGAAGGCGATCACGGCAGCGACAGCCGCCGTGAGGGCGCCGACGACGCGCGACAGCTCCACGGCTCGGGTGACGTGGCCTGCGTCAGGCATGCGGCCTGTGCCGAGGACCGGGCGGTCCTCCACTCCATACGAATAAACCGTGCGCCCGCCAAGGCGGACCTCCAGCGCCCCCGCGAACGCCGCCTCCACCCGCCCCGCGTTCGGGCTCGGGTGGGCCGACGCGTCGCGCTGCCAGGCTGTCCAGGCGCCTCGGCGGTCGCCGCCGACGACGGGGGCGCCGACGACGGTCAGACCGGCCGCGAGGCGGGCCGGGATCAGGTTCACCAGGTCGTCCAAGCGTGCCGAGGCCCAGCCGAAGCGGCGGTAGCGCGGCGAGCGGTGGCCGACCATCGCGTCCATCGTGTTGATCGCCCGGTAGCCCAGCAGGCCCGGCACTCCGGCGACAGCGCCCCAGAACAGTGGCGCCACGACCGCGTCCGACGTGTTCTCCGCCACCGACTCCACGGTCGCCCGGGCCATCGCCGGGCCGTCGAGGGTCGACGGGTCGCGGCCGCACAGGTGGGGGATGCGGGTGCGGGCGTCCTCCAGTGATCCCTCGTCCAAGTGGCGCCCGATCAGCGCGCCCTCGGCGGCCAGTGAGCGGCCGCCCAGCACCGCCCAGGTCGCCAGCGCGGTCCCCAGCACCGGGCTCCGCCGCTCGACGGCCACCCCGAGCGCGACGGCTCCACCAGCCAGAACGGCCGTGTAGACAGCTCCGGGGACGCGGTGGTCGCGGTAGACGGCCTTCTCCAGGCGGCCCGCCAGGGTGCCGAAACCGGCCACGGGATGGAAGCGGCGGGGGTCGCCCACGACCGCGTCGGCGGCGACGCCAAGCAGCAGTCCGATAGCCCGGCCCGTCCCCAACGCGCCCTCCTCCGCCGATCCCCCTGGAGAGGGAACCGTATCGCCCCGGCGTGGCCAGGCTGCGCGGGTGTCGGCCGCTTTGGCTATCGTGGCCCGCCGTGGAGCCTGCGCAGGAGACCGACGCCGAACACCGGCTCCAGCTCTACGCCTACCTCCAGCCGCGCGAGCACCACCGCACGTATCTCGCGATCATGCGGCTGTTCACCTCGACCCTGCTGGCCGACCTGTCGGCGGGCGAGGTGTCCTCCGCGCTGGCCGCCGCCGAGCGGGACGGGCGCATCGACATCGGCGAGTCCCACATCGACGTGGTGATCCCCCGCCTGCGGCAGCTCGTCGACTGGGGCAACCTGGTCCACGGCCGCCGGGAGACGATCGCGGCGAGCATCGCCGAGTTCCAGCAGGGCAGCATGCGCTACCAGGTCAGCAAGCTGGCCGTGCGCGTCCAGCGCGACGTCGACGAGCTGCTGCGGGTCCCCGAAGGCGCCCGCGAGGTCTCCCGCGAGCTGCTGCCCGCGATCGAGCGCGGCCTGGTCAACCTCGGCGAGACCCTGGCCACGGCCTCCGCGCGCACCCAGCAGGACCCCGGCTCGCTCTCCGCCCGCCGCGCCCGCATTCTCCTGGCCGAACGCGTCACCACGCTGTTCCTGCAGCACGCCGAACTGGCCGCCACGGTCCGCGACTTCTACGCCTATCTGGGTCAGATCCTCACCCGCCACCACTTGGCGCCGGAGGAGATCTCCGGGTTCCGCAACCTGCTCGTCGAGTACATCCAGGTCGTGGTCGAGGACGTCCTGCGGCACACCCCGACGATCGCGGCCACCCTGTCGACCCTGGCGGGCGCCCGCCGCGAGCTGGTCGAGCTGCTGCGGCCCGCCGAGCAGCTCGGCACCGCCGTCGAGCGCACGCGCGGCCGCCGCGAGGCCGACTGGCAGGAGCTGACCGACTGGTTCGCCGACCGGCCGGGCAACCCCAGCCAGGTCACCGCCCTGCGCGAGGCCACGACCCGCGCCATCGGCGCCCTGCTCGCCACGGTCCGGCGCGCGACCACCGGCGGCGGCCTGCTGCCCAGCCGCCGCGCCGAGCTGATCCAGCTCGCGGGCTGGTTCAACGCGGCCACCCCTGACGAGGCGCACGCGATCTACGCCGCCGCCTTCGGCCTGCACTCCGCGCGCAATCTGTTCCCCTCGCCCGAACACGACGGCGACGACGAGCACACCCCGTGGCGCGACGGCCCGGCGATCGATATCGCTGTCAGCGTGCGCGGGCGCGGCGACCGCGGCGCGCGCGGCCGCACGTCGCGGATCATGGACGACCCGATCACCGAGCAAGGGCTGCTCGCCCAGGCCAGGGCCGCCGACGAGCGCCGCGAGGCCGCCTCAGCCGAACTCGCCGCCGCCTCCGGCAACCTCGACAACGTGACGCTGTCCGGCGCGGCCTTGGGCGCACTGTGCGAGCTGCTCACCCTGGCCATGGCCCAGCGCGAGGGCGCCGCCGACCCGGGCGCGGCGACCGACCAGGTCCGCGGCCTCACCCTGACGCTGACCCCCGCCACCGGCACCACCACCCAGATCCGCAGTTCGGCGGGCACGCTGACGCTGCGCGACACGGTCCTGGGCATCGAGCGGGCGCAGGTGCGCGGTGCGCGCTGACACCCGCGACCCGCTGGCCGGGCTCTCCGACATCGACGCGGCCAACGTGGCCCGCTGCGCCAAGGTCCTGCTGCGCCACCCGCTGCTGCGCCCGGGCGGCCCCGACGGCGACCTGCTTCCGCTGGTCTACCGCTACCGGACCGCGCTGCAGGAGATGTTCGCCGCCCTGCTCGGCTACCGGCTCGTGGTCGAGCGCCGCTTCGCCCGCCTCTACAAGTCCGGCCCCGGCGCCGACCCGACGCGGGGCGAGCCCGCGCTGTCCCCGCGCGCCTACGCCTACGTCTGCCTGACGATGGCCGCGCTGACCGGCGTCGGCAGGCAGGTCCTGCTGTCGCGGCTGGTCGCCGACGTGCGGGGCGCGGCGAGCGAGGCCGGGATCAGCGTGGTCGACGACATCGCCGACCGGCGCGCGCTCACCGCCGCGCTGCGGCACCTGATCAGCCTCGGCGTGATCACCGAGACCGACGGCTCGGTGGCCGGGCTGATCGGCGAGGCCCCGTCCGAGGCACTGATCACCATCCACACCGATCTTCTCGGCCAGTTGCTCGCGGGTCCCTTGACCGAGGCCACGTCGGCGGACGACCTCGTGGCCCGCGCCGCGTCCCCCGGCAGGCTCGGCGTCGAGCACGCGGTGCGCCGCAGGCTCGTGGAGAACCCGGTGACGCTGCACGCCGACCTGCCGCCGGAGGAGGCCGAGTGGCTGCTGCGCAGGCAGCGCCGCGAGTCGGTCGTGCTGGAGCGCTGCTTCGGCCTGATCACCGAGACCCGCGCCGAGGGCGTCGTGGTCACCGACCCGGAGGAGTACCTGACCGACGTGGTCTTCCCGGCCACCGGCACGGTCGCCCGCATCGCCCTGCTCGCCCTTCCCGAGCTACTCGACCCCGACACCGACCGCCCCGACGGCCGTTCCGCGGTTCCGGCCGAACGCCTGCGGGAGGTGTGTGCGAACCTGGTTGAGGACTATCCGGCCGCGTGGTCGCGCCAGGCCACCGAGGATGTCGGCGCGCTGGTCCGCGCGGTTGCCGACCTGTTGGTCCGGCTGAGTCTCGCGGTGGCCGACGGCGACGGCTGGCTGATCAGTCCCGCCGCGCACCGCTGGCTGCCGCAGCCCGACGACACTCCCGCCAAGGGGCAGGCCGAGCCCGTCACCACCGCACCCGAGCCAGGGTGGTCGCTGTTCGACGAGGAAGGGGAACCGTGAGCGCGCCGGATGATCCACAGGTGGGCCGCTGGCGGCTGCACCGGGGCGGCATCGTCAACATCTGGCAGTACCGCGAGCAGACCTTCGACTTCTCCGGCGGGCGCGCGATCTTCCAGGGCACCAACGGCTCGGGCAAGTCCCGCACGCTGGAGCTGCTGCTGCCGCTGTGCCTCGACGGCGACCTGCGGTACCTGGGCTCCAAGGGCGCGGGCACGGTGTCGATCCGCCGCCTCATGCTCGACGACTACGACGGCGGCCCCAACCGCATCGGCTACGCGTGGATCGAGCTGCACCGGGAAACCGATGCGGGCGACGAATACCTGACCTGCGGCATCGGCGTGAAGGCGTCCGCCACGTCGCAGCAGATCAGCGACTCGTGGCGGTTCGTCACGCCCTCCCGCGTCGGCACCCACTTCCAACTCGCCTCCGCCGACCGCGTCCCGCTCGGCCCGGCCGCGCTGCGCGACGTGCTCGGCGCCGACCGGATGTACGACGAGGCCGCGTTCCGCGCGAAGGTAGCCGAGACGGTCTACGGCGTGCCCGGCGGCCGCTACGGCGACCTGCTGCACCTGCAGCGCACCCTGCGCAACCCGGACATCGGCCTGAAGGTCCAGGACGGCCAGCTCGAACAGATCCTGTCCGACGCGCTGCCGCCGCTCGACGTCGGCGTGGTCGAGCAGCTGGCCACCTCGTTCGAGGACCTGGAGTCGATCCGGGAGAACATCGGCAGGCTCAGCGCCGCCGACGAGGCCATGTCGGCGTTCCTGTCGGGCTACTCCGGCTACGCGCTCAACGCGCTGCACGCCGCGGGCGGGAAAGCCGCCGCCGCCGGGTCCACTTTGGACAAGGCGCACGCGGAGATCCGCACCCTGCAGGGACGGCTCACCGCCGACGGCAACCGGCACGCCGAGGCCGAGGAGCAGGTCCGGACGCTGGAGGAGCGCGACGCGGAGCTGGAGAACAGCATCGACTCGCTCAAGTCGCTGCCCGCCTACCAGGGCCTGCGCGACCTGCAGGACCGCGAGCGGCTCGTCGAGCGCACCCGCGAGGCCGCGACCGCCGCGCTCGACAACGCCGCCACGCAGCGCAACACCGCCGACCGCGCGGTCGAGACCGTGCTGACGGTCCTGCGTCGGCTCGGCGGCGACCTGGAGGACGCGGGCGAGCTCGCGCGGTCCACTGTGGACGGACTGGTGGCCGCCGGGCTCGACCCCGCGCTCTGCCCGACCATCCCGGCCGCGCCCAAGCCGGTCCCCCGCACGCTGGCCGACAAGGTGCGCGCCAAGCCAGACCCGGAGGCCGAGCCGCTGGAGATCCAGCGCCGGATGCCGCCCGAGGTCGCCCCGGACGAGCTGGAGTCGGCGATCACCGCTGCCGCCGAGCGGATCAGCGACGTCGGGTCGGTGCTGGCCCAGCGCGGCGCGCTCGCGATGGCGCTGCACGAGCGGTCCCGCAAGCTCGACGCCGACCGCGCCGACCTCGACCGGCTGCACTTGAAGGCCCGCGAGGCGCAGATCGAGGCGACAGAGGCGGCGGGCCGCCGCAACGAGGCCCGACAGCGGTTCGGCGTCGCGGCCGAGGTCTGGTGCGAGCAGACGCTTGCGTGGACGCTGGCCGGGCCGTTCGCCGAGGACCACGCGCCGCGGCCGCCCGCCGTGCCGAGCGCGCTGGACGTCCAGGAGGCACCGGACGCGACCCGCCAGGCCAGGGACGCGGCGCGACAGTGGGCCGCGCCGCACCTGTCCGCGCTGCGGCAGCAGGTCGTCGGGGCGCGGCAGGTCGTCGACGACCTGGTCGCCCGGATCAAGGACACCGAGACACGGCTGATCGGCTTGCGCAAGGGCGTCGACGCCGCTCCCCCGTACGCCGGTGTCGAGCGCGACCCGGCGACCGGTGCGCCGTTCTACCGGCTCGTGGACTTCGCCGACGGCGAGCCGGACGCGGGACTGGAAGCGGCGTTGCAGGCCAGCGGCCTGCTCGACGCGTGGGTGTCGGTCGACGGCTCGGTCGACTCCGCGCTGGCCGACGTGCTCGCCTCGGGCAGCGGCAAGGCCGACAAGCCGTTGTCGTCTGTACTCAAGCCCGCGGTCGAGGACAGCCCGGTGCCCGCGTCGGTCGTGACCGACCTGCTGGCCGCCGTGTCCTACGAAGGCGACCACCCCGGCCTGACCGTGTGGTCGTCGGGCAAGTGGCGCGCGGGCGTGCTGCACGGCGCCGCGTCCAAACTGGACGCCGAGTACGTCGGCGCGGGCGCCCGCGAGGCCGCGCGGAAGCGGTCGATCGCCGAGCTGGCCGCCGCGCTGGAGACGATGCACGCGCAGCTGGCCGACGCGGAAGTCGAGCTGCGCCAACGGACTCAGGCCGTGCAGGTGTGGGACGCCCACCTCGACGCCTTCCCCGACGACCGCGAGCTGATCGCGACCCGGGTCAGCGCGACCGAGTCCGAGCGGCAGGCCGCCGAGACCGCGGCGAAGGCCGACGCGCGCCGGGCCGAGCACCAGGCCGCCGACGGCAGACTCAAGGCGATGGCCACCGAACTCGCGCAGGACGCGGGCGCGGCCGAGCTGACCCCGGACACCGAGGTCCTGCGGCAGGCGCAGCGCGCGACGACACAGGCCAGGACGGCTGCGGAAAGTCTGCGCGACGCGTTGGCGAAGCGCTGCGTCGGCACGGTGCGCGACCTGGTGGAGGCGCTGCACGACCACAACGCCGCCGTCGACGACCGCGCCACCGCCGAGGCCGTCGCCGACGAGAAGTGCGTGGCGTTCCACCGCGACGCCGCCGCCCTGGCCGAGCTGACCTCGGCGATCGGCGGCGAGGCCGAGAGCGTGGCCCGCCAGCTCACCGAGTTGGAGCGGCAGCGCAAGGCCGCGCGCGAGGAACTGCCCGCCGCGCGCCGGACCGCGACCGAGCTGTCGAACCAGGTTGTGAAGACCCAGACGCTGCTCGACACCCGCGAGTCGGAACTCGACGGCAAGCGCGCGGCGGCGGCCGCGGCGGCGAACGCGTTCACCGAGGCGCTGGCCGCGCCCGGCGTGTGGCCCGCGGCGGTCGACGCCGACAAGCCGGTCGCCGACGACGAGGCGTACGCGGTGCTGGAAAGCGCGGTGGCGCAGGCGAAGCGGCTGCCCAGCGAGGAGAACGTCCTCACCAAGCTCCAGTCGCTGCAAGCGTCGTTGGCTGGAACGCACAACGTGCTGCCCGAGCGGCACGCGGGCATCCTGACCGTGGTGGTGTCGGCCGAGGAAGGCCCGGCGCCGGTCGCGGTCGCGGCCCGGCGCGTCGCCGACCGGCTGGCCGAGCGGCGCGGGTTCCTCACCGAGCAGTACCAGGGGATCTTCGCGCTGCACCTGGTCCGCGAACTCGCCGAGCGGCTGTCGAGCCAGATCGCGGTGGCCGAGGACCTGACGCGGCGGATGAACGAGGTGCTGGACTCGGCGCGCTCCAGCCAGGGCGTGCACGTCCAACTCGACTGGCAGCCCGCCGCGTGGCTCGACGAGTCCACTGTGGAGGCTCTGAAGCTGCTGCGGCTGCCGTTCTCCCAGCGCACCGAGGAGCAGGACACCCGGCTGCAGCAGGTGTTCACCGAGCGGATCGAGTCCGAGCGCGACACCGCCTCCGGCGGCTACACCGAGATCCTGGCCCGCGCTCTGGACTACCGCTCGTGGTTCGCCTTCACCGTGCGGGTCCGCGACAGCGGGCCGGACGGCAAGCCGCGCTCGCGCAGGCTGCGCCAGCTGTCCTCCGGCGAGACCCGCCTGATCTCGTACGTGACGCTGTTCGCCGCGGCGGCCGCGTTCTACGGCGCGATCAGCGCGGGCGTGGCGGCGGCGTCGCGGATGGCGCCGCTGCGGCTGGTGCTGCTCGACGAGGCGTTCGAGCGGCTCGACGACCCGACGATCGCGCGCATGCTGGGGCTGCTGGTCGACCTCGACATGGACTGGGTGATCACCTGGCCCAGCGGCTGGGGCGTGTCGGACAAGATCCCGCGCATGCACATCTACGACGTTCTGCGGCCCAAGTCCGGCCACGGTGTGGCGTGCACGCACACCACCTGGGACGGCGCTGGCCTCGACCGGGACGACCCGTGATGCGCGAGGTCTACGGCAGACCGGAGTACGAGGTGCTCTGGCGGCAGGCGCGCACGGCCGTGGCGCGGGGGCAGGTCAAGCTCGGCTTCAAGGCGCCGGACCCGGCCGCCGCGGCGGCGGTGTCCGCGCTGATCGGCCGTCCGCTGACGGCCGGGGTCGGCACCACGATCCCGGTCGCCGACCTCGACGCCGCCCTGCGCGCCGGGGAGTTCCACTGCGGGCTCGACGAGGTGCTGGCCGCCGTGCACGGCGAGCCCGCCGAGTTCAGCGCGGTCCAGCCGTCGGTCGACGCGTCGCGCCGCGAGTGGGTCACCGAGATCCTGGCCGACGCCCTGTCGTCTGTCGGGCTGATCGACAAGCCGTGGGCGTCGCTGTGGATCGACCACGTGCGCCGGTACGCCAAGATCCCGCCGGAGCGCCTGGCCACCCCGGCCCACCAGGCCGCCGCCATCCTGGCCACGCTCACCCTCGACCCGCGCACCCCGCCCGCCGAGTGGGTCACCCGCACCGCGCTGGCCACCCGGCACGGCGCCGGGCCGCGCGGCCTCGACCGGGGCCAGAAGCTCGCGGGCCTGGTCCTGCGGGCCGCCGCCCTGGCCCACGGCCTCGACTATCCGCGCGGCGCGCGCGACGAGTGGATGCTGTGGGAACGCTGCGGCGTCGCCCCGGACGGCTTGTCCACGACCGTGCTGACGCTGAACCTGCCCGACGGCCTGCGGCACGTGACCTTGCGGGATCTGCCGCTGGATCGGGTGTCCACCGTGTGGGTGTGCGAGAGCCCACGGGTGATCGAGGCGGCGTTCGAGGCCGGGGTCCGTCAGCCGATGGTGTGTCTGTCGGGCTACCTGAACATCGTCGCCCGCCAACTGCTCGCGCACCTCGGCGCGGCCGTGCGCGTGCACGCCGACTTCGACCGGACCGGCCTGCTGCTGGTCCGGCAGGTGCTGGAGCTGACGGGCGGAACCCCGTGGCGGATGTCCGGCGACGACTACCGGTTCGCGTTGGAGCGGGCGCGCGCGGAGGATGTCGACCTGCCGCCGCTCGGCCCCGATCCGGGACCCGCGCCGTGGGACCCGTCGCTGGTGGAGGCCCTGCGCGCGGGCTGGGCGGTCGACGAGGAAATGACCCTTCCATCCCTTTTGGACGATTTGACCCACTTGTGAGTGAGTGCTCACTCACTTAGACTCGGCGGCGTGACCACCCAGCCGGGTCGGCGCCGCGCGGCGCCGATGAGTCCCGACGACCGCCGCAAGGCGATCGTGCGGGCGGTGGTGCCGCTGCTCGCCGAGCACGGCGCCGCGGTCACCACCAAGCAGATAGCCGAGGCGGCGGGCATCGCCGAGGGCACGATCTTCCGGGTCTTCCCCGACAAGTGCGCCCTGATGATGGCCGCCGCGGCCGAGACCATCGACCCCGACGACCGGGCGCGGTCGTTCGCCGCGGCCATCGCCGGGGTCGACGACCTGGACGGCAAGGTCCGGCGGATCACCGCGCACCTGCTCGACCGCATCGAGCGGACCATGGCGGTCATGATGGCCGTCCGCGGCTTCCTGATGACCCAGCGCGACGCCCCGCCGACGGACGGGAAGCCGCCCTTCATCCACGACGCGTACAAGGCGCTCGACGGGGCGCTCACCAAGATGTTCGACGCACACCGCGACGAGCTGTCCGTGCCACCCGCCACCGCCGCGATCTCCTTGCGGTGCCTGGTGTTCGGGGCCCGGCATCCGGTGCTGGAACTGGCCGAGCTGTCGGCGGACGAGATCGCGGATGTGCTGCTGCGGGGGATCTCCCAGGAGGGGTAGCAATGCTCGTCAAAGTGCTCAAGGAGTACCTGGCCAGGTATCGGACCTGGCTCTGGTACGTCGTGGCGCTGCAACTGGTGGGGACCATGGCGTCGCTGTACCTGCCGAGTCTCAACGCCGACATCATCGACAACGGCGTGGCCCGGGGCGACACCGGCTACATCGTCCAGACCGGCGGCTGGATGCTGCTGGTGTCACTGGTCCAGATCGCGTGCTCGGTGGTCGCGGTGTACTTCGGCGCGAAGACCGCGATGGGGTTCGGCCGCGACCTGCGGGCCGGGGTGTTCCACCGGGTCGGCTCGTTCTCGTCGCGCGAGGTGTCGAAGTTCGGCGCGCCGTCGCTGATCACCCGGGTCACCAACGACGTCCAGCAGATCCAGATGCTGGTCATGATGACCACCACGATGATGGTCGCCGCGCCGATCATGATGGTCGGCGGCGTGATCATGGCGCTGCGCGAGGACGTCGCGCTGTCGTGGCTGCTGGTGGTGTCCGTGCCGATCCTGTTCGTCGGGCTCGGGTTCATCATCCGCCGGATGGTGCCGGGCTTCCAGCTGCTCCAGACCCGCATCGACGACGTCAACCGGGTGCTGCGCGAGCAGATCACCGGCATCCGCGTGGTCCGCGCGTTCGTCCGCGAGCCGTTCGAGACCGAGCGGTTCGGCAAGGCGAACGCCGCGCTGACCGAGGTGTCGACGCGCACCGGCCGCTACCTGGCGGCGATGTTCCCGTTCATCCTGTTCGTGATGAACCTGTCGGTCATCGGCGTGCTGTGGTTCGGCGGGCACCGGGTGGACGACGGCCTGATGGAGGTCGGCGCGCTCACCGCGTACATGAACTACGTCATGCAGATCCTGATGGCGGTCATGATGGCCACCTTCATGCTCATGATGATCCCCCGCGCCGCGGTGTCGGCCGAGCGGATCAAGGAGGTGCTCGACACCGACTCGTCGGTGGCCCCGCCGGTCGACCCGGTCATGTCCGTCACCGCGCGCGGCGAGGTCGACTTCGACGCGGTGTCCTTCGCCTACCCCGGCGCGGACGACCCGGTCCTGTGCGACGTGACGTTCTCCGCGCGGCCCGGCCAGACCACCGCGATCATCGGCTCGACCGGCTCGGGAAAGACGACGCTGCTCAACCTGGTCCCCCGCCTGTTCGACGCGACCGGCGGCACGGTCAGGGTCGACGGCGAGGACGTGCGGCGGCTCGACCAGGACCTGCTGTGGAGCAAGATCGGGATCGTGCCGCAGAAGACGTACCTGTTCACCGGCACCATCGCGTCGAACCTGCGCTACGGCAAGCCCGACGCCACCGACGAGGAACTGTGGGCGGCGCTGACCATCGCGCAGGCGCGTGACTTCGTCTCCGCGCTGCCCGAGGGGCTCGACGCGCCGATCGCGCAGGGCGGCACCAACCTGTCCGGCGGCCAGCGGCAGCGCATCGCCATCGCCCGCGCACTGGTGCGCAAGCCGGAGATCTACCTGTTCGACGACTCGTTCTCGGCGCTGGACGTCGCCACCGACGCCCGGCTCCGCGCGGCCCTGCGGCCGACCACACGCGACGCCACGGTGATCATCGTGGCCCAGCGCGTGTCGACCGTGCTCGACGCCGACCAGGTGGTCGTGCTGGAGGACGGCAGGATCGTCGGCCTGGGCACCCACGCCGAACTGTTGGCGACCTGCCCGACGTACCAGGAGATCGTCGCGTCCCAGCTGAGCGCGGAGGAGGCGGCGTGACCAGCACGATGAAGGTGACCGAACGCGTCCAGGGCCAGGGCTTCGGCGCCGGGCGCGGGCCGTTCGGCGGCGGGATGGTCGGCCAGAAGTCGATGACGTTCGGCCCGTCGGCCAAGCGCCTGTTCGGCAGGCTGGCGCCGGAGCGCGTCAAGGTGTGGGCGGTAATCGCGCTCGCGGTGGGCAGCATCGCGTTGATGTCGGTCGCGCCGAAGATCCTCGGCGAGGCCACCGACCTGATCTTCGAGGGCCTGTTCGGCAAGAACCTGCCCGCGGGCCAGTCCAAGGCCGACGTCATCGAGCAGTTCCGCGCGGCGGGCAACAACCGGCTCGCCGACATGCTCTCGGCGATGGACGTGGTCCCGGGCGTCGGCGTCGACTTCAGCGCGGTCGGCACGGTGCTGCTGTGGGTGCTGGGGCTCTACGTCGCCTCGGCGGTGCTGGGCCTGCTCCAAGGTCTGCTGCTCAACGGCGTGGTGCAGCGCACGATGCAGCGGATGCGCGGCGAGGTCGAGGACAAGATCCACCGGCTGCCGCTGTCCTACTTCGACCGCCAGCCCCGCGGTGAGCTGCTCAGCCGCGTCACCAACGACATCGACAACGTCTCGCAGGTGCTTCAGCAGACGATGAGCCAGCTGCTGTCGTCGCTGCTGACCGTGGTGTTCGTCGTGGGGATGATGTTCTGGATAAGCCCGACACTCGCGCTGGTCGCGATCATCAGCATCCCCCTGACCATCATGGTCACTGGCGCGATCATGAAGCGCTCGCAGAAGCAGTTCATCGCCCAGTGGCGCGCGACCGGCACGCTGAACGCCCACGTCGAGGAGTCCTTCACCGGGCACGCGCTGACCAAGGTCTTCGGCCGTCAGCGCGAGGTCGAGAAGGCGTTCGAGACGCAGAACGAGGCGCTGTTCAAGGCCGGTTTCGGGGCGCAGTTCGCCAGCGGCCTGATCATGCCGACGATGATGTTCCTGGGGAACATCACCTACGTCGTGATCGCCGTGCTGGGCGGCCTGCGGGTCGCGTCGGGCACCATGAGCCTGGGCGACGTGCAGGCGTTCATCCAGTACTCGCGCCAGTTCACCCAGCCGCTGACGCAGGTCGCGTCGATGATGAACCTGCTGCAGAGCGGGGTGGCGTCGGCGGAGCGGGTGTTCGAGCTGCTCGACGCCCCGGAGGAGCCGGTCGAGCGCACCACGGCCGCCGCCGAGGTCTCGCGCGGGCGGGTCGAGTTCTCGGACGTGAGCTTCCGGTACGAGCCGGACACCCCGCTGATCACCGACCTGTCGCTGGTGGCGGAGCCCGGTCAGACGGTGGCGATCGTGGGACCGACGGGGGCGGGCAAGACGACCCTGGTCAACCTGGTCATGCGGTTCTACGACCTGGACGGCGGCACGATCACGCTGGACGGGGTGGACGTGGCGTCGATGCCCCGGCAGGTGCTGCGCGACCAGATCGGGATGGTCCTGCAGGACACATGGCTGTTCCACGGCACCATCCGGGACAACATCGCCTACGGCAGGCCCACCGCGACCGACGACGAGATCATGGAGGCGGCGCGGGCGACGTTCGTCGACAGGTTCGTGCACTCGCTGCCCGACGGCTACGAGACGGTCATCGACGAAGAGGGCTCGAACATCAGCGCGGGCGAGAAGCAGCTCATCACGATCGCCCGCGCGTTCCTGTCCGACCCGGCGCTGCTGATCCTGGACGAGGCGACGTCCTCTGTGGACACACGGACCGAGCTGCTGGTCCAGCACGCCATGGCGGCACTGCGGTCGGACCGCACGTCGTTCGTGATCGCCCACCGCCTGTCGACGATCCGCGACGCCGACCTGATCCTGGTGATGGACTCGGGCCGGATCGTGGAGCAGGGCACGCACACCTCGCTCCTGGCCGCGGGCGGCGCGTACGCGACGCTGTACCAGGCCCAGTTCGCGGGCGCGGTCGTGGAGGAAACAGCAGTCTGACGGTCACCTGCTTCGGGGCAGGCGAGCGATCGCCTGCCCCGAAATGTGTCCGGACTACGCCTGCGACCAGGCCGCCAGCATGTGGTGGGCGATGCTCGTCGGGCCGGGCAGGATCAGGTCGGCGGAGTCACCGCTGAACGCCTTCTGGACCTCGGCGCGGGTGAACCAGCGGGCGTCCTCGATCTCGCCCTCGGCGAGCGTGACGTCGGCGGTCCGGTCGGCCTGGGCGGCGAAGGCGATCATGATGGAGCGCGGGAACGGCCACGGCTGGCTGCCCAGGTACCGGATGTCGGTGACCTTGGCGCCGACCTCCTCAGCCATCTCACGCTCGACGCAGGCTTCCAGGGACTCGCCGCCTTCCACGAAACCGGCCAGCACGGAGTACCGGTCGGCGGGCCAGATGGGCTGGCGGGCCAGCAGGACGTGTTCGTCCTCGGTGTCGTGGATCAGGCAGATGACGGCCGGGTCGGTGCGCGGGTACTCCTCGCGGCCGCAGCCGGTGCACGTCGTGGCCCAGCCCGCGGCGGCGCGCGTGACCGGGGCGGCGCACTTGGCGCAGAAGCGGGCACGGGCGTGCCAGTTGGCGAGGGCGACGGCGGCGGTGAACAGGCCAGCGTCGGTGTCGTTCAGCAGGGCGCCGATGGCGCGCAAGTCGTGCCACGCCTCGCCGGTCTCCGAGCGGGCGCCGGACCACAGGCCCCACGAGTTCGGCGGCGTGACCGGGTCGGGCCGCATGGGCTCGGCGGCCGGGAGGGACCAGTAGGCGACGCCGTCCGCTTCGCCCAGGAGGGCGGCTTCGGCGGGACGGGCCGGGGCGACGTCGGCACCCGCGCGCAGGCGCAGGGCGGTGGCGTCGTCGGTGACGGGCGTGCGGCCGAAGCGGTCGACCAGCAGGACCTTCCCGGTGCTCCACAACGCGTCGAGGCGCTCCGGGTCCTTGCGGACGGGTTCGTCGCGGACGGCGGTGGCGCGGGAGAGGGCGGGTAAGCCTGCCAGCCGGAACTCGGTGGTCATGTCTCTTTCCTGGGCTGGGGTTGAACTCGCGGACCGGCGGGCGCGGGTGGCCCGCCGGTCCGGGGCGATCAGGGGAGGGTGACTCCGCCAAGAGCGCTGAGGGTGGACAGGGTGGCCGCGTCGCCGACGATGACGCCGGTGAAGCGGGTGGGGGCGAAGAAGCCGACCGCCGCCTCGGCGACCTGCTCGACGGTTACCGCCTTCAGCCGGTCGGGGTGGCCGGTGAGCCAGTCGATGCCGAGGCCGAGGATGGCCAGGGCCGCCAGCTGCGAGGCGAGGCCGCCCTGCGACGACGTCGAGGTGAGCAGCGAGCCGATGGCGTACTGCCGCACGGTGTCCACTTCGGACTCGGTGGGCGGGACGGCGGCGAGCTTGCCCAGCTCGTACCGGATCTCCAGCAGGGCGCCCGCGGTGACGGCGCTGGCCGTGTCGGTCTCGACCAGCAAGGTCGCCCCGCTCGGGGTGAACTCCAGCGACGAGCGGGCGTTGTAGGTGTAGCCCTTGTCCTCGCGGATGTTCTCCACCAGCCGCGACGAGAAGAAGCCGCCGAAGGCCAGGTTCGCCAGCTGCAGCGCGGCGTAGCGCTCGTCGGTGCGGGTGATGGCCTGCGCGGACAGCCGGAACTGCGACTGCACGGCGCCCGGCCGGTTGACCACCAGCAGGTCCTGCGGGGTGATCTCCGGCAGCGGCGGCAGCACCGAGGCCGACTTGTCCGACCGCCAGCCCGCGAACGCCTCGGCCACCGCGGCGACCGCGCGGGCCGGGTCGATGTCGCCGACGAGGACGAGTACCGAGCCGCGCGGGAGCACCTGGTCGCGGTGCAGGGCGCGCACCTCGTCGGCGGTGACGGCGGCGACGTCCTCGGCCTCGGGCATCTCGCGGGTGAACGGGTGGTCGCCGTAGCGGTGCTTCTGCAGCGCCTGGCGGGCGATGACACTGGGCTGCGAGCGGGCCACGGTGATCCGCTCGATGAGCCGGTCGCGCTCGCCCTCGATCTCGTCGTCGGCGTACGTCGCGCCGGTCAGGGCATCGCCGAGCACGTCGAGCAGGGTGTCGAAGCCCGACGACAGGGCGTTGCCGCCGATGGAGAGCATCTCCGGGTCGACCACGGCCGACAGCTCGCCGCCGACGAGCGCCAGGTCGGTGTCGACGGCGACGCGGTCGCGCCTCTCGGTGCCGGTGAGGATGGTGGCGGCGAGGACCTCGGCCAGCGCGGCGTGCTTCGCGGCGTCCCCGGCGAAGGGGACGCGCAGCCGCAGCTCCACCATCGGCACCGTCGGCTGGGCCACGGCGATGACGCGCAGGCCGTTGTCGATCACCTTGTCCACCGCGGACAGGCCGGTGGCCGCGCGCTGGTCGCCCAGGGGCGGCAGCGGGCGCGGGCCACGCTCGGTACGGCCGATCTCCTCGGCGCTGCGGCTCACTGGACTCCTCCTGCGGAAACGATGGCGGACGACTCGGTCGGGCGGGGGTGAGCGGGGACCGCGATGATCACTCGGCCCCTCCAGCCGGGGACACCGTCAGCACCGCGCGCGAGTCGGGACGCAGGGCCTTGGCCGCCGCGGAGACCGCGTCCGGCGTGACGGCGGAGATGCGGTCGGGCAGCGAGTAGACCAGGGCCGGGTCGCCGTAGAGCAGTTCGAACGCGCCGAGCGCCAGGGTCCGGCTGACCAGGCGGTCGTGTTCCTTGTGCAGGCTCGCGGCCCAGCGGGCGGTGACCTTGGCCAGTTCCGCGGGGTCGGGCGGGGTGCTCGCCAGCTTGTCGATCTCCTCGTCGATCGCGGCGAGGATCGTGTCGACCGACACCTCCGGCGAGTGCATCGCGGTGATGGTGAACGTGTCGGGGTCGCGGGCCTCGAAGGGACCGAACAGGCCGCAGCCCGCGCCGACGTCGGTGACCAGCTGGTCGCCGTAGACGAGTCGCTGCTGGAGCCGCGAGCCGTCGCCCTCGGCCAGGACACCCGCCAGGACCAGGAACGAGACGTAGGCGTCGATCTCGTTGATCGGGTCGGGGATGCGGTAGCCAAGCGCGATGGCGGGCAGCGGGGCCAGCTTGTCGGCGTGGTCGGACCGGATCTCGCCGGACGGCGCGGGCTCGGCGAACGACGGGCGCTCCGGGCGCGGCCGCGCGGGCACGTCCCCGAAGTGCTTCTCGATCAGCTCGCGGGCGCCGTCGACGGTGAAGTCGCCCGCGACCGTCAGCACCGCGTTCGACGGGGCGTAGTAGGTGTCGAAGAACGCCGCGCAGTCGGCGACCGTCGCCTGCTCCAGGTCCTCGAAGCCGCCATAGCCGTTGTGCGCGTTGGGGAAGGTCTGGAACAGCACCGGCGGCAGCAGGATCCACGGGAACCCGCCGTAGGGCCGGTTGAGCACGTTGAGGCGGATCTCCTCCTTCACCACGTCGATCTGGTTGCGGAGGTTCTCCTCGGTGAGCTTCGGGGCGCGCATCCGGTCGGCTTCGAGGAACAGCGCCCGCTCCAGCGCGGCCGACGGCAGCACCTCGAAGTAGTCGGTGTAGTCCGGGTGCGTGGAGCCGTTGAAGGTGCCGCCCGACGATTGCACGTGCCGGAAGTGCGCCAGCTTCTCCAGGCTCTCGCTGCCCTGGAACATCAGGTGCTCGAAGAGGTGCGCGAAGCCGGTCCGGCCCTCGGGCTCGGACCGGAACCCCACGTCGTAGTGCACGCTCACCCCGACGACCGGCGAGGTCGTGTCGGGGGCGAGCACCACGCGCAGGCCGTTGGACAGGGTGTACCTGTGCAGCTCGGAAACGGTCACCCGGCGAGCCTACGGGAGCGGACCCTGCTCGCGTCAGGGTCCGCTGTTCGCCTGTGGATGACTCAGCGGGCCGCGCGCCTGCGGCGGACGACGAGCAGCAGGAGCGCGCCGAAGGCCAGCGCACCGGCGCCCCAGGCGATCATGCCGCCGACGGCCGCACCGGTCACCGGCAGGTCGCTTTCCGAGGCGACCGGGGTGACGGGCGGGACCGACGTGGTGGTCGGGGCGGGCGGCGCGGTGGTCGTGGAGGTCGGCGTGCCAGAGCAGTTCACGGTGAACTTCTCGACGGTGTTCAGGCCGCCGCCGACGAGCCGCGCGGTGTAGGTGCCGTCGTCGAAGAACGCGGTCCAGCGCTCCCAGAGGTAGTGCTCCTCGGCGCCGAACTCGATCTCGTTGTCGTAGCGGCTGTCGCCGTCGACCTTGAACGACCGCTTGCCCTGGCTCACCGGGAAGTACCGGAAGGTGACCACGGACTTGCCGTCCGCGCAGCGGGTCTCGACCTGCAGGCCGTCCTCGTCGATGACGACGGTGGCGCAGTTGTCGACGCCGACGCCGGTCTTGGTGATCGTGCTGTCGGAGCCCGCGACGGTGACCGTGTAGTCGCCCGCGGGCAGCGGGTCCAGCTCGACCATGCCGGTCGCGCCGCCGCCGACGGGCAGCGTGCGCTCGGTGCCCGCGCCCTTGACGGTGTAGTCGACCGACGAGCGGTTCGGGTTCTCGATCTCGACGAAGATCGGCGCCTGGCCGGTCAGGTCGTCCTTGCCGTCGCAGTGCGCCGACGCCCGCACCTTGGGCGCGTTCTCCGCGGCGCACGCCACGGTGAACTCCTTGCGGATCGGCTCCTTGAGGTCCTTGCCGCTCAGCTGGGCGAAGAACTCGCCGTCCTCGTAGCCGTTGTCGGTGACCCGCAGGAACGTCCCCTCGGACACCTCGATGTTGAACTCGACATCGCCGGTGGAGGCGCTGAGCGTGTACTTCTTGGTCTCACCCGTCGAGTTCGTGACGGTGAACGTCACGATGCCCCAGCCCGCCTTGCACACGACGTCGACCTCGAGCGCGCTCTCGGCGGGCGTGGTGGCCTTGCAGTCGGTGACCACGACGTCGACGCCGCCGGAGGTCTGGTCGCCCTCGTCCGGCACGACCCGGTACTGCCCGGGCGGCACGTCGGCGAAGACCGCGGAGTGGTCGAACCGCTCCTCGTCGAAGGTGGTCTCCAGGTGCTTGGAGAACGGCGAGCCCGACCCGAGCAGCGTGAGCCCGTACGGGTCCTCGCGGTCGTCGCGGACGTGCACCTCGACGGTCGGCACGCCCTTCGGGCAGTGCGCGATCGCCGACAGCAGCGGCCGCGGCTGCTCGACGTCGGTGGGAGGCTCCGGCTGGTCGGCGACCGGCGGCTGGACCGGTTCCTGGGCGAACGCGGGTGCCGCGGTCAAGACCAGGGTGATGCCAACCGCGGTCGCCATGACGGCGCGGGCCGCGCGGGCGACGGTGGTACGCAACGAGCCTCCCCCAGACTGTCCATTCGAGTGAATGGAAGATCCTCCTAAAGTGCGCCGAACCGTACCCCGCGTGGCTAACCGCGCGCCACCCACCCCCGTATGTGTTTTCCCAGTTCAGAATGGCTAACACTGCGGTGAACTGCAGCGATACTCAGCGTTTAGTGAAGATCCCAGTTAACGCCGCCACCAGCGCATGGAAGCGTCGGGCGAATCGCGGCTGGTCATAGGTCTCGTCCTGGGTCCCGTACCAATACAGTCCAGGCGTCCCGTCGGCGGCGACGTCGAGGTCGGCGAACCGCGCCAGCCACGCCTCGGACTCGCCGAGCGCCACGGCGTAAGGCAGCGACCGGGAGAAGACCAGCTCGCGATCGGCGTCCGGGATCGACTCCGGTGAAACGGCCCGCAGGTACCCCGACAGCCCGCGCACCTGCTGGACCAGCGCGGCCCCGCGCTTGGTGCGCACCGGCAGGAACCGGCTGCCCAGCACCAGCGCGACCCCGGCGATGGCGAGCGCGACCCCGGCCAGCGCGTGCCCGACGGTCAGCGCGAGCACGACCGTCGCGGCGACGCCGAGCACGGTGACCAGCACGCCGATCAGGCCCAGCCTGCCGAGTCCGCCCGGCGCCCTGGTGAGCCAGCCGCGGTCGACGGCGTCGGCGTAGGCGGTGGCGCGGACGGCGTCGAGGTCCGTGGCGCGCAGCCCCGAGACGGTGACCGACTCGGTGCCGTCGGGGAGCACGGCCTGGTAGACCGCGCGTTCGTAGGCGGTCAGCGCGTCGTCGGCGGGGTTGCGGCGGACCAGCTGCCAGTCGTCGTCGGCGACCTCGGTGATCCACAAGTAGTTGCGTACAGCCAGGTCCACCACCGTGGCGGCGAGGTCGCGGCCGTCGACGACCTCGTCGACCACCGTCCCGGCCTGCCCAGGCAGCACCCCGTCCGGCGAGGCGAACGCGACCCGCCCGCCCTCGGTGACGAGCACGTCGACCGGCGCCACGTCGGCCGAGACCGCCTTCAGGTCGCGGCCGCGGGCGGCCCACAGCGCGCCGAACCCGCCGAGCAGGAGCAGGGCAAGGCCGCCGAGCGCGCCCCCGCCGACCGGGGTCATGGCGAACGGGCCAGCCTTGACCTCCTCGAAGCGGGCGTTCGTCGGCACCAGGCCCGCGGGCAGGTCGAGGCTCATGTCGACGCGGTGGCCTGCGTCCAAGTCGGACTGGATGACGCGCAGGATGCCGCTGACGTCGATCAGCGCGGAGTCGCACTGGTCCTCGGTGCCCGCCGCGCCCGCCAGGCACGTCGGGTCGTCGCCGGGTTCGGGGGTGAGCAGCGACGCGCGCAGGAACACGAGCTTGTCGCTCCAGCCGTTGGCGACCTGCCAGCGGACCTGCAGCCGGTCGCCGAGGTCGGCCACCGCGCCGTCCACTGTGTACGTCACGGTGGACACGCCCTCGTTGAGCTTGATCACGAACTTCTCGCCGGAGACCTCGGCGGTACCGCTGCCGTCGACCTTGGCGTCGCGCACGGTGAAGACCCGGTCGCCGATGCGCAGCGGGACCTCGCGCGTCATCGTGTCCTTGGCCTGCACGATCACCTGCTCGATGACCGTCATCCGGCCGTCGCGCTCGATCTTGAGCTGGATGTTGACGCTGCGGGGCAGCGGCGGGTGCTCGACGCTCGGTTTGCCCGGCCTGCTCGCCGTCGGCGGCGACGGGTCGATCGACGGCACCGGTTTCCCCGAGCCCGGGACCGGGCCGGGTTTGGGCACCGGGAACGAGATCGTCGGCGCGTCGGTCGGCGGTGCCGGGAACGACGGCTGAGCTGCGAACAACGACATGCCTGCCACCGTGATGGCGGCGGCGGCCCCCCAATTCTTCAACACGCCCGCGAACACTAGCCGAGCGCCAATATGCTCACGCGCGATCTGGTGAATCTCTGTACGGGGGAACTTGTGACTCAGCCGCCCAGCGGGCCTTGGCGTCCACACCGGCCATATCCGCCGCCGATGCCCGTGGCACCGCCACCGCACGCGCGCCCGCTCCCTCCACAGCGGACCATGCCGTACCCCCAGCAGCAGCCGCCGCATCCGCAAGCGCGCCAGCCGTACCCACCGCAGCAGCCCTACCCGCAGGGGCAGCGACCGCCGCAGTACCCGCCCCAGCGGTTCGGCGCGCCGCAGCAGTTCGGGCGGCCGCCCCAGTTCGGGCCGCCGCCGTTCCAGCAGCAGTGGCCGATGTACCCGCCGCCCCGCAAGAAGTCGAACGCGGGACCGATCCTGGCCGTGGTCATGGTGGCCGTGCTGGTCGGCGCGGCGGTCGTGTTCGGCGTCATCCAGCAGCGCAAGAGCAACTCGCCTGTCCTCGCCGACCCGGACCCGGGCTACTCGGCTCCGACGGAGACGACGACCAAGCGGGCGACGTCATCGCGGACGACCACCGCCACCACCGAGTCCGAGACGACGACGGACACCACGACCGAGGCCACCCCGACCACCACCGAGAGCGGCGGCAGGCCGCAGCGGCCGACCACCACGACGGTCCGCACGACCACGGCCGCCCCGCAGACGAACACCCGGCCGCCGGAGCCCGCCCCGGTCTACCGCCTCGGCGACAACCCGATCTTCAGCACCACCAACGGCGTCAACGCCGTCACCTGCAACCTGCCCGCGTGGCGCAGCGACCCGCAGGCCGCGCAGTCCTACTTCACCGCGGCGCTCCCCTGCCTCGAACAGGCGTGGACCCCGGCGCTGGCCAGGGCGAACCTGCCCTACAAGCGCCCGGGCCTGAAGTTCCCGGCGGGCACGAGCTGGACCAGCCCGTGCGGTTCGGTCACCGGGGCCACCGCGGCGGCGTTCTACTGCTCGCGCGACAACACGCTCTACATGCCGTTCGCTGGACTGGCGACCGAGCGGGTCGGCAACAAGACCGGCAGCTACCTGTCGGTGTTCGCCCACGAGTTCGCCCACCACATCCAGTGGATGACCGGGATCATGCAGACCTACGGCCAGGCTCGGTACGAGGCGGGCGACCAGTCGCCGAAGGGCTTGGAGCTGTCGCGGCGGCTGGAGCTGATGGGCCAGTGCTTCAGCGGCATGTGGTTCGCCGGGGCCCAGCACGGCGGCGGGTCGATCACCGACACGGTGATCCGCGAGATGATCGCCGACGGCTACACCCGCTCCGACGCCTCGCACGGCACCGCCCAGCACTACGGCGCGTGGCAGGAGCAGGGCTTCACCACGAACCGCACCTACCAGTGCAACACGTGGGTCATCGCCGCGGAGCACGTCGCCTGATCACGGCCCGCCCGGCCGCCGGTACAGCTCGGCGAACCCGGCCCCGGCGATCCCCGCGAACACGCAGAGGATGACGCCGAGCGGCCGGGCGTCGGTCTGCGCGCCCGCGGTGGCCCTGGCGACGCTGACGGTGTCGCCCACGGCGATCTCGATGGTCTCGCCGCGCAGGTGGCCGCACGCGTCGAGGCTGGCACGCTGCTCCTGGCCGTCGCGCTGGAAGGTGACCTCTTCGGTCTGGCCCGCGCCGCACGGCGCGCTGGTGACGACCGTGGCCTGGGTGCGCCACACGGCCTCCGACAGCGACCAGAGCCCGAGGGCGCCGGTCAGTGAGATGAGGATCGCCACGAGGATGCTGAACACGGCCGCCCCGGCTGCTTTGGCGGCCGGGAGTCGGAGTTCAGCGGGCAGGCGCACGCACGGATCGTCGCAGACGATCCCCCGATCGTGTTACTCGTCCGCGGGGGTGACTTTCCGGATGTAGAGCAGCCGGTCGCCCGCCTCGATGGCGTCGGCCTCCGACGAGTCGACCCGGTAGAGCTTCCCCGCGCGGACCAACCCCAGCACGATGTCGGGCAGGTGCCGGGGCGAGCCGCCGATCTCGGCCTGCTCGACCTCGCGCTCGGAGATCGCCAGACCCTCGTCCGGGGTGATCAGGTCCTCGACCATGTCGACCACCGTCGGCGTGTGCGTGGCCATGCCCAGCAGGCGGCCCGCGGTCTCACTGGAGACGACAACCTGGTTGGCGCCGGACTGGCGCAGCAGGTGGACGTTCTCGGTCTCGCGGACGGCGGCGACGATCTGGGCGTTGGGCGCCATCTCGCGCGCGGTGAGGGTGATCAGCACGGCCGAGTCGTCGCGGCTGGCGGCCACGACGACGGACTTGGCGCGCGGCACCCCCGCCACGCGCAGCACGTCGGAGCGGGTGCCGGAGCCGTGCACCGTCACCAGGCCGAGCAGGGACGCCGCGTCGAGCATCGCCTGGTCGGTGTCGACCACGACGATCCGGCTCGGGTCGACCCCGTCGGAGAGCACGGCGCTCACCGCGGAGCGGCCCTTGGTGCCGTAGCCGACGACGACCACGTGATCGCGCACCTTGGACCTCCACCTTTGGATCTTGAATGCCTGACGGGACCGCTCGGTCAGCACGGCGAGTGTCGTGCCGACGAGGACGATGAGGAAGAGGATGCGCAGCGGGGTGATCACCAGGATGTTGATGAGCCGCGCGGAGTCGCTGGCGGGCGTGATGTCGCCGTAGCCGGTGGTCGAGAGGGAGACCGTGGCGTAGTAGACGGCGTCGAGGAAGGAGATGCCGTCCTCGTTGACGTCGCGGTAGCCGTCGCGGTCCAAGTAGACGATGAGGACGGCGGCGAAGAGGGCCAGCAGCGCGCCGACGATGCGGCGGATGATCGAGGTGATCGGGCTGACGCCGCTCTCGGGCATCCGCAGGATGCCGACGAGTTCGTACTCTTCGCGGTCGCTGAGCCCAGTCGCTTTGCGCGGACGTTTCATCGGGTGTCTGTCCCCCGCGTATGACTCACGCGCCGAAGGTTAGTAGGCATCGCCCACCGCCGCCTTGGTGGGCTGGATCACTCGGCGTCCGGGACCGAGCGCAGCAGCTCCCGCAGGCCGTCGGCGTCGAGCAGGTCGGCGGGGCGCAGGGTGGTGCCGGGGCGGACGTAGTGGAAGGCGGCACGGACCTTGTCCAGCGGCGTGTGGGACAGCGCTGACCAGGCCAAACGGTACGCGGCGAGCTGGATGGTCAGCGCCGGGAGCCGGTCGGCGTCGGGCAGGTGGCCGGTCTTCCAGTCGACCACGGTCCAGCCGCCGTCGGGGTCGAGGAACACCGCGTCCATCCGGCCGCGGATGGCGATTCCGTCGAGTTCGGTGGAGAACGGGACCTCGACCTCGTGCGGCACGCGGTCGGCCCACTCGCTGCCGAGGAACGCCGTGCGCAGGGCCTCGAGGTCGTCGTCGGGGGCGGCGGTCTCGTCGGCGGCGCCGGGGAGCTCGTCGAGGTCGAGCAGGGCGCGGGAGCCGAACCGCTTCTCCAGCCAGGCGTGGAACGCGGTGCCGCGCCGGGCGACGGGGTTGGGCGGGAACGGCAGCGGGCGCCGCAGCCTGCGGGCCAGCGCCTCCGGGTCGGCGGCCAGTTCGACGAGCTGGCTCACCGAGAGCTGGTCGGGCAGCACGACCTGCTCGCGCCGGGCGGACGCGGCGGCGCGCTCGGCCAGCAGTACGTCGGTGTCGCGGACCCAGCCGTCGGGGTCGTCGGCCGGGTCGTCGAACACCTCGCCGTCGCGCAGCGCGGACAGCTCGGCGCGGACCAGCGCGGCGCCGGTGCTGACGTCGGGGCGGCGGTCGCGCAAGGGGTCTGCGGGCCACTGGGCAGTCTTGACAGCGGTGGCGAGCGGGTTCTCGGCACCTTCCTCGGGCTGGGGCGCCCACACGTCGAGCAGCTCGTCGGGCCACTGCTTCTCGGTGACGTAGTCGGCGAGGTCGGTCAGGAACTCCGACGGCCCGCGCGGCTTGCCGCCCGTGCGGCCCCACCAGTGCCCCGAGACCAGCAGGGACCGCTCCGACCTGGTCAGTGCGACGTAGAACAGCCGCCGTTCCTCGACAAGGCCGCGTTCGGCGAAGTCCTCCTTGTGCGCCTTGAGCGCCTGCTCGACCTCCTTGCGGTTCTCCGCGCTGTCCACGTTGAGCTTCGGCAGGTCGACCGCGTCGCCGCGCAGGTCGGCGGGCAGCTCGGTGACGGTGGTGAGCCAGCTGCCGCCGCGCCTGCCGCTGGGGAACACGTCGCGGACCAGGTGCGGGACGGCGACGACCTCCCACTCCAGGCCCTTCGCGGAGTGGACCGTCAGGATCTGCACTCGGTCCTCGGCGACCTCGACCTCGCCCGGCTCCAGCCCGTCCTCGGCGGCCTCGGCTGTGGCCAGGTAGTCGAGCAGCGCGGCGAGGCTGGCCGACGGGCTGGCCCGTGCGTAGTCGGCGACGACGTCGGCGAACGCGTCGAGGTGCGCCCGGCCCGCGCCGCCGCGCCGGGCGGTGGCCTCGATGTCGAGCTGCATGGTGCGTTCGACGTCGGCGACCAGCTCGGGCAGCGGCTGGTCGAGCCTGCGGCGGAGCATGGTCAGCTCGGAGCCGAGGGCGCGGACGCGCTGGTAGCCGAGTTCGGAGTACGCCTCGCGGGGGCCGGGGTCGTCGATCGCGTCGACCAGGCCCGCCTGCTCGACGCCCTCCCCCGGGATCACGTCGCCGGGCGCCGCGTCGGCGGGCGGGCCGCCCGCGAACGTGTCGGCCAGGGTCCGCGCGCGCCCCCACAGCGCGGCGAGGTCGGTGGCCCCGATGCGCCAGCGGGACCCGGTGAGCAGCCGCGCGGCGGCCGTCCCGGCGAGCGGGTCGATCAGCACGCGCAGCGCGCTGACCAGGTCGCGGATCTCCGGTTCGTCGAGCAGCCCGCCGAGGCCGACGACCTCGACCGGCAGCCCGCGCTCGCGCAGGGCCGTGGCGATGTCGGCCATGTCGGCGCGGCGGCGGACGAGGACGGCGGCCGTCGGCGGCTTCTCGCGTTCCTCGATGGCGGCGTACCACCGGTCGGCGACCTGGTTGGCCACCCACTGCACCTCTGTGTCCACATCGGACAACAGGGCGAACCGGATGTCACCGGACGGCGCGCCGTCGCGGGCACGCAGTTCGTCGACCTCCAGGCCGAGCGCGCGCAGCGGGGCGGACACGGCGTTGGCGAGGTCGAGTACCTCGGGCGGGTTGCGGAAGCTGGTGAGCAGGCCGTAGCGGGTGGCGGGGAGCAGCTTTCCGTTGGCTTCGCGGGGGAAGTCGGTGGTGAAGCGGGGCAGGTTCGCCGCGCTCGCACCACGCCAGCCGTAGATCGCCTGGGCCGGGTCGCCCACCGACGTGACCGGCATCGGCGCCGAGTTCGGGTGTTCGATCGAGCTGCCGAACAGCGACCGCAGCAGGACGCGCTGGGAGTGGCCGGTGTCCTGGTACTCGTCGAGGAGGACGGCGCCGAACCGCTCGCGCTCGCCCCGCACGACCTCGATGTGCCCGGCCGCGAGCCGCGCGGCCAGCGACATCTGGTCGCCGAAGTCGACCGCGCCCTCCTTGCGCTTGCGGTCGGAGTACGCGGCGACGAGCGGCAGCAGCGCCACCCGGAAGCGTTGCGTGACAAGGACTTTCTGCAAGTCCTGGGACAGGTCGGCCCGCTGCCCCTTCGCCCGCGGCGCGGACTCGATGGCCGCGCACAGCCGCTCGGCGTGACTGTGGAGCTCGGACGGGTCGACCAGGTGCTCGGACAGCTCGCCCGCCAGCGCCAGCAGGTACTTGGTGATCGTGGCCGGGACGAGGTCGGTGTCGAGGTCCTGCGCCCACGTGGCCACGACCCGGTGCGCCGCCTGCCACGACGCGGTCTCGGTGAGCAGCCGCGCCCCCGGCTCCACCGGCAGCCGCAGCCCGTGCTCGGCGACGATCCGGCCCGCGTAGGCGTGGTAGGTCAGGATTGTCGGCTCGCCGGCGAACACGGCGGCACGCCGTTCACCGGACGGGTCGAGCTTGTCGAGCAGCCGCGCGCCCGCGAGCCTGCGCAGCCGGGACCGGACGCGGTCGGCGAGCTGGCGGGCGGCCTTGCGGGTGAAGGTGAGGCCGAGGACACGCTCAGGGGTGACCAAACCGTTGGCCACCAACCAGACCACGCGCCCGGCCATGGTCTCGGTCTTCCCCGCGCCCGCGCCCGCGACGACCAGCGCGGGCTCCGGCGGGGCGGCGATGACCTCGCACTGTTCGGGCGTGGGGGCGGGAAGTCCCAACTCGTGGGCCAGTTCCCGGGGACTGACCAGCGCGAGCCCCGGCAGCGGCAGGCTCACAACGGACTCGCGGTCATCGGGCCAGCGCCGCCAGGTCGATCCGCAGCGGGCACGGCGCCGACACGACGAAGATCCCTTCTCCGCGCTGGGATTCCTCGTAGTCGGTGGCCACCAGCGAGTACGCCGTGACGGTGACGGGCGGCTCCGGGTCGACGAGCCAGAAATACGGAATCCCCGCGTCGGCGTACTCGTAGGGCTTGACATCGGTGTCGACACTCGCCGATCCCGGCGAGATGATCTCGATGGCCAGCGCGACCTTGCCCGCGTCGATCGACGGCGCGTCGCGGTCGATGTCCGCCGTGGCGATGACGAGGTCGGGGGTGCGCACGGTGGCGCCGTCGGTGATCACGCCGATCTGCGGGAACACTTGCCACGCGGGCGAAAGCTGCGCGTCGATCTGCGCGAAGAGCCGCCCCAGCGCGCACATGTGCGCGGGCGGGTCGTACGCACGGATCGGACGGATCGAGCTCATGAGGACCAATCTACCCCGCCGAACGGCCGAATCCAGCTTGCGACACCTCGACCACCTGTTCGAGTGCTACTCCGTGACCTGCCTGCCGCTGGGGTGCAGTGGGCAGGTGAACCGGACCGGGCAGCGTGGACAGTCCGGGTTCTCGAAAGCGCTGTACTCCGGGCCGACCATCGACCCGGCCGCGTCGCGCACGATAGTCAGCCAGTGGTCGATCAGCTCGCCCTGCAACGGTTGTTGATCGCGTTCGGTCGCTTTCCCGCGACTCTTCTTCGCCACGTACAGCAGCCGCGCGCCGCCCGGGTCCTTGCCAAGACCGTCCGCGGTGAACGCCCCGTACGCCGTCGCCAGCTGGTAGACCGCCAGCTGCGGGTGGGCGTTGGCGTCGTCCACGCTGATCGGCTGCTTGCCGGTCTTGATGTCCACGATCACCGGGCGGCCCTCGTTGTCGGCCTCCAGCCGGTCGACCCGGCCGCGGACCGTGACGCCGTCGGGCAGGTCGACCGACACGTCCCGCTCGACGGCGACCTGCGTCAGCTCGCCGCGGGTGTCCCGCACCCAGGTCAGGAACGTGTCGACCATCGCCCGCACCCGCGCCTGCTCGCGCCGGGAGAACCACGGCGCGCCCGCGTCGACCTGGTGCCACGCCCGGTCCAGCTCGGTCATCAGTTCCTCGCGCGAGGCACCGGAAGCCGCCGCCTGCGCCAAGGCGTGCACGAGCGTCCCGGTGACGGCGGCCAGCTCGACCGGGTCCTGACCGCCGTGCCGCTCGACGACCCACCGCAGCGGGCACTTGGCCAGAATCTCCACAGTGGACGGTGACACGCGCACCGGTTCGTGCTTGCCGCGCAGCGGTTCCAGGCTCGACATCTCGGGCAGGCCGTACCAGCTGTCGGGGTGCGCGCCGGGCACGTTGGCCTCGGCGAGCCGGGCGAGCTGCCGCGCGGCCAGCGCGCGGCGAGCCCGGTCGGCACCGTTGTCGCACACGACCTGGCGCAACTCCCCCACCAGATCGGCCAGCACGAGCGCGCGTTCCTGCTCGGCGACGGGGATCATCGACTCGGCCTCGGGATCGGTCGCCTCGACCCCGGACAGCTCGGCCAGGAACCGCGACGGCTGCTCCTCCTCGCCACGAACCGCGCTGACCAGCAGCTTTCCGCGCGCGCGGGACGTGGCGACGAGCAGCAGCCTGCGTTCCTCGGCGAGCAAGGGCGCCGTCGCGGACAGCGTCTCGGAGTGGTCCACGCCCGCGAGGTGGTCGACGAGCCGCTCGACACCCAGCAGCGAACCTCGCAGCCGCAGGTCCGGCCACGCGCCCTCCTGGACACCGGGCACGGCCACGACTGTCCACTCGCGACCAGCCGACGCGTGCGCGGTGAGAACCGCGACGGCCTCGCCGTGGGGCGCCGACGGGGCGAGCGTGTCGCCCGCGATGCGGTGGCCGATCAGGTGGTCGGCGAAGTTGGCGACACCGGAGCCGGGCAGCCGGTCGGCATAGCGCTCGGCGGTGTGGAACAGCGCGACGATCGCGTCGAGGTCGCGGTCGGCTGACGCGCCGACCGGGCCGCCGCGCGCGGCCGTGGCCACCCAGCGCGCCTCCAGGCCGCTGCCCTGCCACACGTCCCAGAGAATCTGCTCAAGCCCCGCGCCCTCGGCGATTCCCTTGCGGGCGGCGGAAAGCAGCGCCGCGACCCGGCGAACAGGGCCGACCTCGGCGGGCTCCAGCGCGGACAGCCGGTCGTCGTCGGTGAGCACCTCGACCAGCAGCTCGTCGCTGGACTTGTCGCCGCCCGCGGCCTGTTCGAGCCTGCGCAGGCCGCGACGCAACCGCCGCAGCGCCAACGGGTCGGCGCCGCCGAGCTGCGAGGACAGCAGCATCGCGGCCATCGGCGGGTCGAGCAGCGCGGGCACGGCGGCGCAGCGCAGCAGCGCGAGGAACGGCCGCACCGCGGGCTGCTGGGCCAGCGGGAGCTCGTCGCCGGGCGCGGCCACCGGCACCCCCGCCGCCGCCAACGCGCGGTGCAGCACGGGAACCGAGCGCGTCGCGGACCGGACCAGGACGGCCATCTCCGACCACGGGATGCCGTCGAGCAGGTGGGCGCGGCGCAGTTGGTCGGCGACCCAGCCCGCCTCGGCGGCCGAGGACGCGTGCAGGCGGACCAGGACCGTGCCGCCCTTGTCGCGTGACTTGTCCACCCGCCGCTGGCCGCCACCGGGAAGCCGGGCGGCCAGTTGGGAGACCGCGCGTCGGACCGCCGGGGCCATCCGGCGGCCGGGGGTGAGCAGGATCGTGCCGCCCTCGGGTTCGGCGTCGCGCAGCAGGCCGGGGTCGGCGCCGCGGAAGGAGAAGATCGACTGGTCGGGGTCGCCCGCTACGACGAACTCCTTGGCCGCGCTGCCGAGCCGCTGCAACAGCCGGTACTGCAGCGGGTCGAGGTGTTGCGCGTCGTCGACCAGCAGATAGCGCACGCGGGCGCGTTCGGCGGCGAGCAGCTCGTCGTCGGTCTCGAAGGCCAGCAGCGCGGAGGCCACCAGCTCGGCGGCGTCGAGCGCGGGGGCCGTCGTGTGCGCGATCGCGCTGTCGGACGCGCCGTGCAGCAACGTGACTTCCTCGTACTGGCGCCCGAACCGGCCCGCCGCGACCCATTCGTCGCGGTCCAGCCGCTTGCCGAGGGTGATCAGGTCCTCCGGGCCGAGCCCGCGCTCGGCGGCGCGGAGCAGCAGGTCGCGCAGTTCCTCGGCGAACCCGGCCACGCCCAGCGCGGGCCGCAGGCGCTCCGGCCAGTGCCGCGCGCCGGACTCGACATCGCCTTCGAGCAGTTCGCGGATCACCGTGTCCTGCTCGGGTCCGGTGAGCAGCCGGGGTCCGGGCTCGTCGTGCAGCATCGCCTGGATGCGCAGCACGGCGAAAGCGTAGGAGTGCACGGTGCGGACCAAGGGCTCGCGGACCGTGCGGGACATCCCCGCGTCTGGGTCGGTGAGCAGTGCGGTGATCCGGGAGCGCAGGTCGGTGGCGGCGCGGCGGCTGCCGGTGAGCACGAGCAGCTGCTCCGGGTCGACCCCGCCGCGCAGGATGCGGTCGGCGGCGACCTCGGCGAGCAGAGTGGTCTTGCCGGTGCCCGGACCACCGAGGACGCGGACGAATCCGTCGGCACCGGCGAGCACCCGCTGGGCGTCCTCACCCCACCGCACGGACTCGCGCGCGGCGGCCGGTCGGCGGACCAGTCGCGGCGCGATCGGAGTCTTCCCGGCGGCCACACCCGATTGCATCACGCCGGGGTGACAGCCTTCGACGCGGCACGCCAGGATGGCATGATCCGGCTCATGTCAGACGGCTTACACGTCCACGCCTACGGCTCGGCGGACTCCCCGCCGCTGGTGATCCTGCACGGGGTCTGCGGGCACGGCGCGCGGTTCCGCAGGCTGGCCGAGACGCACCTGCGCGACCACCACGTGATCGCTCCCGACCTGCGCGGACACGGCCTGTCCGACTGGCTGCCGCCGTGGACGCTGGAGCAGCACGCCGCCGATCTGCTGCGCGTCCTCGACTCGCGCGGGATCGACAAGGCACCCGTGGTCGGCCACTCCTACGGCGGGTTGGTCGCACTGCACCTGGCCCGGCTGGCGCCGCAGCGGGTGACCGGGCTCGTGCTGCTCGACCCGGCGGTGAACGTCAAGCCCGCCCAAGCCCTGGAGTACGCGCAGACCTCCGACGTCGTCCGGGCCGACCGCGCCGAGGCGCTGGCGACGCAGCGCCACGACTGGCCGGGTGAGCCGGAGGAGCACATCGAAGAAGAGGTGTCGGCGAACTGGGTCGAGGTCGACGGCACCTGGCGGCCCCGCTACTGCCCCGCCGCGGTGATCACCGCGTGGAGCGAGATGTGCCGCGCGCCGGTCCTGCCGCCGCCCGGCCTGCCGACGCTGCTGGTGGAGGCCACGCGGGAGGAGTTCGTGGGACCCGACTTCGTCAAGGCGTGCCGCTTCACCATGGGCGCCGAGTTCACGCACGTGGGCGTCGACCTCGGGCACATGGTGTATCTGGAGAACCCCGCGGGCACGGCCAAGCTGATCAAGGAGTTCGTGTCGTGACCGTCGATGAGGCCATGCACGAACGCATCCGGGAAGCCGTGCGCTCGGTCCCCGCAGGTCGCGTCGCCACCTACGGCGACATCGCCGACCTCGCGCGCGCGCCGTCGCCGCGGCTGGTCGGGCGGGTGCTGTCCGAGGACGGGCACGACCTGCCGTGGCACCGGGTGCTGCGGGCCAACGGGACCCCGGCCCCGCACCTCGCCCGCGAGCAGCTTGAACTGCTCCGCGGCGAGGGCGTCTTGGCGAACGGGGAGAAGGTCGATCTGAAGGTGTACCGCTGGGGAGCGGAACCAGGGCTGTTCTAGTAGCCCTTCACCGTGGCCGGGTCCAAGCCCAGCATCTCGAGCAGGCGCAGGCAGTCCTGGGCGTCGGCGGCGTGGTCGGCGACGGTCCGGGCGGCGCGGTGGCACTGCTCGGCGTTGTGGATGGACTCGATCTCGCGTGCGGCGGCGATCCGCCCGACCGTGGGAGCGAGCTCGTGGGCAAGCGTCATGAAGGCAACCTTCCTAAAGGCGGCCACCGCGCGAGAAGAGCATCGAGGTTGCTCACAGGGAATCCCACGGCGTGCCGGCCGGGAATAGCTTCCCCCACTCTTTCAGCCCAATCGGTCCGCGCACAACCCCCCGAAAGAAGGCGACCCGGACTGTTACCAACTGGTCACAGGCGGTTTTCCCTGGTCAGTACCGATACTGGCGGAATTTCGGCCCGCGCGGGCGGGTAGACCAATGCCGATCTTCAGTCGATCTCGGGGGTGAACGACTCCGGCAGGTACGGGTCTGCCCACGCCGCGATCAGCTGCGCGACCCGCTTGGCGTGCAGCGACGCGGTGAGCAGATGATCAGCCCCGTCGAGCGAGACGAACGACTTCGGATGCCGTGCGGCGGTGTAGATGGCCGCGGCGTTGGAGACGTCGACCACCTCGTCGTCGGGCGAGTGCAGGATCAGCAGCGGGCGGCCCAGGTTCTTGATCCGGTCGGCCTGGCGCTGCTCGCGGAGGTCTTCGAGGAACTCGCGGCGGATCCGGAACCAGCGGCCCGCCAGCTCGACCTCGGCCTCGCCGTCGGCCTCGATGTCCCCGACCGCGTGCGCGAAGAGATGGGCGACGTGGGATGGGTCACTCGGGGCGCCGATGGTCGCCACGGCCTTGGCCTCGGGGATGTCCGCCGCGGCGGCGAGGACGGCCGCGCCGCCGAGCGAGTGGCCGATGAGCAGATCGGGCGCGGCGAAGTGGTCGCGCAGGTGGTCGGCGGCCTTGACGATGTCGGCGACGTTGGAGGAGAAGGTGGCGTGCGCGAAGTCGCCACCGGACTCGCCGATACCGGTGAAGTCGAAGCGGAGGACGGCCAGGCCGCGGTCGGTGAGGGAACGCGACACCCGCCGGGTGGCCTGGTAGTCCTTGCCGCCGGTGAAGCAGTGGGCGAAGAGGGCGTAGGCCTCCGGCGCCTTGGGCGGGAGGTCGAGGACGCCGGAGAGGGCCTCGCCGCCGGAGCCGGTGAAGGTGAGGGGGTGGTGGCGCTCGGTTCGCACGACTACCTCGCTGACGGTGACGCGGTGGAGGACACGCGCAATGATCGCCGAGATGGCCCGGGCAGCGCCCGGGCCATCGGGTCTAGCGGCGGGATTCCGCCGTCGCCAGCAGCTCCGCGGACTCCGCGGTCCCCAGCATCGCGTCGGCCAGCCGCAGGTACGGCACGGCTTCGGCGTGCCTGCTCTGCCGGGCCAGGGCGCGGCCCAGCAGCGTCAGGGCGAACGCGTCGGACGGGTCCAGCTCGACCAGGCGCCGGGCGGTGGCCTCGGCCTTGCCCAGCGCGGCCGACTGGAAGTGGGCCAGCGCCAGTTCGGTCAGCACCGAGCGGGAGTCCGGGGCCTGTTCGGCCGCCTCGGCGAGGTAGCGCGCGGCGACCGAGGGGTTGCCGCTCTCGCGGTAGAGGCGGCCCTGCTCCAGCAGAGTCGGTTCCAGCACTGTCATGTCAGCTCCTCGTCGGAACTCGTGCGGTGGATGGCCGGGATGGTCCCGAGCCTGCCCGCCTGGTAGTCGTCGAACGCGTCCAGGATCTCCTGGCGCGTGTTCATCACGAACGGCCCGTAGCGCGCGACCGGTTCGTTGATCGGCTTGCCGCCCAGCACGAGGATCTCCCAGCTGGGCGAGTTCCCCGGCTGCGTGTCGGCGGCCTGCATGGTCAGCGCCTCGCCGCGGCCGAACACGGCCAGGTGGCCTTCGTCCAGCGGCCGCCGCTCGGCGCCGACGGTCCCGCGGCCCGAAAGCACGTAGACCATCGCGGTGAAGTCCTCCGGCCACGGCATCGCCAGCCGCGCGCCCGCGCTGAGCGTGGCGTGCAGGTAGGTGATCGGGGTGTAGGTCGACCCCGGCCCCTTGTGCCCGTCCAGCTCACCGGCGATGACGCGCACCAGGGCGCCGCCGTCGTCGCTCGACAGCAGTCGGGCGTCGCGGGCCTCGATGTCCTGGTAGCGCGGCTGCGTCATCTTCATCGAGCGCGGCAGGTTGACCCACAGCTGCACGCCGTGGAACAGCCCGCCCTTGGCGATGAGTTCGGGCGGGGGCATCTCGTTGTGCAGGATGCCCGCGCCCGCCGTCATCCACTGGGTGGAGCCGTCGGTGATCAGCCCGCCGCCGCCGATGGAGTCGGTGTGCTGCATGGCGCCGTCGATCATGTAGGTGACCGTCTCGAACCCGCGGTGCGGGTGCCATGGCGCGCCCTTGGCCTCCCCGGGCCCGTACTCGACCGCACCCATCTGGTCGAGCAGCAGGAACGGGTCGGCGTCGGACAGGTCGACGCCCGGGAATGGGCGGCGGACCTGGAAGCCCTCGCCTTCGAGGAACTTCTGCGCCTTGACGACCTTGGTCACCCCGCGCCAGTCGGTGGCGGTCTCGGGCAGTTCGGGCAGCCGCGGCAAGGTCAAGGTGTCGGCGGTGATGGCAGGCATCTCGGCCCCCTCCCACTCAACGGCCACCCCAGCGGCGACCTGTCTGAACCCTACAACTTAGTTGCGCTCTCAAGTATTCCGACGGCCGCGGTCTCGGCGGTGTGGATCTCAGCGATCCGGGCGCCCATGTCGGCGAAAACGGCCTCGGCCTCGGGGAACGGCTCACGCAGGCGCAGCTCCCACAGCTCTTCTGCCGCCTTCGCACACGTCTCCCGGCCCGCGTCACCGTCGCCGACCGCTGTGGAGATCGTCTCAACCAGCTCCCTGATCCGCGCGACGACCGGGATGTCGGCGGGGAACGCGGCCTCGGCCAGCCCGTGCCACATGCCGCCGATCTCGCGCCACCTCTCCGCCTCCTCACCCAACGCGGGCCGGTCGAGGATCCCGGCGGCCTGGTCGAGGAAGTCGGCGAACAGGCCGCGATGGTTGCCGCCGGTCATGCCCGCGGGCTCGATCCCCTCCCAGACGGACGCGAGCGCGTTGAGCAGACCGCCGTCGGCGAAGACCCGCGGCCACGCCTTCTTGTTGCGCTGGTCGGTCATCATCCGCGACCACTTGCGCCACGCGGGCAGCGAGAACGAGTCCGACCGCTGGCTGAGCAACTCGACCACGTCCTCGATGCCCGTCTGGACGGCGGGCGCGATCCGCGCGGGGTCGACTTCGCCGTCGACGGTGAGGGCGAGGTTCTTGTACGACCCGACCCGGGCACAGGCACGCTCGAAGTCGTCGATGGGGACGGTCAGCGGGCTGTGGTTGCGGTCGTCGAGGTGGACCCGGTCACCGTCGATCGCATAGGCGAGGACGGCGTGCCCGCCGTGGCCGTCGAGCGTTGGCGGGGCGTTCCAGTAGCCGATGTTGAACCAGTCGGGCCAGACCATGACCGGCCGCCCGGCGTCCAGGTTCTCCTTCAACCGCCGCGTCGCGGTCTTGGCGCCACCTGTCTGCTCGTTGAGGGTGAACCCGAGCCGCTCCGCCGCCCGCCGCGACGGCTCGGCGATGCGCTGCCAGCGGCTGGTGAAGGCGAGGGTGAGCACAGGTCCGTGGCTGAACTCCCAGAGGATGTACCCGGCGCCGATGCCGCCGCTGATCCCGAAGACGAGCGCCTCATCGAGCCCGAGCTGCTTGGCCAGCGCCGCCGACTCGGGGTCCTGCCCACCGCGGAGGGTCCAGCCGTGATCGGTTGGGGCCACGCCGACCAGGTGGGCGCGGGCGGTGGAGTACCGCTCACCGGTCTTGGCCATGCGCGCCCGAATGCGCGCCTTGAGCTGCTTCTTGTCCGTCATCGCCAAACCTGTCCTGATCACCTTGGGCGTGACGAGCTACCCACGCTTGTCGTCCCGCCCCTGTGATCATCGTCCAGGTGGCTGCGGTTCGCGTCCCGAGGCGCCTGCGTCCCCTTTGCCTCCGCGGGTGCCCGACGGCGTGGGAGCCGGGTCAGGAGGTTCGGCGCGGAACTCGCCGTGCGGTGAGGATAGAACGCCGGACCGCGCTTGGGCCACACCTTCGAGGGAACCCTCTGGGCGATCTTGATGTGTGTTCGAGCTGGCTGAAACCATGATCCAGATCCCCCGCATGCCGAGTTCGGTGAGAGCGATTCGCTGTCGACATGCGAGGAGTGCCCGGCGTTCTCGGGAAAGGGTGGTGGCGGGCGTGAAGACCTATCAGGTCGATGTGTCTCGCGACGGCAGGTTCTGGATGGTCCGGGTTCCCGAGATCGACCGGTCCACCCAGGCCCCCCGCCATCGGAACGTGCGGCCCATGGCGGCCGAGCTCATCGAGATCATGACCGGTGCCACCGAGTTCGATCTGAACATCACAGTCACCCTTCCCAGCGAAGTCGAGGTCCATCTCGCCCGCGCCGAGGTGTTGCGGGCGGAGGAGTCTCGTGCGGCCGTCCGCGAGTTGCTCGCGCAGGGGCTTTCGCAGCGGGAAGCGGGCGAGGTGCTGGGGCTGTCCGTTCCAGCGGGTCAACCAGCTCGTCAACTCGTGAGTGTCAGCCGCCCTGGGGCCACATCGAGTAGATGAGCGAGTCGCCGTCTGTGCAGATGGCCTGTGGGAGGGCGGGTTCTGGGGCCTGGGCGCAGGTGAAGCCGGCGACCTCGATCGGCGGCAAGGCCGGGTCGGGTGTGGGGCGCTCGGCGTAGTAGTCGAACAGGACGGCGCCCGCCTGGTCGCAGTTGACGCGGCCGGAAGGGGTCTCCACGACCACGGCGTGCATGTCCTTGCCCAGCGCACCCTTGAAGAGCTGGTCGCAGTACTTGGACGGGGCGCTCTCGTCGACCGTGGGGATCGGGCGGGCCGTGGCCTTGGTCGTGGGCAGCGTGGTCTTGATCGTCGTCAACGGCTTGCGGGTCGTCGCCGTGGGCTCGGCTGTCGTGGTGGGCTCAGCCGTGGTGGTCTGGGACGAGCCGGACGCGGTGCCGGTGACGGGAGTGGCGCAGCCCGCGATGAGCAGGAGCAGCAGGCACGCGACGAGTTTCATGACCAGCGTCTCGGTGCCGGAGCCTCCGCCGTTACGCCGCGGCCCGGTAGAAGAGACCTTCGGCATACCGGCGGACGACCAGGTCAGCGACCTTCGGGTGGTCCCCCAACGGCTCGGCGACCACGTCCGCCGGGCACCCCGCGACCGCCCGCTGGAACAGCCCGGGCGCCAACAGCCACGACGCCACCGCGACCCGCGCGGCCGATTCCCGCACCTCGGCCACGACCTCCGCGATCCCGGGCTGAGCCGTGGCCGCGTAGCCGATCCGCACGACGCCGCCGGTCCGTGCGCCCAACAACAGAGCCGCGCGGCGGACGTCGGCGAGGGCTCGTGGGTCCGAGGAGCCTGCCGCGGCCATGACGACCGCGTCCCCTGGACGCCAACCGGCCTCCGCCAGCCGCTCGTGCATCGCGGCGACCAGGCTCGGGGCCGGACCCAGAGCGGCGGTGACCACCACGTCGCGGGGACCGGCGGCCTCGATCTGGGCCGGGACGTCCACCCGCACGTGGTAGCCGGAAGCCAGGAAAGCCGGGACGACGATCGCCGGGCCGCGCACCGAGCGCAGGACCGTGGTCACGTCGGGCGCGCGGACGTCGGCGAAGGCGACCTTCACCGGGGTCTCGGGCAGCAGGTGCCGGACTTCGTCGGCCAGCGCGTGGGTGGTCCGCGCACCGGAGGCCGCTCGGGTCCCGTGCGCTACGAGGATGAGGGTCACGTGAGCGGTACCGCCAACCGGTAGCCGCGCTTCACCACGGTCTGCACCAGCGTCGGCGCACCCAGCGCCGCGCGCAGCCTGCCGACCGCGGTTTCCACGGCGTGCTCGTCGACGCCCGTCTCCCGGCCCGAGTGTTTGCGCAGCACCCCGGCCAGCGCTGGGCGCGACAGCACCCGGCCCGGCGTCGCCGCCAACGCGCGCAGCAAAGCCATCGGCGCGGGCGGCACCGGGCGCAGTTCGCCGTCGAACACCACGGCCTGGCCGCGCAGTTCGAGTTCGCGGCCCTCGATCGGCAGCCGCACGGCGCGCTGCGGCAGCGCCACCGCCAGTTCGCGGACGAGAGCACCGATCCGGGCGCGGTCCGGGCACACCACCGGCACCCCGGCCGCGACCAGCGGACCCGCCGTGATCGACCCCACGCCCACCACGAGTACGCGCGTGCGCAGCATCTCCAGCAGCGCGTCGAGCCTGCCTTGGCGGTCGGCGGTCTCCAGCACGCTCGCCGCGGCGGGCGCGCTGGTGAAGGTCAGCGCGTCGACCTGGCCCGCGAGGACCGCGTCGAGCAGGCGCTCCAGCGGCGCCGGGTCGGCGGGGCCGGTCCAGCGGTAGACCGGGATCTCCACGACCTCGGCCCCGGCCGCGCGCAGGGCGTCGACGAATTCGCGCAGTGGCTCACCGTGCAGCTGCACGGCGATGCGCTTGCCCTGGACGCCCTCTGCCAGCAGGTAGTCCAGAAGTTCGGCGCTGGCCTCCGACTCCGGGGACCACGTCTCGACCAGCCCGGCGGCCCGGACCGCGCCCTTGGCCTTGGGGCCGCGCGCCAGGACGGCGGCGGTCTTGAGCACCGCGAGCAGCTGCGGGCCGAGGCCCCAGCCGTCGGCGGCCTCGATCCAGCCGCGGAAGCCGATGCCGGTGGTGGCCACCGCCACGTCGACCGGGCCGTCGAGCAGGCTGGTGGTGGCCGCGAGCAGGTCGCTGTCGTCGGCCAGCGGGATGATGCGGATGGCGGCCCCGTGCAGCACGGTGGCGCCGCGTCGCTCCATCAGGGCGCCCAGCTCGTCCGCGCGGCGCGCGGCGGTGACACCGATCGTGTAGCCCGCGAGCGGGGCTATCGGTGTGTCGATCACCTCGGGCACCTCCAGGAGCATGGTCATAGCCGCCCCAACAGGATGGTCGCATCCAGGACGCACACCGGGTATGTGGGGACTGACACGTCGGCGTCTTCCAGGCACACCCCCGTGCGCAGATCGAAGTGCTGTTTGTGCATCGGGGACGCCACGACGGGCACGCCGCCGAGATCACCGACGATACCGCGTGAGAGCACCGCCGCGCCGCTGAACGGGTCCACATTGGAGACCGCGTACAGCGCGTCGTCGTGGGTGCGGAACACCGCGACCTGGGTGCCGTCGGGCAGCAGGACGGCGACGCCCTGCTCGCGGCCGAGCCGGTCGACGGGGCAGACCTCGACCCAAGTCTCGGTGGCCAACACAGCTTCCGCGGTCATCGGGCACTCACCTCCGGGATACCGAGCAGAACGGGGACCTTGTCGCCGGGAACCTTCTGACCGCGCTCCTCGCGGAAGGTGATCGTCGGGTCCGGCGTGCCGGGCGCGTTGACGAACGAGCTGAACCGGGCCAGCTTCTCCGGGTCGGCGAGCACGCCTGCCCACTCGTCGGCGTAGCCCTCGACGTGGCGGGCCATCTGCGCCTCCAGTTCCGCGCAGAGCCCCAGGCTGTCGTCGACGACGACGTCGCGCAGGTGGTCGAGCCCGCCTTCGAGGCTGTCCAGCCAGGTCGAAGTGCGCTGCAGGCGGTCGGCGGTGCGGATGTAGAACATCAGGAACCGGTCGATCACCTTCAGCAGCGTCTCCTTGTCCACTTCGGACACCAGGAGGTCGGCGTGCCGGGGCATCATCCCGCCGTTGCCGCCGACGTAGAGGTTCCAGCCGTTCTCGGTGGCGATGATCCCGAAGTCCTTGCCCCGCGCCTCGGCGCACTCGCGGGCGCAGCCGGACACCGCCGACTTGAGCTTGTGCGGCGCGCGCAGGCCGCGGTAGCGCAGCTCCAGCTCGATGGCCAGGCCGACGGAGTCCTGCACGCCGTAGCGGCACCAGGTGGAGCCGACGCACGACTTCACCGTGCGCAGCGCCTTGCCGTAGGCGTGGCCGGACTCGAAGCCCGCGTCCACCAGCCGCTTCCAGATCGCCGGGAGCTGGTCGACGGTGGCGCCGAACAGGTCGATGCGCTGCCCGCCGGTGATCTTGGTGTAGAGCCCGTAGTCCTGGGCGACCTGGGCGATCACCATGAGCTTCTCCGGGGTGATCTCGCCGCCGGGGATGCGCGGCACCACGGAGTACGTGCCGTTGCGCTGCATGTTGGCCAGGTACTTGTCGTTGGTGTCCTGCAGCGTGACCTGCTCGCCCGCCAGGATGTGCTCACTGCCGAGCGAGGCGAGGATCGACGCGACGGCGGGCTTGCAGATGTCGCAGCCGCGCCCGGCCCCGTGCTGGGCGACGAGGTCGCTGAACGTCCGGATCCCGGTGACCCGCACGATCTCGAACAGCTCCGCGCGCGACTGGCTGAAGTGCTCGCACAGCGCCTTGGACTGCTCGACACCGCACGCGCCGAGCAGCTGCTTGAGCATCGGCACACACGAGCCGCACGACGTGCCCGCCTTGGTGCAGGACTTCAGCGACGGCACGTCCTGGCAGCCGCCCTCGAGGATGGCGTGCTTGATGTCGCCCTTGCTGACCGCGTTGCAGGAACACACCTGCGCCTCGTCGGGCAGCGCGTCGATGCCGACTCCGCCACCACCGCCGGACGGCGCGAGGATCGCGCCAGGGTCGCCGGGGAGCGCGCGCCCGACCATCGGCCGCAGCATCGCGTAGTCGCTCGCGTCGCCGACCAGGACGCCACCGAGCAGCGTCTTCGCGTCGTCGGAGATGACGAGCTTCTTGTAGGAACCCTTGACCGCGTCGTTGAACACGACTTCGAGCGCGCCCTCGGTGGCCGCGTGCGCGTCACCGAAGCTGGCCACGTCGACGCCGAGAAGCTTCAGCTTGGTCGACATGTCGGCACCGGGGAAGCTCGCCGTCCCACCGAGGATCCGGTCGGCGACGATCTCGGCCATCGAGTAGCCCGGGGCGACCAGGCCGTAGACCATGCCGTCGAGGTTGGCGCACTCGCCGATGGCGTAGATGTCGGGATCGGTGGTGCGGCAGCCCGCGTCCACCATGATGCCGCCGCGCTCGCCGACGGCGAGGCCGGCGTCGCGGGCGAGCTGGTCGCGCGGGCGGATGCCCGCGGAGAAGACCACGAGGTCGAGGTCCAGCTCGATCCCGTTGGAGAGCTTGGCGAGCAGCCGCCCGCGGTCCTCCTCGATGGAGGACGTGGACGCGCCCGCGTGCACGGTGACGTCGAGCCCCTCGATGAGCCGCTTGAGCAGCGCCCCGCCGCCTTCGTCGACCTGCAGCGGCATCAGCCGCGGCCCAAGCTCGACCACGTGCGGCGACAACCCCATGTCGCGCAACGCCTTCGCGGCCTCAAGCCCGAGCAGACCACCGCCGACGACCATCGCGGCGCCACGGCCCTTGCCCTGCCGGGCTCGCTCGGCGGAAGCCTTGATGGCGTCGAGGTCGTCGATGGTCCGGTAGACGTGGCAGCCGGGCAGGTCACGGCCGGGCACCGGCGGCACGAACGGGAACGAACCGGTCGCCAGCACGAGAACGTCATAGCCCTGAACGCGGCCGGACGCCGTGGTGACCTTCCGGGCACCCCGGTCGATGGCCGTGACCGCGTCGCCGAGCACCAGCTCGACGTGGTCGTCCCCGGCGAACTCGGCACCGTCGAGCTGCAGGGCCAGCGGATCCCAGCTGTCCACATAGGACGTCAGGGCGACCCGGTCGTACGCGGGCCGCGCCTCCTCGGCCAGCACCACGACCCGCCAGCCGCGCTCGACGTCCCGGTCGCGCAGCGCCTGAACCAGGCGGTGCCCCACCATTCCGTTGCCGACGACGACGAGTGTCCGCGCCATACCGGTGCCTCCCGAGGGTTTGATGCTCAGACAAGAGTGCGTTCCGCCCGTGTCGACCCGACTTCTCCCCTGTTGCACCCCTGTTACGTATCCCTCCCTCCGCAGGTCAAAAGCACGTGCGCGTGAGCCACGACACCCCGACACGACGAGAGGCGGCCCGCACCGAGTGGTGCGGACCGCCTCTTGCTCGTCCCTGGGTCAGACGCCCGCGTAAGCCAGGCTCTGCACCCGAGAGGTCTCGGTCGACTTCCTCAGATAGAAGAACCAGGTCATCCCGGCGAACACCACATAAGCCGCGATGAAGATGCCCAGCGCCGACGTCGACCAGTCCGCGTTGGCGGCGGCGGCCGCCGCCTTCGCCTCCACGGTCTTCGCGCTGTTCACCGCCGCGCTCACCGGAACGCTCGCCAGCCGGAAGATCTGCTGGATCAGGAATCCACCGAAGGCGCCGATCGCGCCCGCGATGCCGATGACAGCCGCTGCCTGCCGCTTGAAGCTCAGCAGCACCGCGTCCTTGTCACCGCCCTTCTCCGCGACCTCCTTGCGCCCCAGCGCACCGAAGATGACCGGAATCATCCGATACGTGGACCCGTTGCCCGCACCGGAGAGCGCGAAGATCACCATGTAGGAGCTGAAGAAGATCGGGAAGCTCCGCTGGTTCACCCCGTACATCGCCAGCATCGTGAACCCGGCCATGGCGATGAACACCCACAGGGTCACCTTCGCCCCGCCGACCCGGTCCGACAGCCACCCTCCGAACGGACGCGTGAACGAACCGATCAGCGCGCCGAGGAAGCCGAGACCCGCCAGGTAGGTGCCGATGAACGGATTCTGCGCCAGGAACTCGGGGAAGGTGAGCTTGATGACCAGCGGCAGCGCGAACGAGAACCCGATGAACGAGCCGAACGTGCCGATGTAGAGGATCGACATGACCCAGGTCTGCGACTGCTTCAGGCACGTGGCATACGACTTGGTGTCGGCCTTCGCCATGCTCAGGCTGTCCATGAAGAACCACGCGCACACCATCGCGGCGACGATGAACGGTATCCACATGATGCCCGCGTAGGCCAGGTGCACCGGGTGGACCGGGTTCTTGGCGATGGCGAACGGGACACCGACGATGATGACCAGCGGCGTCAGCAGCTGCACGACCGCGACGCCGAGGTTGCCGCCCGCGGCGTTGAGGCCGAGGGCCAGGCCCTTGCGCTTCTCCGGGTAGAAGAACGAGATGTTCGCCATCGAGGAGGAGAAGTTGCCGCCGCCGACGCCCGCGAGGGCGGCGATGACCAGCATGATCGTGAACTGCGTGTCGTGCGACTGGTTGCGGACGAAGTCGAAGTGGACCATCGCGGCCAGCGCCGTGGTCGGGATCAGCAGCAGCGCGGCGCTGATGGCCGTCCACACGCGACCGCCGAACTTCGGCACCGCGAAGGTGTAGGGGATGCGCAGCGCCGAGCCGACCAGGTTCGGCAGCGCGGTCAGCCAGAACAGCTCGCTGGGGGCGAACGGCGTGCCGCCACCGAAGCCGGCGTTCGACAGGTTCAGCACGACGACGGACCACAGGACCCAGATGGAGAACCCGAGGTGCTCGGCGAAGATGGAGAAGATCAGGTTGCGGCGGGCGATGGGCTTGCCCGTCTTCTCCCAGAACTCCTCGTTCTCGGGCTCCCAGTTGTCGATCCAGCGGCCCTTGCGCGGCGCGGACTTCGGCTCGGTCGTGGGCGGGGACTCGGCTGCCAACGTCATGGGGGTGTCCTCCTCGTACTGCTGATGCGCAGACGCTACGAATCGGGGATTTCGGGCGCGTGCCCCGCGATGACGCGGAAGGCACTTTGTCCGCACGTTCAGGCGGACCGGGTTGTGAGGCTCAGGCGCGTGACAGCCAGTCGACGATGCCGCAGACCGCGTCGGTGCACGTGCCGCAGCCGGTTGTCGCCCTGGTCACAGCGGCCAGCTCGGGCACGGTGCCCGCGCCCGCCCGCCAAGCTTTCACCAACTGTCCCTTTGTGACTGTGTTACACCGACAAACCACCGATGCTGCGGGAAGATCAGCTGGCGAGTGCGCGACAGAGCCGCCGGAAGGCAGCGCGCGGCCCAGAAGCAGGCCGAGCCGGTCGGTCGGCGCGGGGGTCTTGGCGTCGTAGAGCTGGGTGATCGTGGCCGCCGCGTCGGGGGCGCCGAGCACGATGGCGCCCGCGACCCGGTCGTCGCGGATGACGAGCTTGGCGTAGCGACCGCGCACGGGGTCTTGCAGGCAAAGGACTTCCGCGTCGCCGTCGACCTCGGCGTGCACGTCGCCGAGCGCGGCGAGGTCGACGCCCTTTGCCTTGAGGCGGGTGACCACGGGCGTGCCCTTGTAGCGGGCGGCCGGGTTCTCGCCGGTCAGCAGGTCGGCCAGCACCTCGGCCTGCTCCCACGCGGGCTGCACGAGACCGGACACGGTGCCGGGGTGCACGACGCAGTCGCCGATCGCGTGGACGCGGTGGTCGCTGGTGCGCAGCGAGTCGTCCACGACGATGCCGCGGTCGACGGCCAGCCCGATCGACTCGGCCAGCGCGGTGTCGGCCCGCACACCGGCGGACACGACGACCAAGTCGGCGGGGACATGGCTGCCGTCGTCCAGTTTCAGGCCGTCGCCGGGGACGTAGCGCGCGGCGAACCGGCCGAGGCGGAACTCGATGCCCAACTCGCCCAACGTCTTGGCGAGAACACCGCCGCCCGCCGGGTCGAGCTGGCGTTCCATCAGGTGCCCCACCGGGTGCACAACGGTCACCAGACTGCCGCGCCCAGCCAAGCCGCGCGCGGCTTCCAGGCCGAGCAGGCCGCCACCGAGAACGGCGACAGGCGCACCGGGGCGGGCGTGTTCGAGGATCGCGGCGCAGTCGTCCAGGTCGCGGAAGGTGGCCACGCCCGGGGCTAGTGAACCGTCTTCGAGCTGCAGGCCCTCGGTCGGCGGGACCCACGCCTTGCTGCCGGTGGCCAGGACGAGCGCGTCGTAGTCCACAGTGGATCCGTCGTCGAGCGTGACACGGCGCGCGTCGCGGTCGATCGCGGTGACGGTCGTCCCCAGCCGCAGGTCGATGCCGTGGTCGGCCGCCCAGTCGACGTCGTGCAGCCGCACGGATTCCGGCGTCATCGACCCGGCCACGACGGCCGACAGCAGGACACGGTTGTAGGCAGCGTGCCGCTCGGTACCGATGACGGTGACCTGCGCCCGCTCGCCTGAGCGATCGCGGCGGCGAATCTCCTCGGCGAGCCGAGATCCGGCCATTCCGTACCCGACAATGACGATTCGTCGCGCGGACGGCGTCGATGATTCCCTCGCGAGCTCGGTCATGAGGCCTCCAGTCGAACTGCGCACACCTTGAACTCAGGCATTCGGCTAGTGGGATCGAGAGCGGGATTGGTGAGCAGGTTCGCGCGCTGCTCCCCGGGGAAGTGGAACGGCAGGAACACCGTGTCCGTCCGCATCGACGCCACGTGCCGCACCCGCGCGGTCATCTCGCCGCGCCGGGACACGACCCGCGCCATGCCGCCATCGGTCAGGCCCGCGCGGTCGGCGGTGTCCGGGTGGACCTCGACGTACACCTCGGGCACGGCGTTGTTCAGCTCTTCGACCAGTCGGGTCTGCGCGCCGGACTGGTAGTGCTGCAGGACGCGGCCGGTGGTGGCCAGCAGCGGGAAGTCGTCGTCGAGCGACTCGGCCGGGCCGGTGTGGTCGACGGCGGCGAAGCGGGCGCGGCCGTCCGGATGGGCGAACCGGTCGAGGAAGACACGCGGCGTGCCGGGGTGGTCGACATCGGGAACCGGCCAGTGCAGGGCCTCCCCCGCGCGCAGGCGGTCGTAGGTGACGCCCGCGTAGTCGGCCACGCCACCCTTGGACGCCTCGCGCAGTTCGGTGAACACCGTCTCCGGGTCGACCGGGAAGCGGCCGTCCGGCTGCCCCAGCCGGACGGCCAGCCCGTGCAGGACCTCCAGGTCGCTGCGCACCCCGTCCGGCGCGTCGAGTGCCTTGGTGCGCAGGAGAACGCGGCCTTCGAGGTTGGTCATGGTGCCGTCTTCCTCGGCCCACTGGGTGACCGGGAGGACGACGTCGGCCTGCGCGGCGGTCTCCGAGAGCACGAAGTCCGCCACCACCAGGAAGTCCAAATCGGACAGTCGTTCGGCGACCCGGCCGGAACGCGGCGCCGAGACGATCACGTTGCTGCCGAACACCATCAGCGCCCGCGGCCCGCTCTCGGTGCCGAGCGCGTCGAGCAGCTCGTAGGCCGAGCGGCCCGGTCCGGGCAGCGAATCCGGGTCCACGCCCCAGACCCCGGCGACGTGCGCGCGGGCGGCCGGGTCGTCGATCTTGCGGTAGCCGGGGAGCTGGTCTGCCTTCTGACCGTGCTCGCGGCCGCCCTGCCCGTTGCCTTGGCCGGTCAGGCAGCCGTAGCCGGAACCGGGCTTGCCTGGCAGCCCGAGCGCCAGCGCCAGGTTGATCCACGCGCCGACCATGTCGGTGCCTCGCGCGTGCTGCTCGGTGCCCCGCGCGGTGAGGATGTACGCCTTGTCGGCCGCGGCGAGGATGGCGGCGACCTTGCGCTGGTCGGCCGCGGCGACCCCGGTCACCCGCTCGACCCGCTCCGGCCACCACGCCGCCGCGATCCGCCACGCCGCGTCGAAGCCGGTGGTGCGGGCGTTGATGTAGTCGGTGCGGGCGTGGCCGTCGGCGACCACGGCGTGCAGGATTCCCAGCGCGAGCGCCAGATCCGTGCCCGGCCGCGGCTGGAGGTGGAGGGTGGCCTGCTCGGCGGTCGGCGTCCGGCGCGGGTCGACCACGATCAGTCCGCCCGAGCGCCCGGAGTTGGTCAGGTGCTGCACGAACGGCGGCATGGTCTCGGCCGGGTTGGCGCCGATGAGCAGGACGGCGTCGGCGCTGGTGAGGTCACTCACCGGGAACGGCATCCCCCGGTCGAGCCCGAACGCCCGGATGCCCGCGGCGGCGGCCGAGGACATGCAGAAGCGGCCGTTGTAGTCGATCTGGGACGTGCCGAGCGCCACCCGGGCGAACTTGCCGAGCGCGTAGGACTTCTCGTTGGTGAGCCCGCCCCCACCGAAGATCGCGACCGCGTCCTTGCCGTGGGCCTTCTGGATCGCCGTGAGCTTCGCCGCGACGAGGTCGAGCGCGACATCCCACGGCGCGGGGCGCAGCTCGCCATCCACCCGGACGAGCGGCGTGGTGAGGCGGTTCGGGGAGGTCAGCAGCGTGCCGGAGGTCCAGCCCTTCTGGCAGAGCCCGCCCCGGTTGGTGGGGAACTCGCGCGGCTCGACCCGCACCCCGGTCATCCGCATGCCGCACTGCAGCGCGCAGTACGGACAGTGCGTGTCGACGGCGGGCGCGGCGACCTGCGTCATCGGGTCCTCCGGATCGATTTGGGGTCGATCCGACGGTAAGGACGCGGTGTTACCCGAATGCTCGCGAATGTTTCGGGCAGAACAACTTGCCTGCGCAGAACCCGTTTCGAGGGCGTGAGCCGCCTGATCGCTCCGCTCTGTACGCGACCTTGACGCGCCAGTAATGTGAGCCGGGTTACACATCTACCGACGAGTAGTTCACTGGGCAAGGAGGCCTCTGTGATCCGTCGACTGTTAGCCGTGACCGCCGCCACCGCGCTGGCCGCGACTCTCACTCCCACCGCGACCGCCGCCACACCGCCACCGGTGGTGATCGTCGCGGGGACGTTCGGCCCGGCTTTCTTCTACGAACCGCTGGCCGCCCGACTGCGCGCCGACGGGCGACAGGTGGCGATCTTCCAGCTCACCCAGCTCGGCCGGGCCGACATCCGGACCTCCGCCCGCGACCTGAACACCTTCGCCGACGCGTTCCGCTCGCGCACGGGCGCGGCCAAGGTCGACATGGTCACGCACTCCCAGGGTGGCCTGGTCGCCCGCCGGTACATCAAGAACGAAGGCGGCGCGACGGAAGTCGGCAGCCTGGTGAACCTGGGGACACCCAACTACGGGACCGCGATCGCCAACCTGTCGTCGTTCTTCACCGACGGGATCTGCGGGGTGTCCTGTTCGCAGATGGAGGTCGGGTCGGCGTTCCTCAACGACCTCAACGCGGGCGACGACACAGTCGGCGCGGTCCGGTACACGAATCTCTATACGCTGCAGGACGAACTGGTTCGCCCGGTCGGCAACGCCGCGATGAACGACGGCGCCACCAATGTCCTCATCCAGAGCCAGTGCCCGTTCCGCGTCGTGGGCCACATCGCGTTGGCCACCGACGGAACGGTCTACGACGGAGTCCGGGACGCCCTGAACCTCCAGGCCGTCCACCTGAACTGCTTCGCGATCTAGACCATCTCGCCGATCTGGTGCGCGGCCCGCTCAAGGCCGCGCATCGATCGCGGGGTCGACTTCGGGTGCAAAGCGTGCACGGCCAGGCGGAACAGCAGGGCGTGCAATAACGCCTGGGGCCACTCCGGCAGGTGTGACCAGCGCTTCGCGATCGCGTCGTCGGCGCCGCCCCACGCCATCGCGTCCACGACGACCACGGCCGCGGCCCACTCGGCCGGGCGGTGGAAGGCGGTGAAGTCGATGATCCCGGGCGCGGCCTCGCCGACGAACAGCACGTTGCCGAACAGGTCGCCGTGGACGACCTGGGACTTCAGCCCGACCTTGGCGCGGCGCTCGGCGAACTCGTCGAACAGCTTGCCGCCCAAGTCGACGTCCAGCGGGGCCTTCTCCTCACCCCACGCCGCGCGGTCGGCCAGCGCGAACACATCGGCCCGCAGGTTGAGGAAGCGCGGCCGGGGCAGATCAGCCGTGGCCTGGTGCAGCCGCAGCGACGCGGACACCACCTCGTCGTAGCGCGGCTCGGCCCTGCCCTCGATGAACCGGAAACCCGCCCACCCGCCGACGACGTACCTGCCGTCGCTCGACCGGATCGGGCGGGCGATGCGCAGATCGGGAACGTGCAGCTCACCGAGGGTCTGCGCGACCCACGCCGCCTCCGCCGGGCTGCTCGCCGGGCGCAGCGCGACATCGTCGCAGCGCCACACGGGCCCGCGCTCGATCAGCACGGGCTCCGCGTTCTTGGCGCCGAAGGCGGCCCGGACGTGCTGGGGAGGCGGAGTGCTCACGGGCGGGCACGCTACCCCGACTCCGCCTCCCAGCCACTGATCGACACTTGCGTTTCAGAATTCAGTACGGCCGTTAATAGGTCGGCAGGCTCGTGTCGATTTCCCGCGCCCAACCCAGCACGCCGCCGCCCACGTGGACCGCGTCGGCGAAACCGGCCTTGTGCAGCGCGGCCAGCGCCTCCGCCGAACGCACACCCGACTTGCAGTGCAGCACGATCGGGCGGTCCTGCGGCAGCTCGACGAACGCCTGGCCGGACAGGATGCGGTCCTTCGGGATGAGCACCGAGCCCTCGATCTTGACGATCTCGTACTCGTGCGGCTCGCGGACGTCGACCAGCAGGAAGTCGTCGCCCCGGTCGAACTTGTCCTTCAGCTCGCGCGGGGTGATCGTGTTGCCCGCCGCCGCGGTCTGCGCGTCGTCGGAGACGACGCCACAGAACGCCTCGTAGTCGATGAGGCCCTCGATCGGCTTGGTCTCCGGGTCCTTGCGGATCTTGATGGTCCGGTAGGACATCTCCAGCGCGTCGTAGACCATCAGGCGGCCCAGCAGCGGCTCGCCGATGCCGGTCAGCAGCTTGATGGCCTCGGTGACCATGATCGACCCGATCGACGCGCACAGCACGCCCAGCACGCCGCCCTCGGCGCACGACGGGACCATGCCGGGCGGCGGCGGCTCGGGGTAGAGGTCGCGGTAGTTGAGGCCCTGCCCGTTGGGGGCGTCCTCCCAGAACACGCTGACCTGGCCCTCGAACCGGAAGATCGAGCCCCACACGTACGGCTTGCCCAGCAGCACCGCGGCGTCGTTCACCAGGTAGCGGGTGGCGAAGTTGTCGGTGCCGTCGAGGATCAGGTCGTAGTCGGCGAAGATGTCGAGCGCGTTGGTCGAGTTCAGGTGCTCCTGGTGCAGGACCACGTTGATCAGCGGGTTGATCTCCGCGATCGACTCCTTGGCCGACTGCGCCTTGGGCTTGCCCACGTCCGACACGCCGTGGATGACCTGGCGCTGCAGGTTGGACTCGTCGACGACGTCGAAGTCGACGATGCCGAGCGTGCCCACACCGGCCGCGGCCAGGTACAGCAGCGCCGGGCTGCCGAGACCGCCCGCGCCGACCACCAGGACCTTGGCGTTCTTCAGGCGCTTCTGCCCGTCCACCCCGACATCCGGGATGATGAGGTGGCGGCTGTACCGCTCGACCTCTTCCTTGGTCAGCTCCTGCGCCGGCTCGACGAGCGGCGGCAAACTGCCTGGCATCGGCTCCTCCTAGTTGCGATCCTGACGGCCCCCGCGCCTGGCGCCGGGTCCACCCCCGATTGTCGCCTCGTACAACACCCGAATCCCACTCAGCCCTTCCCGCCTCCCACCATCCGGGATACTTGCCCGCCTCCCCGAAATTCTTCTCCGATTGGTCACCAACGCAGCAACAGGTGCCGACCGGCGGTAACCGTGGTCAGCCGCCGTCCCGGTCCCCTTGGGCGCCCGTCGGTCGTCGCGGCCGAAGAGCACGTAGGCGCACGACCAAGCCCGCGGCGAACAACAAGGCCAGGGTGCTGAGGAACGCGGGATCGCTGGTCCGGCCGCCGAGGTCGCGGTCGAGGATGTGCGACACCGCGTGCACGGCCGCGCCCGCCGTCGCGCCCGCCAGCGCCACCGACAGCGCGTCCTTCCACAGCAGGGCCGCCAGCAGCGCGGCGCCGATGCCGATCTGGAACGCGCCCGCGTCGTGGAACAGGTGCAGGTTGTACGGCGGATACGTGGCCACGACGTCGTAGAACGACCGCGGCGCGGCGAACGCCCAGATCCCGATCCCCAGGAACACCGCCGCGCCGATCGCGGTGATCACCTTGACCATCGGACTCCCCTTCCATTCGGATTCACCCGAGCAGACGGGATGGGGACCCGGTTTGTGACAGCTCCTACTTCGCCTGTGGGTTGGGCCACGCGTTCGGCTTGCACGTCAAGCCGTCCTCCTTGACCGCGTCCCGCTGGCCGACGGCCCGGTTGAGCTGGGCGACGTAGTTGTTGGCCACCCCGAAGCTCTGCTGCATCATCACCGGCGCCAGCGCGCCCTCCGCGGCGCAGCCGACGTGGCCGTTGCGGAAGGCGTGGCCGATCTCGTGGTTGATGGCGTACTGCCGATAGGTGATCATGTCGCCACCGAAGGCGACCGCGCCGCGCACCCAGCGGGCCAGGTTGATCATGACCCGCTTGTCGGTGCCCCGCCAGCACGACGACTCGTACTTGATCGCGTAACCACATTTGTCCGGTCGGTGGGCGGTGTCCGGGCTGGTCAGGCTGATCCGGATGGTCGGGTTCGGGAAGTCGGCCTTGACCCGCTGCACCGAGATCTGTCCGCCGCTGGTCCACCCGCGCGGGTCGGCCAGGGTCTGGTCGATCAGCTTCGCGAACGCCTCGTCGCCGCCGAAGGCCGACGCGTCGATGCCGTCCTCGACCTCGACGGTGTAGGTGTAGAACTTCGCCCCGGTGCCGACCTTGGCGGTCTCGCCGGGCACGACGTGCCAGGTGCCCGCGCCGGTCTGGGTGTACTGGCCGCCGTTGGGCAGCTCCGCCGACGGGATGTTCACGTCGACCGGGGTCTGCGGGGTCTCCTGCGCGTCGGGCGGGGCGGTGTCCTCCGTCGGCGTCTCCTGCGGCGCGTCGAGCCGGACGCCGGAGGCGGTGTCGGCGGTCTGGACCGGCGGCTCGCCCGCGGTCTGGACCACCACGAGCGCGGTGACCGCCATCAGGACGGGCAGCGCGTAGACCCGCCAGCCGTAGGTGGCCAACACGCCGCGCCAGCCCTTGCGCCTGGGCGGGCGCCTGCCCGCTGCGGGCCGCCATGACGCGGCCAGCGGCTCGGCGGATGGGCGGCGACGGTCAGCGGCGCGCTCCCGATGCGTCGTCTCGCTCACGGGGCCAAGGGTGCCACATCGCGCGCTCGGGCATGGTGGTTACCAGTCATCGCCCGCTTCCCACAGGCCGAGTACGGCGCGCGCCACCGTGGCCGGACGCTCCATTTGGGCCACATGCCCGACCCTGGGCAGCACCAGCAAACGGCCGTGCGGCAACAGTCGTGTCGTCCGCGGCGCCTTCCGCACCGTGACCAACCGGTCCTCTGTGCCCCACACCACCAGCGTCGGGGTGGTGACGCGCGGCGCGATGGCCCAAAGGGACTTCGTCGGCGGCACCATCCACGCCCGGATCAGCCCGAGCGTGCTGCGCGCCAGCGCCGGGTTCGCCCACGCGAGCTTCGCGCGCTCGGCGTACTCGGCCGACGCCTCGGCCATCCGCTCCTCGGTGACCTGCGACGGGTCGGCGAAGCACAGATCGATGAGCTGCTGGGCGCGTTCGCGCGCGGTGAGCCGGGCCAGCTGCCTGCGCACGGGCTTGCCGATGATCGGCAGGAACGCCAGCGCCATGCGCGGGTCGGACATCCGGTTGACGCTGGGCCGCAGGTCGGGCATCGCGGGCGAGACCAGGGTCAGCGTCCGCAGCAGCTCGGGGTGGCGGGCGGCCACCAGCATCGAGATCGCCCCGCCCATCGAGTTGCCCAGCAGGTGCACCTTGCCCACGCCGAGCCCGCGCAGCCACGCGGCGAGCGTGTCGGCGTGCTCCTCCAGCGTGTAGGTGTAGCCGTCGGGCGGGATCGTGCGGCCGAAGCCCGGCAGGTCGACGGCGATGCCCGCGGCGTGGCCGCTGAGCTGGCCCGCCAGATCGGTCCAGTTCATCGCGGAGCCGCCGAGGCCGTGGACGTAGACGGCGGTGGCGTCGTCGCGACCCGGGGTGCGGCGGATGTGCAGCGTGTGGCCGCCCGCTGTCAGCTCCTCGCCTGGCCAGGCGGGGCTGGTCGGGTCGATCGGCGGCAGTTCGGCGGCCGACAGCGGCACCCTGGTGAGCGGAGCGCGGAAGGTCGTGGCGAGGGACACCAGACAAGTGTGCCCGCCGACCAGCGACCTCGCTGGGGTGAGACGCGCGTCACAACCGATACTGGACGGGGCGTGTTCAGGTCTGGACACTGAACCCGAATGGGGTTACCGAGTAGTACGGTCGAACCACCCGTGGCGGGTTGGCGATCCCGACCTGACGAGCGCACGACGAGGGTGGAGACGATGTCTGAGACGATTCAGCAGAACGGGATCGGTCGGGGGGCCAGACTGCCGCGCACCGCGCGTCGGGCCCAGCTGCTGGCCGCCGCGCAGGACGTGTTCGCGGCCAACGGCTACCACGCGGCCGGCATGGACGAGATCGCCGAGCGCGCCGGAGTGAGCAAGCCGGTCCTGTACCAACACTTCCCCGGCAAGCTCGAGCTCTACATGGCGCTGCTGGAGAAGCACGTCGACGAGCTGATCCGGCGCGTGCAGACGGCCATGGAGTCGACCACGGACAACAAGCTCCGCGTCCGCAACGCCGTCGGCGCGTACTTCGACTTCGTCGACGGCGAGAGCCAGGCCTTCCGCCTGGTCTTCGAGTCCGACCTGCGCGGAGAACCGCTGGTCAAGGACGCCATCGAGCGCGCCACCACGGCCAGCGTCGACGCCATCACCGCCACCATCACCGCCGACGCAGGCCTCGACGAGCACCGCGCCCGCCTGCTGGCCGTCGGCCTGGTGGGCGTCAGCCAGGTCTCGGCCCGCGCGTGGCTGGAGGACAGCCGCGCGATGCCGAAGGACGAGGCCATCGCCCTGATCTCCAACCTGGCGTGGCGCGGCATCGGCGGCGGCTTCCCCCTGCAGCCCCACGACTGAGCCCGTGCGCTTCTCCGCAGCAGGCTTGACCCACGTCGGCGGCCGATCGAGCAACGAGGACGCCTTCCACGCCTCCGACCAGCTGATAGCCGTCGCCGACGGCGTCGGCGGCGCCCCGGCGGGCGAGGTCGCCTCCCAACTGGCGGTCGACGCGGTCGCGTCCTCGACGGGCGATCCGCTGGAGGCGGTCCGCGCGGCCAACTCGGCCGTCCGCGACCATCCCGACCCGGACACTTCGGGGATGGCCAGCACCTTGGAGTTCGCCGCCCTTTGGGACGGCGAGACCGTGCGCGGCGCCCACGTCGGCGACAGTGTCACGTTCGTCAACGGGGTGCGGACGACGTTCGGCCACACGTTGGGGGCCGAGCTTGTTTCCGCAGGTCACCTGACCCCGGAGGAAGCCGTCCGGCACCCGCAGCGGGCGGCACTGGTGCGCGCGGTGGGGTTGGACGAGGAGATCGAGCCGGACGTGTGGTCGCGCCCCGCTGTGGTCGGCGACCGGTACGTCGTGTGCTCCGACGGCCTGACCGACGCGTTGGGTGACTCGGTGACGGACCGGCTGACCGAACTGGCCGCCACGAGCCCGGCCGAGTGCGCGTCAGCCCTGGTCAGACTCGCCTTGGACGCCCACGCGCACGACAACGTCACCGTCGTCGTCGCCGACGTGGTCGAGGACTGAATCCGCCACCCGCGTGATGTGGGTCGCGACCTCGCGGACGCGCTCGTACGGCAGCATGTGGCCCGCGCCGGGGTAGAGGACGAATTCGGCGTTCGGGGCGGCTTCGGCGATGGCGCGGGCGTGGGCCAGCGGCGTGAGCCGGTCCAGCTCCCCCACCAGAACCCGCACGTCAGCATGGCCATACGCGGCCAGCGTGGCGGCGCGGTCGTGCCTGCCGATGTCGCGGCCCAGGGCTGCGGCGGTCTTGCGGTGGACGACGGCGGCGTGGTCGGCCGTCGCGCGGACGTCGACCATGCGGAAGCGGGTGCCGAAGACCAGCCACCGCAGCATCGCCAGCGACCCCATCCGGCGCACGGCCGGTGGCAATTGCACGCGCACCCTCGGCTTGCGCCTCGACGGAGCCGAGACACGTGCGCCTTCCGGACGCGCGGAGCGGTTCATCGGGTTCGAGCGGGTGGCCAGGCGGACGATGGGCTTGGGCAGGCCGAACGTCACGTCCCGCATCCCGCCGGATGACGTCGACACGAACAGCACGCCCGAAGCCCGCGCCGCGACCTCCGGGTGACTCTCAGCCAGTGCCATGAGCGTCATGCCGCCCATCGAGTGGCCGACCAGCACCAATCCGCCGGTGGGCACCCGAGCGGCGATGATCTCGGCGGCGTCGTCGGCCAGGCGCGACAGCGTCGCCGAGCCGGGCGGAGCGGGTTCCGACGAGCCGTGGCCCCGGTGGTCGTAGCGAACGGTCCGGACCCGCGGGCCCAACGCGGCCACCACGTGGTCCCAGACGTCCAGCGCGCTCGTCCAGCCATGGAGGAACACCACGGTCACGGGGGCGTCGGCCGGGCCGGTCTCGACCAGCCGCAGCCCTACGCCGTCCGATGTGCGGAACACGTCAGCCATTCGGACAACCTACTAGCCAGTAGCCTTCAGGTCCAAGCCCGCCATGAGCGCGCGCAGGTGGCCCACCACGTCGGCCGTGCGCTCGTAGGTGAGCATGTGCCCCGCGCCGGAGTAGACCTCCAGCACCGCGCGCGGCAGCTCGGCGGCGATGGCCTCGGCCTGCGGGACCGTGCACAGCCGGTCCCGGTCCCCCGCGAGCACGACCGCCGGGATGTCCCGATAGACGTGCAGCGCGTGCTGCCGCTCGTGGCGCGTCAACTCGCCGCGGAAGGCGACCATGGCCTTCGGGTGGCACGCCCCGACCTGCGCCGCGACCGCGCGCAGATCCCCCCGCGCGGGTGAGCGGCCGAACGCCAGGAACCGGACCAGCGGCGTGGCCACCCGGCTGAACCGGCCGAGCAGCCGCCGCACCGGCAGCCGGGCGATCAGCCGGTTGGCCAGCGACTCGACGAACAGGATCGGCGCGGCCACTCGGCGCGGCAGACCGAGCGTGAGCCGCGACAGCCCACCCGACGTCGTGGCGACGAACGCGACCCCTGCGACGCGTTCGGCGACCAGTGCCGGGTGCCGGTCGGCCAGCGCCATGAGCGCCATCGCGCCCAGCGAGTGCGCGCCGAGCACGACCGGCCCCTCGATCCCGGCGAGCAGCTCGGCGATGTCGTCGGCGAGCCGGTCGATCGTGGCCCCTTCCGCGGGCGCGGCGTCGGACCCGCCGTGGCCCCGGAAGTCCATCCGCACGACCCGGACGCCGGACAGGCGGGCGACCACCGGGTCCCACGAGCGGTGGTCCATGACCCAGCCGTGCAGCAACACGAGCGTCGGGCCGGAGCCACCGAGGTCGACGACGTTCAGTCGCACCCCGTCCGACGTGCGGAAACTCATCGCTTCGGCAGGAGCATCGCCGCGCGCCACAGGACCTTGCCGGGGCCGCCGACCAGGCCGACCTCGTCGAGGAAGCCCATGATCCGCTCGCCCCAGTAGGCGATGGTGGCCTGGAAGTGCGGGTTGGCCTTGGCCGCCCTGCGCGCCTCGCGTGGGTTCAGGCCGACGGCCGCGTAGACCTTCGGGTTCACCATCGACAGCGCCACGAAGTACGACACGACGGCCGTGACCAGCTGGTGGTACCGCCGCGCCACCCAGCCCGCCTCGGCCATGCCCTGCACGACCTCCTGCCGGGCGAAGGTCACGTGCCGCGCCTCCTCCAGCACGTGGATGCGGTTGACCATGCGCACCAGCGGCTGCAGCGTGTGGTCGGCGGTGGTCTCGCGCTGCATCCGGTCGAGCATCTCCTCGGCGACGAGGATCGCGGCGTAGACCGACGGCCCGCGGCCGATCACCGGCAGGATCTTGGCCACCTGCTTGATCCACGGCCGCGGCCCGTAGGCGGGCACGCCGAAGCGTTTGCACGCCTTGCCGAACATCGTCGAGTGGCGGCACTCGTCGGCGATCTCGGTCAGCAGGTAGTGGACGTGGTCGGTGGTCGGGTCGTTGCGGTAGACCTGCTTGAGGAGCATCTGCATGAGCAGCACCTCGAACCAGATGCCGGTGCTCGCGACGCTGGCGATCTCGTGTTTGCCCAGCTCGATGCGCTGTTCCGGGGTCATCCGGTCCCACAGCTCGGTGCCGTAGAGGGAGATCCGGTGCTCCGGGTGGAAGTGCAGGTCGGGCGGGATCGGCGCGTCCCAGTCGATGTCGACGTCCGGGTCGTAGAACTTCTCCGCGGAAGACTTGAGCAAACGGGCCGCGGTCTTCTCGCGATCGGCTACCTTGGCGACTTGTAGAGCGCGGCTCATCATCGAGCTCCTCTTAAGTATGCGTGACTGCGGGTAACAGTTACTTCTGGTAGCATGCAATCCCATGACGGATCGTGTCAAGGGCCACAGGACGACGGATTCCGGCGACGCCCGGCGGGACCGCTGGAAATCGCACCGCGCCGCGCGCAGGGAAGAGTTCGTCGAGGCCGCGCTGCGCGCCCTGGCCACCCATGGTCCGGACCTGGCCATGGAGCACGTCGCCCACGAGGCAGGGGTGACCAAGCCGGTGCTCTACCGGCACTTCACCGACAAGGCCGACCTGGTCGTGGCGCTCGGCCACCGCGGCACCGAGATCCTCTTCGAGCGGCTCATCCCCGCGATGAACAGCGAGGAGGCGCCGGTCCCCCGCATCCGCAAGAGCCTCGACGCGTTCTTCTCGATGATCGAGGAGTACCCCAACCTCTACCGGCTGCTCGTGCGGACGACCTTCGCCGAGAAGGGCATCGACGCCGACATCGTCGCCGAGGACAAAGAGGTCATCGCGAACGCGCTGGCCAGCCTGCTCGGCGACTACATGCGCGCCTTCGAGATCGATCCCGGCGGCGCCGAGGTGTGGGGCCACGGCATCGTCGGCATGGTCCAGAACGTCGGCGAGTGGTGGCTGGAGCGGCGCACCATGGGCCGCGACCAGGTCGTGGAATACCTGACCATGACGATCTGGGCGGCCATCGACGGCACACTGCGCAGCTGGGGCGTCACCATCGATCCCGACCAGCCGCTGGAACTGAACAAGATCGTCAAACTGTCCCTCGGCGACGCGGGCTAGGAGCGAACATGGACAACCACCCCGAGGACCAACATCCCGAAGACGATGGCTACAGCGGCCCGGCGACGCTGGTCATCGGCGAGCGCGAGTTCGAGGTGCGGGTCGAGCTGCGCGGCCACTTCCAGCCCATCGACGGCTTCTACCGCTGGTACGGCCGCGTGACCGCCGACCCGGCGATCTCCGAGGCCGCGGCGGGCCGCAAGACCAAGGTGACCCTGCGCACCCCGGGCGCCGAGGCCGACGGCGAGCTGTCCGACCCCGACCCGTGGGACCGCTACCGGGTCATGGGCACCAGCAGGCCGCCGTTCGTCGTGCAGACCACCCTGGACACCGGCACCGCCCGCGCCGACGTCTGAGCCCGAGAACGCCGATGGCCACCTCCATCTCGGAGGTGGCCATCGGTGTCTCTGACGATCAACTCACGGGGCGAAGCCGACCTTGCGGGCGTCGGCGCCACCGATCTCGACATAGGCGATCCGCGCCGACGGGACGACGTAGCGGCGACCCTTGTCGTCGAGCAGGACGAGCGTGCCCGTGCTGTCCTTGAGGGCGGCGGCGACCTGGGCCTCGACCTCGTCCGGGGACTGGGTGCTCACCAGCACCAACTCCCGTACGGTGTCCGCGACACCGATCTTGACGTCCACGCCAAACCTCCTGCGCCGGGGAAGACTTCTCGCCGTAAGGCTAGTGGAGAACAGGGCGCCGGACCGCCCAGGGGCACCCGCGTTCACCACACGCGTAATACCCCACGCCGGTTTGGGCGCTCGGGTGGCGGCCGGCGGCCATGGGACTCCGGAGGCGCTTCGCGAAAATCAGCCCAGCCCGAGCGCCGTCATCCGCTTGCCGTGCTGCTGCTGCAGCTTGCGGAACAGCGCGGCGATCCCGGCGAGGTCGCCGGTGCCGCCCACGATCAGCTCGGCCAGCCCGTCGCGCTCGGCGACCACGTACTGGGCCTGGGTCAGCGCCTCGCCGAGCAGGCGCCTGCCCCACAGGGCCAGCCGGTCGCGGACCGTGCGGTCGCGCTCGATGGCCGCGGTGACCTCGCGCTCGGCGAAGGCGGAGTGGCCGGTGTCGGCGAGCACCTCCAGCACCAGGACCTTGGTCTCCTCGTCGAGCCAGTTGGCCATCTCGCGGTACAGGTCGGCGGCCAGGCCGTCGCCGACGTAGGCCTTGACCAGCGACTCCAGCCAGGAGCGCGGCGCGGTGGAGGCGTGCCAGGTGTCGATGTGGCTGATGAACGGCCGGATCGCGTCCTCGATGGCCACACCATGGCCCGCAAGGAACTTCTCGATCTTGGCGTAGTGCCCCATCTCGGCGGCCGCCATCTCCGAAAGGGCGGCCCGACCGGCGACCGTCGGCGCCGACCGCGCGTCCTCCGACATCCGGTCGAAAGCGGACAGCTCGCCGTAGGCCAGCACGCCGAGCAGGTCCACGACTCCGGCCGACAGATGCCCTGGGGCAGCGTTCTCCATGGTTGGCAGCGTATCCGGCCACACTCGCGGGTAGACTCGGCAGGACGCCCGCGCCTCGCCGCTCTCATCATGGCTGGTGACGCCGGGCTCGGAGGACCTCGGGACACTCGTGGCGAAGCACGCCGCGGACCGAGTGAGAGGGTGCGCGCACACCTCGCCGGCCTCCCGCGCACGGGTCTGGGAACCCCGTCAGCGCGGTCGAGGCCGAGTCCAGGGCACGCGCGCTGGTACTAGAGAGGCTGATCACCCTGACGCACGACACTACTGACGCCACCGCTGAGAATCCGGAGCTGGACCTCGATCCAGTGACCTTGGAACACAGCGTCGCGGGCGTCCCGGACACCGATACGTCCCATCCCCTGACCGCGGGCGCCCCGGTGCTCCCCGAGTCACCCACGTTCGCCGAGCTGGGCGTGCACGAGGAGATCGTGCGCGCGCTGCGCGAGGCGGGCATCGAGCGCACGTTCGCCATCCAGGAACTCACCCTGCCGCTCGCGCTGGCGGGCGACGACCTGATCGGGCAGGCCCGCACGGGCACCGGCAAGACCCTCGGCTTCGGCGTGCCGCTGCTGCAGCGGGTCACCTCGCCCGGCGACGGCACCCCGCAGGCCCTCGTCGTGGTCCCGACCCGCGAGCTGTGCCTGCAGGTCACCCACGACCTCAAGGACGCGGGCAAGCACCTGGGCGTGCGCGTGCTGGCCATCTACGGCGGCCGCCCGTACGAGCCGCAGATCGCCGCGCTGCGCAAGGGCGTCGACATCGTCGTGGGCACCCCGGGCCGCCTGCTCGACCTGGCCGAGCAGCAGCACCTGGTGCTGGGCAAGGTCCGCGGGCTGGTGCTCGACGAGGCCGACGAGATGCTCGACCTGGGCTTCCTGCCCGACATCGAGCGCATCCTGCGCATGGTCCCCGACGAGCGGCAGACCATGCTGTTCTCGGCGACGATGCCCGGCCCGATCATCACCCTGGCGCGCACGTTCCTCCGCCAGCCCACCCACATCCGGGCCGAGGAGAACGACGCGGGCGCCACCCACGAGCGCACCGAGCAGTTCGCCTACCGCGCGCACTCGCTGGACAAGATCGAGGTCGTCGCCCGCTCGCTGCAGGCGGAGGGCCGCGGCCTGACGATGATCTTCACCAGGACCAAGCGCACCGCGCAGAAGGTCGCCGACGAGCTGGTCGAGCGCGGGTTCGCCGCGGGCGCCGTGCACGGCGACCTCGGCCAGGGCGCCCGCGAGCAGGCGCTGCGCGCGTTCCGCTCCGGCAAGGTCGACGTGCTGGTCTGCACCGATGTCGCCGCGCGCGGCATCGACGTGACCGATGTCACCCACGTGATCAACTACCAGTGCCCGGAGGACGAGAAGACCTACGTCCACCGCATCGGCCGCACCGGCCGCGCGGGCAAGACCGGCGTGGCGATCACCCTGGTCGACTGGGACGAGGAGCCGCGCTGGAAGTCGATCAGCGACGCGCTCGGCCTCGACAAGCCCGAGCCGGTCGAGACCTACTCGACCTCCGCCCACCTGTTCACCGACCTCGGCATCCCCGAGGGCTCCACCGGCAGGCTGCCGATGGCCCAGCGCACCCGCGCGGGCCTCGACGCCGAGCCGGAGGAGGACTTCGGCGGCAAGAGCAAGCGCGGCCGCGGCGGCGTCGAGCGCACCACGCGGGTCCGCTCGCGCGGCGCGGGCGCGGGTACCGGGTCGGCGGCCAAGACCGGCGAGGAGTCGGCGGAGAAGTCCGACCGGCCGCGGCGCAGGCGTCGGCGCGGTGGGGTCGAGTCGACCAACGGCGACACCCCGACCGAGGCGACCACCGAATCTGTCGCCCCGGCAACAGACTCGGCCGACAAACCCGCACGCCAGCGCAGGCGTCGGCGCCGTTCCGGTGCCGATGTGGGCGCGGACGCGGGGTCGAACACCAACGAAACACCGGGGTCGGCAGACTGACCCTGTGACTTCGGCCGACAGCGTGGGCACCGAGGACGTCCTCAACGGGGACGTCCCGGAACCGCCCGCCCCGCGCACCAGGTTCACCCGCAAGCGCGACTACGTGGTCGTCGCGCTGATCGTGGTCGCCGTCCTGGCGACCTCGGTCGTGGTGTGGCGCACGAGCGAGTTCCGCGCGACGGCGTCGACCACCACCGACAAGCACTACGACGAGCCCGCCGACCCGGAGTTCTTCCCGCCGTCGCTTGGCGAGGCATGGCGCGCGGAGAGCCCGGCGACGCCCCAGCCCGCCATCGCCGGTCCGACCGTGGTGACCGGCGAGGGCGGCGTGGTCAGCGGCCGCGACCCGCTCACCGGCGACGTCCGGTGGACCTACAAGCGCGATCTGCCGCTGTGCACGGTCGCCGCCGAGTGGAACCTGGCGATCGCGGTCTACAAGACCAGCGAGAACATGCTCCACGAGGACGACCCCCGGCGCGCGGGCGGCTGCAGCGAGATGACCTCGCTCAAGGGCATGACCGGCGAACGCGACCGCCAGCGCAACAGCGACGCCGAACTGGGCACCCGGCTGGTCGGCGACGGCACCTACCTCACCGCCACGGGCGAGCGGCTGCTGCTGAGCATGCGCTCCGACCTGGTGAAGACCATGGAGTACGGCCAACTGCCCGCCCTGGTCAACCCGGCCAAGCAGCCCCGCACCGAGTGCGCGTACAAGTCCGTCACGATCACCACCGCTGGCCGCGTCGGCGTCATCGAGCGCTGCCCGAGCGACGCCGCGGCGCGGATGACGGTCTACAAGACCAGCCCGAAGGAGTCCGACTCCCCCGAGGTCGTCACGAGCGTGGTCGTCGGCAGCGAGTCTGCCCAGATCGTGGCCATGAACGACAAGCTCACCGCCGTGGCCATGCCCGACCCGAACCGGCTCGTGGTCTACCAGGACGACGGCAACCAGGTCGCCAGCTACGACCTCGACCTGGGGGCGGGCGACCTGCGGGCCGACCCACCCGGCCGGGTGGCCCCGGTGACGTCTGCGACGGGGGCGTTCTACTGGTTCACCGGCTCCCGCACGATCGTCGTGTCGTCCACCGACCTGCATCCACTGTGGACGATCCAGGACACGCTCGGCCCCGGCGTGGTGTTCGCCGGACGCGCGTTGCTGCCGGTCAAGGGCGCCATCGCGGTCCACAGCCAGGCCGACGGACAGCTCGTGGGCACCATCCCCGTCGACCGCGGCGGGTACACCGGCCCGGTCGCGATGGACACCAGCGGGCCCATGGTCTTCGAGCAGCGCGGTACGACATTGGTCGCTTTGCACTGACCACCTGACGCGGGCCTGAGGCACACTCAGTCCATGCATTCGCAGTTGAGCCCGCACCGGGCGCACCGTGTCGACCTGACTGGCCCCTACGGCCCGATCGCCGCCCTGCGCATCGCCGGTGCCGGGCCGATCGCGCTGCTGGTGCCCGGCTGCACCGGGTCCAAGGAGGACTTCGCCCCGATCCTCGACCCGATCGCCGACGCCGGGTTCGAGGTCGTGGCCATCGACCTGCCCGGCCAGCTGGACTCCCCCGGCCCGACCGACGAGGCGGCCTACCTGCCCGCTCCGATGGGGCTGGTGGTCGCGGAGGTGACGGGCAAGCTCGCCGCGGACGGCAGGCCGGTGGTCCTGCTGGGCCACTCGTACGGCGGGCTGATCGCGCGGCGGGCGGTGCTGGCGGGCGCTCCGGTGGTGGGGCTGACGCTGCTGAGCTCCGGGCCGGGTGAGCTGCCGCTCGGCGGTCGGCGGACCGTGCTGGACCTGGCGGAGCCCGCCCTGCGCCACCACGGCGTCCCGGCGACCTACGACGCGCTGGAGCAGCTGAACGCGAACAACCCTGAGTACATGGGGCTGGCCATCGACCACCGGGCGTTCCTGCGCCACCGCTTCCTGCGCAACACGGTCGCGTCGCTGGTCGGGATGGGCAACGGTCTGCGGACGGAGCCGGACCTGGTCGGCGACCTGGCGCGGTATCTGCGCTCCCACCACATCGGCTGCCTGGTGACCTGCGGCGCCGAGGACGACGCGTGGTCGCCGTCGGCCCAGCGGGACATGGCCGACAGACTGGAGGCGGACTTCAGCATGATCAGCGGGGCGGTGCACTCACCCGCGATGGAGAACCCGACCGACCTGCTCGCGACACTGCTGCCGACGTGGAAGAGCTGGCTGTAGCGGCTCAACGATTTGTCAACAGGTGATCGACATCCTGGGCGTCGGGCTCGGAACACCGGGCCCGATCTGGGAGGAGAGACACTTGTTGTCCAAACGCTTCAAGCGCTTCGGGATCGCGTTGGCCATGGGGGCGAGCCTGCTCACGACACTCTTCGTGGCCACACCGGCGAGCGCGGCCACCTCCGTCACGATGGGGGGCGGGATCGCCGGCATCCAGAACTGCGACGGCCGGTGGGAGGAGTTCGCGCTGACCACCTCCACCATCCCCATTCACCGTTGGCAGCTGAGCCCCGGGGGCGCGTGGTCGGACTGGGTCGACATGAACGGATCGCTGCGGTACGGCATCTCCGTCGTGCGGAACACCAACTGCACGCTCGAACTGTTCGGCATCGGCGCGGGCAACCTCCAGATGTACCACACCTGGCAGAGCCCCAGCTCGCCCGGCGGATGGAGCGGCTGGGCCAGCCTCGGCGGCGTCCTCACCGGCGCTCCCAACGCCTCCAACCTGTGGGATGGGCGCGTCGAGGTCTGCGCTTACGGCCCGGACAACGTCTACCACTGCACGGCGCAGACCGCGCCTTCGTCCGGTCCCTGGACCGGTTGGTACTAAGCCGAACGGTCAGCCCCGCGTCCCCAACGCGGGGCTGACCCGCTAGGCGAGCCAGAAGAACCAGATGGTCGCCGCGGTCACCGCGAGGACCAGGAAGAACGACCCGATCACCCTCGGGCCGTTCCCGCGGTCGACGAACCGCTGGAACACGACAGCGGCGACCGCGGCCGCCATGTGGCCGAGCACGACCCCCACGCCGGGCCCGGGCATCCCCTTGGTCCCCGCGAACACCTGCATGGCCATCACCACGACGGCCAGCGCACACAGCCCCGCCGCCAACGCGCCCGACAGCTCCCGCCAGAACCCACCACGCCGGACCGGCTCAGCGGGCCTGGCCACCGCGATGGGCGCGGTCGGCTGGTCCGGCACCGTCGGGCCCACGGGTAGCCGCGCGGTCTGGGCCTCCGGGTCGGGGAATCGCTCAGTCGGGCCGGTCACGGAGCCAGCATCGCCCACGGCTCGATCTGTGGGCTCGCCGCCCTGCCGTCGTCGCAGCTGCGGCGGAAGTCGCACCACGAGCACTGTCTGCCGGGCGACGGCGGGAACAGCACCTCCGGGTCGCCACCGGCCTTCAGCGTGTCCGTGGCCAGCTGGAACTCGTCCGCGCTCTCCTCGGCCCGCGACAGGTGCCGGGCCAGCGACTCCTCCGTGTGCTCCCACGACGACACCGTCCCCGACGGCAGGTGGTGCAGCTCGACCTTCGTGCACGGCCTGCGCAAAGTCCGCCGGGCCGCCAGCACGTAGAGCGCCATCGCCTGCGACCCGCGGGCGTCGTCGGTGGTCAGCGCGTGGCGACCGGTCTTGTAGTCGACGATCACCAGTTCGCCGTCGCGCTGGTCGATGCGGTCGACCCGGCCCTCGGCGACGATCGTGCCGACCGGCGCCGACACCCAGCGCTCCAGGCCGACCGGCTCGTGATCGACGTCCAGCTCGGCCACATAGTCGTGCACCCAGCCCGCCGCGCGCTCGCGGAACGTGGCCGCCTGCTCGGCGCCCGCGAAGCCGTCGTCCTTCCAGTGCGTGTCGACGAGCGACGCCGCGACCTCCGGGGTCCGCTTCGCCGCGGGCAGGTCGAAAAGCGCCTTCAGCGCGTTGTGGACCACCGCGCCGAGCGTGCTGTGCGCCCATGGTCCGCCGCGGGGCGGGGTCGGGCGGTCGATGTAGGCCATGCGGAACCGGCGCGGGCAGTCCGCCCACACCGAGAGCCGCGACGGGGTCACCTTGATGAGCTTTCGCGGCATGCTGTCGAAACCAAGCTGGGCCTGCACGGCTCCCACCGTACGCAGTGGCACCGACACTCCCGGCGCCGGGCACAATCAGCGGCATGGAGATCTGGCACAACCCGCGCTGCACCAAGTCCCGGGCCGCGTTCGGCGTGCTGGACGGCGATGTGACCGTCCGCCGCTACCTCGACGAGCCGCCGACGGCCGCCGAACTCGACGACGTGCTCGTCAAGCTCGACATGCAGCCGTGGGACATCACCCGGCTGAAAGAGCCGCTGGCCAAGGAACTCGGCCTCGCCGACCTGCCGCGCGAGCGCGCGAAGTGGATCGACGTGCTCGCCGCCAACCCGTCGCTGATCGAGCGGCCCATCGTGATCCACGACGACGGCCACGCCGCCATCGTCCGCACGCAGGAGGCCCTCGACGCGCTGATCAGCCGGAACCGGAAATAAAGCCCCGCACCGAATCCGCGATGAGCTGGACCGCGATCGCGGCCAGCAGCAGACCGGCGATCTTGGCCAGCAGGGTGATCCCGCTGTCCTTGATCACCCGAATCACCACGCCGGAATAGCGCAGGCACAGCCACAAGAACAGATGCACGGCCAGGATCGCCGCGCCCAGCGCGATGTACGACCCGGCGTGCCCGTCGGCCTGGCGGACGAACACGATCGTGGCGGCGATGGCGCCGGGCCCGGCCAGCAGCGGCGTGCCCAGCGGGACGAGCGCGACGTTGACGTCCTCGACCGCCTCCGGCTCGGCGTGCCCGCGCCCGGTCAGCAGGTCGAGCGCGATCAGCAGCAGCAGCAAGCCGCCCGCGCCCTGCAGCGCCGGGATGCCGATGTGCAGGTACGACAGGATCGCCTCGCCGCCGATGGCGAACAGGCTGATCACGCCGAGGGACACCAGCACCGCCTGCCGCGCCGCGCGCGCCCGGGCCGTCTTGGACTTGCGGCCGGTGAGGCTGAGGAACACCGGGATGGTGCCCGGCGGATCCATGATCACGACCAGCGTGATCAGCGCGGCCATGAAGATTCGGACGTCGAACAGTTCAGCCATCAGGCTTCCAGGATCTCGGCGCCGGTGGCGCGCTCGGCGATGGCGTCGAGCATCTCCGGAGCCGTGGTCTCCGCGCCGAGCACGATGGTCTTGTTGGTGCCGTGATAGTCGCTGGACCCGGTCACCAGCAAGTCGAGGCGGCCCGCCAGGGCGCGCAGTTCGGCCCTGGACGCCGCGTCGTGGTCGGGGTGGTCGATCTCCACACCGTCGAGGCCGGACGCGGCCAGATCGGCGACGACCTCGGCGCTGATCGTCGGCCCGCGCTTGTGGGCGAAGCCGTGGGCGAGCACGGTGACCCCGCCCGCCGCCTTGATCATCGCGATGGCGTCCTTGATCCAGGTCTTCTTGCTGGGCACGTAGTAGCCGTTGCGGCCGTGCAGCAGCTCGGTGAACGCCTCGGTGACCGAGCCGACCACGCCAGCGCGCACGAGTGCCTGCGCCAGGTGCGGCCTGCCCGCCGGGACGTCGTCGGGGATGCCCGCGAGCAGCGTGTCGGCGTCGAGCGGGTAGCCGTCGGCGGCCATCTTCGTGGCCATGATGTGCAGCCGGTTGCGCCGCTCGGCCCGGGTGTTGGCGTACTCGGCGATCACCGCGTCGGACTCGGGGTCGAACAGGTACGCGAGCAGGTGGACCGTGCAGTGGCCGCCGCGGCCGTCCTCGGACACCGTGGTCAGCTCCGCGCCGCGCACCAGCCGAAGCCCCGGCGGCAGCGCCGCGGCCGCCTCGGCCCAGCCCCCGGTCGTGTCGTGATCGGTGATGGCCACGACGTCGAGCCCGGCCCGGCGCGCGGAAAGCACCAGCTCAGCCGGGCTGTCGGTGCCGTCTGAGGCGGTGGAGTGGCAGTGGAGGTCGATCCGCACCTTGTTCAGTGTGGACGATGACCCACGTCACCCCTTAACGGCCTTGCGCTTCCCCTGCGCCATGCGCTGCGCCTTGATCATCGAGAAGCGTTCGGCGGCGGCCTTCTTGTCGCCGAACACCAGCTCGGAGATGGCGTCGTTGACCTGGTCGGGGTGCGGCAGGTAGTCGATCTTGTTCAGCGCCTGGATCTGGCCCGCGGACTCCACGATCAGCGTGCCGTAGCCGAGCATGCGGCCCATGGCCGTGCGCTTGAACGTCAGGTCGGTGACCTTGCCGATCGGCATCATGAGCACCTTGATGGTGATCACGCCGGTGGTCATCATGAACCGCTTGTCGGTGACCACGATGCGCTCCACCCACCAGTCGATGACCTGGTAGGTGAACCGCAGGACCACCGCGAGGGCCACGTACCACAGGAGGTTCTGCAGCAGCCACTGTCCCGGCGGCAGCAGATACGAGACCATCACGCAGATAGCGAGGAGCGCGACCGCCTCGAAGACCTCCCAGGCCAGGGACGCCCAGTGCCTGCGCACCCGGATGACCCGGCGTTCGGAGTCCAGCAAGTACTCGTCTGGGTCTCTGGGTGCGAACATAGCTTGACGCTACTCGCCTCAGCCCTTGAAAACAGTCTGCACAAAGGTGATGACCGCTTCGGCACCCTCGCGCAGCGTCGTGATGATCGAATTCACGATGCCCGCCGACTGCACGGGTTGAGTCACCAGGAAGAAGACGAGCAACGCTGCCCCAGTCAAGATCAAGACCTTCTTGACGTCCACTGCGATCTACCCCGTTCCATCCCGCACCCGGTGTGGCGCTGTTGAAAACCGTTGTACCGCACCGGCCAACCCCTGGGGAGGGTAGTACCGCGCTTGGGTCAACGCGGAGCGTTACCGAAGAACTACGACTACGCTGGGTAGCTATGAGTGCTGGGCCGAACGGGAGAATCCGGTGTGTCGGCGGGGTCGTTCGTGACAGTTCCGGGCGCCTGCTGCTGATCCGCCGGGCCAACGAACCCGGCCGCGGACTGTGGTCCCTACCTGGCGGTAAGGTCGAGTCAGGGGAATCCGACAAGGTCGCGCTGATCCGTGAACTCCAGGAGGAGACCGGGTTGACGGTGGATGTCGGGGACCTGATCGGCGTAGTCGAGCGCGTGGCACCCAAGGGGGTCTACGTGATCTATGACTACGCCTGCACGGTTACCGGCGGTGACATTCGGGCCGGTGACGACGCCCTGGACGCGCGGTTCGTCGATCATGCGACGTTCACCACACTCGAAGCCGGTAACGAGCTCGCCGACCTGCTCGCCCCCACCCTGCGCGAGTGGGGCGTCGTACCGCGTTGACGCAGGTCAGGGCAGCCAGAGCAGCCTTTCACCGTGGGCGCTGGCGCGGGCCAGCGCGAAGGCGTGCGGGGTGCCCGCGACCCACGTCGTCAGCCCGAGAACATGGATGTCAGATTCACTCTGGGCGGTGACCGCCAGGTCGTCGCGGTTGGGCAGCAGGTAGGCCAGCGCGGCCGCGTAGCCCTCGATGCTGACCCACCAAAGCGGTCGGGTTTCCGCCAGTGCGCCGAGCGCGTCGATGAAGGCCAGGCGCGCCTCCTCGGACAGGTACGACAGCACCCGACTCGTGACGACCACCAGCGGCACGTCGGCGGGCACCTTGGCCGCCGCCGACGGCAGGTCGGCCACCGCGTCGCCCGCGACCAACTCGGGCGGGTTCTTCTGCTGCATCGCCGCCGCCGTGCTGAACAGCCGCTGCCGCTCGGGCTGGTCGGCCCAGATGCAGGCCTCCAGCCACGCGGCGGCGTCCTCGTCGGCCAGGTCGACCGGCGCGCGGTCCAGGCCGACCTTGGCGGCGATGGCGAGCTTCTTGGGGATCGGCGGCAGGCTCGCGCCGGGGGCCAGCTCCAGGGCGCAGTGCAGGCCCAGCGGCGTCTTGGCGGGCCCGGCGACGATCTGGCCGGACTGCTCGGTCTGGTAGCGGTAGCCGTAGCGGTCGAGGTCCAGCAGCAGACCGGCGCTGCACCCCACCTCCAGCAGCCCGACCGGGCCCTTCACCTGCTTGGCGATCGAGGCGATCGCCGGGTACAGCTGGGCGGCGCGGCGGACCTCGTTGGTCTGCGTGGTGTGGGCCGCGACCAGCCCGCGGATCTTGTCGGCGCGCTCGACGACGAACGAGCGGAACAGCGGCCACGTGCCCGCGTCGACGCCGTAGGTGCCGCCCATCGACGGGTAGTAGTTGACCAACTCGTGGAACGGGTCGGCCTGCAGCGCGCGGTGCACGGCGGCCAGCAGCAGCGTCGGGTGCGCGAAACCGGGCTGCGCGGCCGCCAGCAGGCCCGCGACGTCGTCGTCCTCGGACGCCCGGGTGGCCAGGTGCTCGTAGAGCGGCGACACCCCGGCGGCCTCGTGCTCGGCGAAGCGCCGCAACCGCTGCCTGATCTCGTCCAGGGACAGGGTCACGGCGCTTCCTCCGTCTGTCTAAGCCTTCGGCTCGGGGCGACCCGGCTGCTCGCCGCCGCGCGCCTCACCGTAGGACTGCTTGGGGACCATCACCTTGCGACGGAAGATACAAACGATCGTCCCGTCCTGCTTGTAGCCACGCGTCTCCACGTAGACCACGCCCCGGTCATCCTTGGACTTCGACGGCGTCTTGTCGAGCACCTCGGTCTCGCCGTAGATGGTGTCGCCGTGGAAGGTCGGCTTCACGTGGCGCAGCGACTCGATCTCCAGGTTGGCGATCGCCTTGCCGGAGACGTCGGGCACGGACATGCCGAGCAGCAGCGAGTAGATGTAGTTGCCGACCACGACGTTCTTGCCGAAGTCGGTGGTGTTCTCGGCGTAGTTGACGTCCATGTGCAGCGGGTGGTGGTTCATGGTGAGCAGGCAGAACAGGTGGTCGTCGTACTCGGTCACCGTCTTGCCAGGCCAGTGCTTGTAGACCGCGCCGACCTCGAACTCCTCGTAGTAGCGACCGAACTGCACTGTTCCTCCAATAAGTGACCGGCGAGTAGGAGATCTGTGTACGGCTCGCGGGCGGCCCGTGCAACCGGTGTGTGAGGGACTGCACCGCGCGCCCGACGCCGGGGTAACCGCCGTCGGGGAGTACGCTGTCCCCCTGGTGAGCGTGGGGATGAGCCCCGGCCGCCACGGCCAGAGGAGGTGAGGACGCACATGGGCGACCCGCATGGTCATTCCACCGCGACAGGTTGCAGTAGTACCCGCGTCCCCTCCGGAGGAATCCGCCGCTAGCTGAGAGCGGGTTCCGCGGGTCCGGCAGGGACGCTCCGTTCGCCGGCTCGACCGTTCCCCGAAATCGGTCGTCCCGGTCCGTCGCGCGAGCGACGGGAGCACCTGGAGACCCCGATGCCCGCCATTCCCTCGCTCGGTGGCCGGAAGAACCGTCCCCCGGCACCCACGCTGCCGCCGATCCCGGTTCCGCTGTCGGCCTACGTCGTCGACTGCGCCGTGTACATCGACGGCGAGCGGCTGCCCGGACGCTGGTCGCACACCGACGCCGTCGCCGAGGTGCGCTCGCGGAACGAGGGTTTCGTCTGGATCGGGCTGCACGAGCCGGACGCGGTGCAGATCCAAGGTGTCGCGGAGACCTTCGGGCTGCACGAGCTGGCCGTCGAGGACGCCGTGCACGCCCACCAGCGGCCCAAGCTCGACCGGTACGAGGACAACCTTTTCGTCGTGCTCAAGACGGTCCGCTACGTCGAGCACGAGTCGCCGACGACGGCCAACGAGATCGTCGAGACCGGCGAGATCATGGCGTTCCTCGGCAAGGACTACATCGTGACGGTCCGCCACGGCAAGCATTCCGGCCTGCACGAGCTGCGGGAGCGGCTGGAGCGCTCCCCCGAGCGGCTCGCCGCCGGACCCGCGGCGGTGCTGCACGGCATCTCCGACCTGATCGTCGACAGCTACCTCGCGGTGACCGAGGCGTTCGAGACCGACATCGACCTGATCGAGAAGGCCGTGTTCGCCCCGCGCAGCCCGATCAGCGCCGAGCAGATGTACCTGGTGAAGCGGGAGATCCTCGAACTGCGGCGCGCGGTCATGCCGCTGGCCAACCCGCTGCGGCGGCTGGCCGAGGGCTGCTCGCCGCTGATCCCCGACGATGTGCGCTCCTACTTCCGCGACGTCGACGACCACCTGACGACGGTGTCGGAACGCGTCACCGCATTCGACGAGTTGCTGACGACGCTGCTGGACGCGACGCTGGCGAAGCTCACGCTGCAGCAGAACTCCGACATGCGCAAGATCACGTCATGGGCGGCGATCATCGCCGTCCCGACGATGGTCGTCGGCGTCTACGGGATGAACTTCGACTTCATGCCGGAGCTGAAGTGGCGGTTCGGGTACCCGCTGGTGATGCTCGTGATCTTCTTCGCCTGCCTTGTGCTGTATCGAATCTTCCGCAAGAACCGATGGCTTTAGCTGGAGGCCATTCCCCGGCGTCCAGCGAAGAACACAGGTCCCCCGTTCGTGCCCCGCAAGGGAGGTTTCCCCCATGACCCGGCTGTTGACCAATCTCAAGTTCTGGCTCCTCGCGACGGTTCTCACCTGGATCGCGGTGGTGACCGTGCTTATCGCGGAGACACCGACCTGAAGGTCAGCGCCGGGCGTGGGCGGCGAGCCCACGCACGGCTGAGCGGAGTTCGTCCACGCCAAGGGGATTGACGCTCATCCAGTCGGCGTCCTCCCCTTCCCCGCCCGCCAACCGGAACCGGCCGCGTTCGGTGTCGATCCAGCGGATCTCCTCGCCGACGCGGTGCCACTGGTCCTCGGTGTCATCCCGCCGCGCGACGCCGATCTGGCCGCTGCCGAGCACGGGCTGCAGGTAGGAGACCATGCGGCGGGCGACGCGGTCGTCGATGCCGTGGGACCGCAGCAGCTCCTCGATCTCGGTCTGGGACAACGGGTTCGGCTCGCCGCCGTCCTCGGGCATGCGGGAAAGCATTGCCTCGAAAGCGTTCTCCAGCGCGCGCTTGGGCAGGCTGAAGGGCGTGGACGCCGCGGTGTCGACGCGCGGGACCATGCGGTCGAGCCTGCCGAGCGCGTCGTCGAGCGTGGCGGCCTGCAGGCGCAGCAGGCCGTTGGGCTCGGTGCTGTCCTGCACGACCAGCAGAGCCTCGTCCTGGGCGGTCAGCACGGCCACCGCGAGGGTGCTGTCCGGCTTGCGCAGCACCAAGTCCACGACGCCGGTGCAGGCGCGCAGCAGATAGACGAACTCCTCGGCGACGTCGAGCGGGCCGCGCTCGTCGGCGAGGCCGCGGTCGCGGAGTTGTTGCGCCGCACCACTGAACAGCACGCCGCGCTCGACGTCGGTCTGCCCCGCCGACGGGATGTCGATCGGGAACGGGACCTCGACCTCGGCGAACGTGCACAGCAGGTCGACCTCGACCGGGTGCAGCGCGGTGCGGGTGTCCATCACGTGTTCGGGAAGCGCTGGGCCGCGTTGTCGTCGCTCTCCTGGTAGCCGGCCGCGGTGCGCTCGGCGCTGGCCACGAACTCCTCCATGCGCTTCAACGCCTCGTCGAGCTGGCCGCGCAGCCCGTTCTCCGAAGTCAGGCGGTCGTTGAACTTCTCCGACAGCTCCTTGCCGACCGGGCTGGTGCCCAGCATCGGCTGGAACGCGGGCGACGACAGGTCGGCCACCTCGGCGATGATCGCGTCGAGGTCGGCGCGCACCTCCTCGACGGCGGCGGCGAACTCGCGCACCTGCTCCGGGTCGACCTCCCAGCCCTGGGTGCCGGTGAAGTTGCCGGTCTCCGGCTCGTCGATATACATGCTGCTCCCCTACAGGCCGATGACCGGCGGTGCTGACTTCAGGTCGGTGATGGCGAACGGGTCCTCCTCGATCGGGACGCGGCGGTGGTGCTCGCCGTCGTCCTCGCCGCGCTTGCCCGCCCCGGTGCCCGCGCCGTAGCCGCCCGCGCCGCGCGCGTGCGCGTCGCCGAAACCGTTGGCGCGGCCGAACCTTCCCGCACCGCCCCGGCTTCCGCCGCGACCCGCGCCCGCACCGAGCGCGCCACTTCGCGCGCCTGCTCCGGCGCCCGCGCCAAGCCCCGCGCGGCCCGCGCCGAGTCCGCCGGTACCGAAGCCGCCGAGGGCGCCCGCGCCGAGGCCGTTCAAGCCGCCCGCGCCGGGCGAGCCGCCGTAGCCGGATCCGGCGCCGAAGCCGGTCAGGCCCTGCCAGCGGGCTTCCCAGCCGGTGTTGAAGCTGGGCGCGAAGGACGGGGTGGTGCCGACGTTGACGCCGCCGCCGTTGTTCGGCGGCGGGGCGCCGGTCCAGCCGGGGTGGTTGGGGCCGCCGGGGACGTGCACGCCGGGGCCGGGGACGCCGGTGCTCGGCGGCCTGCCGAGGTTGGGACCGGTGCCGGGATTGACACCGTCGGCCGGTCCGCCGAAGCGCGGGGTGCTGCCGTCGATGCCGAGGACCGCGGCCTCGAAGCGCTCCATCGTCTGCACGGCCTTGCGCTTGAGCTTCTTCTTGTTGCTGCCGAAGCCGAACGCGCTGGCGATGCCGCCGAGCGCCGCGCCGAACGCCGCGCCCACCGGGCCGCCGATCGCGAAGCCCGCCGCCGCGCCGCCACCCGCCGTGGCGTACCAGGCGCTGCGCGGCTTGCCCGGCATCGTGTCCTGCGCCGAGCGCAGCGCGCCGCCCGCGTCCTGGATGGGGTCGGCCATCTGCTTGGCCGTGCCCGCCATCTCCGACACCCACGCGGCGTTGGCCACGACCGTGCGCGCGGCGCCCTCGGAGGCCTGGCCGGTCCAGAAGCGCATCAGCCGGTTGAGCGAGCCGGAGAGCTCCCGCGCGGCCCGCTCGATGCGCTGGCCGTGCTTGGACCACTCGTCGGCGAGCATGTCGAGCTGGCTGGGGTTGGCGTGGTCGCCGACCATCCGCTGGAGCGTCTCGAGGCTGTAGCCGTTCCAGTTGACGCCGCCGTTGACGTAGGTGTCGTCGACCTCGCGCCTGCGCCTGCGGTGCTGCTCGGCTTCGTGGCGGGCGGCGGCTGCCTGTTCGGCGCGCTCTTTGACCTGGCGAACCAGCTGTTCGACGTCGATCATCCTCGCCCCTTCACCGGATCATCGCTTCCGACCGTCACGGTAGCCGAAGCCGTGGCCGCTTCTCCACGAACTACGGCGATGATCAGTACCAAAGTTCCCCCGCCAGCGTGCGCAGCTCCGCCCGCAACTCATCGCGCGAGAAGGGGTTGATGCTCATCCAGTCGGTCAAGGTGCCACCCATGATCCGGAACCGCCCGCGCGCGGTGTCGAGCCAGCGCAGTTCCTCGCCGGACCTCGTCCACTCGTCGGCGTAGCCCCGCCGCACGGCGACCCCGGCCTGCCCGTTGCCCAGCACGGGCTGCAGGTGCGTGGCCATCTTCCGCGCGGTCTGTTCGTCGAGCCCGTGGCGCTGCATGATCCGGTCGAGGTCGTCGGCACTGAGCCGGTTCCGCGCGCCCAGGATGTCGCGGTGCACCTGCTCGACGGCCCGCCGCGGCACGCTGAACGGCGCGGCCATCGCGGGCTCGTGCTCCGGGATCAACCGCTGCAACTGATCGACGGCGTCGTGCATCGACAGGGCGAGCAGGTGGACCGGCCCGTCGGCCCCGTTCTGCTTGACGAGCAACGCATCCTCGCGGCGGCTCAGCACCAGAACCCGCGCGACCGCACCCTTCCTGGCGACGAGAAGGTCGAGCGCGCCCGCGCCCTCACGGAGCAGGTGCACGAAATCGGCCGCCACCCCGCGAGGCCCGCGATGGTCGGCCAACCCCCGCTCGGCCAGCCGCGCGCGAGCGGTCCGGAAGACATCACGCCGATCGTCCATGGAGTCCCCGCGCGACCGGACACTCAACGGGTAGGGCGGGGCCACCTCGCCGAAGGTGCACAACAGGTCGATCTCGGCGGGATGCAGCCACGCGCCGGCTTCGGTTCGCAGATCGGTCACCTCAGCCACCCGCCCGCTTGATCGAGTCCTGCGCCAGGTCCTCGCTCTCGCGGTAGGAGTCGCGCACCTTCTCGGCGCTCTCGATGAACTGGTCCATCCGACGCATCGCCTCGGCCAGCAGGCCCCGCAGACCTTGGTCGCCGTTGAGCCGGTCGTCGAACTTCTTGGCCAACTGCTGGCCGACGGGACTGGTGCCGAGCTTGGGGGTGTAGTCGTCGCCCTGCATCCGCTCGACCCTGGCCTGGACGGCGGCGAGACCGAAACGGGCGGAGGTGACGGCCAAGGCGAAGCCGTCGAGCTTGTCGGGATCGACATCCCAGTAGCCCGGGGATTGGGAGCCGCCGGGGCCAGCGGGCTGAGAGCCACCCGGCCCACCAGCGCCAGGGCCACCGGCCTCGGGGCCGCCGGGCTGCGAGTTGCCGGGCTCGCCGACTCCCGGGCCACCGGGCTGCGAGCCGCCGGGCTGGGCGCCACCGCCTCCCGGGCCGGTCCCGTTGTCTCCTGGGAGCGGCCCCCCTGCGCTCGGGTCGCCGGGGCGAGGGCCGCCGGAGACCGGGCCTTCCGGGAGTGGACCGTCGGGCGGCGGGCCGCTGGGCTCGGGGTGTCCCGGTTTGCCCGCGCTCGGCGGGAGCGGCAGGTCCTTGGGCACCTGGCCCGAAGGGTCCGGTTGCGGAATCGGCGCTGGTCCGGGCGGCGGTGGGACCGGCGCGGGCGGGACCGGAGCAGGCGCAGGCGGCACCGGAACGGGCGCGGGCGGGACAGGAGCCGGGGCAGGCGGGACGGGTGCGGGCGGCGGAATGGGAGCCGGGGCGGGTGGCGGGACCGGGGCAGGCACGGGCGGAACCGGCTGCGGCATCGGCATCGGCGGGGGCTGCGGGGACGGCATTGGCGGGGGTGTGTCGAATCCCGGGACCGACGGCTCGGTCTCGTTGAGGCGCTCCTGGATCAGGGATTCGCGCTGGAACTCTTCTCGCATGCTTTCGTGCTCCCCCTACAGCCCGATCACGGGCGGCGATGCCTTCTGGTCCAGCGCGAACGGGTCTTCGGCGTCGAACGGGTAGCGCCTGCGGTGTTCGCCCTGGTCGCCGCTGCCCGCTCCGGCGCCCATGCCGCCCATCGGCATGCCTCCCATGCCCATCGGGCTCGCGTGTTGGCCCGTGGCCGCGGACGCCGCCGCGCCGCCCATGGCGGCCGCGGGCCTGCCGCCCGCGGACAGTGCCTCGGTGAGTCCGGTGGCGAGGCCGGGCTGCAGCGGGCGAGCAGACGCGCTGCCCGCTCCGCCGCCGCCCATTCCCCCGCCGCCGAGGCCGCCCGCGTAGCCGCCTCCGCCGCCGGAGCCGCCTGATCCGGTGCCGCGGGTGTCGGAGCTGTCGTAGCCCTGGGCGGTGGTGGTCGGGTCGCCGCCGGTCAGGGAGGTCCAGCGGAGTTCGACGTCGGTGACGTAGGAGACGTCGTTCCAGTTCGGCGGCTGGACGACCGGCGGGGTGACGTTGGGCGGCGTGTGCAGCTGGGTGTCGGGGCCCTCGAAACGCGGGGTGGCCGCGTCGATACCGAGGGCCGCTCCCTCGAAGCGCTTCATCGCCTCGACGGCGACGGCCTTGAGTTTGCTCTGTTCCTGTTCGGCGGCGAACGCGCTGTCGGCGCCCGCAGCGGTGCCGTTGATGGCGGCGGCGAGCGGTCCGCCCGCGGCCAGGCCCTGCTCAGCGTTGTCGACGGCCAAGGCCCGGTCGACCGGCGGGGTGGGCGGGATCGTGGGCATGGCGTCCTGCGCGGCTTTGAGCGCGCCCGCCGCCTCCTGCACCGGGTCGCCGATCTGGCGGGCCGTCTCCCCCAGGTCGCCCACCCACTGAGCGTTGAGCGCCACGTCCTCCCGGGCCTGCTCGGCGGCCGCGCCGGACCAGTACTGCATCAGGTCCTCCAGCGCGTTGGCCAGCACACTCGACGCGTCGGTGACCTCGGAGCCCGCGGCACGCCAGTCGTCGGCGAGGCGCTCCAACTGGGGCGCGCTCGCGTTCTCGGCGACCATCGCCACGAGCGCCTCCAACGAGTAGGCGTCCCAGTTCACCCCACCCGTGACATACCGGTCCGCCCCCTGTTGCCCACTGTCCATCGCACGAACTCCCCTCGGTGGCAGGCCCTGTCCACCGCTCGTGACTGTGACCGCCCGAAGACGATCGCATCCGACGATCACGCTAACCGTTCCGACGCGGGGCGCGGAACAACCGTTCCCGACCCCCCGGTGTTTCTCGTTTGCCGCCACCACATCGATACCCGAACGGACGTACGCTCGGACGATGCCGAAGGTGCTCGCCGTCGCCGACGAGGTCGTCGAGCACCTGTGGACGACCCGGGTGCGCGACCACGACGTCGATCTCGTCATCGCCGCGGGCGACCTGCCGTTCGACTACCTGGAGTTCCTTTCCGACGCGCTCGACCGGCCGTGCGTGTTCGTACCAGGCAACCACGACGTGGACCTGTCGGGCTACACCTCGTCGCGTGGCCTGTGGACAACCGCGGGCATCCCCGCCGACTGGCCCGGGCCGACCGGCGCAATCAACGTCGACGGCCGCGTCGCCGACGTCGCGGGCCTGCGCATCGCGGGCCTCGGCGGCTCGATCCGCTACAGCGGCGGCCCCAACCAGTGGACCGAACGCCAGATGACCCGCCGCGCCCGCGCCCTCCACCGCCGTGCCGCCCTCCGCCGCCTCCGCGACGGCCGCGGAGTGGACGTGCTGCTCACGCACTCGCCGCCACGGCACCTCGGGGATCGGGAGGACCCTCCGCACCGGGGTTTCACCTGCCTGCACACAACCCTGCGCAAGCTGCGGCCGACGGTGATGCTGCACGGCCACATCCACCCGCACGGCGAGCAGGTCCCGGACCGGGCGGTGGGGGCCACGACGGTGATCAACACGGTCGGCTACCGGATCATCGACATCCCCACAGCCGGGGACACACCATGACTCCGCACGACCCAACCGAGCCGCCGAACGGCTCGCCGACGCCGGTGGCGACCTGCACATCGCCCACCCGTACCGCGAGCCGCTCGACGGCCTCGACGGGTTCGCAAACGCTTGCGCATCGCGCCATGTCAGCTGCCCGACCACAAGCTGCGCAGAGCCGCGGCGGCGGCCGTACCGACTCGGCCACAGCCACCGCGCCGCCAGCCCTGCTCGACCGCGGCGGCGGCCGTACCAAGTCGGCCACAGCCACCGCGCCGCCAACCTTGCTCGGCCGGGGGCGGCCGTCCGAGTCGGCTGCGGCCACCACGTCGCGGGCCTCGTTCGGCCGCACCGGGCCGATCACGTGCAGTTCGGCCGCGATGCCGCCGCCCGGTCGTCATCTACCACCGACCGGCCGCGGTGGCGCCCGGCAGCTGCGCCGTGGCACAAGAACAGCGCCATGGCGCGGCTTGCGGGTGTGGCACCGCGGGCGGGCGGGCGACGATCGTGTCACCGTGGCGTGTGAGTGGAGGTGACCTGTGCCGCGTGATACCGGGTTTCCCCATGCCGACGCGGAGAACGACTTCCTGCGGATGCGCAGGAGGCAGGTCCTCTCGCGGCTAGGGGCGTGGCTGCGTCGGGAGCCGGACGACGTCAACATCATGTTGCCGTTCGACGAGGTCGTCGGGGCGTTGGGGCGGACCGGGGAGAAGCGGCTGGGGCTGCGGGTGATCCCACTGGACTCGATCGTCGGGAGTGTGGATCGGACCCGTGACTTCGACCGCCGGTTCCGGCCGACCTCCGGGCGCGCCCGGGAGCGTTGGGAACGGCTGGCTCTCGCGCAACGTCGGGGGGAGGCGGTTCCGCCTATCGAGGTTTATCGCGTGGGGGACCTCCATTTCGTGGTTGACGGACATCACCGGGTCTCGGTGGCGCACGCGCTGAACCTGAAGACGATCGACGCGTACGTCACCGAGATCGTCACCCGGCTGTCGGCGGCCGGGATCCGGTATCGCGGGGACCTGATCGTCAAGGACTACCGGCGGATATTCCTCGACCGCGTCCCCCTCCGCGGCGACGCCAGGGCGTCGATCAACCTGACCGCGCCGTGGGACTACGCGGAACTCTCGGAGGCAGTGGAGGCGTGGGGGTTCCGCCTGATGCAGGACGAGCACGTCTTCCTCGACCGGCCCACCGTCGCCGCGCGGTGGTACGCCGAGGAGTTCACGCCCGTGATCACCATGCTCCGGCAGGCCGGGATGATCGACACCCAGACCGAGGCCGAGGCCTATCTCTGGGTGATCGCCGAGCGCTACCGGCTGATCCGCACCCACCGCTGGGATGACGAGGTGATCACCGCCCTCCGCGACCGGCGCCACTGACGGGACGACCCGTCGGCCGCCTCGCCCGCACCCCCCTCCGAAGAACCCGGCCCAGCCAAGGACGACAGCAAAGCGATCCTTTGCGGGGCAACGAGAAGTGGGTGTAGAGCACGGCGACGCTGGACCTGCCCTGGTCAAGCGGCGCAGGCCGCATCGCTGGATTGGAATGGTTGGTAGGGGCGGATTGGTTGATCTAGCCAGGTTGGCGAGCGTTGACCTGCTTGGCGGGCCGATTGGTGGACCCGCCCCGCAGTCGGCGAGCGTTGGCGTGGAGCTGGTTGGGATGAACTCGTTGCCCTTGGCGGCCGGTTCAGCTCCGGCGCATCAGACTGGGGCGAGTCACAAGGTCCAGATCTGCACCGCCCGGATCGTGAACGGGGCCGATGGGACGTACGTGCCCCCACCCGGATAAGTGTCGAACTCGCCCTCAGTGGCGCATTCCTCGTCCTGATACACCGTTGTCGGCTTGCTCAGCCGGTTGATGAACGACCGGACGCCGATGTCCTCCGACAGCGGCACACACTCCTCCACCCCCGTATCCGACAACGTCAGCACCACGAGTTCCCCGCCGAAGTTCGGCTCCGACCAAAGACAGAGCTCACCCGCGTCACAAGGCAGCGGATCAGCCGCGGCGGCCGAGGTCAGACCGAACACAGTGGACAGTGCGAGCAGGACGGCAAGAGCGATGGTGCGCATGAGATCTCCCCTGTTTCCCTTGTGGCGACTCGCGTTTCGAGGCGCCCAAGACACAGGGTGGAGAAGATCGGCAAATCGTGCAAACAGTTGTCCACAGGCTCAGCCCGCGTAGGTCAGATTCCTCCCGTCGGCCGGGTCGAACAGTTGGACCTTGTCCGGGTCGAACCACACCTCGACGTCCTCGCCCGGCTTCACCTGGGACGCCGCGGACAGGCGGGTGACGATCTGGGGGCCCGCCGCGGTCAGTTCGGCGGAGCCCGCGTCGGCGGCGAGTTCGTCCAGTTCGGCCGACGTCGCGGTCTCGCCCTCGATGGTGAAGTAGGCGAACTTGTCCGAGCCCATCGACTCGACGACGTCGGCCGTGGCGGAGAAGGTGCCGCCGCCCGCGGACGTGTCGAGGAGGCGGGCGTCCTCGAAGTGTTCCGGCCGGATGCCCATGATGACCTCGCGCGGGGCGTTCGCCCCCTCGGCGAGCATCCGGATCCGGTCGGTCAGCGGGAACGCGCCCAGCGGCGTCGACAGGGCGCCGTTCTCCAAGGTCGCGGGGAGGAAGTTCATCGACGGCGACCCGATGAACCCCGCCACGAACAGGTTCGCGGGCTGCTCGTAGAGGAACTGCGGCGACCCGATCTGCTGCACGAGCCCGCTGCGCATGACCACGACCCGGTCCCCCAGCGTCATCGCCTCGGTCTGGTCGTGCGTCACGTACACCGTCGTCGTGCCGAGTTGCTTCTGCAGCTTGGACACCGACGTGCGCATCTGCACGCGCAGCTTGGCATCCAGATTGGACAGCGGCTCGTCCATCAGGAACGCCTTGGGACTGCGCACGATCGCGCGGCCCATGGCGACACGCTGGCGCTGGCCGCCGGACAGGTTCGCGGGCTTGCGGTCCAGATGCTGGGTCAGGTCCAGGATGCGTGCGGCCTCGTCGACCTTCCGCTGGACCGTCGCGTTGTCCACCTTGGCCAGCCGCAGCGGGAACGCCATGTTCTCCCGCACGCTCATGTGCGGATAGAGGGCGTAGGACTGGAACACCATCGCGATGTCGCGGTCCTTCGGCGCGCGCTCGTTGACTCGCTGGCCGTCGATGCGCAACTCGCCGTCGGAGATGTCCTCCAGGCCCGCGATCATGTTGAGCGTGGTCGACTTCCCGCAGCCCGACGGGCCGACCAGGATGACGAACTCGCCGTCGGCGATCTCGATGTCCACATCGGACACCGCGAGCGCGCCGTCCGGGTAGCGCTTGGTCACCTTGTCCAGGACGATCTCAGCCATGGCTCAGCCCTTCACCGCGCCGGAGGTCAGCCCCGCGACGATGCGACGCTGGAAGAACAACACGAACAGGATGATCGGGATCGTGATCACGACCGCGGCCGCGCACACCGTCCCGGTCGGGTCCTCGAACTGCGATGACCCGGTGAAGAACGAAAGCGCCGCGGGCACCGTGCGCGACGACTCCGTGGACGTCAGCGAGATGGCGAACAGGAAGTCGTTCCAGCAGAAGATGAACACCAGGATCGCCGTGGTGAACACTCCCGGCGCGGCGAGCGGCGCGATGACCCGGCGGAACGCCTGCGCGGGCGTGGCGCCGTCCATCTTGGCCGCCTTCTCCAGTTCCCACGGGATCTCGCGGAAGAACGCCGACAGCGTGTAGATCGCCAGCGGCAGCGCGAAGGTGATGTAGGGCAGGATCAGGCCGGGCCACGTGTCGAACAGGCCGAGGCCGCGTTCCATCTCGAACAGCGGCGAAACCAACGACACCTGCGGGAACATCGCGATCAGCAGCGAGACCCCGACCAAAGCCTGCTTGCCGGGAAAGTCGAGGCGGGCGATGGCATAGGCGGCCATCGTCCCCAGCACGACCGCGATGACGGTCGCGATCAGCGCGATGCCGATGGAGTTGATCAGCGCGCGGATGAACTCGTTGGTGTTGAAGATGTCGATGTAGTTCTGCCAGGTCCACGCCCGCGGGATGAAGTTTCCGTCGGTCAGCGTCTCCTTGGTCTTGAACGACAGCGACACGATCCACAGCACGGGCACGAGCGCGTAGATCACCACCGCGATGTCGACCAGGCCCCACCTGGCCTTGGCACCGGCGGGCGCGGCGGATCCGATGGCGGCCATCAGCGCCTCCTTCCGTCGTCGCTGCCCGGCGCCGAGGTGCCGAACACCTTGATGAACAGGAACGCGATCACGGCGACCGCCAGGAAGATCAGCACCGACATCGTCGACCCGATCCCCAGGTTGAGCCCCTTGATCAGGTTGTTGTAGGTCTGCATGGACACCGACCCGGTCTCCTGCGCGCCGCTGGTCAGCACGAAGATGTTGTCGAAGATCCGGAACGCGTCGAGCGTGCGGAACAGCAGCGCCACCAGGATCGCGGGCTTCATCACCGGGATCATGACCTTGGTGAACCGCTGCCACGCCGACGCGCCGTCCATCGACGCGGCCTTGAGCAGGTCGTCCGGCACCAGCGCCAGGCCCGCCATCAGCAGCAACGCCATGAACGGCACCGTCTTCCACACCTCGGCCAGGATGATGATGGCCAGCGCGGGCACCCGCTCGGTGAGCAGTGCCGCGTTCGGCGCGACGAGTTCGGCCAGGTAGCCGGTGTCCTGCGTCCACGCGTACCGCCACGAGAACGCCGCGACGACGGTGACGATGCCGTACGGGATCAGCGCCACGGTGCGCACGAGGCCGCGCATGACGAGCGTTCGGTGCATGATCAGCGCCAGGACCATGCCCAGCACCAACTCGATCACCACCGAGATCACCGTGATCAGGGTCGTGACGCCGAACGCGGTCCACCAGTAGGAGTTGGACAGCACGGTGACGTAGTTGTCGATCCCGATGAACTCGCGCTGGTCGGGGAACCGCAGGTCGTATCGCTGCAGCGACAGCCAGATCGAGTAGATGATCGGATAGCCGGTGACGGCGAGCATGACCAGCGCGGCGGGCGCGCACAGCCAGAGTCCCAGCCTCCGCTCAGCTTTCTTGCCCTCACTCAGGACTTTCCGGCTGGGCCGGTCGAGTGTCGCGGTCACGGCAGGACTCCCTTCGAGTCGAGCGCGTCCTGCAGTTCCTTGCGCAGCCGGTCGGCTGTCGCCTGTGGATCGATCGCCGACGGCGGCGACAGGATGGTGGAGATCAGCGTGGAGACGTTCTGGTAGGCGGGAGTCAGCGGCCGGACCGCCGCGGTCTTGAGCTGTTCGAGGATCGCGTCACGCATCGGGTACGGACCGGCCATGTCCGGGTCGGCGTACACCGACTCGATAGTCGGCGGCACCCCGGAGTTGATCGCCGAGAACTTCTGGTTCTCCGCGCTGCGCAGGCACTTGGCCGCCTCGAACGCCTCCGGCTTGTGCTCGGAGTACTCGCTGACCGCCAGGTTGAACCCGCCGATCGTCACCGTGCCCGCCTTGCCCTCGTCGATCGACGGATAGGGCGCCCATTTGAACCTCGTCGCGAGATCCGGGTTGGCCTTGCCCATCGCGGCGTACACGTACGGCCAGTTCAGCTCGAACGCGGCGTTCCCGCCCTGGAAGGCCAGGCGGATGTCGTCCTCCTTGGCGTTGGACAGCGACGGGCTCGACACCGGCGACGTCGCCAGGTCCTTCAGCGCCTGCAACGCCCGGACCGCGCCCTCGTCGACCACGGCCTTGGTGCTGTCGTCGGAGAGGATCTTGCCGCCCGCCGACGCGACCAGGGTGTTGAACTGCACGACCAGGCCCTCGTACTGCGCGCCGGTCATCAGCACTGTGCTCGGCTTGCCCTGCGCCCTGAGCGCCTCGGCCTGGTCGAGCATCTCCGCCCACGTCGACGGCGGGTCGGGCACCAAGTCCTCGCGGTACCAGAGCAGCTGCACGTTGGTGTTCTTCGGCGCGGCGTAGAGCTTGTCCTTCCACCGCGCGGTCGTGAGCGGGCCCTCCAGGGTGCCGCGCTCGACCTCGGCCTTGTCGGCCCCGGTCCACTCGGCGATCCAGCCCGCCTCGGCGAACTCGGCGACCCAGGTGACGTCGAGGCCGAGGATGTCCATGTCGGTGTCGCCCGCGGCGAGCCTGCGCACCATCTGCTCGCGCTGCCCGTCGGCCTCCCGGGGCAGCACGTTCAACGCGATCTTGTACCGGCCGCCCGCCGCGTCGTTGCACGCGGCGATGACCTTGGTGAAGTTCTCCTCGGTGGAGTAGTAGACGTTGACCGTCGTCCCGGCCTGCTCGGCGGCGCACGCCGATGCCGCCATCGCCGCGCACAGGACCACGGCCGCTCGACGTATCCGACCCATCGCGCAGCCTCCTTCCGACGGACACGCCGAAAGGCCCCGCGGCACCCCGACGTGCCACCGGCATCAACCACGAAAGTCGCGCACCGGTCTACTGAACGTAGGCCGGGTGATCACACCCCGCAATTCGGGGCTAGCTCAGCCCACCCGGGCCCATGGCCAGCTTGGCCAGCAGGTCACGGCCCTTCTCGGCGTTGCGCGGCTGGGCGAGCACGTCGTAGCGGCCCGCGACCAGCTGCGTCGCCGAGGCGATCTCCCGGCCGCGGCCCCGCGTGCTGGCGTAGCCGACGGCGGCGAAGATCAGGCCGAACACCACACCAGCCGACAGACCCACGAGGATCGGGGCGAACGACGCCTGCTGCTGGCTGAACAACCCGAGAAGCAGGCCGACGAACAGGCCGAACCATGCCCCCGACAGCGCGCCCGTGCCGAGCACCTTCGGCCAGCTCAGCCTGCCGATGACGCGCTCGACGAGCATCAGGTCGACCCCGACGATGGTCACTTCCTCGACGGGGAACTCATTGCCGGCGAGGTGCTCCACCGCGCGGTGGGCCTCCTGGTAGGTGCCGTAGGACCCGATCGGCCAGCCGCTGGGCGGCGTCGGCACCTTGGGCAGACCCTGACCGGCTCGCTGGGAGCCCGAGAACGCACCGCTCATCCCTCCATACTGCCAATACGGGACGAGCGGTGCGAACCCGACTAACCCCTGGACTTGTACTCGCGGAGCAGACCGCGCGAGATGATCGTCTTCTGGATCTCGCTGGTGCCCTCGCCGATCAGCAGGAACGGGGCCTCGCGCATGAGGCGCTCGATTTCGTACTCCTTGGAGTAGCCGTAGCCGCCGTGGATGCGGAAGGACTCCTGGGTGACCTCGGCGCAGTACTCCGAGGCGATGAGCTTGGCCATGCCCGCCTCGACGTCATTGCGCTCGCCGGAGTCCTTCAGGCGGGCGGCGTTGACCATCATCAGGTGGGCGGCCTCGACCTTGGTGGCCATCTCGGCCAGCTTGAACGCGATGGCCTGGTGCTCGGCGATGGCCTTGCCGAAGGTCTTGCGCTGCTGGGCGTACTCCACGGCCAACTCGAAGGCGCGGATCGCGATGCCGCAGGCGCGGGCGGCGACGTTGACGCGGCCGACCTCGACCCCGTCCATCATGTACGAGAAGCCCTTGCCGGGCGCCTCGCCGAGGACCTTGTCGGCGCCGATGCGGAAGCCGTCGAACACGGCCTCGGTGGTGTCGACGCCCTTGTAGCCCATCTTGTCGATCTTGCCGGGGATGGTGAGCCCGGGGACGACCTCACCGAACCCGGACGGCTTGTCCACGAGGAACGTGGTCAGGTTCTGGTGGGGCTTGTCGGCGCCCTCGTCGGTCTTGGCGAGCAGCGCGATCAGGTTCGACGAGCCGCCGTTGGTCAGCCACATCTTGGCGCCGTCGATGACGTAGTCGTCACCGTCGCGCTTGGCGCGGGTCTTGATCGCGGCGACGTCGGAGCCCAGGTCCGGCTCGGACATGGAGAACGAGCCGCGCACCTCGCCGGTGGCCATCTTCGGCAGGTAGTGCGCCTTCTGCGCGTCCGTGCCGTGCTGCTTCACCATGTGCGCCACGATGAAGTGGGTGTTGATGACGCCGGAGACGCTCATCCAGCCGCGCGCGATCTGCTCGACCACGAGCGCGTAGGTGAGCAGCGACTCGCCGAGGCCGCCGTACTCCTCGGGGATGGTGAGCCCGAACAGGCCCATCTCCTTCATACCCTCGACGATGTCGGTCGGGTACTCGTCGGCGTGCTCCAGCGCCTGCGCGTGGGGGATGATCTCCTTGTCCACGAAGTCCTTGACCGTGGACAGGATCTCCCGCTGGACGTCAGTCAGTCCGGCGGTCTGGGCGAGGCGGGCCATGCGAGCTCCCTAGGCGAGACGGCACTTGAGTTACCCCGGAGTATCTACCGGTTAACGCCCGTTCGCGTCACAGAAGTGCGCAGCACCACTCAGCCCGCGCGGAGCACCAGCTCGTCGCCGCAGCCGCGGCATTCCTCGGCGAGGATGTATACGTCGGCGCCACAGCCGTCGCAGGAGCGGAAGCTGCGAGCGAACAGGTCGTCGGCCTGGCGGCGGCGTCCGCCGAAGAAGCTCAGAAGACCTTCCGATGAGGTGTCGCGGTGTCTACCCATGCCCCTAGCGTTGCTTGCCGGGTGGGGGTCGAGGCAAGTCTTGACCGTGATCTGTGCGTTATGTCACGACAACCTTTCACGTCCTGTCACGTCGTTGACCTGCTCCGTGACCGTTCCGTGTCCTTCAGGCCCGGTAACGAAGCGGTTACCGGTCGCGTTCTCGAGGAAGCGGAGCAGCTCGACGGGGAACGGCAGCACGAGTGTCGAGTTCTTCTCGGCGGCCACCTCGACCACCGTCTCCAGCAGCCGCAGTTGCAGGGCGGCGGGGGTGTCGGACATCGTCCTGGCGGCCTCGGCGAGCTTGTGGGAGGCCTGCAGCTCGCCGTCGGCGGAGATGACGCGGGCGCGGCGCTCGCGTTCGGCCTCGGCCTGGCGCGACATCGACCGCTTCATCGATTCGGGCAGGGCGACGTCCTTGATCTCCACGCGATCGATGTGGATGCCCCACTCCAGCGCGGGGCTGTCGATCATCATCTCCAGGCCCTGGTTGAGCCGCTCCCGGTTGGACAGCAGGTCGTCGAGGTCGCTCTTGCCGATGATCGACCGCAGCGACGTCTGCGCGGTCTGGCCGACAGCGAACTGGTAATCCTGCACGGTGACCGCGGCCAGCACCGGGTCGATGACTTTGAAGTAGACGACGGCGTCGACCCGCACGGTGACGTTGTCGCGCGTGATGCCGTCCTGGGCGGGCACCGGCATCGTCACGATCTGCATGTTGACCTTCTGCATCCGGTCGGCGACCGGGAGCAGCACAGCCAGCCCCGGCCCGCGCACCTGGGGCCGCACCCGGCCGAAGCGGAAGACGATGCCGCGCTCGAACTGGCGCACGATCCGCGTGCTGCTTGCCAGCAGCACGGCGGCGACGGCGAGCACCGAGAAGAGGATGTAGACGAGCACCATGGCGGGCTCCCTTCCCGCCATCGATATTACGCTTGGCGGGCATTACTCCAGGCGAGTGAACCGGCGGGGAAACTCCCCTGGTGGGCACCCAGCTGGGTAGGTTGCACAGGAACGGCCCGACGCCTGAGCGCCGGGCCGTCCGCGAGGCGGTGTGATCAGCGCTTTGGTCGGCTGGTGATCACATCACCGATGTACACGAGAGCCCTTGTCGCCGCGGCAAGGGCTTCGTGCTGTGTGAGCACGGCCAAGCCGTGGAGCACCAGCAGCGGTGTTCGGACCGCCGCCCATGCCTGACTGGGATCCCGCTGTGGTCGCCGGACGGGATGGGGTTCCCCGTCGGCGTCGTCTCGGTCGTCTGTCCGCATGACCCTCCTGTTCGCACCCTGTCGACTCGTGCCGACGCGTCACGCCCGAGGCGTGGGTGCGGGGTCAGGACATTCGTGCCGAGGACGTCATAGCCTCCCCTCGGCAAGCCGGTCTATGCCCGCGTTGAGGTCGGTGATGAACAGCTTGCGCAGTTGGTCGTCGGAGGCCGTCGGGTGTAGTTGGCGGAGGTAGCGCTCGGCCAGTGCGGCGAGGGCGTCGCCGCGGCGGTGGGCTTCGCCTACCTCGCGGCGGAGTTGGTGTTCGCGGCGCTGGGTTTCCTCGCGGAGGTCGCGCAGGCGGGCGTGGAGGACGGCGGAGACGGCGGTCTCGCGGGCGCTGGGCTGGTCGGGTTCGCGGGGGTTCAGGGCGGTGACCGCGACGAGTGAGTCGTGGATGCGTTGGCGGGACACGACCTGTTCGTCGATCCACGACGGCAGGCGGATGTCGCCGGTGTAGCCGGAGCCGGGGGTGCGCAGCGTCGACGCGCGGCAGTAGAGGCCCGCGGCCAGGGCGGTGATCACGGGACGGTTCTCGGCGGAGACGCCGACCTCGAGCACGTCGCGGATCTCCTCCCAGCGGGGCCTGCGGCGGGCGCCGCGGCCGAGGAACTTGGAGCACTTGCGCTGGAGGTCGGCGAGATCGCTGCCGTGGGCCCAGTGGTCGGGCAGGTGGCCGTAGCGGTCGGCGACGGCGCGGTAGGAGTCGGTCAGGCAGTCGTGTTTGTCGACCAGGACCACCAGCAGGAAAAGGATGAGCTTGCGGTCGTCGGGGCTGAGCCGGTCGTTGGTGAAGTCCGCGGTCGTGCGCAGCCTGCTGAGCGCGGCTTGGCCGCGTCTGCCCGCCGCCCGCGACGGCACGGGCGCTTCCTCCTGCTCATCGAGCACTCGAATCGTTCCTCTTCTCCGTCTCGATTAGTCCCCATAAACTCGCCGGGGGCGAGAAAGCGGGGCGATTACTCGCCGGAGTGGCGACAATTCAGTACCCCTCAGGCGGCCCAGCGAGCGGCCCGAACGGGTGAACATCGGCCGTACCTTAGCGCGTTTCGACCACGCCTCGTCACCCGAATGGCCGGTCTGGCTGGAGCGGAAAATCGTCCGGATTCGTGGGCAACCTTTTCGGCCCGGCGAAGGTCAAAGAATGCGCCGAAATGCGAACCGCCCGCGCCTGGAGTCGGCGCGGGCGGTTCGGGTCGAACCGGTGATCAGCCCAACTCGTCGATCGCGGCGGCCACCGCGAGGATGCGGCGGGCGTTGTCGACGTGCAGGTTCTCGATCATGCGGCCGTCGACGGTGACCACGCCGCGGCCCTCCGCGGCGGCGGCCTCGAACGCCTCGATGATCTTGCGGGACTGCGCGACCTCCGCCTCCGACGGCGCGAACGCCTGGTTGCACGGGTCGATCTGCCCGGGGTGGATCAGCGTCTTGCCGTCGAAGCCGAACTGCCTGCCCTGCAGGCACTCCGCGGCGAACCCGTCGAGGTCCTTCACGTCGTTGTAGACGCCGTCGAGGATGACCTTGCCCTCGGCCCTGGCCGCCAGCAGCGCCAGCGACAGCCCGCCCAGCAGCGGCGCGCGGCCGGGGACGTGCTCGGCGTGCAGTTCCTTGGCCAGGTCGTTGGTGCCCATCACGAAAACCGTCAGCCGCTCCGACGCCGCGGCGATCTCCTGCGCGCGCAGCATCGCGATCGGCGTCTCGACCATCGCCCAGATCGACGTGTGGTCGGGCGCGCCCGCGGCCTCCAGCGCCTCCTCGATCGCGTGCACCTCGGCGGCGCTGTTGACCTTCGGCACCACGATCGCGTCCGGGCCGACCTTGGCCGCGGCGCGGATGTCGTCGGCGTGCCACGCGGTGCCCAGGCCGTTGACCCGGATCGTCAGCTCGCGCTTGCCGTAGCCGCCGCCCGCCACCGCGGCGCACACGCGCTCGCGGCCGTCGGCCTTGGCGTCGGGGGCGACGGAGTCCTCCAGGTCGAGGATCAGCGCGTCGGCGGGCAGGGTCTTGGCCTTCTCCAGCGCGCGCTCGTTGGCGCCCGGCATGTAGAGAACGGACCGGCGGGGGCGGGGCGCGTCAGCCATTCGCCAGAGCCTCCTTGGTTGCGGCGTCGTAGGCGGACGCCAGTTCGGGGTCACGCGCGGCCAGGGCGTCGGCGAGTTCGGCGACGACGCGGCACTGCTTGACCGTGGCGTCGTCCTGCATCTTGCCGTCGATCATGACCGCGCCCGTGCCGTCGCCCATCGCGGCGATCACCCGGCGTGCCCACGCGACGTCCTCCGGGGCGGGCGAGAAGACCTTCTTGGCGATGGCGATCTGCTTCGGGTGCAGGCTCCACGCGCCGACGCAGCCGAGCAGGAAGGCGTTGCGGAACTGGTCCTCGCAGGCCACCACGTCGGCGATGTCGCCGAACGGGCCGTAGTACGGCAGGATCCCGGCGCCCGCGCACGCGTCGACCATCCGCGCGACGGTGTAGTGCCACAGGTCCTGCTGGTAGGTGGTGCGGCCGACGGTGAAGTCCTCGCCGACCGGGTCCGTGCGCACCAGGTAGCCGGGGTGGCCGCCGCCGACCCGGGTGGTCTTCATCCGGCGGCTCGCGGCCAGGTCGGCCGGGCCGAGCGAGATGCCCTGCATGCGGGGGCTCGCGGTGGCGATCTCCTCGACGTTGGCCACGCCCTGCGCGGTCTCCAGGATCGCGTGCACGAGCAGCGGCCGGTCCAGGCCCGCGCGGGCCTCCAACTGGGCGAGCAGGCGGTCGACGTAGTGGATGTCGGCGGCGCCCTCGACCTTCGGGACCATGATGACGTCGAGCTTGTCGCCCACCTCGGTGACCAGCGTGATCAGGTCGTCGAGCACCCACGGCGAGTCGAGGCTGTTGACCCGCGTCCACAGCTGGGTGTCGCCGAAGTCGGTGGCCTTGGCGATCTTCACCAGACCCTCGCGCGCGGCCTCCTTGCGGTCGGCGCGCACGGCGTCTTCCAGGTTGCCGAGGACGACGTCGGCCTGCGCGGCCATGTCCGGCACCTTCGCGGCCATCTTCTCGTTGCTCGGGTCGAAGAAGTGGATCATGCGCGACGGCCGGAACGGGATCTCCCGCACCGGCTCGGGCGCACCTACCGCGAGCGGGCGGAAGAAGTCCTTCGGTGAACGCATCGAGCCTCCGTTCGGAACGGGGTTAACCGGCCGGTAACCACTGGAGAGTTGTAGTCGACCACGGCATGGGCAGGACCGCCATTGTGGCCTCTGCAACATCCGGTGTGGCCACAATGACACCCGTGCTCACCGTGCCACCGGACTTCGCCGACGGCTTTACCGAACCAGATGAGCGTCGCTGGATCACCGACCTGCCCGACCTCGCCGCCCGCTGCCTCCGCCGCTGGGACCTGACCGTCGACGGCGACCCCCGCCACGGCTACGTCGCCATCGTCGTGCCGGTCCGCCGCGCCGACGGCACACCCGCGGTGCTGAAACTGCCCTGGCCACACGAGGAAGCCGAGCACGAGGCCCGCACACTGTCCCTTTGGGACGGTGACGGCGCGGTGCGGCTGCTCGCCCACGAGCCCGCCGACTGGTCGATGCTGCTGGAGCGGCTCGACCCCGACACCTCACTGCTCGACGTGCCCGTCGCCGAGGCGATCGACGTCGTCGCGGGCCTGGCGCGCAGGCTCGACCGCCCGGCCCCCGCAGACCTGCGCCACGTCGCCGCGACCGCCGCCCGCTGGGCGAATGAACTCGCCGCGAGCGACAGCGCGGTGCCCCGCGAACTGGTCGACCAGGCCGCCGCGTACTGCCGCGAACTCGGCCCGAAAGCCGGGAACCGGCTGGTCAACGAGGACCTGCACTACGCGAATGTGCTGCGCGGCGACCGCGAGCCGTGGCTGGTGATCGACCCGAAACCGATCTCGGGCGACCCCGAGTTCGGCGCGCTCGCCCTGATCTGGAACCGCATCGACGACCCCCGCGCCCGCCTCGACGCCGTGGCCGCCGCGATGGACCTCGACCACGACCTGGCCCGCCGCTGGTCCTTCGTCCGCGCGGTCGAGACGTGGGTGGACGAGGACAGCGAACGCGCCAGGACGGTCGCGCTCGCGCTGGCCGAGTAGCCCGGCCCGGATACGCTCGGATGAGTGAAGGTCATCCACTTCGACGCCGGCGGGTGTGCGGCTGTCGCTGGATCGCCGACCTGCCCTCCACCGCCGACTTCCTCACCCCGCAGCTCCGACTGGCGCGCCCCGACTTGATCTTCACCACCTGACTCCAGGAGATCGCCGCGACCGCCCCCGACGTCGTCGCCGAGCAGGTGAGCCTGACGGTGGGCGCGAAATCGCCGCCGGTGATGGCCGCCGTCGACGCGGGCACCCGCGCCGGACGCGCGGCGCGGGGAATGGGCAAGTTCAGGGCGATGCGCGACGGCTGGGCCGACCTGCGTGACCGCCTCGACGCCGACCTCGGCGTGCGCGCCCGCGCGATGGCCACCGCCGGGATCGGCGGGCTGCTCGGGACGCCGCGGTCCTCAACCAGCGGACGGCGCTCGGCGGTAGCGGCCCAGGCTGCTGCGACCTCGCAACCCCGCTCGGCCGCGGTGACGGCCCTCACCAGCCGATGAGACAGGACGGCCGGGGCACTGGGCCCCGGCCGTACCCCCAGGACACAACCTCACCGCACCACCACCTCCGAAGCCAAACGATTCGACTCGACTCGAATCCAGCGCCGATAGGCTGCCCGCGTGTTGGTCGCGACGCTGGACGCCTCCGCGATGGCCGGAGTGCGGTTGGCGATGTCCCCTGCGCTCGAGGCGCTCTCCTGGCTGCGGATCACGGCGGGCGGCGCGCGGCACCCGGTCTTCGGCGACCCGGGTCCCGCGGCGCGGTTCGCGTTGCGCGACCGCGATGTCGCACTGGTCGCCAGGTCGATGCCGCCCATCGGCCGCGGCGGCTACTCACCGGACCTGCTCACGCCGCGGCCACCCGCCGTGCGGACCGACCTGATCATGGCCGCGCAACTGGCCGAGTCCGCCGAGACAGCCGCCGACGTCGCCGCCGCGCAGGTGGCCCGCACCGACAGGCCGGTGCACCGCGACCTCCGCGCCGCGGTCGACGCGGGCACCTACGCCCGGCGAGCCGCCCGCGGCCTCGCGGTGTTCTGGCAGGCCGCGATCGGCGACGGCTGGGGCGATCTGCGCGCCCGGTTCGACGCCGACCTCGCGGTCAGGGCGACGACCATGGCCACCGAAGGCGTGGGCGGTCTGTTCGGCTCCCTGCACCCGAACCTCGAATGGACCGGCTCGGCGCTGTGGATCCGGTGGCCGGGCCACCGCACGGTCCAGTGCCGTGGCGGCCTCGTCCTCAGCCCGAGCCTGCTTGAGACGGACCGGTGCCTGCAGCTCCAGCTCAGCGACACCGACACCTCGGTGATCAGCTACCCGGCGGGCGCCGGACCACGGCCCGCGGGCGTGTCACGGCTCGTCGGGGCCTCGCGGGCGACGCTGCTCAACGACCTCAACGTCGCCAGGACCACGTCCGACCTGAGCTCACGCCACGGGCTCGCGCGCGCCACTGTCTCCTACCACCTGTCGGTCCTGCTGGAATCCGGTCTGGTGAGCAAGGTGCGCGACGGCAAAGCGGTCCTCTACCGACGGACTGCGCTCGGCGACACCCTGCGGTAGCGGCCAAGGCTGCTGCGACCTCGCAGCACACCGCTCAGCCGCGGTGACGGGTGCGCGCCGCGTTTCGCGGTTAGCCTGACGGCGTGGCAGGCATCAGCAAGATCTTCGTCGCGCAGCTCCTGGGCCTGCCGGTCTTCGGCCCGGACGGCGAATCCATCGGCAAGATCCGCGACCTCGTCGCCGGGCTGCGGGTCGACGGCCAGCCGCCCAGGGTCCTGGGCATGGTGGTCGAGCTGGCCACGCGCAGGCGGATCTTCGTGCCGATGCTGCGCGTCACCTCGATCGACCCGAACGCCATCACCCTCGCGACCGGCTCGGTCAACATGCGCCACTTCCACCAGCGGCCCACCGAGGTGCTCGTCGTCGGCCAGCTGCTCGACGCGCGGGTACAGGTGGTGGCGACCGGGACGACCGCCGTCGTGGTCGACACCGCGATGGAGCCGACCAGGACGCGCGACTGGGTGCTCGGCCGGGTCGCGATCCGCGAGCGCACCGGCAGGCTGGGGCGGCGCGGGCCGATCCAGGTGCTGTCCTGGTCGGAGATCCGCTCCCCCGGCATCACCGAGCTCAGCGGCCAGCCGCAGGACGCCCACCAGCTCGTCGCCGTGTTCGACACCATGCGCGCCGCGGACGTGGCGACCGCGCTGCAGGACCTCCCCGCGAAACGCCGCTACGAGGTCGCCGACGCGCTCGACGACGAGCGGCTCGCCGACGTCATCGAGGAGCTGCCCGAGGACGACCAGAAGGACATCCTCACCCACCTCGACGAGGAGCGCGCCGCCGACATCCTGGAGGCGATGGACCCCGACGACGCCGCCGACCTGCTCGCCGAGCTGTCCGAACCGGACAAGAACCGCTTCCTGGAGCTGATGGAGCCCGAGGAGTCCGCGCCGGTGCGGCGGCTGCTGGAGTACTCGTTCGACACCGCGGGCGGCCTGATGACCCCCGAGCCGATCGTGCTCACCCCGGACGCGCCGATCGCCGAGGCGCTGGCCAGGGTGCGCAACCCCGACATCACCCCGGCGCTGGCCAGCATGGTGTTCGTGTGCAGGCCGCCGTCGGCCACCCCGACCGGCCGCTATCTCGGCTGCGTCCACATCCAGCGGCTCCTGCGCGAACCCCCGTCCGACCTGGTCGCCGGGGCCATCGACAAGAAGCTGACGAGCCTGCGGCCCACCGATTCACTCGTCGAGGTCACCCGGTTCTTCGCCACCTACAACCTGGTGTGCGCGCCCGTGGTGGACGACGAGGACCACCTGCTCGGCGCGGTCACCGTGGACGACGTGCTCGACCACCTGCTGCCCGACGGCTGGCGCGAGCGGGAAGCGAAGCCGATCGATGCCTGAGCCCACGTTCCGCCGCCGCCTCGACCAGCCGCGCAGGCCGCGCGCGCTGCGCTTCGAGTTCGACCCGGACTCGTTCGGCCGGTTCTCCGAACGGCTGGCCCGGTTCCTCGGCACCGGGAAGTTCCTGTTCTGGCAGACGATGATCGTGATCGCGTGGATCACGCTCAACCTGGTGGCGGTGTCGCTGCGCTGGGACCCGTACCCGTTCATCCTGCTCAACCTGGCGTTCTCCACCCAGGCCGCCTACGCCGCCCCGCTGATCCTGCTCGCGCAGAACCGGCAGGACGACCGCGACCGTGTGTCGCTCGAAGAGGACAGGGCCAGGGCCGCGCAGACCAAGGCGGACACCGAGTTCCTCGCCCGCGAACTCGCCGCGCTGCGCCTGGCGATCGGCGAGGTCGCCACCCGCGACTACCTGCGCGGCGAACTGGACAAGCTGCGCGGCGATCTCAAGGGGACGAAGAAGGCCAAACCCAAGACGCCCGCGGCCAAGTCCATGATCGACGATCCCCGCTGGGACGACGACTAGTCGACCAGTTTGGCGCAGAGATCGCCCATGTCCTGCAGTTCGTCCGGGTCGAACCGGGCGACGAAGTGACGGACGACACCGTCCAAGTGGGTGTGTGACGCCGTCCGCAGGGTGTTGAGCCCGTCCTCGGTGAGGGTCGCGACGACGCCGCGGCCGTCGCCCGCCACGCGCTCACGCGAGACCAGGCCGACGCGTTCCAGCCGGTCGACCAGCCGCGTCACCCCGGAGCGCGACAGCAGCACCGCGTCGGCCAGCTCGGCCATGCGCAGCTTGCGGCCGGGGGCCTCGGCGAGCTGGACCAGCACGTCATAGCCGCCGAGGGACAGTTTCTGCTCGGCGACGAGCTCGGCCTCTAAAGCACGGGTGATTCGAGCGTGGGCACGCAGGAAGGTGCGCCATGCGTGGAGTTCTTCACGGGTGGGCCGGGCGGACTGGTCCGGCACGGTCAAGGGGGCCTCCTGGGGAGCCGAGCAGCCTCCCAATGTTACGGAACGCGTCCATCCGGCTGCGCGGAGCCCTGTGGCGCCCGCCATCCGCACGTCGACAGCGCGCTACCCGGCCGTAGCATGGGGCTCGTGACAACACTTCCCACTGTCGACACCGTGCGCGCCGCCCTGGCCAAGGTCGAGGACCCGGAGATCCACAAGCCGATCACCGACCTTGGCATGGTCAAGGACGTGACCGTGCACGAGGACGGCCGCGTGGACGTCGCGATCTTCCTGACCGTCGCGGGCTGCCCGCTGCGCGACAAGATCACCCGGGACGTGACGGCCGCGGTGTCGGCCCTGCCCGGCGTGACCGACGTGCGCGTCGAACTCGACGTCATGAACGACGCGCAGCGCACCGCCCTGCGCAAGTCGCTGCGCGGCGACAGCGAGGAGCCGCGCATCCCGTTCGCCGAGCCGGGCTCGCTGACCAGGGTGTACTGCGTCGCGTCCGGCAAGGGCGGGGTGGGCAAGTCCAGTGTCACGGTGAACCTGGCGGTCGCCATGGCCGCGCGCGGGGTGAAGGTCGGCATCGTCGACGCCGACATCTACGGCCACTCGATCCCGCGCATGGTCGGCACCAGCGAGAAGCCGACCAAGGTCGAGAAGATGATCCTGCCGCCGGAGGCCAACGGCGTGAAGGTCATCTCGATCGGCATGTTCACCCCCGGCAACACCCCGGTCGTGTGGCGCGGCCCGATGCTGCACCGCGCGCTGCAGCAGTTCCTCGCCGACGTGTTCTGGGGCGACCTCGACGTGCTGCTGCTCGACCTGCCGCCCGGCACCGGCGACATCGCGATCTCGGTGGCCCAGCTGATCCCGAACGCGGAGATCCTGGTGGTGACCACGCCGCAGCAGGCCGCCGCCGAGGTCGCCGAGCGCGCGGGCGCCATCGCCCTGCAGACCAGGCAGCGCGTGGCGGGCGTCATCGAGAACATGTCGTGGCTGGAGATGCCCGACGGCACCCGCATGGACGTCTTCGGCGCGGGCGGCGGCCAGACCGTGGCCGACTCGCTCTCGCGCGCGGTCGGCTCGGATGTGCCGCTGCTGGGCCAGGTTCCGCTCGACCCGCGCCTGCGCGAGGGCGGCGACGCGGGCGAGCCGCTGGTGAAGTCCACTCCGGACGCTCCCGCGGCGCGCGTGCTGAACGAGATCGCCGGGAAGCTGTCCATGCGGGCCCGCGGGCTGGCCGGGCGGATGCTGTCGGTGTCGCCCGCGGGCCGGTAGGTGCTAGCTGACGACCTGGCGGGTCGCGGCGTTGAGGCGGTTCCACAGGTTGACCGTGGCGATCCCCATGATCAGCGCGGCCAGCTGCTCCTCGTCGAAGTGCTTGGCCGCCGCGTCGTAGACGTCGTCGGGCACCGGGCCGTCGGTGAGCTTGGTCGTCGCGTCGGTCAGCGCCAGCGCGGCGCGCTCGGCCTCGTCGAGGCGCGTGGTCTCCCGCCACGCGCCGACGGCCCAGATCTTCTCGTCGCTCGCCCCGGCCTTCTTCGCGTCCCGCGCGTGCATGTCGACGCACACGCTGCAGCCGTTGATCTGGCTGGCGCGCAGGTAGACCAGGTGCATGGTCAGCGCTGGGACGCCCACCTTGTTGATCGCCTTCCCGAGCCCCAGCAGCGCCTGCATCGCGTCCGGAACGATGGTCGCCGGGTTGGCCATCCGTGCCTGCATGTCGATCTCCCTTGTCACATCGGCTCTTCGCCGTCCGTCAAAGCGCTGACGGATCGCGACGGAGGAATGTGACCGATGGACGACGAGAATTTTCTGGCCGACCGCTTCGAGGCCGACCGCGGCCATCTGCGCGCGGTGGCGTACCGGATGCTGGGGTCGCTGGCGGAGGCGGAGGACGCGGTCCAGGAGGCGTGGCTGCGCCTGAGCCGCAGCGACACCAGCGCGGTGGAGAACCTGAGCGGCTGGCTGACCACTGTGGTCGGTCGCGTTTGCCTGGACATGTTGCGCAGCCGCAAATCCCGCGACTCGCTGGAGTCGGCGGTGCCCGAGCCGATCGTCGCGGGCCCGGAGGAGCAGGCCGCGCTGGCCGACTCAGTGGGCCTCGCGCTGCTCGTGGTTTTGCAGGCCCTGACCCCCGCCGAGCGCCTCGCGTTCGTGCTGCACGACATGTTCGGCGTGAGCTTCGACGAGATCGCGCCCATCGTCGACCGCACCCCCGCGGCCACCCGCCAACTCGCCAGCCGGGCCCGCCGCCGCGTCCAGGGCACCCCGACGCCGGAGACCGACCTGAGCCGCCAGCGGCGCGTGGTCGAGGCGTTCATGGCGGCCTCGCGGGGCGGCAGCTTCGACGCGCTCGTCGCCGTCCTGGCGCCCGACGTCGTCCTGCGCGTGGACGGCGGCCTGCTGGCGCCGTCGAAGGTCGTCACTGGGGCGGCGAACGTGGCCAACAACGCGCTCATGTTCACCCGCTTCGCGCCGTACGCGCGGCTGGCGCTGGTGAACGGCGGGTTCGGGACGGTGACCGTGGTCGACGGGGAGCCGATCTCCGTGATGGGCTTCACGGTCGCGGGCGGTCAGGTGGTGGAGATCGACATCCTGTCCGACCCGGACCGCCTCAAGGCCATCGACCTGTCCGCGTTCGGCGGCTAGCGGCAGGTCTGGGGTGTTGCGGTCGCACTGTTCGTTTCCACGCGGGATTTGATCATGAAATCAGGACAGAAATCCCGGCGTGTCTTGATAACAGTTCGACAACGGCCGAAATCAGGTCGCGTCCGGGTCGAACGGGGGCTTCTCCCCCACCTGCTTCGGCTTCTCCGGCTCCGGGGCAGCGGGCAGAGCAGGCTGCGTGGGCTGGGGTGCGTAACCGTTGGGCTTGACGCCGTTGTCGCCGTCGCCGAAAAGGTGGGTGGCGACCATGGCCTTGGGGTCGAGGCTACGTAACTGGCGCAAGTCGTTCAGCGGTTTGCGCAGCTCGTCGTACTCCGGGCCGAGTTCGTTCTTGAGCTGGTCGCGGGCGCCGGTGGCGTACTCGCGGACCTTGCGCATGGTCTTGCCGACCCACGCGGCGGCGTCCGGGAGGCGTTCGGGGCCGAGGATGAACAGGCCGGCGACGCCGAGTACCAGGATCTCGGCCCAGCCGATGCTCTCGAACACCCTGCTTACCTCCGATTCAGACTGCTGCCATGCCAGGTTAGCCGGTCAATCTGACTGGAGGGTTACCTGAATGGTGAGCTCCTGCCCCTGCCTGGCCAACACGACCGGAACGGTCTGCCCCGGCTGGTGGGTGCGCACCGCGACCGTCAGTTCCGCGGCGTTGCGGACGTGGCGGTCGCCGACCTTGCGGATGACGTCGCCCTCGGCGATGCCGGCGCGGGCGGCGGCGCCGCCTTCGTTGACGTTGACGACCTGGGCGCCCTCCGCGGTCTCGGCGGACACCGAGCGGACGTTGGCGCCGAGGTCGGCGTGCTTGACCGAGCCGTCGCGGATGAGGGACTCGGCGATGCGCTTGGCGTCGTTCGACGGGATGGCGAAGCCGAGGCCGACGCTGCCGGTGTTGCCCTGGCCGCTGCTGCGGATCGCCGAGTTGATGCCGACGAGCGCGCCCGTCGAGTCGACCAGCGGGCCGCCGGAGTTGCCCTGGTTGATCGACGCGTCGGTCTGGATGGCGTCGTAGGTGATCGGGGACTGGCCGTTGTCGCCGCCCGCGACCACCGGCCGGTGCAGCGCGCTGACGATGCCCTCGGTGACCGTGTCGGTCAGGCCGAGTGGGGACCCGACGGCGATCACCGAGTCACCGACCTTCAGCTCGTCGGAGTTGCCGAACTGGAGAACCGTGGGGTTGTTGACGTCGACCTTGATCACGGCGAGGTCGGTCTTCGGGTCGATGCCGACGAGCTTGGCCTCGACGCGGCTGCCGTCGGTGAACACCGTGGTGATCTTGGCCTTCTCGTCGGCGCGGCCTTCGAGGGTGACGACGTGCCAGTTGGTGACGATGTAGCCCGCGCCGTCGATGAGCACGCCGGAGCCGGTGCCGCCGCCCTGTTCGAGCTTCACCTCGATGGATACCACGGCCGGGCGCACCCTGGCGGCGATGTCGGACACCGAGCCCGCCGGGCGCTCCTTGCCCGCCTCGGCCTGCGCGAGGGTGACGTCGCTGGTCAGCGCGTCGCCGCCGCGGGCGACGAGCCAGCCGACGAGGCCGCCTGCCGCGCCGATCAGCAGCGCGACCAAGCCGAGGATGCCCAGCGCGACGGGCTTGACCCGCCTGCCGAACAGCACCTCGGACACGCTGAGCAGGGCGCCGGGCGCGCGCTTGGCGGTCTTGGTGTCGGAGTCGTCGTCCCGGTCGAGCGCGGGCGGGCCGATGACGGCGCCCGCCGCCGGGTCGCGCCACGGGTCGGCGCTGTCCTCGGCCCACAGCGGGTCGTCGCCCGCCGCGGCACGCGCCGCGCCGGGGGGCCGCTGGAGGATGACGTCCTGCTGGCCCGCGGGCCTGCCGAAGGCGCTGACCAGCGCGTCCGGCGTGGGCGGGACGGAGTTGAGGGCGCCCAGCGCCGCCGGGGCGGCGGCCTTGGGCGAGAACGCGCCGTCGACACCGGAGGGCCTGCCGAACACCGCGGCGCTCGACGGGTCGACGGCGGGGCGGTCGAGCGGACGCGGACCCACGCGCTGGTGGGCCGGGATGAGCTGCGCGGCGGAGTCAGCCGAGCCGGGAACCGTGTCGCCCTGTCCCGCTCCGGGCGCGGCGGGCGGCGGGATCGACACGGTGCGCTCGGCGGCGTCGTCCGTGTCGGGGGTGGGCGTCGGGTTGTCGTTCATCGCTGTTCAGGATGCCTGGCCGACGGTTAAGTGGGCGTACTAGCGCGCGGACGCGGTTCCGAAGGTGGCGATCAGCGACTGGATCGGCTCGGACCCGACGAAACCCGCGGGCTCGACGTCGGCGCCGGTCGGGTCGGACCCTTCGGTGCCGGTGTTGACGAACGCGAGCGCGCCGAGCACCAGACCGGACACGACGACACCAGCGCCCTGCGCGGCGCGGCGGACCGGGTGGCGGCCGAGGACGGTGCGGCCCTCGCCGAGCTTCGGGGACGAGCCCAGGGGCGCGCTGCCGCCGAACGCGGCGCGGTCGGGCCGCTGGACGGCGACGAGTTGCCCGTCGGCGCTGACGGCGAGGCCGTCGGGCGTGGCGGGGAGCTCGACTTCCTGCGGGATGGCGCGCAGCGAGGCGAGAAGGCCCGCGGGCATCGATGGGGTGTCGGCGGACCGGACCGCGGCCCTGGCCTGGCGCTGGGCGTTGATGTCGGCGGCGCACCACGGGCAGCGGGCGAGGTGGGCGGTGACCCGGTCCACGACCGTGCGGGGCAGTTCACCGTCGACGAACGCGACGACCGCGTCGGGGAGCAGGTGCTGTTCGGGCAGCCCGAAGCTCATCGTGTCGACTCCACGAGCAGAGAGACGGTCATTACAGGGCCTCCTGGGCACGCTCGCGGCGGCGCTCGAGCGACGCGCGCAGGGCCTGGCGGCCCCGGTGGATCCTGCTGCGCACAGTACCCAGCTTCACCCCGAGGGTGGCGCCGATCTCCTCATAGGAGAGACCTTCGACGTCGCACAGCACGACCGCGGCCCGGAACTCCGGCGGCAGCTCGTCGAGCGCGGCCTGCAGGTCTGGGTCGAGATGGGTGTCGGAGTACACCTGTTCGGGACTCGGGTCGTCGCCCGCGAGCCGGTCGGTGTCCTCCGGGAGCCCCTCCATGCGCAGCCGCGAACGGCGGCGAGCCATGTCGAGGAACAGGTTGGTGGTGATGCGGTGCAGCCAGCCCTCGAACGTGCCGGGCTTGTAGGACGCGAGGGAGCGGAATACCCGGATGAAGGTTTCCTGCGTGAGGTCCTCGGCGTCGTGCGCGTTGCCGGTGAGGCGGTAGGCGAGGCGGTAGACCCGGTCGCCGTGTTCGCGCACGATCTCGTCCCAGGACGGCGGTGTCCAGCCCGAGTCGAGCCCGACGGGCGCGACCTCGACCGGCGTCATGGCTTGCGTCTGCATCGTGGGGATACGCACCTCCTGAAAGCTGTGTTGCCCACTGACTGACCCAACGCGTGTGTCGCCCACGTTGTTCCCCCTTCGCGACAGGTTCCCCGATACCGGCAAGAATGGAGTACCCCCATGTGGCGACCGTGAGAGTCGCCTGAGACGTGCCTGAGAAAACCGCGGTGAAAAACCAGTTGCGTGGTCTGCGGCAAGGTTCACCCGATTTTGGGACTTCCGTCGCTAGTCTGCGTTCCTGTGGGACCGGAAACCGTGGCCGACCTCAGCGAGTACGTCGAGGGCTTCCTCACCGAGGACGACTCGCTGACCTCGGCACGTGCGCGTGGGGTCAAGCTCGGCTGCGCCCCCGTCAGCCCCGCCACGGGCGCCGCGCTGCGGTTCCTGGCCACGGTCCTGCAGGCCAAGGCCGTGGTGGAGATCGGCACGGGCACCGGCGTCAGCGGCCTGTCCCTGCTGCGCGGCATGGCCCCCGACGGCGTCCTGACCTCGATCGACGTCGACCCGGAGAACCAGGCGTACGCCAAGCGCACCTTCAGCGAGGCGGGCGTCGCCCCCGGCCGCACCCGCCTGATCATGGGGCGCGCGCTGGACGTGCTGCCCAGGCTCACCGACGGCGGCTACGACCTGCTGTTCGCCGACGCGGCCACCCCGGAGTACCCGGCCTACGCGGAACAGGGCGTGCGGCTGCTGCGCCCGGGCGGCGTGCTGGCCTTCGACAACGTCGGCTCACTCGCGGACCCGAACCGGCAGGATCCGGAAGCGGCGGCTTTACGGGAGGTCGCCCGCGCCGTCCGCGACGACGACCGCCTGGTCCCGCTGCTGCTGCCGCTGGGCGGCTGCCTGCTCGTGGCGGCCAAGACCGCCTGAGCTAGAGGTTGTCGCTGCCCGTGCCGATGAAGAAGCCCACGCCACCGGCCGCGAGCAGGCCGAACAGCGTCACGATCAGTGCCCACTCGACCGAGCCGCCCGCGATGAACCAGGCGAGCACGCCGAACGGGAAGAACACGACCAGGCCGGACAAGATCCCCGCGACCGGGTGCGACGGCCGGCCGCTGCCCTTGGCGTCGCCCACCGGGGTCATCTGCCACACCTCGCGGTACGGGTCACGCGGCGGCTCGGTCATGTCCCCACGGTAGACGAGAGCACCGTCACCGCGTGGGGGATTCCGCCCGCACGCCCTTGCCCAACACGACCACGTCGCCCGCGCTCACCGTGTACTGCTCCCGGTCCGCCGCCAGGTCGACGCCGATCCGCGCCCCGTCGGCCACGACCACGTTCTTGTCGAGGATCGCCCGCCGCACCGTCGCGCCCTTGCCGACGCGGACCCCGGGGAGCAGGACACTGCCCTCGACCACCGCGCCGTCCTCGATCACCACGTCCGCGCTGATCACCGAGTCGATGACCGACGCCCCCGAGATGATCGACCCCGGGCCGACGATCGACTCGACCGCGGAGCCCGCGTTGACGAACTTGGCGGGCGGCAGCGGCGGCGTCGCGGTGCGGATGGGCCACTGCTGGTTGTAGAGGTTGAACACCGGGTGCACCGACACCAGGTCCTGGTGCGCCTCGTAGTAGGCGTCGAGGGTTCCGACGTCGCGCCAGTAGCCGCGGTCGCGTTCGGTGGCGCCGGGGACCTCGTTGTCGTCGAAGTCGTACACGTGGGCGGTGCCCGCGTCGACCAGCATGGGGATGATGTCGCCGCCCATGTCGTGCAGCGAGTCCGGGTTCGCCGCGTCGGCGCGCAGCGCGTCCAGCAGGGTCGGCGTGGAGAACAGGTAGTTGCCCATCGACGCGAAGGTCACGTCCGGGTCGTCGGGGACCGACGGCGGCTCGGCGGGCTTCTCCAGGAAGCGGGTGATCTTCCCGTCGGCGGACGCGTCGATGCAGCCGAACGCGCGGGCCTCGGCGCGCGGCACGCGGATACCCGCGACGGTCACCCCGGCGCCGGAGTCGACGTGCTGCTCGACCATCTGCCACGGGTCCATGCGGTAGACGTGGTCGGCGCCGAAGACCGCGATGTAGTCGGGGCGCTCGTCGTAGACGAGGTTGAGCGACTGGTAGATCGCGTCGGCGCTGCCGGTGTACCAGCGCGGGCCGAGCCGCTGCTGGGCGGGTACCGGCGTTATGTACTGCCCGAGCACGCTCGACAGCCGCCACGTGGTCGAGATGTGCTTGTCCAGCGAGTGCGACTTGTACTGGGTCAGCACGCAGAGCTGGTGGAACCCGCCGTTGACGAGGTTCGACAGCACGAAGTCGACTAGCCGGTAGTTGCCCCCGAAGGGGACAGCCGGCTTGGCGCGGTCGGCCGTCAGCGGCCAGAGCCGCTTCCCTTCGCCGCCCGCCAGCACAATGCCCAGAACGCGAGGCTGGCCCTTCACAGATCGACCCTAACCTCAACAGCCTGCGAGGACACGGCTACCCGCCCGCAGTTGACGCCACGTTCACCCATGCGCCGCAACCCGTTAGCCCGCCCATGCTCGCTACGGTGGTCGGTGTGCACATCGGTCTGCTGACTCGCGAGTACCCGCCGGAGGTCTACGGCGGCGCCGGGGTGCACGTGGGGGCGCTGGTCCCCCGCCTGCGGGGCCTGGTCGACGTCGACGTGCACCGCATCGGCGGCCCGCTGCCCGACACCACCGCCCACGAGCCGACCCCCGGGGTCAACCCGGCGCTGGGGATGATGGGCGCCGACCTGTCGATCGCCGCCGCCGCGGCCGGGCTCGACCTGGTCCACTCGCACACCTGGTACGCCAACCTCGCCGGGCACGTGGCCGGGCTGCTGCACGGCGTCCCGCACGTGATCACCGCGCACTCGCTCGAACCGCGCCGCCCGTGGAAGGCCGAGCAACTCGGCGGCGGCTACCGGCTGTCGTGCTGGATCGAGCGCACCGCCTACGAGAACGCCGACGCGATCATCGCCGTCAGCGACGGCATGCGCGCCGACGTGCTCGACTGCTACCCGCGGCTCGACCCGCGCCGCGTCCACGTGGTGCGCAACGGCATCGACACCGCCGAGTACCACCCGGTCGCCGAGACCGACGTGCTCGTCCGCGAGGGCATCGACCCGGCCAAGCCGATCGTGGTGTTCGTCGGCCGCGTCACCCGGCAGAAGGGCCTCGCGCATTTGATCGCCGCGGCCCACCGGATCGCCGACGCGCAGATCGTGCTGTGCGCGGGCGCCCCGGACACCCCGGAGATCGCCGCCGAGACCGCGGCCGCGGTCGCCGAGCTGGCGGCCCACCGCGCCGGGGTGTTCTGGATCCAGCGGATGCTCGACCGCGCCGACGTCCGTCAGCTGCTCAGCCACGCCACCGTGTTCGTCTGCCCGTCGGTCTACGAGCCGCTGGGGATCGTGAACCTGGAGGCGATGGCGTGCGGCACCGCGATCGTGGCCTCCGACGTCGGCGGTATCCCCGAGGTCGTCGCCGACGGCCACAACGGCCTGCTCGTCCACTACGACGAGGCCGACCCCGCCGCCTACCGCGCGGGCCTGGCCGACGCGGTCAACCGGCTGCTGGCCGACCCGGCGCGCGCGGCGGCGATGGGCGCGGCGGGGCGGGTCCGGGCCGAACGCGAGTTCGCCTGGTCGGCGGTGGCGGAGCGAACGGTCGCGGTCTACGAACAGGCGGTCGCTGAGAAAGCGATCAGGGACTGACACGTACTCTGTTCGGTGTGGAGGGTCGTGGGCGACTGGTCCGCTGGGTCGCCAGGAGTCGGGCGAGGTTCACCAAGTACACGGTGGCCTCGCTGGTCGCGACGGGCCTCAGCCAACTGGTCCTGTATGGGCTGTACTCGTCGGCGATGATGGACGCGGCCGCCGCGAGTGCCGTGGCGTTCGCCGCTGGCGCGGTCCCGCACTTCGTGATGATCCGCTGGTGGGCGTGGGGCCAGCGGGGCATGCCCCGGCTCACCAGGCAGGTCGTCGGCTACATCGTGGTCACCGCGCTGGGCGGCCTCGTGTCGGTCGCGCTGACGACCGCGGCCGACTGGGCGTTCCAACCGCTGGTGGCCGACCGCGGCTCGCGCACGCTGGTGCTGAACCTCGCCTACGTGCTGAGCGGGCTGCCCGTGTTCCTGGCGAAGTTCGCGTTCCTGGACCGGGTGTTCGCCCCCGGCTACTACGAGTACGCCGAGACGAACTCGACCAGGGTGCGCGCGGCGAACCCGGTGGCGCCGGGCACCACGTCGTCGTAAGGCTTCTCGGCGCGCGCCGGTCCGGCGATGTCCAGGTGCGCCCACGGCACGCCCGCGGTGAACTCGCGCAGGAACAGCGCCGCGGTGACGCCGCCCGGCCCAGGCGGGCACTGTCGGACGTCGGCGACCTCGCTGGCCACCGTGTCGGCGTACTCCTCCAGCAGCGGCATCCGCCAGAACGCCTCGCCGACGCGCGCCCCGGCCTCGATTAGCCGCTCGGCGACCGCGTCGTCGTCGGCGAACAGGCCCGCGATACGGGTGCCCAGACTCACCTTCATGGCGCCGGTCAGCGTCGCCACGTCGAGGATGACGTCGGGGCCGAGCGTGTCGGCGGCGTAGGCGATGGCGTCGGCCAGGACCATGCGGCCCTCGGCGTCGGTGTTGGTGACCTCGGTGGTCTTGCCGCCGTAGTGGCGGACGATGTCGCCGGGGCGGTAGGCCGAGCCGGAGACGTGGTTCTCGGCCATCGGCACCAGGCCAGTGACGCGCACGGGCAGGCCGAGCCTGCCGATGGCGATCATCGCCGCGATCACGGCGGCGCCACCGGACATGTCGGTCTTCATCAGGTGCATGCCCTCGGCGGGCTTGATCGAGATGCCGCCGGTGTCGAACGTGATGCCCTTGCCGACCAGCACGACGTGCGGGCCCTTGACGCCCTCGGGCGCCCAGGTCAGCTCCAGCAGGCGCGGCGGCCGGTCGGAGCCGCCGCCGACGGCGAGCACGCCGCCGAAGCCGTGCTTGGCCAGCCACTTCTCGTCGCGGATCTCCGCGCCGAGGCCCTTGACCTTGCCCGCGGCCTTCGCCCCGGTCTTGGCCAGCCAGGCCGGGTCCTTCACGTTGGACGGCGAGTTCGCCAGGTCGCGGGCGAAGGACGTGGCCGCGGCCAGCGTCACCGCCTTGGCGACAGCCGCGTCGACACCGGCCTTGCGGTCGCCGGGCACGATCAGCCGGATCGCGCGCACCCGCGGCTTGGGTTCCTCGGCGGTGACCTTGAACCGGTAGCCGCCGAGCAGCGCGCCGCGGACGAACTCGGCGATGTCGGCGTCACCGGCGTCCTCTGGCAGCTCGACCTGCAGGCCGCGCGCGGGCGCCGGGGTGTCGCTGTCGAGGGTGTTCTCGGCGGCCTTGACGAGCGCGGTGCCCGCCGACCGCCACTGCCGTGCCTCGCCGTCGCCGAGGCCGACGACCCAGCGGACACCGGAGTCGACCGGTCCCGGCTGGGTCTCGCCCGCCGACCCGGTGAGCCGCACCGAGTCGATCCAGGCTTCGCTCAGGCCGTCCCCGCCGGGGCCGAACACCGGCGGACCGTCGGCCGCGCCGCGGCTGAGGACCACGAGCGGGACGCCGTCGCGCCTGCTCGCGGTCACCTCCACGTCGGGCAGCGTCGTCGGCAGGGTCGGCACCGGCGTGGACAAGCATTCCTCCGAATGGATCACTGAGGCCCTTGTGGGGCCGGGGTTGTGCGGTGGGGGAAGATCAGCCCGCGGCGACCTTGAGCGCGTCGCCGAGGTCGCTGGCCTCCTCGGGCGTCATCTCGACCACGAGGCGTCCACCGCCCTCCAGCGGGACGCGCATCACGATGCCCCGACCCTCCTTAGTCACCTCGAGGGGACCGTCTCCGGTCCGGGGCTTCATGGCCGCCATAGCGTGCTCCCTCCGTCATAGCCTGCCTACCCGCCCGAGATGAATCGGCCGAGTCGGTGACATTCTCCCCCATCCGGTCGCGGCGGTGAAATCGAACCGATCATCGCGTGTCGTATGACCGGCCACGATAGGTGGCGCGTGCCCCATTCGGACTGACAGACTCCGACGTCGTGCGCGCCCGTTCGGCCCTATTCGACGTCTATGGCGGCTACCTGCGCGGGCGTGGCGGCGCCGCGGCGATCGCCGCGCTCGTCCGTCTGCTGGAGCCGCTGGACTTCGGCGCGCCCGCGATCCGCACCGCCGTGTCCCGCATGGTCCGGCAGGGCTGGCTCACCCCGGTGCGCCTGCCCGAAGGGCCCGGCTACGCGCTGACCCCGCGCGCGGAGCGGCGGCTGGACGAGGCGGGCGCGCGGATCTACCGCACCGGCCCGTCCACTTGGGACGGCCGCTGGCACGTCGTGGTGCTGGAGGAACTGCCTGGTCGGGGTGAGCGCGACCGGCTGGCCTCGTCGCTGCGGCTACTCGGCTACGGCCCGCTCGGCAGCACCACGTGGGTCTCACCGCGGCCGTCGCCCGAGCTGGCCGAGGTGCTGGGCGAGGTGCGGGCGCGGGTGTTCCACGGCGCCCACGACGGCCCGGACGCCGAGCTGGCCGCGCAGGCGTGGGACCTCGACGAGCTGGGCGCGGACTACACCGCGTTCGTGGCGGCGTGGACGCCGGTCATGGCCGCGGTCGACGGGTCGGACCCGGCTGCGGCGTTCGCTTCGTCACAGCGGCTGCTGCACGCGTGGCGCAAGTTCCTGTTCCGCGACCCCGGCCTGCCCGTGGAGCTGCTGCCGGAGGGCTGGCCGGGCACGGCGGCCGCGGAGTTCTTCGACCGGCACACGGCCCGGCTGGCGCCCGCTGTGACGCGTTTTCTCGACGCGTGTCTCAGCGGAGGTGGTAAGCAGAGGTCCACTGCTTAGCTGTCTGAAAGGTAGGCGCTCGTGTCGACGCTGTTGATCGAGGATGTGGACGGGGTCCGGACGCTCACGTTGAACCGGCCCGACGCGTTCAACTCGCTGACCGTCGAGCTGAAGGAGGCGCTGCTCGCGGCGCTGGAGGCGGCCGCCGGCGACGACTCGGTGCGCGCGATCGTGCTGACAGGCGCGGGCAAGGCGTTCTGCGCGGGGCAGGACCTCAAGGAGCACATGGCGCTGCTGGCCGCGAACGACCCGGCCCCGCTGGCGACCGTGGAGAAGCACTACAACCCGATCGTGACGGCGATCACGTCGATGCCGAAGCCGGTGATCGCGGCGGTCAACGGCATGGCGGCGGGCGCGGGCGCGTCGTTCGCCTACGCGTGCGACCTGCGGATCGTGGCGTCGTCGGCGAAGTTCCTCATGGCCTTCGCCAACGTCGGCCTGACGGCGGACTCGGGCGCGGCGTGGACGCTGCCGCGGCTGATCGGCTACGGCCGGGCCATGGAGATGATGCTGCTGGCCAAGCCGGTCGACGCCGAGGAGGCGCTGCGGATCGGCATGGTCACCCAGGTCGTGGCACCCGAGGACGTCCTTTCGACCGCGCGGGCGCTGGCCTCGACGATGGCCGCGGGGCCGACCACGGCCTACGCCAAGATCAAGGAGGCCATGCTGGCCTCCGCGGCGGGCTCGCTGTCCGACGGCCTGGCCGTCGAGGGGCGCACCCAGGCCGAGGCCGGGCAGACGGCCGACCACCGCGAGGCCGTGGACGCGTTCGTGGCGAAGCGGAAGCCGGACTTCAGCGGGAAGTAGCGCGCCAGCAGGTCGCCACGTGGTCGTCGACCATGCCGGTGGCCTGCATCAGCGCGTAGCACGTGGTCGGGCCGACGAAGGCGAACCCGCGCTTCTTCAGCTCCTTGGCCATGGCCTTCGACTCGTCGGTGACGGCGGGGACGTCGGCCATGGTCGCGGGGCGGGGCCGCGGGCCGGGCGCGAACGACCACAGGAGTTCGTCGAGCGGGCGGTCCAGCTCAAGGATCGCCCGCGCGTTGCGGATGGTGGCGTCGATCTTGGCGCGGTTGCGGACGATGCCCGCGTCGGCCATCAGCCGGGCCACGTCGGCGTCGCCGAAGCCCGCGACGAGTTCTGGGACGAAGCCCGCGAACGCGGCGCGGAAGGACTCGCGCTTGCGCAGGATCGTGATCCACGACAGGCCGGACTGGAACGCCTCCAGGCTGACCCGCTCGAACATGGCGTCCCGCCCGCGCAGCGGCACACCCCACTCATCGTCGTGGTAGGCGGCGTATTCCGGGGTCGAGTCGCCCCAGGCGCAGCGCGGACGGTCGATCACGCGCGTGCCTCGGCGAGGCGGGCGAACCGGCGCAGCGAGTGGCGGACGCCGACCCGGAAGGCCACGCCGCCGAGCCGCCAACCGAGGCCGATCAGCGGTCCGCCTTCGAGGTGTTCCTCCCAGACCAATGTGGAGCCCGCGCCGCGCGGGCGGACCTCGAACACGCCGGTGCCGCGCACGATCCGGCCGGTGTGGCGGACCTCGCAGCGCGTCGGCGGGTCCCAGGCGGTGATCTCCATGGTGTCAGTGAACCCGAGGGGACCGACACCGGTGAACGCCGACAGCGCCGAGCCGATCCCGCGACCGTCGCCGCCGACGACCTTCACCGTCGTGCCGAGCATCCACTCACCCTGACCCGGCCAGTCGGTGATCGCCGCCCAGGTCACCTCGACCGGCGCGGCGACGTCGACCCGCTCGACGACGTCGATCACGAAGCGTCGGCGGGCCTCTGGGCGGCCTCAAGATCGGCCACGCGGGCACGCAGGTCGTCGAGCTCGTCACCGACGCGGCGCAGCACCCAGTCGACCTCGGTCATCTTGTAGCCGCGGAAGACGAGCTGGAAGCGCACTGACCGCAGGTCGTCACCGGTGACGTCGGTGGCGGGCAGCCGGGTCGGCGACGCGCCGGGCGGCAGGGCGGGCAGTTCCTCGCCGCGACCGAACACGACGGACACGAGCAGGAACACCACCCCCGCGACGAGCATCATCACGACGAGGTAAAGCAGCGCGGTGGTCACGGGTGGATCGTGTCACGACCCACGTGACCCGGAAAGCCAACCGGCGAAATCGACCAACGCCGCGCCCGGAATGGCTCGCTCCGCCTACAAAAACGCCGACAGGCGGGGGTCCGCGAACGGACCCCCGCCCGCCGCCGGGGCAGGTCAGCAGGAGTGCTGAGTGATGAACGCCGTCTCGTTGTTGTGGATCTGGTGCCAGTCGTCGTCCCACTCGACGAACGGGTACCGGTAGCCGAGGCCCTCCACGTACCCGGCCATCCAGCACCCGTGTCCGACGTAGAACCCGTCCACGTCGATGCCGTTGCCGCCGAGCGACGACCACCCCGCGACCCACCAGTCGCCCGTGCCGCGCTTCGGCCAGTCGATGGTCGCGCTGAAGCCGCGTCCGGTGGCGTTGACGACCCGGCCGCAGATGTCCGGCCACCAGCACCCACCCAGCACGCCTGCCTCACCCGTCGGCGCGGCCGGGGCGGCGGGCGCGGCCGTCGCGGCGGTCGCGGTCACCGCGGCGGGCACCAGCAGCGTCACCGCCATCCCCACGACGAGCGCGGCTCTCCGGAGTTGTCCGATCATGCTCTTCCCCCTTCTCACCGGCCCCGCCGCGGGCTGCCGCGAGGCGCAGGGCCCTGTCTAGCCCGCCCCGCGTTGTCCGGCCCGGGTCCGGGAGCACCGGACGTCAATCCCCGGACAGGTGAAATCGGGTTGCGGCGGACAACGCCGCCGACGACCCTGCGCCCATGGGGATGGAAACGCGACAGTTGACCGCCGACGACTGGGCTGAGCTGCGGGCAGTGCGCCTCGAAGCCCTCGCGGACACGCCCTCCGCCTTCGGTTCGACCCTGGCCCGCGAGCTCGCGTTCGACGAGGAGCGCTGGCGCGGCTGGCCGGTCAAGCACGGTCTCTTCATGACCTGGGTCGACGGCGAGCCGGTCGCCATCGCGGGTGGCATACCGGAGCCGGGCGGGGTCGAACTGGTCGCCGTCTGGGCCAGTCCCGCCTCCAGGGGAACCGGAGCGGGGGCGGCCGTCGTCCAAGCGGTGATCGACTGGGCTCGGGACCGCGAGGCGAAGAGGGTGACGGCATGGGCGGTGGAGGACAACGAGCGGGCGCTGCGGTTCTACCGCAAGCTCGGCTTCACCCTGACCGGCCGCGACGACGTCCACCCGCACGACGCTCGCCTGCGCGAGCTGGAGATGGAGCTGTCCCTACGGGCCTGAGACCCCGGACGGCTGGGTGCGCACCACGTTGACGATCACGAAGATCGGCCGGGAACCGGGCAGCACCACCCGGTCCTGGTCGTCGACCATCTTGTAGTCGACCTTGCAGATCCCCGGCTCCGAGGCCGCGACGATGATCGCGGTGACCCGGACCCGGTCGCCCGGCGGCGTCGTGCCGACCGGCACCCGCTCCGGGCTCTGGCAGCCGCCGACCGTCGACTCGCGCCGCATCGCGCGGCCGCGCCACAGCTCGGTGCCGCCGTTCTCGATCTCCCACACCTTGGGGAAGGTCTCGTTGACCTCGACCTCCGTGCCGTCGGGCACGGTGACGTCGGCGATGAACCGGCTGAAGTCACCGGAGTACAGCGGGTCGTACGGCGATTTCTGGAAGTAGTAGACGGCGAATCCCGCCACCGCGGCGACCACACACCCGGCCGCGATGATCATTCGGCCGCGCGTCCACCACGCCTTTTTCGCCGTGACCCGCTCGACGACCCGGACCACTTCCTCGCGCAATGGCGCGATCTGCTCATCCGGCGACAAAGCGCCTTTCACCGCGAGCCATTTGGCCCGCCATTCGCGTTCGTCCGCGCCGCACACCTTGACGAATTCCCGGGTCGTCTCCCACGATGGGAAACGGCTTCCGCCCGCCGCCTCGTGCAGCGTTGTGTGCGAGATAACACCGGAAACTCCGGCCATCTTCCGGAATGACGGGGTGCCCACGGACACCCGCAGATCGCGCAGCTCCCCGGCGAAACCGGCGATCAAGCCGCGCCGCGTGTCCTCGTCAGCCGCCTGTCCTGCCACGATGACCGACCCCCTTGTCAGACCTGTTGTCAGGGCTTGTCAGAGCGCGTAAGCGGCTACCGGACAACCCCAGCGGCGGCCCATCGTAGGGCCATGCCCCGGAACCGAGAAGGCGACCCGGGCCTGCCTGAATCACACGAGGGAGCAACCAGGTGAAATCCATCAAGACCATGGGGGCCGCGCTGGCCGCGGCGAGTGTGCTGACACTCACCGCGTGCGGATCCCCCGCGGAGAACACCGCCGCGGAGAACACCTCCGCCGCGGAAAGCACGGAAATCATCATCAGCGGCGAGAACATCTCCGACACCGCGCCGGGGAACGCCGCCAGCGATGAGGCCGAAGAGGTCACCCTGGAAGGCGGGGAACTGAATTCGGCGATGGGGCCGAAATCGTTCCCGGCGAAGGTCGCGATCAACGGCCGAAAGAAGAAGGGCGACGCGGCGAACGCGCCCGGCTCGAAATTCGACGCCTACAAGGCGGGCCAGATGGTGCCCGTCAAGTGCCAGTCGAGTGTCGGCAGCGAGATCTGGGACTACACCACCGACGGCTGGTGGGTGCCGGACAAGTACGTCAAGACCGGCACCGACGGCTACGCCCCGGGTGTCGCGCGCTGCGGCGGCGGGGGTGGCGGCGGCGGTGGCGGCTCCAGCGCCGACGACCCGCGCGCCAAGGAGGCCATCGCGTTCGCGCGGGCCAGGCTCGGCGCCACCGACTGGAACAACCAGTGCGAGCTGTTCGTCGAGCGCGCCTTCGGCACCTCGGGCCGCCAGGCCTCGGCGTGGACGCACTACCAGTGGCAGAAGAACGCGGGCCGCATCCACACCGGCTCGGTGCCGCCCGCCGGGACCGCGGTGTTCTTCCGCAGCAACTCCAAGTGGGGCCACGTGATGCTCTCGATCGGCGACAACAAGGCGATCAGCACCGGGCCGAAGGTCTACCAGGACAACCACTTCCGCAACCGCTCCGACTACCTCGGCTGGGCCTACGTGCCCTCCGACTGGTGATTGAGGATTCCCTGAACATGCGTATCAAGATCCTTACCGCGCTGATCGCGGGCAGCTTCGCCCTGACCGCCTGCGGCTCGCCCACCCCCGAGCCCGCCCCCGCGGCCGCCGCGGACGACTCGGGCGTGGAGTTCACCGCCGACGACTTCGAGCTCGACCCGGCCATCGCGCCGAAGGGCTACCCGGCGAAGGTCGACATCAACGGCCGCAAGAAGAAGGGCCAGGACGCCAACGCGCCCGGCCACAAGTACAACGCCTACAAGAAGGGCGACCTGGTCCCGGTCAAGTGCCAGTCCAGCTCAGGAGGGGAGATCTGGGACTACACGACCGAGGGCTGGTGGGTGCCGGACAAGTACGTCAAGACCGGCACCGACGGCTGGGCGCCCGGCGTGCCGCGCTGCGGCGACGAGACCTCCGACGGCGGCGGCAAGAAGGTCCACGGCCGCAACAACGGCCCGGCGGGCCCGAAGACCGGCACCCGCGCCGAGAAGATCAAGCGCGTCATCGACGCGGCGAAGTCGCAGATGGGCAAGGGCTACCTGTACTCGTGGGGCGGCGGCGGCAAGGGCGGCCCGTCCTACGGCGTCGAGCACCACGTCCGCGAGGGCGGCGACGACTACTACCGCTACGGCTACGACTGCTCCGGCTTCACCCTGTACGCGTTCTGGAAGGGCGCCGGGATCGACATCGGCCCCAACACCACCGCGCAGTACAAGGCGGGCAAGCAGGTGCCGCTCACGCAGCTCGAACCGGGTGACCTGATCTTCTGGGGCAACGGCGACAACGCCGAGAGCACCACCCACGTGGCGATCTTCCTCGGCGGCGGCAAGCTGCTGGAGGCCTCGTGGCCGCGCGACGCGAACAGCGTGCGGATCAAGGACCTCTACGGCCAGGGCAGCTGGACCGCCCACGCGATCCGGGTGATCTGAGTCCGGACGGCCCCGCCCCGTGGGGCGGGGCCTTTCGGCGTAGCGAGCTGGTCCAGATTGCGCGGAACGGCCGTATCCGAAGTGGATCGCGGCACCCTAAACTTCGTCCCGTTGTGTCAACTCTCCACCAAGTGTGACGACTTGTCGTACGTACTTTTCCCTTATCCCCGAAGGGTTAGCCGTGCACAGAACAGTTGACAACGGACCAGAAGGACTCAGCCGCCGAACGTTCGTGGTGGGCGCCGCGGGCCTCGCGGCCATCGCCACCGTCGGCTCCGCCGGATTCGCCGCCGCCGCGGCCGACCTCGACATCTGCGCGGGCGTCGCCGTCGTCGGCGACACCCCGCGGGCGCTCTGCCGACAGAGCGGCCGCTGGGTGCTCGTCGGCGAGGACGGCTCGACGAAGGCGACCACCGGCCTCGACTTCGCCACCGTCCTCGACGTGGCGACCGACGCGCGCGGCGCCCTCGCCGCGGGCTCGGTGGACAACCACGCCACCCTGTGGCGTTCGGCCGACGGCCTGGCGTGGCGTGAGGTGCTGCGCCTGGCCGACCGGTCGATGTTCACCGCCGTCGCGTCCTCCCCGGCGGACGCGATGGCCCTCGGCTCGTACCTGTCCGGCGAGGACGTGCCCACCGCCTCGCTCGCCGCCCGCCGCCATGGCGACACCTGGGCGGTCCGCCCGACCGCGGGCCTGCCCGCCTACCAGGCCGTGACCACTCTGACCGTTGGCCGCTCCGGCTGGCTCGCCGCCGCGGTCGGCACCACCGGCACCGACGTCTACGCCTCCCCCACCGGCACCGACTGGTCCGCCACGGCCCGCCTCGACGACGCCGCGGTCCAGGGCCTGCTCGACGACGGCCGCTACATCGCCAACGCCTTCGGCGGCTCCGCCGCACTGGTCGGCACCCTCGGCGCCGGCCAGGGCCCGGCCCCGGTCTCGGAGTTCGCCCACGCGGTCGGCCTGATCCGCGTCCCCCGCGGCCGCGTCTCCTACTGGCTCGTCGACGGCTCGCTCAAGGCGGTGACGGTCTGATGATCACTTTCCAGCGAATCGACGGCACGCCGGTCTACTACTGGCGCTCCAGCCGCGGCAACACGACGCTGCGGAACTGGCAGGCCACGCAAGGCTTCTACGACAGTCTCGTGCTCTGGATCCGCGACCTGCGGTCCTTATCCGCGGCCTACGGCAGCATCACCTATCTGGTGTCGGCCGGGTTCTACGTCAACAAGCCCGGCCAGCACGGCGCCGGGACCGCCATGGACCTCGACTACGTCCGCTGGAGCGGCGGCCAGGTCAGCAGCCCGCTGGACGGCCACCACGCCTCGGGCACGGCCTCGCTGCGCAAGCGCTACCTCGCGGTGGAAGCGGTGACCCGCAGGCGTTTCCGCTACGTACTGGACGGCTGGTACAACGCCGACCACGCCGACCACATCCACGCCGACTTCGGCGGCCTCCCGGTCCTCTGCGTGAAGTCGTCGGAGAGTGACACCAAGTTCGTCCAAGCCATGTGCAACAACTTCCGCGGGTCGGGCCTGACCGTGGACGGCGTTTGGGGACCGCTGACAAACAGCGCGTTCACGGGTGCCAAGTCGGCCCTCGGCGTCACGGGCGACCCCCACGCGAGCACGGCGGCGTGGCAGTCGATGCTGTCGAAGATCGCCACCAAGGGCTTCGCGAACCAGACGTTCTGACGATCCGGGTGCGGCGGTCTACTCGGCCGCCGCACCCAGCTCGGGCACGCGGACCTCGCAGAGCGGGGGCCTGTCGGCGACCAGAACGTCGATCGTGTCCGGGAGCCATTCGCCGCCGACCTGGACGAACTGGGTCAAAGCCGACGACGTCGACTCGATGCCGCAGCGGCTCAGGGCGGTGCCGAGGATCTGGCGGGCCATCACGCCCAGTTGCAGCAGTGACCGGTTGCGGTGCTTGCGCACACCCAGGTTGACCTGCGCCAACCCGTCCAGCCCATACCGCGCGTGCGCGTCGAGCAGCAGGCCGATCTCCACCCCGTACCCGGCCGCGAACGGCACCGACTCCAGGAACTCGCGCGTCGCGGCGTACTCGCCGCCGAGGGGCTGGATGACGCCCGACAGCTCCGGCCGCAGCGCCGACAGCACCGGGCGGGCCAGCAGTTCGGTCACCCGGCCGCCGCCGGTCCCGGCCTCCTCTGTCTCCACCCGCAGCGGGCGGCGGTAGAAGCCCTTGACCAGGTGCACGCCCGACGCCGTCAGCAGTGGGCCGAGCAGGGAAGGCACGAACGCGGGGTCCGGGTCGATCAGGTCGGAGTCGAGGAAGACCAGCAGGTCACCGCTCGTCGCGGCCAGGGAGCGCCACAGGACCTCGCCCTTGCCCGGCCAAGGCTCCAGGTCGGGCAGCACGTCCGAGCGGTTGACCACGCGGGCCCCCGCGGCGGCGGCCATGGCGACCGTCTTGTCCGACGAGCCCGAGTCGATGACGACCAACTCGTCCACGAGGGTGCCCAGCAGCGGGCGGACCGACTCGACGACCTGGCCGACCGTGGCCTCCTCGTCCAGCGCGGGCAGCACCACGCTGACCGTGCGCTCGCCCTTCGCGATGACGAGCTGCGAGACCGTCCACTCAGGACTCTGCCAGGTCTGGTCGAGCATCGTCCTCATGCCAGCGCCCGCACGACCCGGGCGGGCGGGCGGGTCCCCGCGATACCGGCCACCATCTCCACCACCTGTCTGGTCTGGCGCACCTCGTGGGCGCGGAAGACGCGCGCGCCGGTCCACGCCGACACGGCCGTCGCGGCGAGTGTGCCATCAACGCGGTCCCTAAGTCCCACCCCGAGGGTCTCCCCGACGAAATCCTTGTTCGACAGGGCCATCAGCACCGGCCATCCGGTGGCCACCAGTTCGTCCAGTCGCCGCAGCAGCTCGAGACCGTGCCAGGTGTTCTTGCCGAAGTCGTGCGTCGGGTCTATGAGCACGCCCTCACGCGGGACGCCCAATTCGACCATCCGCTCCGCGCGCGCCACGAGTTCGGTGACGACCTCGGCGACGACGTCGGTGTAGCGCACCCGGTGCGGGTCGGTGCGGGGCGCGGCGCCGCCGGTGTGGGAGCAGACGATGCCGACGCCGAACTCGGCGGCGACCTCGGCGAGCTTCGGGTCGGCGCCCGCCCAGGTGTCGTTGATGAGGTCGGCGCCCGCCTCGCACACCGCGCGGCCCACCTCGTGGCGCCAGGTGTCGACGCTGATCACGACGTCCGGGTGGCGCTCGCGCACGGCCGTGACGAACGGCACAACCCGGCGGGCCTCCTCGGCGGTGTCGACGGGCTCGCCGTGCGACCCGGCGCGGACGCCGCCGATGTCGACGATGTCGGCGCCCTCGGCGACGGCCCGGTCGACAGCGGCCAGCGCGGCGTCCTCGGCGAACGTCGCGCCCTGGTCATAGAAGGAATCGCGGGTGCGGTTGACGATGGCCATCACCAGCGCGCGGTCCTGGGGGACCGTGCGCTGACCGAACCGCAGAGGTGTCACGGCTATGGATCGTGCCACGGACGCGCGGTGAACGGACGCGACCGTGGTTACAGTAGAAGCAACCAAGGAGGCCCCGCCGTGTTTTACCGCGCGCTTCGTGTCGTGCTGTCCTTCCTCGCCCGCCTCTTCCTGCGGCCGGTGGTGGAGGGTGCGGACAGGGTGCCCGCGAAGGGCCCGGTCATCCTGGCCATCAACCACCTCGCCGTCATCGACAGCTTCGTGGTCCCGATGATGCTCAAGCGCAAGGTCGCGTTCCTGGCCAAGGCCGAGTACTTCGAGGCCAAGTCGGTCAAGGGCAGGCTCGTCGGCACCCTGTTCCGCGCGCTCGGCGCCATCCCGGTCCAGCGCGACAACAGCCGCGCCGCCCTGGCCTCCCTGGAGGACGCGGGCGCCGTCCTCGACGCGGGCGGCGCGTTCGCCATCCACCCGGAGGGCACCCGCTCACTCGACGGCAGGCTCCACCGCGGCCGCACCGGCGTCGCGCAACTCGCCCTGGAGCACCACGCGCTGGTCGTGCCGGTGGCGCTGATCGGGACCGACAAGGTGCAGCCCAAGGGCAAGAAGTTCCCCCGCCCGCACCGCATCACGGTCCGCTTCGGCGACCCACTCGACTTCACCCGCTACGACGGCATGGGCAACTCCCTGCCCATCCGCCGCGCCGTGACCGACGAGGTCATGTACGCGATCCTGGAACTGTCCGGCCAGGAATACGTCGACTCGTACCACAAGCGGCCCAACGCGGCCTGACCTTTGCCGACCCGCCGACAGTGGCTGGCCGCAACCGCGGCCACCGGCGTAGCGGCAGGCGTGTGGGCGGTCGAGGAACGGGTCCTGCCCGGCCGGGCCGCCCTCAACCGGCTGCTCGGCCTGGACGGCCCCGACGGCGTCATCCCGGCCGACGCTCCCGGCCCCACCACGTCAGGCCACTTCGACTCGGCGGCGATGCGCGGTCCCGTCGGCTGGCGGATCAGCCGCCCACCCGGCTCGACCGGCCCGCTCCCCGTCGCCCTGGCCCTGCACGGCCGCGGCGGCGACCACCGCTCAACCTTCACCGACCTGGGCGTCGACCGGTTCTTGGCAGCTCACCGCGGCACCCCGTTCGCCGTGGCGACCGTCGACGGCGGCTCGTCCTACTGGCACCCCCGCCACGACACCGACCCAGCGGCGATGATCACCGACGAGCTCCTTCCCCTGCTGGTCACCCAGGGCCTGGACGTGACCCGACTCGGCCTGATCGGCTGGTCGATGGGCGGCTACGGCGCCCTGTACCTGGCGACGCGGCTGCGGCCTGCCTGCGCGGTGGCGGTCAGCCCCGCGGTCTGGGCGGAGTACGGACAGGTCACCGACGGCGCGTTCGACGACGAGGCGGACTTCGCCCAGCACACGATCTTCGCCCACCTCGACAAGCTCGTCGGAATCCCGCTGCGCGTCGACTGCGGGGATGACGACCCGTTCTTCGAGAACACCGAACTGCTGCGCTCCCGCCTCCCGAACCCCGCGGGCGGCTTCCAACCAGGCGCCCACCGCGGCGAATACTGGCGCCGCATGCTCCCCGCCCAACTCACCTTCCTGGGCGAACACCTGCGCTAGTGCTAGACACCCCGGTTGCGCCGAGTTCTGAAAAAGTTCAGAATTGGGGTATGTCAACCGAGGTGCAGTGGAGCGAGTTACAGCGCGACCCCAAGAGCGTGGCCGCGCTCGCCGACCAGGGCGACGTGCATGTCCGCCGCCGCGACGGCGCCGCGCTGCTGCTGACCAGGGTCGACCGCGCCGCCGCGACCGCGAGCGGAGCGATTCACGCCGCACGCGCGTTGCGCAGCCTTCTGGCCCATCTCCCGAGCGAGACCCTGGCGGCCGCGGCGGCGTCGCTGGCTGACGAGTTCCCCTGGGTCGATGTGCTTCCGCCGGAGGACCGGCGCCAGTTCGTCGCGGACTTCGCCCGCGCGTTCCAAGGATCGGCGGAGCTGGGGCACTGGGGAATGCTCGATCAGACCATCAGGGAATGGCGGGCCACCGCCGCCATCCACGCCGATGCCGCACTCGCCGCCTGCCTGGCCGAGCCGATCAACGACGACCTGGGTCCGGTGCGACCACCGATGGAGGACTGACCCCGGTGGCACCGAAACGCGGCGATCGCGTCGCACCGCCCGGACGACCAGGTGGATGGGAAGCGAGGTTCGCCACGAGCGACGCGGCGAAGGGGTGGGAAGACCTCTGCCAAACGGCCCGCCACAACACCTGGGAAGCGTGGGTCGTCCTGACCGAGCGGCCGACGACACCCGAAAATCCAGCCAGGCAACATCGCCTTCGAGGGTCGTTGGGTTCGAGACTGGTCGGCGGCCGCGAACTCGATCAGTGGCAGTACGAGGTCACCTCGGCCGGGCGGATCTGGTACTGCCCCGACCCGGATCGCGACATCGTCTGGATCGTTGCCGCGAGCACCGCGCACCCCAAGATCACCGAGTGACGCAGGCGTCCAGGGCGGCATCGACCGAGCGGGTGACGATGAGTGAGTCGACGGCCGCGTCCGAGGCGAAGCCGCGGGAACGCAGTTCGCGGACCCAGCGCAGCAGGCCGTCCCAGTGGTCGTCCGGGTCGAGGACCACCACCGGCTTCGCGTGCATGCCCAGGTAGCGCGAGGTCCACACCTCGAACAGCTCCTCGCACGTCCCCAACCCGCCCGGCAGGGCGAGGAACGCGTCGGCGCGGTCGTCCATCTCGGCTTTCCGCTGGCGCATGTTGTCGACCACGATCAGCTCGTCGGCCTGCGGGTCGGCTCGCTCCAGCTCGACCAGGCCGCGTGGGATGACGCCGATCGTGCGGGCGCCGGCGCGGCGGGCCGAGCGGGCCACCGCGCCCATCATGGCCGCCGCGGAGCCGCCCCAGACGAGGTTCCAGCCGCGGGCGGCCAGGCCGGCGCCGACCTCGTCGGCCAGGTCCAGGTATCCCCGCGGCACGGCCTCATTCGATCCACAGTAGACACAGAGGTTCAATGCGCGTCGCTCCACGCCTGGTAGGCCTCCTCGACGACGCGGACGGCGTCGTCGATGTCGTCGGTCAGGTGGAGCAGGGCGAGGTCCTTGTCGCCGATCTTGCCGTGCTTCATGACCGAGTCACGCAGCCACTCGTAGAGGCCGCCCCAGTAGTCGGTGCCGAACAGCACGACCGGGAACTTGGTGACCTTCTTCGTCTGCACCAGCGTCAGCGCCTCGAACAGCTCGTCGAGGGTGCCGAAGCCGCCGGGCAGGCAGATGAAGGCCTGCGAGTACTTGATGAACATGGTCTTGCGGGCGAAGAAGTACCGGAAGTTGACGCCGAGGTCGACCCACGGGTTGAGGCCCTGCTCGAACGGCAACTCGATACCCAGCCCGATCGACAGCCCGCCCGCCTCGGAGCAGCCGCGGTTGACCGCCTCCATCGTGCCGGGGCCGCCGCCGGTGATCGAGGCGAACCCGGCCGTGGCCAGCGCGCCGCCGATGTCGCGGCCGAGCTGGTACTCCGGGTCGTCGCGCTTGGTGCGGGCCGAGCCGAACACGGTCACCGCGCGCGGGACCTCGGCCAGGGCGCCGAAGCCCTCGACGAACTCGGCCTGGATGCGCAGCACCCGCCACGGGTCGGTGTGCACCCAGTCGCTGGGGCCGCGCGAGTCGAGCAGGCGCTGGTCGGTGGTCGAGGTCTCGTCACTGCGCTCCCGGCGCAGCGTGACCGGGCCGCGCTGGCGTTCCCGCGGGTGCTCGTCGTCGGCCGGGACAGGCTGGGGTGCGTCGATCGTCACACCGCGAGTCTAGGGCGACCTACCCGGTGATGAAGTCGCGCAGGACCGTGGCGCAGCGGGTGATGTGGTCGACCGGGACGTTCTCCTGCTGGGTGTGGGCCAGCAGCGGGTCGCCGGGGCCGTAGTTGACCGCGGGGATGCCCAGCGCGGCGAACCGGGCCACGTCGGTCCACCCGAGCTTGGCCAGCGGCTGTCCCCCCGCCGCCGCGACCAGGGACTTAGCCGCCGGGGCGGTCAGGCCGGGCAGCGCGCCCGCGGCGGCGTCGACGACCTCCAGCTCGAAGCCGGGGAACACCTCCCGCAGGTGGGCCTCGGCCTGGTCGACCGTGCGGTCCGGGGCGAACCGGAAGTTGACCCGCAGCACCGCCGCGTCCGGCACCACGTTGCCCGACACACCGCCGCTGACGTGCACGGCCTGCAGGCCCTCGCGGTAGGTGCACCCGTCGATGTCGACCACGCGCGCCTCGTAGGCGGCCAGGATGCTGAGCGCCTCCCCGAGGGCGTGGATCGCGTTGACGCCCATCCACCCGCGCGCCGTGTGGGCGCGGACCCCGGCCGTGCGCAGCTCGACGCGCATGGTGCCCTGGCAGCCCGCCTCGACGACCCCGTTGGACGGCTCGCACACCACGGCCAGGTCGCCCGCCATCCAGTCGGGCAGCTCCCGCTCGACGCGGCCGAGCCCGTTGCGCACGGCCTCGACCTCCTCGCACTCGTAGAACAGGAACGTCAGGTCGTGCGTGGGCTCGGTGACGGTGGCGGCGAGGTGCAGCATGACCGCGTCCCCGCCCTTCATGTCGACGGTGCCCAGCCCGTGCAGCACGCCGTCAGTGCGGCGGCTGGGGAGGTTGTCGTTGACCGGAACCGTGTCGAGATGCCCGGCGAACACGACCCGCTGCGCCCTGCCCAGGTTGGTCCTGGCCAGCACGTTGTTGCCCAGCCGGACCACCTCCAGCCCCGGCGCCTGCTCTCGCAGCGCCCGCTCCACGGCGTCGGCGATGGCTTGCTCGTCCCCGGACACGCTGGGGATGTCCACCAGCGCGGCGGTGAGGTCGACGGGGTCGGCGGTGAGATCCAGCGCAACGGTCACGGTCGGCAACGCTACCTCGCGGCGGATTGACTACCGTGTCGAGCGTGAGTAGCGCAGAGGCGACACAGACCAAGGGTGCCCACGGCGTCGGGCTGGCGACGGTCACCGCGGACGGCACCGTGCTCGACACCTGGTTCCCGCACCCCAAGCTCGGGGCGGGCCAGACTCCCGGCACCCACCGACTCGACGCGGACGAGGTGACCACCGAGTTCGGCGCCGGGGTGAGCCTGGGCCACGACTCGGCCCGTGGGGTGGACGTGGTGGCGGTGCGCACGAGCATCGACGACCTGGAGGCGCCGCCCGCCGACGCCTATGACGCCTACCTGCGGCTGCATCTGCTGTCGGCGCGGCTGGTGCGGCCGCACGGGCAGAACCTCGACGGGATCTTCGGCCTGCTCACCAACGTCGTGTGGACCAACCACGGTCCCTGCGCGGTCGAGGGCTTCGAGGCGACGCGGCTGCGGCTGCGGGCGCGCGGCCAGGTCACCGTGTACGGCATCGACAAGTTCCCCCGCATGGTCGACTACGTCGTCCCCAGCGGTGTGCGCATCGCCGAGGCCGACCGGGTTCGGCTGGGCGCGCACCTGGCGACCGGGACGACCGTCATGCACGAGGGCTTCGTCAACTTCAACGCGGGCACGCTCGGCGCGTCCATGGTGGAGGGGCGGATCTCCGCGGGTGTGACCGTCGGCGACGGCTCCGATGTGGGCGGCGGCGCGTCGATCATGGGCACGCTCTCCGGCGGCGGCAAGGAGACCATCAGCCTCGGCGAGCGGTGCCTGCTTGGCGCCAACGCGGGCATCGGGATCTCGCTCGGCGACGACTGCGTGGTGGAGGCGGGCCTGTACGTCACCGCGGGCACCAAGGTCACCCTCCCCGACGGCAAGCTCATCAAGGCGCGCGAGCTGTCGGGCGAGTCCGGGCTGCTGTTCCGCCGGAACTCGACCACCGGCACAGTCGAGGTCGTCAACCGGTCGGGTACCGGCGTCGAGCTGAATTCGGCACTGCACGCCAACGACTGATTACAGTGTCGGGATGACGACGGCACTCAGCCCGGTCGACCTGGGTCTTCCCGAGGAATCGCTGACGGCGGGCCGCAAGGACCCGGCGGCGGCCCACGTTCGTGCCCGGCTCGACGAGCAGGCACGCGTGCTCCTGGAGCACACCGAAGGCGCCCGCGTCGGCACCGACACCGAGCACGTCCACCAGCTCAGGGTGGCCGTGCGGCGGGCGCGCGCGGCGCTCAAGGCCGACACCGGGACCATCCCCGACGCCGACGCGCTCGACGCCGAGCTGAAGTGGCTCGGCGGCTCGCTTGGCGCGGTGCGCGACCTCGACGTGCAGCTGGAGCACCTGCGCGGCCAGGCGGAGTCGTTCGACGAGAACGAGAAAGCCGCCGTGGAGCGGCTGCTCGAAGGTCTGATCGCCGAGCGCCGCGCGGCGCGGCGGCGCATGTTGGCCTCGTTCCGCACCAAGCGCTACCAGTCCGTGCTCCACGACCTGGCGAGCGCGGCCCTGTCGACGCCGCTGGCCCCGGAGGGCGAGGACGAGCCGGAGGACGTGCCGCTGGTCGACGTCATCCGCAAGCCGCACAAGAAGCTGATGAAGGACGCCGACAATCTCGGCGAGGACCCGCCGGATGACGACCTGCACTCGCTGCGGGTGCGCGGCAAGCGGCTGCGCTACGCCGCGGAGATGGCCGCAGGCGCGTCGAAGAAGATGAAAGCGCTGGTCAAGGCCACCAAGGACTTCCAGGACATCCTCGGCGACCACCAGGACGCGGTGATCGCCGAGGAGACAATCCGCGGCCTGCTCGCCGACCAGACCGACATCGACGTCGTGTTCGTGGCCGGGCGCCTGGTCGAGCGGGAACACGCCCGCAAGGCCGACCGCCGCGCCCGCTGGCGCGACGCGCTCGCCGAGGTGGACGACGCGGCGAAGGACGTCCTCAGCTGAGGCGCGCGGCCGCCGACTCGATGCGCTCGTCGGTGGCGGTCAGCGCGATCCGCACGTGCTTGTCGCCCGCGGGGCCGTAGAACGTCCCAGGGGCGACCAGGATGCCCAGGTCAGCCAGCCACGAAACGGTGTCCCACGCGGACTCGCCGCGGGTCGACCACAGGTAGAGACCGGCCTCGGAGTGCTCGATCGTGAAGCCCGCCGCCGTCAGCGCGGCCCGCAGCACCTCGCGGCGCCTGCCGAAGCGGGCCTTCTGCTCGGCGACGTGCTCGTCGTCGGACAGGGCCGCCAGCATCGCGTGCTGCACGGGCAGCGGCACGATCATCCCGGCGTGCTTGCGCGCCTCCAGCAGGCCCGCGACCAGCGCGGGGTCGCCGGTGACGAACCCGGCGCGGTACCCGGCCAGGCTCGACGACTTCGACAGCGAGTGCACGGCCAGCAGGCCGGTGACGTCGCCGCCGCAGACGTCCGGGTGCAGCAGCGACACGGGCTCGGCGTCCCAGCCGAGAGCCAGGTAGCACTCGTCGGACACCACGATCGTGCCGCGCTCGCGCGCCCAGTCGACGACTTTGCGCAGGTGCGCGACCGGCAGCACCCGGCCAGTGGGGTTGGACGGCGAGTTCAGCCACACCATCGCGGGCGTCTCGGGGCCCAGCGCCGTCAGCCCGTCCGACCGGACGAACGACGCCCCGGCCAGCCGCGCGCCGACCTCGTAGGTCGGGTACGCCAGCTCGGGGATGACGACGGTGCGGCCGCGGGCGCCGAGCAGCGTCGGCAGCCACGCGACGAGCTCTTTGGAGCCGATCGTGGGCAGCACGGCGTCCGGGTTCAGCCCGGCCACCCCGTGCCTGCGGGCCAGCGCGGCGACAGCCGCCTCGCGCAGCGCGGGGATGCCGTGCGTCGTCGGATAGCCCGAGACCGCGGCGACCGAGCCGAGCGCGTCCTGGATGAGTTTCGGGACCGGGTCGACCGGAGTGCCGACGGACAGGTCGACCACGCCGCCCGGGTGCGTCCGGGCGCGGGCGGTGTGGTCGGCCAGAGAGTCCCAAGGGAAGTCCGGCAGCTCCGGGAAGACGGCGGTCAGTGGCCCTCGCCCTGCGGGGGCAGCGCCTTGATCCAGTCCGGGTCGGCGCTGACCTTGCCGGTCTTCGACGCGCCGCCGGGCGAGCCGAGGTCGTCGAAGAAGTCGACGTTGGCCTTGGTGTAGGCCGACCACTGGTCGGGCACGTCGTCCTCGTAGTAGATGGCCTCGACGGGGCAGACCGGCTCGCACGCGCCGCAGTCCACGCACTCGTCGGGGTGGATGTAGAGCATCCGGTCGCCCTCGTAGATGCAGTCGACAGGGCATTCCTCGATACATGCCTTGTCGAACACGTCGACGCAGGGCTCGGCGATCACGTAAGTCACTGCGGTCTCCTGCTCCTTCATGGTGTTCGGCGCGCATCGGGAAACTGCGCGACGACCGCCAGTATCTCTCGCCGGGCGCTGGTTCACGCACCCGGTGCCATCTTGCTCACACCGCGGGACGGCCGTCCCGTCGGATCATGCTGAGTCGCTGTGCCCGCGTGCCGAGTCACGGCAGACTGGAGGTCATGACCCTGGGACCCGACCTCCAGTTGTCCGCCGACCGGGTGGCCGATGTCATCGCCGCCATCGACGAGTCCACCCTGGACGACCCGACCCCGTGCACCGAGTACCGCGTCCGGGAGATCCTCGGCCACATGGACACCCTGACGCAGGCCTTCCGCGCCGCCGCGGCCAAGGACCTGGGCGAACTGACCGACCGCGACCCCACCGCCGCCGTGCCCACCCTGGCCGACGGCTGGCGCGACCGGATCCCCACCCAGCTCGACGCCCTGGTCCACGCCTGGCGCTCCCCGGAGGCGTGGAGCGGCATGACGCGCGCGGGCGGGGTCGACCTGCCCGGCGAGGTCGCGGGGATCATCGCCCTCAACGAGATCACCCTGCACGGCTGGGACCTCGCGGTGGCCACCCGCCAGGCGTATCCGGTGGACGAGAAGTCGGCCCGCGCCTGTTTGTCCTTCGTGGAGACCTTCGGCGACGACCGCCCGCCGATATTCGGCCCCGCGGTGCCCGTCGCCGCGGGCGCGCCGGTGTTCGACCAGGTCTTGGCGCTGAGTGGAAGGAACCCCGATTGGACCCCGTGACCCTGGAGTCCCTGTGCGCGGACGCCTGGCCCGCTTTGGTCGACAAACCGCTAGGGGCTTGGCGGCTGCGCGCCAATGGCGGCTACACCGGGCGGGCGAACAGCGCACTCACCCTCGGCGACCCTGGCGTGCCTGTGCCTTCGGCGCTGGCCGCGGTTGAGGCGTTCGCCGAGGCTGAGGGGATTCGGCCGTGCGCCCACGTGATCATCGGGTCCGCCGTCGAGTCGGCGATCTCGGCGGCGGGGTGGCGGGTGAACCTGGACCATCCGAAGGGCGCGGAGTCGGCGGTGCTGGTGAGCACGTCACCGGCGCTTGGGGCGGCGGCTGAGGTCGCGGATGAGCCTTCTGACGGGTGGTTCGAGCTGGTGGTGGGTTCGCCGACGCCTGCTCAGCGGCACTTGCTGACCTCGGGACCTCGCGTCGGGTACGCGCACGCGGTGCGTGACGGTCGGGTCGTGGGGGCGGCGCGGGGGTGCGTGGTGGGGTCGGTGCTGCATGTCTCGGTGGTGGAGGTGGCGGCCGATTTCCGCAGGCAGGGCATAGCGCGCACGCTGCTGGCCGCGCTGGACGAGTGGTCGCGGCCGTCGGCGCGGGTGCTCCAGGTCGCGGTCCACAACGAACCAGCTCTGGGCCTGTACGCGGCCCTCGGCTACCGGGAGTCGCACCGCTACCGCTACTGGGTGCCCGCCTGAATCGGCTCGTGCGAGGCCAGCCACTTGCGACCCTTCTTGGCCGCGCGCTTCAGTGCCGAGCGTTCGCCGAGGTAGTCCGCGGCCATTCCCACGACGGGCAGCAGGCCGATCGCCTTGTGGTAGAAGCGGCCCTGGGGGCGCTTGTCCAGTTCGTCGCCCAGGGCGAACAGGGTCTTGCCGAAGCGCCACAGGGTGCTGGTGGCGGCCTTCATGGTGATCTTGCCGTGTTTCTCCGAGCTGGCCGTGAGGTCGCCGGTCAGCTCGGCGGTGGCCGCGTCCTCTTCCTCGTCGGTCAGGTTGTCGCCGTGACCGGCGGCCAGGTGCGGGTCGATGTCCCGCTCGAACAGCACCGCCGCGATCAGCCGCACGCGGTCGGCCTGCGACGTGAAGCCGTGTTCCGAGGCGATGGCCGACAGCAGCAGGCCCTGGCCCGCGGTGGCCAGCGCGTCCTGGATGGGGAGGCGGTCGGCGAGGGCGCCGCCGAGGCCGGGGACCGACGCCAGGAGCACGGTGAAGCGGCCGACGCGGTTGACCCACCAGTTGGTGCGGTCCTCGGCCGACATGTGGTCCCACGCCTCGGTGCCGGGGACCTTCACCGTCTCCAGGCCGTCGAGCAGCTTGTCGCGCAGGCCGCGGTCGACCTTGGCCAGCGCCGCGGCGTCCTCGGCGTCGCCGGAGTCGGCGTGGTCCGAGCGGGGCAGGACGCGGCGGACCAGGCCGAGCGGGTCGGATTCGCGCAGGGCGTCGAGCATCGGAGTGGTCGCACGGACGAACGGTCGCAGGACCGACACCACGTGCTTGTCGGTGATCGCCTCACCCACGGTGGCTCTCCTTCTGCGCCGCCAGCGTCGCCTTCGCCAGCACGTCGCCGATCTTCACCGCGGCCGGGAAGGCCCCGGCACCCAGCAGCAGGAGGGTACGCCAGTCGGCGAGCATGATCCGGTCGCCACCCGGGGTGACCAGCAGACACGCCAGCAGCACGGCCAGCCACGCGAACACCGGACCCGCCGCCACCGAGGTCCGCAGCGAGTACCTCGACGCCGCGCCGACAAGCTTGGGCAGGGTCAGCGCGGCGAGCACGACAGTGATCGGGAACGGCAGTGCGGCCACGTCCGGCAGCACCCTGCCGTCGAGCCGCAGCGGCAGGAAGAACAGCTCGACGACCGCGAGCAGCGCGCTGACCAGCAGCAACCCCGTGTAGCGCAGGCGGCCGTCGACGGTCACCGGTCGGCGCCCACGTGTTCGACCGGGGCGAGGCCGCCGAACAGGTCGAGGTCGGCGTCGGCGTCGGCGCCGCCCGCCAGCACGAAGAACTCCTCGTCCACGACCGGCTGGGCGATGCCGTTGGACAGCGCGTAGCTGTGTTCCCCGTCCTGTCCCTGCCACACGCTGACCTGCGTGGCGTGCGCCCGCAGCGCGCGCAGCTTGGCGGGCACGTGGTCGGTGATCGTGACCGACGTGGTGATCTCCGTGTCGTCCACCACCGGCAGCTCCCCCGCCGACGGCAGGCGGAACGGCAGGTCCGCGACGTCCGAGAGAGCGGCCAGACCGCGCTCGGTCGCCGATCGGGACGCCACCGTGTAGTACATGCGCAGGATGTCGGGCACCCCCGCCGCCGCGGCCACGGTGATCTCGTGCGCGCGGATGTGGTCGGGGTGGCCGTAGCCGCCGTCGGGGCCGTAGGTGATCACGACCTGCGGCTTGACCTCGGCCAGGATCGCGGCCAGCGCGGCGGTCTGCTCGGCGATGTCCCCGGCCACGAACGCGCGGGGATGCTGGTTGGCGCCGGTGCCCGCCATGCCCGAGTCGCGCCAGCGGCCCATGCCGCCGAGGTAGCGGTGGTCGGAGACCCCGAGGGCGGCGCACGCGGCGCGCAGTTCGCCGACCCGGTAGCCGCCGAGTTGGTCGGCCTGGTCGACGGCGAGCCCGGCGAGCGACTCGGGGATGATCTCGCCCTCCTCGCCGAGGGTGCAGGTCACCAGGGTCACCTGGACCCCGGCCGCGGCGTAGCGGGCGATCGTGCCGCCGGTGCACAGGCTTTCGTCGTCCGGGTGGGCGTGGACGAGCAGCAGTCGTGGTGGGGCTGTCAGCATCGGGTTCAGCCTAAGCGCAAGTAGGGCGATGCCGGTGCGGATCTCGCCACGCACCGGCATCGGATGACCGAACGGGAACACAGCGGTTCGACACCGCTGTCCCCCGACCGTCACACCCTACGGCAGGACGCTTCGCTCCTCGGCGAAGTGGCACGCGGAGAACGTCGCGCCGTGACGGACCAAGGGTGGCTCCTCCACCGCGCACACCTCCTGCGCCTTCCAGCAGCGCGTCCGGAACCGGCAGCCCGACGGCGGGTTGACCGGGCTGGGCACGTCGCCGGTGAGCACGATCCGCTGCCGCTGCCGTTCCCGCTTGGGGTCGGGCACCGGCACCGCCGACAGCAGCGCCTGCGTGTACGGGTGGGTCGGCCGCTCGTAGATCGACTGGCGGTCGCCGATCTCGACGATCTTGCCCAGGTACATGACCGCGACCCGGTGCGAGATGTGGCGAACCACCGACAGGTCGTGCGCGACGAACAGGTAGGTCAGCCCGAGGCGCTGCTGCAGTTCCTCCAGCAGGTTCACCACCCCGGCCTGCACCGACACGTCCAGCGCGGACACCGGCTCGTCGAGCACGATCAGCTTCGGGTCCAGTGCCAGCGCGCGGGCGATGCCGATGCGCTGGCGCTGCCCGCCGGAGAACTCGTGCGGGTAGCGGTTGCGGTGCTCAGGGTTGAGTCCGACCAGTTCCAGCAGTTCGTCGACCCGGCGCTGCACGTTCTCACCGCGGCCGTGCAGCCGCAGCGGCTCGGCGACGACCTCGTTGACCTGCCAGCGCGGGTCGAGCGAGGCGTACGGGTCCTGGAAGACGATCTGCATGTCGCGGCGCAGCGGCCGCAGCTGCGCGGCGCTGAGGGTGGTCAGCTCCCTGCCCTCGAACTTCACCGACCCCGACGTCGGCTTGTGCAGCTGCAGGATGGCCCGCCCGGTGGTCGACTTGCCGCAGCCGGACTCGCCGACCAGGCCGAGGGTCTCCCCCGGGTGCAGCGTGAAGCTGACCCCGGACACGGCCTGCACGTGGCCGACCGTGCGCGGGATGATGCCGCCCCCGCGCACCGGGAACGACTTGACCAGGTCGGTGACCTCCAGCAGCGGGGCGGTCCCGGCCGGGCCGGACGCGGCCTTGGTCGCACTCGGGTTCGTCATGAGTTCGGCCCTTCCTGGGACAGGCGCTCCTCCACGACGGCCAGGTTCTCGGTGACCGGCATGTCGTGGTCGGCGGCGGTCAGCGCGGCGGGGTTCTCCACCGTGCCGATCTCGTCGTGCTCGAACAGCGCCTGCGGGCGCGGCATGGACGCCAGATGCTGCCAGCGGTGGCAGCGGGTGAAGTGCGCGTGCGCCTCGGCCGGGGCCAGCTGCGGCTCGGTCTCCCGGCACACGTCGATCGCCAGCGGGCAGCGCGGGGAGAACGAGCAGCCGGTGGGCAGGTTGATCAGCGACGGCGGCGCGCCCTTGATCGGGGTGAGCCGCTTGCCCAGGGTCGCCGGGTTGGGCAGCGAGCCGAGCAGGCCGACTGTGTAGGGCATCCGCGGGTGCTCGAACAGGCCGTCGACCGGCGCGGACTCCACGACGGTGCCACCGTACATGACCTGCACGCGGTCGACCATGCCCGCCACGACCCCGAGGTCGTGGGTGATCATCACGATGGCCGCGTCCGTCTCGTCCCGGATGCGCAGCAGCGTCTCCAGGATCTGGGCCTGCACGGTCACGTCGAGCGCGGTGGTCGGCTCGTCGGCGATGATCACGTCCGGGTCGTTGATGATCGCCATGGCGATCACCACGCGCTGGCGCATGCCGCCGGAGAACTCGTGCGGGTACTGCGACGCGCGCCGGTCCGGCTGCGGGATGCCGACCAGTTCCAGTGCCTCGACGGCCTTGGCCCACGCGGCCTTCTTCGACACCGAGTGGTGCGCGCGGTAGGCCTCGGCGAGCTGCCAGCCGATGGTGAACACCGGGTTCAGCGACGTCATCGGGTCCTGAAAGATCATCGCGACGCCGTTGTTGCGCACGCTCTGCATCTGCTTGTAGGACTGGCCGACGAGTTCGCGGTCGCGGTAGCGGATCGAGCCGGTGACCTTGGCGTTGCCGGGCAGCAGGCCCATGATCGCCATGGACGAGACGGACTTGCCGGAGCCGGACTCGCCGACGATGCCGAGCACCTCGCGGGGGCGCAGCGTGTAGGACACGTCGCGGACCGCGCGGACGTCTCCGTCGTCGGTGGGGAACGTGACGGAGAGGTTCTCGACCGCGAGGACGGTGTCGGTAATGGTGGGGATCGTCATCAGGCACGCACCTTCGTCTGCCTCGGGTCGAACGCGTCGCGCAGGCCGTCGCCGATGAAGTTCACCGCGAGGGACAGCAGCACGATGACCACGAACGGGCCCCAGAACAGCCAGGGCCGCAGGGTGATCTGCGAGTAGTTCTCCGCGATGATCAGGCCGAGCGAGGTGTCCGGGGACTGCACGCCGAGCCCGATGAACGACAGGGCCGCCTCGGCGAGCACCGCGGTGGCCACCGAAAGGGTCGCGTTGACGGTGATGCTGCCGATCATGTTCGGGATGAGGTGGCGGAAGATGATCCACCGCGTCCCCGCGCCCGCGGCTCGCGCGGCCTCGATGTACTCGCGCTGGGACAGCGACAGCGTCTCGCCGCGGGTGATCCGGGCGACCGACATCCAGCCGAACGCGGCCAGGATCAGCGCCACCATGTACCAGCTGCCGCCGACCGCGCGGACCAGGATGGCCGCCACCGCGATCTGCGGGATGATCAGCATGAGGTCGATGAACCGGCTGATCGCGCTGTCGGCGAAGCCGCGCAGATAGCCCGCGAGCGCGCCGAGGATGACCCCGACGAGTGTCGAGCCGAACGCCACGACGAGCGCGATCTGCACCGACAGGCGGGTGCCGCGGATGAGCTGGGCGAGCATGTCGTTGCCCGCCTGAATGGTGCCCAGCGGGTGCGCGGCGCTCGGCGGCAGGTAGCCGCGGCTGCGGGTGTCGTCGACGGCGATTGTCCAGAACAGCGGGCCGAGGAAGCCGAACAGGACGATCAGCAGGAACACCCCGAGGCTCACCATGGCGAGCCGGTGCCGGACGAACCGGCGGATGATCATGGTGCTCTGCTTGCGCGCCTTGGTGGCGTCGAACTCGCTCGGGCCCGTTCCCGGAGCGACGGTGCCCGCCGACGGGTTGAGGGAAAGGTCGCTAGGCAAGGCGGATCCTCGGGTCGAGGAAGCCGTACATGATGTCGGCAACCAGGTTGAACACGACGATGAGGGTCGCTGTGACCATCAGCCAGCCCATCAGCATGTTGGGGTCGAAGCTGCGGATCGAGGCGACCAGCTGGTTGCCCATGCCCCGCCACCCGAACACGGTCTCGGTGACGATGGCGCCGGCGAACAGGGCGCCCGCGTTCAGCGAGAACAGCGTCGACACCGGGATCAGCGCGTTGCGGAACGCGTGCCGGAAGATCACCCTGCGCTGCGAGATGCCCTTGGCCTTGGCCGTGCGCACGTAGTCCGAGTGCAGGGTCTCCAGCATTGACGCGCGCTGGAAGCGGCTGTAGGCGGCGAAGCTGATCAGCATCAGACTCAGCGTCGGCAATAGATATGTGCCGGTGTACTGGAATATCTGTTCACCGATATCGCCCTTGAACCCGCCCTCGGCGGGGCTCACGGTGCTCAGCCACCGGTCCATCCCGAGGCCCTCGAGCACGTTGTTGAACCGGATGCCGTAGCTCTTGAGGATCACCGCGACACAGAAGATCGGCATGGAGAACATCAGGAACGCGGTGGACGTGGCCAGGTAGTCGAAGATCGAGTACTGCTTGACCGCGGCGAGGACGCCGACGGTGACGCCCAGGATGATCGCCAGGATCTCCGCGCCGATGACCAGGCGCGCGGTGATCCACAGCGCCCGCATCGTGGAGTCGAACACGTCGACCTTGGCCTGGCCGAGGGCGATGCTCTGGCCCCAGTCGCCCTGCAGGAAGCCCATCAGCCAGTCCCAGTAGCGCTGCAGGATCGGCTTGTCGAGGCCGAGGCTGGCCTCCACGGCCCGGATCTGGGCCTCGGTGACGCCCGGCTTGGCGCGCAGCTCGGCGATGGGGTTACCGGCCGCGGCGACCATGAGGTAGGCGAGGAAGCTGCCGATCGCGAGGATCGGGACCGAGATCAGCAGCCTTCGGATGATGTAGCGGAACACGGGGTACTCCTGTGGTGGGGCCCAGGCGGCTGGTTCGGCCTGCTCTGCCTGGTCGGACAAGTGTGCGTCCGCCGGGCTGATTGCCCAAACGGAGGGGCCGGACTTTGTCGGGTCCGGCCCCTCCGGTTGTTCGACCAGGTTCAGCCGCGTAGGGCTGGTGGGTCGATTACGAGGTCTTGACCCACTCGTTGGCGTTCCACAGAGCGCCGTTGTACGACTGGAAGTAGACCTTGTCGATGCCCTTGAACGCCCACATGTTCGGCAGCTGGTAGATCGGCAGGGAGTAGTTGTCCTCCGCCATCAGCTTGTCGGCCTCGGCGAACGCCTTGCGCGAAGCCGCCTCGTCGAGGTTGGTGCTGGCGTCCTTGTACGCCGCGTCGACCTTCGGGTTGCAGTAGTTCGACCAGTTCTGGCCGCCGTCGCAGACGTAGATCGACTTCTGGGTCGACTTGAACGGCGCCGCCGACCACGCGAACAGCGCGATGTCGTAGTCGCCCTGGCTGACCCGGGTGTCGAGGAAGTTCGGGTCGGTGTCGTCGACGATCTCCAGGCCCGCGTTCTTGCACTGGGACTGGACCAGCTGGACGGTCTGCTTGCGCCGCGGGATGTCGGTGTGGCTGATCTTCAGCGACACCTTCTCGCCGTTCTTGGTGGCGAAGCCGTCGGCGCCGAAGGTGTAGCCCGCGCCCTCGAGGGTCTTCTTGGCCTCAGCCGCGTCGCCCTTGTACTGCGCGTAGTTGTCGACGTAGCCCTCTTCGCCCTGGAAGAACGACAGGCTGCCCAGCGGCTTGGCCGAGTCGAGGACCGGGCGGATCAGCTTCTCGGCCAGCTCGTCACGGTTGACGCACTGCATGAACGCCTTGCGGACGGCCTGGTCGGCCAGCCACTTGTTCTTGAAGTTCAGGTCGAAGTGCTCGAACGACAGGCCGTTCGACGCGCCGAACTTCACGCCCTGCGAGGACAGGCCACGCAGCCGCTCGGCGGCGTTGGCGTCCGGCTGGGCCATCGACGCGACCTGGGTCTCGCCGTTCTCCAGCGCCTGGGCCTGGGCCACCTGGTCGGAGATGCCGCGCAGGATGATCTTGGCCGGGCCGCCGGGCTTACCGGCCCACTTCGGGTTGCGCTCCAGGGTCACCGAGTTGTTCTGCTCGAACGCGGTGATCATGTACGGGCCGGACGACGGCATGAGGGCCGCGTCGAAGCCGTTCCACTTGGTCTTCCACCACTCGGCGACCTTGAGCAGCGTGGCCTTGTCGCTCGCCGCGGTCAGCTTGGTGATGTCCTCGACGCCCGCGCCCTTCTCCAGGATGTGCGCCGGGAGCATGTCGGTGTTGAACAGGCCCTTGTAGTCCGGATACGTCTCGCTGAAGGTGGTGACGATCTCGGTGGGCTTCGGGCACTCGAGCTTGGTGATCAGCTCGGTGCCGGTGGTGCTCGCGGCGGTGAACGCGTCGTTGCCCTCGGCGTCCTTGACCCCGCCGGACTGGCTCAGCCAGGCCAGGTGGAAGTCGTCGCAGTCCCACGGCTCGCCGTCGGACCAGGTGACGCCTTCCTTGATCTTCCAGGTCACGACCTGCGGCGACTTGCTGGTCAGCTCGACGGACTCCATGACGTCCTTGTTGAGCAGAACCTTGTTGTTGCCGTCGAGGACGAAGGTGCCGGATTGGACCTTGGTCAGCGCGAAGGTGTTGTACGAGTTGTTCGCGTCGGCCGCGGCGTTGTTGTAGGCCGTGTAGGGGTTGTCCGTCGAGACGACGAACGTCGCGTCCGACTGCGCCACCTCGGGAGAGGTGTAGGTGTCGCCCGACTCGCCCTTGGCGATGGCCATGGCCGCGATGTCGCCGGTCGGCTCGGTGGCGTTGCCGCCACCACCACCATCGGTGGAGCCGCCACAGGCGCTCAGCACGAGCGACGTACTCACCACCGCCGCGAACGCGGACAGAGTGGATTTCTTGATAGACACGTGCCCTCCTAGCGCGAGGCCTGACGCAGCCGGTCCGACTGCTTAGGGCCTACCCATCACGCCCCCAACGACCGTTGGGCGGCGTACTAAGGGGGGACGCTAGGAACGCGGACGCGCCCGGTCATCTCCAGACCGGCGATCGTGACCAAAGGGTGACCACGAGGCGACGACCCGCAACGTGACCGTTACCGGCAAGTACACAGCGCTCAAACACTGTAACTGTGGGTGATCCAGGTCACTTGGGCACGCGGCGCCACGCGGCGGCGCCGAGGAAGGGGCTCGCCAGCGGCGCGCCCGGGGTCACCCCGGCCATGTCGGTGCGCACCACGAGGTCGTCGGCCTCCTGGTACAGCGGCAGCGTCAGCGCCCGGCTCCACAGCAGCGGCTCCAACTGTGCCAGCGCGTCGGCCAGCGGCACCGCGCCGGTGACGGCTGCGTCGATGGTGGGCTGGACGGCGGGGTCGCAGAAGCCGATCGGGTTGGCCGGGATCGGGGTTGGCGACTCGTCCGGGCCGGGTCCGCAGCCGAAGCGGGTGGCCAGGCCGGTGGCCGGGTCGCCGCCCGCGGGCAGCGGGGCGACGACGATGTCGACCGGGTCGGCGGCGGTGGCCGCGGTCGGCAGGGTGGTGAACAGCTCGGCGGCCTCGGGCGTCACCACGCGGGAGGACACCCCCGCCGCGGTGAGCTGGCGCTGGAGGTCCTTGGCCATCTCGACGTAGGGCTCGTGGCCCGCGGGGGCGGCGATGACCAGGTTCAGCGGGGCGACCGGCGACGTCCACACCCCGGCGATGCGGGTGAAGCCCGCCTCGGTGAACAGGGCCTCGGCCTTGGCCGGATCGGGCCCGACGCCGGGGCCGGTCGCCGCGTAGCCGGGGACGCTCGGGGCGAGCACCTGGGCGTTGGCCTGCATGGTGGCCGCGGCGCCGCCGCCGGTGCCGACCTTGACCAGCGCGGACCGGTCGACGACGGCGGCCACGGCGGCGCGGATGCGCGAGTCGGCCATGGCGGGGCTGATGGGCCGCAGCAGGACGGTGGCCACGGCGGGGCGGGCCACGGTCTGCCGGGTGACGGCTGATTCGAGCGCCCCGATCGCGCCGATGCCCGAGGTGTCGAGACTCGTGAGGGCGAGTTGGCCGTGCCCGGCTTTGAGCGCGGCGGCGATGGCGTCGTGGTCGCCGCGGCGCAGCACGATCCGGTCGAGCGCGGCGGGTGGGTCCCAGTAGCGGTCGTTGCGCTCCAGGATCACCTCGCCGCGGTCGCGGTCGATGGACTTGATGGAGAACGGGCCACCGGTGACGGGGAAGCTCTCGCGCAGCACCGACGCCCACCCGCCGGGGATGTCCTTGACCAGGTGCGCGGGCAGCAGCGACGCGAACAGCGACCGCCACCCGGGGTAGGGCTTGGCGAAGGTCACCTCGACCACCCGCCCGGCCTCGCGCGCGGAGATGTTGGAGATCAGCCGGTACCCGACCCCGTCGACGACCCCCGGCGCCTCCCGCAGCTGCTCCCACAGGTAGACGAAGTCCTCGGCGGCGATCGGCGCCCCGTCGGACCAGGCCGCCTCGGGCCGCAGCCGGTAGGTGACGGTGTACGGCTCGGCCTGCGTGACCTGCGCCGACACCATCAGCGCGGTGTCGAGCTGGGGGGTGCCGTCGGGCGCGGTGCGGAAGACGGAGGGCAGCATTACCGCGGAGAGCGCACTGGTGATCGTCGACTGGTCGGCCAGCTTGTGCGGGTTGTAGCCCCCGAGCACGCTGTCGACCCCGACGACGGCTTCCTTGGGGTTGACCGGCCTGGTCACCTCGGTCCGCGCCACCTCGGTCGTCACCAGCGGCGGCGGCGGCGCGTTGGTGCAGGCGGTGAGGCTCACCGCGGCCAAGGCCGCCGCCAACACCCGACTAGTCGCGCGCACCCCTGCTCCTCCCCTGGGCCGGTCGGCCATGGTCCCACGACCGCTGGCCCGTCACCGGATCGGCCCAGCCACTGTCCCGCGAACCCGGCACACAGGGCACGAAGGCGATCCGGCTCAGCCAACAGGATGACGCAGGGGCACCGCCGGGAGTTCCCGGTGGCACCTCTGTGAGCTCCACGACAACTGGCACGCGTGGCGCCCCAGGTGGCAGTTCGGTCACAGAACGCAACAGGTTCCGCTACCCAGACGACATCGATGGATACACATCCCTGCGAAGGGAGGGATCATGACCGAGATCGCCCAGAGCCTCGGCATGGAAGCCGGGAAATGCATTCTCGCGGGCAGCGGCGCGGGCACTTGTCCGGGTTCATCGGGTACCTGGTCGTTTCCAACACACCGCCCAAGTGCCCGACGACATTCCCCACCGGGCCCATCACTTGGCCACCGAGCCTCGAGCCCAGACCGTTGCCTCAGTGCACCTACGAGGTGATGGGCGTGTCAGCGGGAACGCCCATGCAGGCCGCGACCACAGTCGGCATGATCATCGCTGTCCTGGTGGCGGTTGCCTGCGGCTTGTACCTGGCCTGGCACGCGTTCCAGGAGTCACGCGGACACTGACCCAGAAAGCAGGATGGGCGCCGGGACATCCCGACGCCCATCCGAACACACTGCCTACTTGGCGTCGCGGGCCTTTTCGCGGGAGCGGGTGCGGCCGCGGGTGGTGGCGTCGAGGATGGTCTTGCGGACCCGGACGAACTCCGGGGTGACCTCGACGCACTCGTCGTTCGCGCAGAACTCCAGGGCCTCTTCCAGGCTCAGCTTGCGCGGCCGGGCCAGCGTCTCCATCACGTCGGCCGACGAGGACCGCATGTTGGTGAGCTTCTTCTCCTTGGTGACGTTCACGTCGAGGTCCTCGGCGCGCGGGTTCTCGCCCACGACCATGCCCTCGTACACGTCGGCGCCCGGCTCGACGAAGAACGTGCCGCGGTCGGCGAGCTGGAGCATCGCGTACGCGGTGACCGGGCCCTGGCGGTCGGCGACCAACGAGCCAGAGTGGCGGCTGCGGATCTCACCGGCCCACGGGGCGTAGCCCTCGAAGATGGCGTTGGCGATGCCGGTGCCGCGGGTCTCGGTGAGGAAGTCGGTGCGGAAGCCGATCAGGCCGCGCGACGGGACGACGTACTCGACCTTGATCCGGCCGCTGCCGTGGCCGCCCATGTGCTCCAGGCGGCCCTTGCGGTTGGCCAGCAGCTGGGTGATGGCGCCGAGGAACTCCTCCGGCGCGTCCACGGTCAGCCGCTCGAACGGCTCGCACAGCTTGCCGTCGATGGTGCGGGTGACGACCTCGGGCTTGCCGACGGTCAGCTCGAAGCCCTCGCGGCGCATCTGCTCGACGAGGATGGCCAGGGCCAGCTCACCGCGGCCCTGCACCTCCCAGGTGTCGGGGCGCTCGGTGTTGAGCACGCGGATGCTGACGTTGCCGACCAGTTCGCTGTCGAGGCGGCCCTTGAGCATGCGGGCGGTCAGCTTGCTGCCGCCGCTGCGGCCCTGCAGTGGCGAGGTGTTGCAGCCGATGGTCATCGAGATCGCGGGCTCGTCGACGGTCAGCCGGGGCAGCGCCACCGGGTTGTCGATGTCGGCCAGCGTGTCGCCGATGGTGATGTCGGGGATACCGGCGATGGCGACGAGCTCGCCCGCGCTGGCCTCCTCGGCGGGGACGCGCTCGAGGGCCTCGGTGACCAGCAGCTCGGTGATGCGGACGTTCGAGACCGAGCCGTCCTCGCGCATCCAGGCCACGGTCTGACCCTTGCGGATCTTGCCCGCGTGGATGCGGCACAGCGCGATGCGGCCGAGGAAGCTGGACGCGTCGAGGTTGGTGACCAGCGCGCGCAGCGGGGCGTCGGCGTCGGCCAGCGGCGCGGGGATCTTGTCGAGCAGCAGGTCGAACAGCGGGTCGAGGTTCTCGCTGTCGGGCAGGCCGCCGTCCTCCGGTTGGGTCAGGCTGGCCCGACCGGCGCGCGCGGAGGCGTAGACGACGGGCAGGTCGAGCACGGACTCGTCGAGGTCGTCGAGCTCGGAGGCCAGGTCGAGCAGCAGGTCGTGGGTCTCCTCGACGACCTCGGCGATGCGCGCGTCGGGCCGGTCGACCTTGTTGACGAGCAGCACGACCGGCAGGTTCGCGGCCAGCGCCTTGCGCAGCACGAAGCGGGTCTGCGGCAGCGGGCCCTCGGAGGCGTCGACCAGCAGCACGACACCGTCGACCATGGACAGGCCGCGCTCGACCTCGCCGCCGAAGTCGGCGTGGCCGGGGGTGTCGACGACGTTGATGACGATGGGGCCGTCGGGGGTCTGCCGCCGGACGGCGGTGTTCTTCGCGAGAATGGTGATGCCCTTCTCGCGCTCGAGCTCCCCGGAGTCCATGACCCGGTCGACCAGCTCGGCGCGGGCCTCGAAGGCGCCGGACTGGCGGAGCATGGCGTCGACCAGGGTCGTCTTGCCGTGGTCGACGTGCGCGACGATGGCGATGTTGCGCAGGTCGTTGCGGCGCAGGCCTGCGGAGGCCTGCTCGGCGGTGGCGGTCGCTGTGGGCACGCGCGTGCTCCTGGTTCCTTCTCGGGCGTCGAAGGGCAGCCCGCAACCGTCGGTCAACGCTGATGGGGGCGCCCGGTGCAGCCGAAAGAGCTGCTGATGGCTTTCCCAGGATACCTGGTCCATCCGTGTGACCAGCACCACGCGGCGATCAAGGAAGGTTAACCTAACCTAATCCGGGTAGTCAGCACGCGGACGAAGGGTCGAGACATGGGCAAGAAGAAGGCGAAGACGCCCGCCGACTTAGTCAAGCGGCTGATGAAGAAGGGCAAGGTCAAGAAGAAGTGCTGCCGGTCGAAGTCGGCATGCTCGAAGTGCCCGATCCTCGCGTTCAAGAAGGCGAAGATCGAGCTGGCCAAGGCCGCCTAGCCCGCTAGAGGTGCTCCATGATCGCCTCGTTGAAGTGCGCGAGCTCACGAGCCGTCCGCGTCGCCTGGAACGCGATCACGTCGTAGTGCGCGAGCTTGCGCAGCGCGAACGGGTCGGTCGCCAGGAGCGCGTTGAGCTTGTCCCGGTTCATCGGGCGGGTGATGATCACCCCGCCGGTGCGCGGGTCGCGCCGCCCCGAGGCCAGGAAGTACCCGGCCTCGTACTGCTTGCCGAGCCACGCCGAGTGGTCGGCCAGCGCGTAGTCGATCTCTTCCAGCGGGGCCGTGTAAGTGATCAGTACGACGTACATGTGTCCACGGTAAGCCTTTGCCGCGCCGAGCGCCTCGCGCTAACGTGGTTCCGATGCGAACTCTCAACGTGACCCTGTGGTGGACCGCCGACCGGCGGCCCTGACCCGTGCGTTGAGAGACGACGAGGCCGCCCGCTCCGGGCGGCCTTTCTGGTCTTCGGGGATGGGCGGCCCCGACCAGAGGAGACCCGATGACCCGCCTGTCCGCCATCACCCCGTCCGGGCACGCCCACCTGGGCAACCACCTCGGCGCCATCCGCCGCTGGGCGACCCAGGGCCGCCCCGGCGACCTCTACTTCGTCAGCGACCTGCACGCGATGACCGTGTCCTACAACCCGGCCCGCCTGCGGGTGCTGTCGCGGGAGCTGCTCGCGGTGCTGGTGGCCGCCGGGATCGAGCCCGACCAGGTCTTCGTCCAGTCCGACCTCGCCCGTGAGCTCGGCGCCCTGAGCTGGATCCTGGAGTGCACGTGTTCCTACGGCGAGGCCGCCCGGATGACCCAGTTCAAACAGAAGTCCGAGGGTCAGGGGATGGTCCGGTTGGGGTTGATGACCTACCCGGTCCTGATGGCCGCCGACATCCTGCTGCAGGGCGCCGCCGAGGTCCCGGTCGGCGACGACCAGGCCCAGCACGTCGAGCTGGCGCGAAGTCTGGCCAGGCGGTTCAACCAGACCTACGGCGAGGTGTTCACCGTGCCGTCCGCGGTGATGCCGCCCACCGCCGCCCGCGTACGCGACCTGGCCGACCCGGCGCGCAAGATGTCGAAGTCCACTCAGGACTCGGCGGGGACCGTCTTCATCCTCGACGACCCCGACCTGGTCCAGCGCAAGATCAAGCGCGCGAACACCGACAGCCTCAACCGGGTCGAGTACCGGCCGGACGAGCAGCCCGGCCTGGCCAACCTCCTGGAGATCCTGTCGGCCTGCACGGACACCCGGCCCAAGGACCTCGCCGAGCAGTACGCGTCCTATGGCGCGGTGAAGGCCGCGACGGCGGACGCGGTGGTCGAGGTGCTGCGCCCCGTGCGGGAACGCGCACTGGAGCTGCTCGCCGACCCGGCCGAACTCGACCGGATCCGCAAGGAGGGCGCCCACCGCGCCGCCGAACGCGGCGCCCACCGCCTGTCCTCGGCGATGCGGCTGGCCGGGATCGGGTCCTGACTGGTCCGCCTCCCCGGATTTCTGAGTTCGGTTGCTTTCCGACGGGACGCGGCAGACGGTTGGGCACCGTGGTCGCGTTGCGTCGCGGTCCCCTTAGGCGGCGGATTGGCGGCGTGGCTGGGTTTCTCGAACCATCAATGGTCCCTCACCGCCAGCGCGGCGGTGAGGGACTCCAGGTCGTGCCGCGCGGAAGGTTCCAGCGCCAGGCCGTCCAACTCCGCCCACGCGGCCTCGGTCCGCCGGTCGATCTCCGCGCGGACCCACTCCCGCGCGCCCGTCCGCTCGATCAGCCCGGTGACGTGCGCGACCTCGCGGTCGTTCCACTCGCCGGGCCGGGCGTACAGCGCGGCGAGGCCCACGTCGGCGTTCAGCGCGGCGACCACGGGCGCGCTCTTCTTACGTGCCCGCAGGTCCGCGCCCACCGGCTTGCCCGTGACCGCCGGATCCCCCCAGATGCCAAGGAGATCGTCGACGAGCTGGAACGCCACGCCGAGGTGCGTCCCCCACCGGTCGAACCGCGTGACCCACTCCTCGGGCGCACCCGCCGATGCCGCGCCCAACGCGCACGCGCAGCCCAGCAGGACACCGGTCTTGCCCGTCAGCATGGCCAGGCACTCGGTCGGGCTCACCGTGCGGCGGGTCTCGAAGTCGAGGTCGCGGTCCTGGCCGAGCGCGAGCAGCCGCAGCGTCCTGGCCAGCGCGGTCACATCGGACCCCGCCTCGCCCAGCACCTCGAACCCGAGCGCGATCAGCGCGTCCCCGGCGAGAATCGCCATCGGCACGCCATAGCGCGCCCAGACGGTCGGCCGACCGCGGCGGAGGCGGTCGCCGTCCATGATGTCGTCGTGCACCAGGGACGCGTTGTGCAGCAGCTCGATCGCCGCCGCGGCGGGCACGGCCGCCCGGGGCGTCCCACCTGACGCGACCGCGCTCAGCAGCGCGAACGCGGGCCGCAGCAGCTTGCCGCCGACCGCTGTCGTCGGCCTGCCCTGCTCGTCGCGGAAGCCCAGTTGGTAGCCGCAGACCTCGGTGAGCCTGCCGTCGAGCCGGTCGACGGCCTCGACGAGCGCGGGCGTGGTCAGGTGGCGGGCCATGGCGACGCCGGGATGGGTGCCCAGCGCGACGGTTGCCGGGACGGTCATCGCGCCTCCCCCATCGGCTCGACGAGACCGCGCTCCAGGTACCCGGAGGCGACGTCGCGGTAGCGGCGGGTGGTGGCCGACCAGTCGAGGTTGCCGCGCATCCACGACCGCATCCCGTCGAGGTAGGCCCGCACGTCCGCGCGCGGCCACGCCGCCTCGGCGGCCCGCTCCAGCCGCAGGAAGTCGAGCACCCGCTCGCTGATCAGGTCCGCGGCGACCGCCGACGCCTCGACCATGCTCACCCCGGCCGAGTGCGCGGTGACGGAGACCAGGTTGTGGTACTCCCCCAGCGCGGTCTCCTTGTCCACGGAGTACAGGTCGTTGACCCATCCGACCACGTCGCACGCCGCCCGCAGCGCGTCGGCGAACGGCTCGCTGTCGTAGACCTCGGCGGGCACGTCGATCCGCTCGGCCAGCTCGATCAGGTCCATGCAGACATAGACCGCGCCGGTGTGCGGCCGTTTGTCCACATAGGACTCGACGGATGGCACCACGCCCGCCGCCCGGTTGTCGGCCTCCCAGCGCGCCGCGAGTCCGCCCGCGATGACGTGGTCGACGAACCGGCGCCGCCACGTCGCCGACGCCGTCCCCGCGCTGCGGTCCCACAGGTCGGACAGCGCGGTGATGATCGTCGGCGCCCCGGTAGCGGCGGGCAGGCCGGTGAGCACGCCGAACATCTCGGCCATGAACTCGCCCGTGCGCACCGGGTCGCTGCCGAGGCCGCCGTCGTCGAGCTGGTCGTCGAGCAGGAACAGCCAGGCGAACCAGTCCGCGACCAGCGCCAGCGTCTCCGCGTCCGCCGTCGGGTAGGTCACCGCGGCGAACCAGCCGAAGTCGGCCTGGGCGAACCGCTCCCGCGACTTCGGCCGCACCACCAGTCCCTGCTCGGCCACCCACTGGTCCAGCCGCGTGATCACGCCGGGGCCGTGCGGGTTCACCTGGGGCGGGATCGCGTCGAACACCGACCACATCCGCGCGAGCTCCGGGGTCATCGCCGGTCCATTCGCAAGTGCACGCCACCCTTGGGGTGCAGCGTGATCAGCGGCTCGACCTGCACGTCGCGCAGCTTCTCCGGGATGACGACCCGGTAGGCCTGGGTGATCATCGCCAGGATGATGACCAGCTCGGTCAGCGCGAAGTGCTTGCCGATGCAGTTGCGCGGGCCGCTGGCGAACGGGATGTAGGCGTGCCGGGGCCGCTTGGCCACCTCCGACGGCAGGAACCGGTCCGGCTCGAACGTGTCCGGGTCGGTCCAGTAGTCGCGGTGGCGGTGGAGGGTGAACATGTTGAGGTACAGGTCGGACTTGGCCGGGATGCGGTAGCCGCAGATCTCGTCCTCCTCGACCGAGGACCGCATCGTCTGCCACGCCGGGGTGTAGAGCCGCAGCGTCTCGTCGACGACCTGGCGGGTGTAGGTCAGCTTCAGCACGTCGTCGAAGCCGGGCACCCGGCCGCCGAGCACCGAGTCGACCTCGGCGTGCAGCTTGGCCTGCACGTCTGGGTGCTGGCCGACCATGTACATCAGCCACGACACGGTGTTGCTCGTCGTCTCGTAGCCGCCGATGATCAGGTTGAGCACCTCGCGGTGCAGCTGCAGCGGCGACATGCCGGTGCCGTCGTGGTCGACGGCGTTGAGCAGCGCGTTGAGCAGGTCGTGGTGTTCCTCGTCGCTGTCGATGCGGCTGTCGATGACGTCGGAGACGTAGCCGTCCATGGTCCGGATGATCTTCTTGAGCCGCAGGTGGCCGGGGGTGGGCCAGTTGATCGGCGGGAACGGGAAGCGGAAGAAGCCGCCGACGATCTGGTTGGCCTCCAGGAACATGTCCTCGATGGACTTGCCGCGGTCGCCGATGTCGGCGCCGAACAGCGACCGGAACACGATGCGCATGGCCAGCTGGCCCAGCTCGGTGCTGACGTTGACGACGTCACCCGGCTTGTACTGGTGGTCCCAGCGGCGCAGCATCCGCGAGGTCTCGTCGGTCATGTTCTCGGCGAACCCCGCGACCTGCGGCCGGTGGAACGAGGGCTGCATGATCCGCCGCTGCCGCCGCCACGGCTCGCCGCCGACGTTGCCGATGAGCCCGCCGCGCAGGATCGGCTCCACCGCGCGGAAGAGGAAGGTGTTCTTCGTGTAGTTCTCGTGGTTGCGCACCAGGATGTGCTCGAAGAAGTCCGGGTGGTTGACCATCGCCATCTTGATGCCCAGCACCCGCACCCACGCGATGTCGCCGTACTCCTGGATCACCTTGTAGAGGAAGCCCACCTGGTCCTTGCGGATGGCGTGCACGCCGACGATCTGGTCGACCACGCTCAGGTTCGGGATCCGCCGCGGCCTGCGAATGGTGGGCACACCGCTCACCACGTGCCGCTCGGGTTTCTGGCTACTGTGGACGGTGCTCGTCATGGTTCGACCAGCCTTCCTGTCATTTGGCCGTTTCCGAGCGTGACCGCGCAAGTTGCGAAGAGGCATCTCCGACCTTGCTACCCGCGCAGGTCGGCGGCCGGTCATGCGTTCTGCATCCCGCGCCGGGACATCGTCACCGCCCGGTCGTGCCGTCGTCCGTTGTCCGGCGCGGCGCGCGGTGGGACGGTGATCGTCACCAGCCGCGACTCCCGGCGGAGGCGAGATGACCACCCACCTTTCCCTTTCCCACGAACGACTTGTGGCCCGCTTGTTCGACACGTTCAACAGCCGCGACGTCGAGGCGTTCGCCGCGTGCTACGCCGAGGACGCCGTCATGCGCGACATGGCCATCGGCAAGACGTTCACCGGCCGCGCCGAGATCGCCGAGTTCCTTCGCGTGTGGCTGGCCGCGAGCCCGGACTCGCACATCGCGGTCGGCGAGCCGATCGTGTCCGGCGACCGGGCCGCGGTCACCTGGAACGGCACCGGCACGCTGACCGGCGACTTCGCCCACATCCCCGGCGCGGTCTACGGAAGCAAGGTCGACCAGCACGCGGTGACCGTCCTGCGGTTCGGCCCGGACGGCCTGATCGCCGAGCACTTCGACTACTACGACATGTTCGGCCTGTTGCAGCAGATGGGGATCGTCCCCGCCCCGTGATCCGGAGGAGCACCATGCAGACCGACCTGACCACCGCCGATGTCGGCCGCTTCTTCGACGAGAAGGGCGACATGCTCGCCGAGCTGATGGGCGGCAACCTCCACTTCGCCTACTGGACCGGCGATGACGACGACAGCTCGTTCGCCGAGGCCACCGACCGGCTCACCGACCACATGGTCGAGCTGCTCGCGGCCCGACCGGGCGAGCGCGTGCTCGACCTGGGCTGCGGGCGCGGCCGTCCCGCTGTCCGGCTGGCGCAGGCCGTGCCGGACCTGCGGATCGTCGGGATCTCGGTCAGCGCCAAGGACATCGCCGCGGCGACCGAGCTGGCCGCCGCGGCGGGCGTGGCCGACCGGGTGCGCTTCGAGTTCGCCGACGCGATGGCCCTGCCGTTCGCCGCGGGCTCGTTCGACGCGGTGTGGGCGGTGGAGTCGCTGCTGCACATGCCGGACCGGCTGACCGTGCTGCGCGGTGTGGCCGAGGTGCTGCGGCCGGGCGGGCGGCTGGCACTGTGCGATCTGTCGGCCGCTGAGCCGGACACGGAGGCGGGCAAGCTCGCGCTGGCGCAGACCCTCCAGGGCCTGATGGTGCACTCGCTCACCGACCTCGACGGCTACCGCGCGCTGCTGGCCGACGCGGGCCTGCGGGTCACCGAGGCGATCGACGTCAGCCACCGCACCCGCTACTCCAAGGCCAAGGTGACCGAGCTGCTGACCCAGACCGCGGCCGCGTCGGGGCTCGACTTCGCCGAGATCGAGATGCCGCCGGAGATGTGGGACCAGGCGTTCGCCGTGTTCGAGCGGGTGGGCTACCTGGCCGTCACCGCCGAGCGCCCGGCCTGAGGCGGGGCCCGGTGTCCGACATCATCGGCTCCCCCGCCGAGCTGCGCGCCCTGCCCGCCGACGCGCTGCCCGCGCTGGCGGCGTCGATCCGGCGGGTGCTGGTCGACCGGGTCACCCGGGTGGGCGGGCACCTGGGCTCCAACCTGGGCGTCGTCGAGCTGACCATCGCCCTGCACCGGGTGTTCGACTCGCCCCGCGACGCGATCGTGTTCGACACCGGGCACCAGTCCTATGTGCACAAACTGCTCACCGGCAGGCTCGACGGGTTCGCGACGCTGCGCAAGTCGGGCGGCATGGCGGGCTACCCGGCACGCGCGGAGTCGCCGCACGACCTCGTGGAGAACTCGCACGCGTCCACCGCACTGTCCTATGCGGACGGTCTATCCCGGTCCGGCCGCGCGGGGCGGGTTGTGGCGGTGGTCGGCGACGGCGCGCTGACCGGCGGGATGAGCTGGGAGGCGCTGAACAACCTCGACCGGCCGGTCGTCGTGGTCCTCAACGACAACGGCCGCTCCTACGCGCCCACCGTCGGCGGGCTCGCGGCGCACCTGGCCGCGCTGCGCCGGGGCGAGTCCGCCGACAACGTGTTCCGCGCGTTGGGGTTGGAGTATCTCGGCCCGGTCGACGGCCACGACGTCGCCGCGACCGAGTCCGCGCTGCGTGCGGCGGCTTCGCTGGGCAGGCCGGTGGTGGTGCACGTCGTCACCGCCAAAGGCCGCGGCTACGCGCCCGCGGAGGCCGACGACGAGGACCACTTCCACGCCGTCGGCGCGCTGGACTCGGTGGGTGGCCCGACGTGGACGTCGGTGTTCGCCGCCGAGATCGCCGAGATCGGCGCCCGCCGTCCGGACGTGGTGTGCCTGACCGCGGCGATGCTCCGCCCGACGGGCCTGCACCGCTTCGCCGAGCGGTTCCCCGACCGCGTCTTCGACGTCGGGATCGCCGAGCAGCACGCCGTCACGTGCGCCGCAGGGCTCGCGATGGGCGGGCGGCACCCGGTGGTCGCGGTGTACGCCACGTTCCTCAACCGCGCGTTCGACCAGGTCGTGATGGACGTGGCGCTGCACGGGCTGCCGGTGACGTTCGTGCTGGACCGGGCCGGGATCACCGGCCCGGACGGCCCCAGCCACCACGGCGTGTGGGACGCGTCGGTGCTGCCGGTCGTGCCCAGCCTGCGCCTGGCCGCGCCCCGCGACCCACGGCGGCTGCGGGAGCTGCTGAACGAGGCCGTCGAGGTGCACGGACCGACGGTCGTGCGGTACCCGAAGGCGGCGGCCGGTCCCGACATCCCCGCCGAGTCCCGCTACGGCACGGTCGACGTCCTGCGCTCGGGGAGCGACGTGCTGATCGTCGCGGTCGGGCCGCTGGCGCTGGCAAGTCTCTCGGCGGCGGTGGAACTGGAACGGCACGGGGTGTCGGCGGCGGTGGCCGACCCGCGCTGGACCGCGCCGCTGTCGGAGGACCTGATGGAGCTGGCGCGCGGCTACCGGCTGGTGGTGGCGGTGGAGGACACCGTGGCCACCGGGTCGCTCGGGTCCCGGCTCGCCGCCGCACTGCCCGACACCCGCGTCGCCACCCTCGCACTGCCCCCGCAGTTCCTCCCCCACGCCGAACGCGCCGAACTCCTGCGCGCGGCGGGCCTGACCGCGGACGGCGTCGCCGCTTCCGTGCTCGACCTGTGTGCCCATCTCACGGAGGTGACCGGATGACCACCGTCGACCAGCCCGCGTGCCCCATCGACCTCGACGCCCTCGGTTCCGCGTTCCGCCACAACCCGCACCCGCTGCTGGCCGACGTGCGGGAGGGCGAATCGGTGCGGCGCGTGGTGTTCCACGGCATGAACGCGTGGGTCGTCACGCGGTATGAGGATGTCCGCGCCGCCCAGGTCGACCCTCGGCTGTCCGCCGACCTGAACAACGCCCCCGCCGAGGTCCGCGCGCTGCCGTGGGTGGCCGCGCCGGAGGCCCTGGGCATCGCCGCGAGCCTGGCCAACCTCGACCCACCCGACCACACCCGCCTGCGCCGCATGGTCAACGGCGGCTTCACCGCCCGCCGCATCGACGCCCTGCGCCCCCACGCCCGCTCGGTCGCCGAACGCGTCATCGCGGAGCTGCTGCCCCTCGGCCGCGCCGACATCATGGCCGACTACGCCGTCCCCATCGCCAGCCAGGTGATCATGCGCCTCATCGGCGTCACCCACCGCGACAGCGCCGAGTTCCACTACCAGGCATCAGCTTTGGTCTCCACCGATCCCGCCGACGCCGCCCGCCTGCCCGAGGCCCTCGCCTGGCTCCAGGCTTACATCGTGGAGTTGTTGGCCGCCAAACGCGCGACCCCCGACGACGACCTCATCGGCAGCCTCATCCACAGCGACCACGACGGCGACCACCTGGCCGACGGCGAACTGCGCGCGCTGACACTGCTGTTGCTGCTGGCCGGTTTCGAGGCCACGTCCAGCCTGATCGGCAGCGGCATGCTCGCCCTGCTGACCAACCCGGACCAGCTTTCTCTACTGCGCGCCAACCCTTCCCTCATGCCAGGCGCCGTGGAGGAGATGCTGCGCTTCGACGGCCCGTCCTTGATGTCCCTGATGAAGTTCGCCATGGAAGACCTCGAAATCGACGGCGTGCTGATCCCGCGCGGGGACCCGGTCTTCCTTTCGCTGTCCACCGCCAACCGGGACCCTCGCCGCTTCAGCTGCCCGGAGTCTTTCGACGTGACGCGGGCGGAGGGGTCGCACATGGGCTTCGGCCACGGAATCCACCGCTGCCTCGGCGCCCCTCTGGCCCGCATGGCCACCCAGACCGCGTTCAGCGTCCTTTTGGAACGGTGCGCGGACATTCGGCTCGCGGTCCCCGCTTCGGAGCTGGTCTACCGGACGTCACCGGCGTTGCGGGGGCTGAAACACCTCCCGGTCCTGTTCACTTCGGCGGCCTGATCGTCGAGACCACACCCGACACTGCGCTGTAGGGGTACGAACACCGATCTTTTACGGGCATGTCCCCGAACGGCTGCGCACGGCTGTACGTGACCTTGACGCCCTGCGTGGCCGAGAGACCCGCGACGAAGGCGCACGATGCCGGATCGTCGACCACGTACGCGGCGGGCAGGCCGTCCAACGTCAGACTCGTGGGCTTGAAGATGAGCGCCTTGTCAGCATCGGCGTAGGTCTGGCCGATGATGTCGTAGTTCGGATAGGCGATGATCTCAAGTCGCACCGCCATGTGCACACGCGCGTCGGTCGCGGTCCATCGACATGCCGCGCCCTGTGCGGTCTCGAACGGCTCCCCGTCCTCCTCATCACCGAATCCGTAGTCCTCCAAGGAGAAGACCTCGATCAGCTCACACGGCTTCTTCCACCTGTCACCCAGACCGAGCGGGGTGGCGATGGCCGAGGGCGTCAACCGGGTGGTGGTGGCCGCGGTCGTTCCTGTGGGCGAGGGGTCGACGTCCGTCGTGTCCGGAGTGCAGGACGACAGGACCACCAGCGTCACCAAGCCCAGCAGCCAATTCCTAGGCATCTCCTGCCCGCCTCTCTCGGCCACCACCGCGAGTTGATCGAGGTCGGTCCGGAGTTCCGTGTCCGGTCGTCGTCTGGCATGTCTCCCCCTAGGTGTTCCTCGGGAATTATGACGCAGCCGATCACGCATCGGATCCGGGTGACTACCGAACGCGTAGAACTACCTAGTCCGCAGGAACGCCCGCACCGCCGGGAGCAGCACCCGGTCCGCCGGGAGCCACTCGACCGTGTGCAGCGTGCCCTCCGTCAGCCAGGCCACTGCCTGGTGGTCGTGCGGATGCGGCTCCCCCGACTCCAGCGTCGCCCCGTAGACGCGGAGGACGAGGTCGTCGCGGAGGACCACGTCGGGGCCGATCACGTCCAGTGGGGTGACCTCGACCCCCAACTCCTCCAGGCACTCCCGCCGCACGGCGTCCACATCGGACTCGCCGGTCTCGACGCGGCCACCCGGCAGCTCCCACAACCCGGCGGTCGGCGCCGGATAGGCGCGTTGCTGGGCGAGCATCCGACCGTCGCGGACGATGGCGGCGCCGACGACCACGCGGGCCTCGGCCAGCTCGGCGGCGCGGGCGACCGCTCGGTCCAGGGCCGACGCCCACGCGCGGTTCGACATCGGCGGGCCACCGACGTGGGCGACCTGGACGCCGTCGACGCCCAGTGCGGTGATCCGCTGGCGGGACCGGCCGACGCGGATCTCGTCCCCGACCCCGACCAGCCCCGGACGAGACGGATCGAGCACCCGCTCATCGCCGAGTGCCGCCGACAACGCCCGACTCACCGAACCACCCACCGCTCCGTCACCTGAGCCACCCGACACTCACCGCTCCACCCAACCCGGGCCATCCGACTCAACGTTCCATCACCTGGTCACCCGAGCCCTCCGACTCCGGAACCGTCCCCCGCTCCACCGGCTCGAGCCATCCGACGCTCACCGGGCCGCCCGCCACACGACCTGGAACCGTGCCCCGCCATCCGGCGAGTCGCTCACCCGCACCGCGCCACCCCGCCGCCGGACCACTTCCGCGACCAGCGCCAACCCCAGCCCCGTCCCGCCACTCGACCGCGCCCGGTCGTCCTGCACCCGATAGAACCGGTCGAACACTCGCCCGCGATGTTCCTCCGGCACACCGTGCCCGTCATCGTCCACCACCAGCCGCACGGCCTTGCTGCCGCCGACAACGGTCACCGTCACCCGAGCCCGTGCGTGCCGGATCGCGTTGCGCAGCAGGTTGTCCAGCACCAAGTCCACTTCGGACGGTGCGGCGAACGCCCAGCTGGGCGTCGCGGGCAGGTGGGTCTGGATCGTCAGCTCTCCGCCGCAGCGATGGACCGCGTCCTTCGCGGCGATGACCAGGTCGACCGCCTCGGCGGCCGGGACCTCGCCCGCGTCCGCGCGCGCCAACGCCAACAGACCGTCGACAAGCGCCGACAACCGCTCGGACTCCCGCACGACGTCGGCGAGAACCTCCTGTGACAGCTCCGGGTCCGGGTGCGTCACCGCCACCTCGGCCTGCACGCGGATCGATGCGACCGGCGACCGCAGCTCGTGCGCGGCGTCGCCGGTGAAGCGGCGCAGTCGGTCGGTCGCCTCGTCGCGGCGGGCCAGCAGGGCGTTGAGCGCGCCCGCCAGCGAGCGGAGTTCGTCGTGCGCCTCCGGCAGCGGCAGCCTGCGTCCGGCGGCCAGCCTGCCCGCCGCCACGCGCATGCGCTCGACCGGTCGCAGGGACGACCGCACCGCCAGCCACGTCACGACCGCGACGGCCACCGCGACCAGCAGCGCCGCGATCACCAGCCAGTACAGGGCCTCGCCGTGCGCGGCGGCGTACCCGACGATGCCGGTACCCGTCACCACGAGCCGCTGCGTGCCGTCCGGCGCGCTGACGACCGTCCCCAGCCACCGCGTGGGCGGCGAGTCGTGGTCGCGCAGCACCGGCGTCCCCGACTTGAGCACCCGGATGTCCTGCGGCCCGAGATCGACCGCCCCACCCCCGTCGACCGGCTGCCCCGCCGTGTCCAACACCCGCACCCGCACGTTCGGCGACGGCGTGAACGGCGCCAACCCCGCTTCCACCCGCTCGATCGCCCCGTCGAGCGACGCGGACAGCTCAGCGTCGGCGGAGCGCACCAGCAGCGGCCCGATCATCCGACTGCTGACGACCGCCAGCCCGATCAGCACAGCCAGCGTCACCACGGTCGTGACCATGGTGACCCGAAACCGCATCGTGCGCCGCAACCACAGCGCGCGCAGCTTGTTCACCGCGGGCGGGTGCCCGCTGGGTCGAGCACCTCATCGATCTCGCTAGTCGAAGCCAGATACCCATGGCCCCGAACCGTCCGCACGATCCCGTCAGCCCCAGCAGCGTCCAACTTCCGCCTCAGGTACCCGACGTAGACCTCCACCGCGTTCCGCGTGGCCGCCTGCTCGTCCCCCCAAACCGCCCGCAGCAGGTCGTCCTTCGTCACCACAGCCCCAGCCCGCCCCGCCAGCACGTCCAGCACCGCGAACTCCCGAGGGCTCAGCGACACCAGTTCCCCCCGGAACCGCACCTCCCGGGTCCCCCGGTCCACGACCAGCTCCCCCAGCCGCACCTTGCGCCCCGACCCGTCCTCCGCGGTCCGGCGCAGAACAGCCCTGACCTGGGCGACCAGCACCACGAACGAGAACGGCTTGACCAGGTACCCGTCCGCCCCGAGGTCGAGCCCGTCGGCCTGGTCGACCTCGCCGTCCTTGGCCGAGACCAGCAGCACCGGCGTGCTCACACCCTCGTTGCGCAGGTGCTCCAGCACCCGGTACCCCGACAGCCCGGGCAGCATGATGTCGAGCAGGATCACGTCGAAGGTGCCGGTCAGCGCGATGCGCAGGGCGCTGGGGCCGTCGGCGGCCACCACCACGTCCATGCCTTCCGCGGTGAGCCCGCGCTGCAGCGCGCGGCGCACACCAAGTTCGTCGTCGACCACGAGCACGCGAGGTTTCACCCTGCCATCATGGCGGCCCGAGCCGGATCCGCGCGGTCACTCTCAGCGGCTTCTCAGCGTGCGTCGCGCTCTCAGCGCCATCTCAGCTCCCGGGGTGCAGTCTCAGTGGTGCGGGAACACGAACCCGAACAGGGGAGTAGAGCATGAACAGGAAACGGACGGCACTGACCGTCGCGGCGGCCGGGACGGCCACCGGCGTGGTCGGGCTGGTCCTGCTGGCGACGCCCGCGGGGGCGGGCACGGCGCCGCCCGCGCTGCCCGACGTCACCGCGGAGGCGCTCGTCCAGTCGGTGCTGACCAGCCAGATCCCGGCGATGTCCGGCGCGGTCGAGTTCAGCAGCGACCTCGGCATCCCGATCCCGGGCCTGCCGACGACCGGCGCGAGCGGCGAGGCCGCCCACGTCTACACCGACGGCCAGGGCCGGGCGCGGCTGTCGATCGACCAGGGCGACGGTGAGCGCACCGTGGTCCGCGACGGCAGCACCACCTGGATCTGGAGCTCCGCCAACCGCTCGGTGACCAAGCTCGCCGACGCCGAGACCGACAAGAAGGGCGCGGACACGCTGGCCGACCCGGCCACCGCCGCCCGCGAGTTCGTCGCGCTCATGGGCAAGGACAGCACGGTCACCGTCGACGGCACCGCCCGTGTCGCCGACCGGCCGGTCTACCAGCTGGTCCTCACCCCGAAGCCGACCGAGCGCACGCTGCTGCGCGAGGTCCGGGTCGCGGTCGACTCCGAGACCCGGCTCCCGCTGCGGCTGGAGGTGCTGGCCAACGGCCAGGCCACGCCCGCGGTGAAGATCGGCTTCACCGAGTTCAGCACCGGCGCGCAGGACCCGGGCCTGTTCCAGTACACCCCGCCCGCCGGGGTGAAGGTCGTCGAGGAGAAGCCGGGCGACCACCAGCCGACCAAGGCCGAGCAGGACGACCTCTTCGCCCAGCTCGACGCGAAGGTCGTCGGCGAGGGCTGGGACACCGTGCTCGTCGGCAAGATCCCGGCCGAGGCGCTGCAGTCGAAGGCGCCGAGCCAGCGTGGCGGCGGTGACGCGGACGCCACGACCTTCCTGAAGCAGATCGGCAAGGAGGTCACCGGTCCGTTCGGCACCGGCTACGTCATCACCACCAAGGTCGGCACCGCGCTGGTGACCACCGACGGCCGCGCCGCGGTGGGCGCCGTGCCGCAGCAGGTGCTCGTCGACGCGCTGGGACAGAAGTGACCGGCGTTTCCGAGCTCGGGATGGTCGCGGCCGACGCCGCGGCCATCCCGCTCGCCGCCCGGACGCGCGGATTGCGCAAGGTCTACCGCGGCACGGTCGCGGTCGACAATGTCGATCTGGACGTCCCGATGGGCGCGGTCCTGGGGATGCTCGGCCCCAACGGCTCCGGCAAGACCACCACGATCCGCATGCTGCTCGGCCTCGTCATGCCGACGGCGGGCGAGGTCGAACTGCTCGGCCACAAGCTGCCCGACGGCGCTGCGCACGCGCTGCCCGAGGTGGGCGCGCTGGTCGAGAGCCCCGGTTTCCACCCGTTCCTGTCCGGCCGGGAGAACCTGCTGCGCATGGCCGCGGTGGAACCCCACCTTGACACCGCCCGCATTCCGGCCGCCGTCGCCGAGGCGATCGAGCGCGTCGGCCTGACCGGCGCCGCCCACCGCCGCTACCGCGGCTACTCGCTGGGCATGAAGCAGCGCCTCGGCCTGGCCGCGGCCCTGCTGGTGCCGCGCCGCTTCGTCGTCCTCGACGAGCCGACCAACGGCCTCGACCCGGCGGGCACCCGCGAGGTGCGCGCCGTGATCGCCGACCTGCACGCCGCGGGCACCACCGTGCTCGTCTCATCACACCTGCTGTCCGAGGTCGAGGCGACGTGCACGCACGTGGCCGTGCTCAACCAGGGCACGGTCGTCGCGCAGGGCGAGCTGGCCGACCTGCTCGACTCCGGCAACGCGGGCCTGCTCGTCACCACCCCGGACATCGCCAGGGCGGTCGACGCGCTGCGCGACAACCGGATCCCGGCCCGCGCGGTCCCCGACGGCGTCCGCGCCGACCTGACCGCGACGACGGCGCCGCTGGTGGTCGAGACGCTGGTGCAGGCCGGGGTGCCGGTCTACGAGGTCAAGCGCGACCGCACCGGCCTGGAGGACCTCTTCGCCCGCCTCACCGAGAACGGCGCGGGCGACTCCGACGCCGACCTCGCCGAGTTCGAGTTCCCCGTCGCGGAGGAAGCCCGATGACCATCACCGCCGACCTGCCGACCGAAGTCCAGCGGCCGCGGGCGCGCACCGCTCCCCTGGTCCGCCTGCTGCGGTCCGAACTGCGGATGGTCCTGCGCAGGCCCCGCACCCTCATCATGATCGGCCTGCTGGCGCTCGTCCCGGTGATCGCGGGCATCGGCATCGCGCTCGCCTCGTCCGGCGACACCAGCGGCGACCCGGTCGGCGAAGGCATCGCCGCGCTCGTCGACGGCAACGGCCTGCTGCTGCCGGTGTTCGCGCTGGTCCTGGCGCTCAACATGCTGCTCCCGCTGACCGGCGCCATGCTGGCCGCCGACGCGCTGGCGGGCGAGACCGCCAACGGCACGCTGCGGTCGCTGCTGCTGGCCCCGGTGAGCAGGCCGCGCGTGCTCGCGGTCAAGGCGTTCGGCGTCGCGACAGTGTCGCTGCTGGTCGTGCTGCTGATGGCGGTCACCGGCTCCATCGCCGGAGTCCTGCTGCTCGGCGGCGACGGGATGCTGACGATGTCGGGCACGTCGCTGCCGTTCATCGACGCCATCGGCCGCATCCTGCTGACCGTGCTGCTGGTGACGGTGCAGATCTGGGCGCTGGCCGCGATCGCGCTGGCCGTGTCCGCGTGGACCGAGCACCCGCTGATCGTGGTCGTCGTCGGCCTCGGCGTGGTGATCCTGTCCGGCGTGCTCAGCGCGATCCCCGCGCTCGACTGGCTCGACCCGGTGCTCATGACCACGAGCTGGGAGACGATCCCGGAGGTCATCCGCGACCCGCTGCCCACCGGAACGCTCCTCGAAGGCGTGCTGCGGGCAGGTTGCTACATCGTGATCGGCTACTCGCTGGCCCTGGCCAGAATGCTCAGTCGCGACGGCTGAGTACCGCTAGGCCGTCAGGGTCGAGGACAAGCCGGACCGGGTCTCCCACGTCCGGCGCGTCCGCGATCGCGGCCACGGCGTCAACCGTGCGCCGAGGGGTGTCGACCACCAGCCGCACGTGGTCGCGGCGGTGGACGCGGGCGGCGACGGTGCCCTCAGTCGGGCCGTCGCCCACGCGCAGGGCGGTCGGCCGCAGCCCGAGCCGCACGTCCCCAGCGGGCGCCCACGGGAGCGTGACCGTGCCGAACTCGCAGGTCAGGGCGCCGTCGCGGACGGTGCCGTCGATGATCAGCCCGCAGCCGAGGAACCTGGCGGTGTCGTCGTCGGCGGGCAGGCGCCAGACCTCGTCGGGACGTCCGGTTTGGACGATCCGGCCGGACCGCATGACCGCGACCCGGTCGGCGAGGGTGAACGCCTCGTCGTGGTCGTGGGTGACGACGATCGCCGTGCTGCGCTCGGTCCGCAGGACGCGCGCCAGGTCGATGGCCAGCTGCTCGCGCAGCACCCGGTCGAGCGCGGACAGCGGTTCGTCGAGCAGCAGCAGCCGGGGCCGCGGCGCCAACGCCCTGGCCAGCGCGACGCGTTGCTGTTCACCGCCGGACAGCTCGGTCACCCGGCGGTTGTTGTAGCCGGCGAGGCCGACGAGGTCGAGCAGGTCGTCGACGCGTCCGGGCGCGGAATCGCCCCGCATCCGCAGGCCGAAGGCGATGTTCGCGGCGACGTCGCGATGCGGGAACAGCTGGCCGTCCTGGAAGACGAGCCCGAAGCCGCGCTTGTGGACCGGCACGCCCGCCAGGTCGCCGCCGTTCCACGCGATCGCGCCCGACGCGAGCGGCTCCAGGCCCGCCACGGCGCGCAACAGCGTCGACTTGCCGCAGCCGGACGGCCCGAGCAGGGCGACGACCTCGCCGTCGGCCACCTCGATGTCCACATCGGACACGGCGGGCACGGTGCCGTAGCGCACCCCGACACCCTCGACACGCAGCATCAGAACTCCCCCACCGACTGGACCCGCAGCCGCTCGACCAGCAGCACCGCCGCGACGGTCACCACCATCAGCAGTGTGCAGGCCGCGTAGGCCATCTGGTTGTTGAGCTCGCCGGGCCGCGAGATGAGCCGCCCGATGACCACCGGCAGCGTCGCGGTGTCCGCGCGCGCCAGGAAGCTCGTCGCCCCGAACTCGCCGAGCGCCACCACGAACCCGAACGCCGCAGCGGCGAGCAGCGACCGCCCGGCGAGCGGGATGTCGATCTCCCGCCACACCCGCCACGGGCTCGCGCCGAGCGACGCCGCCGCCTGCCGCAGCCGCTCGTCGATGGACCGCAGGACGGGGAGCAGCATGCGGATCACCAGCGGCGTCACGACCAGGGCCTGGGCGAGCGGGACGAGCGCGGGCGAGGTGCGCAGGTCGCCGGGCAGTGCGTCGAGGGTGATCAGGTAGCCGAAGCCGACCGTCACCGCAGAGACTCCCAGCGGCACCATCAGCGCGGTGTCGAGCGCGTCCACGACCGCGGGCCTGATCCGGCTGCGGGTCAGCGACACCAGCACGACGGCGGCCGTCACCCCGAGCCCGAGCGCGATCAGGGTGGCGTCCATGGCGGCCCGCAACGAGTTCACCGCCGCGTCGACCCCCGAGATCTGCAGCGAGCCGCGGAAACCGGTGCCGGACAGGGCGCGGTACCCGTCGAGCCCCCAACCGTCCTTAGTAGACAGTGAGCGGAGGACGAGGTTGACGATCGGGACGAGCAACGCGGCGACGACGGCGTAGGCGGCCGCCGCGACCACCCATTCGCGCCCGCGCGGCCGCCGCGCGGTCTCGGTCCGCGGCCGCAGCGTCATCGCCGTCTCCCGCCGCCGCCGCGCGACAGCCGCGATGACCAGCACCGCGACCACGGCCGTCACCTGGATGAGCGAGAGGGCGGCGGCGCCGGACAGGTCGAGCAGGTCGACGGTGCGCAGGTAGATCTCGGTTTCCAGGGTGCGATAGCGCGCGCCACCGAGAAGCAGCACGACGCCGAAACTGGTGGCGCAGAACAGGAACACGACCGCCGCCGCCGACCCGATCGCCGGCCGCAGGGCAGGCAGCGTCACCGAGATGAACGCCCTGACCGGCGAGGCGCCGAGCGACCGGGCGGCGTCCTCGGCCCGCCGGTCAAGGTGCGCCCACAAACTCGAAACCGTCCGCGCGACCACGGCGACGTTGAAGAACGCGTTCGCCAACACGATCGCCAACACCCCGCCATCGGGCCACAGCGACCGGAACGCCAACCCCACCACCACGGTCGGCAACACGAACGGCACCAACACGACGGCCCGGACCAGCGCCATCCCCGGCAACGCACACCGCGCCAGCAGGAACGCCACTGGCATGGCCGCCACCACCGCCACCACCGTCGACGCGGCAGCCTGGGCGAGGGTGAACAGCACGAGCCCCCACGTATCGGCGGCCGCGAGCACCCGCGCGACCCCACCCTCGCCAAGCCCCCGCCGCACGATCGCGACAACGGGCCAGACGAAGAAGACCGCGAGAAACCCCAGCGGCACCAACGCCGCCACCAGCGCACCGGCGCCGTGCGGCGGACGGCGGGCGGGCGCGGTCGAGGCGCCCGCCCACCGGGTCAGCCGCGGACGGCCGTGCGCCACTGTTCGATCCACCGCTCCCGGTTCGCCTGGATGTCGGCGGCGGGCAGGGTCGCCGGGGAGTCCGGGGCCGGGGCGGCGACCCAGGCCGCGGGCAGCGCCACACCCTCACGCGCCGGGTAGACGTACATCTTCTCCGGGACCTTCACCTGGAACGGCTCCGACAGCAGCAGGTCGAGCACCTTGCGCGCGCCCTCGGTGTTCTTCGCCCCGGTCAGCACGCCCGCGTACTCGACCTGGCGGAAGCACGTGTCCAGCAGCGCCAGCGTGCGCGGCTTGCCCGCCTCGTCGACCTCGGCCGACGGCGACGACGCGTAGGAGACCACCATCGGGCGGGGGCCCTTGCCGGAGGAGCCGGAGAACTCCTGCGTGTAGGCCTCCTCCCAGCCCGCGACGACCTTCACCCCGTTCGCGCGGAGGCGGCCCCAGTAGCTCTGCCAGTCCTTCTGGCCGTACTGCGACACCGTGGCCAGCAGGAACGCCAGGCCGGGCGAGCTCGTCGCCGGGTCCTCGACTACCAGCAGGTCCTTGAACTTCGGGTCGGCCAAGTCCTCGAACGAGGTCGGCGGGGTCAGCCCGCGCGCGGCGAGGCCCGCCGGGTCGACGTTGACGCACACGTCGCCGGTGTCGACGGCGGTGAGCCTGCCGGTTTCGTCGATCGCGAACCGCTGTGGGCCCTTGGCGGCCTCGGGGCTGCGGTATTCGGCGAAGACGCCCTCGGTGAGCGCGCGGGAGGCGAAGGTGTTGTCGACGCCGAAGGCGATGTCGCCGATGGGGTTGGACTTGGTGAGCACCAGCTGGTTGGTGAGCGCGCCCGCGTCGCCGCTCTTGCGCACCTCGATGGTGATGCCGGTGTCTGACTTGAACTTGTCGAACACGGCCTGGTCGAACTCGAACGAGTCGTGGGTGACCAGGACGACCTTGCCGTCACCGCCCTCGTCCGAACCGAACAGCGAACAACCGGCGGTCAACATGACCGCGGCCGCGATGGCGACGAACTTGCGCATGGACTTCCTCCTCGGGGCGTGGGCATGCCACGAGGACCTTCCTGCGCCGGCATGACCCGGATCAGGTGCGGACGGTCGAGGGCACGCCCCTCCTCTCAGCCCGCCTGAGCGGACTCCCGTGGCGTGACGAGCGTACGCCTGGCCCAGCGGTCACTATTGGGGTCATGCCTGAACTGCTCAGTGACAAGGACATCGGCGTCGCACTCGGCACGCTGCCGGACTGGAAGTTGAAGGAGGGCGGCCTGGTGCGGGTGGTGGAGCTCGACGGGTTCTCCCAGGCCATCCAGGTGGTGAACCGGGTGGCGGAGATCGCCGAGAACGACAACCACCACCCGGACATCGACATCCGCTGGCGGACGCTGACCTTCCGCTGCACCACCCACTCGGCGAACGGGATCACCGCCCTGGACGTCAGCCTGGCCGAGGAGATCGACGGCGTGATCGACGCCATCCGCGGCTGACCGCCCGCCCGTTCGTCCCATTGTTCGAATTGTTGAACAATGGGACGAACGGGGACGGGATCAGCTTCGGAACGGGCCGGTCACCTCGTAGGTGATCCCGCCGCTGCTGCTGCCCGAGGTCCCGCGCTGCGACGAGAAGTACAGCCGCTGCCCGTTCGGGGTGAACGCGGGCCCGGTGATCTCCGACGAGGACTGCCCCGTCACCCGCAGGAACGGCGCCACCACGTCGTCCGGCGTGATCACGCAGATCTCCAGGTTCCCGCCGTCCTCGGCGACGAACAGATCACCGCTCCCCGCCCGCGTGATGTTGTCCACGCCCGTCAGCGGCGCCCCGCCGCCCACGACCAGCGAGTCGTCATAGGCCAACGAGATCGACGAGGTGTTCGCGTTGTACGCCCACACCCGGTTGTCGCCCTTGGTCGTGAACCAGCAGACGCCCGCCGCGTAGACACAGCCCTCGCCGCCGTTGAAGCGCTTGGCGCCGCTGACCTGGTTGCGCGTGGCCGTCGGGCTGCCGTCCGGGTCGGACACGACGCCCCAGGTGACCGCGCCGCTGGTCTGGGAGCTGGTGCCCTTCAGGACCTCCAGCGTGCCGCTGGTCAGGTCGCCCCACGTGGTCGGCTTGAACCGGTAGAAGCAGCCGTCGGAGGTGTCCTCGGTCATGTAGATGTAGCCGTGGTCGGGGTCGGCGGCGCAGGCCTCGTGCTTGAAGCGGCCCATCGCCGGGCGGGACACGGCCGGGTTGACGCCCCACGGGTCGGTCTCGAAGACGCGGCCCGTCGACACCTCCTCACACGACAGCCACGTGTTCCACGGCGTCGCGCCGCCCGCGCAGTTGACGTTGGTGTTCGACAGCGTCCGGTAGGCGCCGGTGATGGTGCCGCTGGAGTTGAACTTGATCGCACCGACGCCGCCGGTGCTGGAGACCTCGCTGTTGGACACGTAGATCCAGCCGGTGCCGTCGGCGAACACGGCGCCGCCGTCCGGGGCCGGGTGCCAGGTGTAGTTGGTTCCCGCGACCTTCTGTCCCGATCGGGCGATCACCCGACTGGTGAACCCGGCGGGCAGCATGATGCCGTTGGCGTCCGCGGCCTGGAGCGCCCCGTACGGGCCAGGGCCGGGCTGCGCGGGCGCGGCGAAGGCGGGGGCCCAGGCGGCGCCACCGAAAGCGGTGGCGGCTCCGCCGATGACGGCGGCCCGGAGGAAATTACGACGTTCCACGGTCTGACTCCGATCGTGTCACAGTGCGTGGTCACAACGTTCCGCACCGTACGCGGATCGAGTGAAAGCCAGACAAACGAGCGGCGTAGGACGCAAGAACGCCCGGCGAGCCGAAACCCGCCGGGCGTCCGTCACGCGAGAGCTCAGCTGGTCAGGGTCCAGCTGTCGATGTAGCCGGTGTCGCTGGTCGCCACGTCCTGGACGCGCAGCTTCCAGGTGCCGTTGCGGGCCTCGCTCGACAGGTTGACCGTGAACGTCTGGTTCACGTTGTCCGCCGAGTCGTTCGACGACGAGTTCTTCAGCCGGTAGGCGGTGCCGTCCGGCGCCACCAGGTCGATGACGAGGTCACCGCGGTAGGTGTGGACGATCGCGACGGCGACGGTGCTGGTCGCCGAGGCGTTGCCGCCGCACGTGAGCGCGATGGAGCTCTCGACAGTGGTGTTGTCCGGGATGTTGACGTTGTTGCCGTTGGTCGCCGGGGCACAGGTGCCACCGCCGCCGCCACCGGAACCGGTGGTCAGCGACCACGTGTCGAGCCTGCCGGTGTCACCGGGGCCGGAGTCGTTGACCCGCAGCTTCCAGGTGCCGTTGGCGGCCTCGCCCGACAGGTTGACGGTGTAGTTCTGGTTGATGTTGTCGGTGCCCGAACCGGTCTTGTTGTGCAGGACGTAGGCCGAGCCGTCCGGCGCGATCAGCGAGACGGTCAGGTCACCGATGTAGGTGTGGACGATGTTGACGGCCACGGTGGCGGTCGCCGAGGCGTTGCCGGTGCAGCCGGACACGGTCACCGGGGACTCGATCGTCGAGTTGTCGGTGATCGAGTAGTCGGTGCCGTTGGACACCATCGAGCAGGTACCGCCGCCGGTCGGGTTGACCGTCCACGTGAACGACGCCTGACCGGTCTTGGCCGGGCTGGAGCTATCGGTCACGGTCAGGGTGACGTTCGACGTGCCCGCCGCCGTGGGCGTGCCGGAGATGGTGCCGGTGCCGGAGGCGATGGACAGGCCCGCGGGCAGGCCGGTGGCCGACCAGGTCAGCGGCGCGGTGCCGCCGGTGGCCGAGTTGGTCAGGTTGACCGCGGTGCCGACGGTGCCGGTCTGGTTGCCCGGGCTGGTCACGGTCGGGGCGCCCGGGGTGGTGGAGCCGCAGTCGAACGCGGCGCCGGTGACGGCGACGGCCGCCCACGCGGCGTTGACCCGGTTGCACTCGGTGGCGGTGTAGAGGTCCTTGGCCGCCTTCAGCGTTGCGGTGCGGGCACCCGAGTAGTTGGTGTTGGAGGTCATGTAGGTCGACAGGGCGCGGTACCAGATCTTGCCCGCCTTGTCGTTGCCGATGCCGGCCACGGCCGGGGCGCCGTTGCAGGTCGGCGCGTTGCCCCACGACGACTGGCCGGAGCCCGCGGCGAGGATGTAGAAGAACTTGTTGCCGATACCGGACGACAGGTGGACGTCGATGCCGCCGACGCCGCTGTACCAGCAGCCCTTCGAGCGGCCGTCCTTGGTCGGGTCGTCCATGTAGCGCAGCGGCGTGCCGTTGCCGTTGATGTCGACCTTCTCGCCGATCAGGTAGTCGGCCGGGTCGGACGGGTTGTTGGCGTAGAACTCGACCAGGGTGCCGAAGATGTCGGAGGTGGCCTCGTTCAGGCCGCCCGACTCGCCGGAGTAGACGAGACCGGCGGTCTTCTCGGTGACACCGTGGGACATCTCGTGGCCCGCGACGTCCAAAGTGGTCAGCGGCTTGTCGCCGTTGTCGCCGTAGATCATGCAGAAGCAGTCGGGCAGCCAGGCGGCGTTGACGACGCCCTCGTCGACGTGGACGTAGGACTTGGCGCCCACCCCGTCGTTGGCGATGCCGTTGCGGTTGTGGGTGTTCTTGTAGTAGTCCCAGGTCTTCATGATGCCGTAGTGCGCGTCGACGGCGGCGCTGGCGCGGTTGGCCGAGGTGCCGTTGCCGAAGGTGTTGGTCGCCGAGGTGAACGACGTGATGTTGGTCGGCGGCCTGCCGTAGGTCAGGTCGCCGGTGCCGTTGCCGTCCTGGGTCTCACCGTTGCCGCGCGCCGGGTCCTTCAGCGTCCAGGTGCCGTTGGCCTGACTGGTGCCGAGGCTGATGTCGCCGACCTGCTGGCCGTGGCCGACACCGTCGTCGGCGGTGTGGACGCCTTCGAAGCTGTGCAGGATCAGCCCGGTGGCGGCGTCGACCAGCACGTGGCGGTAGTCGCCGTGGCCGTCGGCGCCCTTGCCCTTGACGGGGATCTTCCACGCCAGCTTGGCGACGTCACCGAGCTGGTCGACGACCAGGCGGGAGGCGCCGTCCGCCTTCAGGCCGGGGAACGCGGCCTCGGCCTTCCTGGTCGCCTGGATCCTGCTGAGTCCGGGCGCGGTGGTCAGCGAGAGCGGCGCCTGCTGGGTCAGCGACGCCCCCGCGAACGCGCCACCGGGCGCGCTGTGGACGATGACGTCGCCGCCGATGACGTCGAGGCCCTTGTACTGGCGGGCCATGTGGACGTGAGTGGCCCCATCGGGGTCGGTCGAGGTGTTGATCTCGGTGAACGTGTCGTCGGACGACGCCCGGACAGCGGCACCGTGCTGCGCGATCGCGGTCTGGGCGGCACTGACCTGGGCGGGAGCGGCGGTCGCGCTGGTGGACACCAGCAGCACGCCGCCGACGACGGCGGTGCCGACACCGGCAGCGGTCAGCCGCCAACCCATACGGGTGGGACGCATCGTTGTTTCCTTCTGGCTGCAGGGCCGTCTGCCGCCCTCGTGGCAGACGGTGAGGAAGGGATAACGAGGCGGAACGCTAAGTCGCGGGATATGCGCACACCAGCATGGTTGCCATTCGCCGAATTACCAGATGCCAGTTCTGTTATTCGATTAGGCCGAACGGAGTAGTAACATTGGCTGGTCAATGTTCACGTTGTCCGACTTGCGGAAATTGACCACCCAGAGTGGTGATCGTCGGGAAGAACGGCAATATCCGCCCACTGACAATCCGCCAAACGTGTGCTAAGCGACTGGAGATTCTTATCCGGTTCGCGGGGGAGCCACGTAAGGGTGCACCCAAGTCGCGAGAACTCCCGCGACTTCGCGATGGTCAATGGCCCCGGTGGACACCGCGATGACCAGGTCGTAGGCCTCGTCCTCCGGCGCGTCCAGGTCGACCCCGTTGAGGCCGTAGAACACGAACGCCGCCATCCACGCCAGACGCTTGTTGCCATCGACCAACGGGTGGTTGCGCGCGATGGACTCCAGCAGCACCGCCGCCTTCTCGTCCAACGTGGGGTAGGCGTCCTGGCCCATCAGCGACGAACTCGGCCGGTGCGCGGCGGAGTCGAGCAGGCCGAGGTCACGGACCTTGGGCACACCAAGATCCATGGTCAGGGTGAGCAGGTCATCCAGGGTCAGATACTGGACGTTCACTGGGCGAGACGATCCAAAAGGGACGCATAGCGTTCCCGTCCCTGACGGGACAGCGCGCGCACCCGGTCATCGCGAACCTGCCGGGCGGCCGCGTCGGTGATCGCCCTGACCGCGGCTTCGTGCTTGCTGACGCCCAGGGTTTCGGCCAGCAGGGCCAGCGCGCGCTCCTGCTCTTCGGTCAACCGCAAAGTCATCGCCATACCGCCATGCTACCAATGTGGTAGCAAGATCAGAACACGTCCGACGGGGCCTTGACCACGCGCCAGCAGTCGTAGACGCGTAGGGCCGGGCGGACTTGGCCCGGTGCCTGTTTGCCGGGCGCGACCCAGTCGAAGCCGAAGGTGGTGCCGAGTTCGATGCCCTCGGCCAGCTCCACGTGCGGGTCGACCCGTGCCTGGTCGTACCGGCCGTCGCTGGAGGTGACGATCACCGTCAGGGTGCGGACGGGGTCGCGGTTCACCGCGAGGGTGACCCCATCGCGCTCGAAGACCAGCGGCGACCGCGCCGGGATGTACTTGGTCTGCAGGTAGGACGAACAGTCGCCGCCGAGAGCGGAGCAGCTGGACACTCCGCACGCCACCAGCACCGCCGACAGAACCGCCGCGCCGCGTCGAACGACCATGGGCGACGCTAAGCCCGCCACAGCCCCGGTGACCAGGGCCTTCCGTCAGACGTTGAACCTGAACTCAACTACGTCGCCGTCGGCCATGACGTAGTCCTTGCCCTCCATCCGGACCTTCCCCGCCGCCTTCGCCGCGGCCATCGAGCCGGTCTCGATCAGGTCCGCGAAGGAAACGACCTCGGCCTTGATGAACCCGCGCTCGAAGTCGGTGTGGATCACGCCCGCCGCCTGCGGTGCCGTGGCGCCCTGCGGGATCGTCCACGCGCGCGCCTCCTTCGGCCCGGCGGTCAGGTAGGTCTGCAGGCCCAGCGTGTGGAAACCGGCCCTGGCCAGGGCGTTGAGGCCCGGCTCGGTCTGCCCGACCGACTCCAGCAGCTCCAAAGTGGACTCGTCGTCCAGTTCGAGCAGCTCGGCCTCGACCTTGGCGTCCAGGAAGACCGCGTCGGCGGGGGCGACCAGTTTGGTCAGTTCCTCGCGGCGGGCGGTGTCGAGGAGCACGCCCTCGTCGGCGTTGAACACGTACAGGAACGGCTTGGTGGTCAACAGGCTCAGCTCGCGCAGCAGGGCGGTGTCGACCTCCTTCGACGCGGCGAACAGCGTGCGGCCGCCGTCGAGGATCTCCTTGGCCTTCTGCGCCGCCTCGGCCGCTGGGCGCGCTTCCTTACGGGTGCGCGCTTCCTTCTCCAGCCGAACGATGGCCTTGTCCAAGGTCTGCAGGTCGGCGAGGATCAGCTCGGTGTTGATCGTCTCGATGTCGGACATCGGGTCGACACGGCCGTCGACGTGCACCACGTCCGGGTCGTCGAACACGCGGATGACCTGGCAGATCGCGTTGGCCTCGCGGATGTTGGCGAGGAACTTGTTGCCGAGGCCCGCACCCTCCGACGCGCCCTTCACGATGCCCGCGATGTCCACGAAGGACACCACGGCGGGCACGATGCGCTCGCTGCCGAAGATCTCGGCCAGCTTCTCCAACCTTGAGTCGGGCAGCGCGACGATGCCGACGTTGGGCTCGATGGTGGCGAACGGGTAGTTCGCCGCGAGCACGTCGTTGTTCGTCAGGGCGTTGAACAGGGTGGACTTGCCGACGTTGGGCAGGCCGACGATCCCGAGGGTCAAACTCACGAGCAGAGAGTCTACGGATCCCCTACCGACCGGTCTCCCGCGCCCGTCTCACGCCAAACCGTTACCAACAGTTTGATCCGTCGACGGCTACCCAAAGGTGAGCGTCGTAGTACGGACATACGCACCAATGGGTCCATTTGACCGGTAACGAAACCCCGCCCAGTGACGATGCACGCACAACGCGCTCACAAAGTCCAGCGCACCGGGTGACGATTAGCCCAAATGGACGCTAGTCAATGCGGCACCCCTAAACAACACTCCGTGAGCGCACTGCTGTCCTCCACATAACCGGAGTGCCAGGCGTCACCCCACAGCTCACCCTGCTGAGGAAGAAGGAAGAGGGATGATTCAACCCGAATGGCGCCGGCGAAGCCGGATCGCCCTGGGCATGGTGGCGACCGCCGCGGTCGTCGGCACCATGTTGGCCGTCGTGCCGAGTGCGGGCGCCGCTCCGACGCCCCAGGCACCGGCACAGGCCGACGAGGCCCCTGCAGGCCTCGACAAGCACGACAACGAACTCCTCGCCAAGGCCGAGAGCGCGGGCAAGAAGACCGTCCGCGTCCTGATCGCCACCAAGGACGGCGACAGCGCGCGCAAGGCAGACGAGCTCGCCGCCGCGGGCGCCAAGATCGAGTACCGGGCCGACGAGATCGGCTACGTGCGGGCCGAGGTCGCCACCGACAAGGTCGCGAAGGTCGCCAAGCTGCCCGGCGTCAAGGCGCTCGACCTGGAAGAGAACACCCCCCTCGAGGACCCGCGTCCGCTGGGCATCGAGGACCCGACCCCGCAGGACCCCCCGGGTTCGCACACGCAGCGGGTCAACCCCTACATGCCGACGACCGACACCAACGCGGCCGAGTTCGTCAACGACAACCCCACCTGGGACGGCCGCGGCACGACCGTCGCCATCGTGGACAGCGGTGTCGACCTCGACCACCCCGCGCTGAACACCACCAGCACCGGTGAGCGCAAGATCACCGACTGGGTGACCTCCACCGACCCGTCGTTCGTCAACGGCAAGAACAAGGACGACGACCCGACCTGGCTGCAGCTGACCAACAAGGTCGCGGGCGCCACCGTGGGTCTGCCGGGCGAGGCCGAGGTCCGCTTCGGCGAGTTCAACGAGCGCGACCCGCGCCTGGGCGGCGAGGTCGGCAGCGACGTCAACCGCGACGGCAACCCCGCGGGCAGCAAGGGCAAGTTCGGCGTGGCCTGGAACCCGGCCACCGCCACCGTGTGGGTCGACACCGACCAGGACGGCTCGTTCGCCAACAACAAGGCGATGACCGACTACAAGGTCAAGTACGACATCGGCACCTTCGGCACCGACAACCCGGCCACGCCGGTCAAGGAGTCGATGCCGTTCGTCGTGCAGACCAACGTCGCCAACGACGCGGTCAACATCGGCATCGTCTCCGGCGCGCACGGCTCGCACGTCGCGGGCATCGTGGCCGGTAACAGCCTCTTCGGCGGCCCGATGAGCGGTGCCGCCCCCGGCGCCAAGCTCGTCTCGCTGCGCGTCTGCCAGTTCGTCGTCGGCTGCACCAACTTCGCCATGATCGAGGCGATGGTCTACGCCGCGCGCGACGCGAAGGTCGACGTCATCAACATGTCGGTCGGCGGCCTCCCGGCGCTGAACGACGGCAACAACGCCCGTGCCGAGCTGTACGACCGCATCATCGACACCTACAACGTGCAGATGTTCATCTCCGCGGGCAACAGCGGCGCCGGCTCGAACACCGTGGGCGACCCGTCGGTGGCCACCAAGGTCCTGTCGGTGGGCTCCTACATCACCCGGTACACCTGGCAGAGCAACTACGGCTCGGACATGGACCGCTTCGAGGCGCTGCACGGCTTCTCGTCGCGTGGCCCGCGTGAGGACGGCGGCTTCAAGCCGAACATCATCGCGCCCGGCTCCGCCATCTCCACCGTCCCGACCTGGCAGCTCGGCCAGCCGGTCGCGGGCACCTACGTGCTGCCCCCGGGCTTCGCCCAGTTCAACGGCACCTCGATGGCCTCCCCGCAGGCCGCCGGTGCCGCCGCACTGGTCGTCAGCGCGGCCAAGGCCAAGAACGTGTCGCACACCGCCGCGCAGCTGCGCACGGCGTTCCAGTCCACCGCCCGCTTCGTCACCGCCTTCGGCGCGTACGAGCAGGGTGCGGGTCTGATCGACACCAAGAAGGCGTGGAACCTGCTCAAGGCGAACCCGAGCACCACGGAGATCACCGCGTCCGTCCCGGTCAACACCGCGCTGTCGGCGTTCCTCAAGACCCCGGGCATCGGCGTCGGCATCAACGACCGCGAGGGTGTCAAGCAGGGCGAGAAGTACTCCCGCGAGTACACCTTCACCCGCACCACCGGCCCGGACTCCCCGGTCACCTACAAGGCCAAGTGGGTCGGCAACGACGGCACGTTCTCCTCGGCGGCCACGGTCACGCTGCCGAAGAACAGCGCGGTCAAGTTCAAGGTCGACATCAACCCGGCCACCACCGGTATGCACTCGGCGCTGCTGAACCTCGACAGCCCGACCACCACCGGCATCGAGCTGCAGACCATGAACGCCGTCGTCGTCGCGGAGCAGTTCACCGCCGCGAACAACTACACGGTGGTCAAGGGCGGCCAGCTGGACCGCAACGAGACCGTGTCGTACTTCTACAACGTCCCGGCGGGTACCCCGGCCCTCAAGGTCGACCTGCAGGGCGGCGGCAACACGGCGGGCGCGGGCCAGATCCGCTTCCTGCGCTTCCACCCCTACGGTGTCGGCGCGGACGCGAACAGCTCGCTGAACTGCTACAACCCGCCGGTCCCCGGCAACGGCTGCGCCACCGGCAGCCCGACCAGCCGCTCGCTGAGCAACCCGCAGGCGGGCGTCTGGGAGATCGTGGTCGAGGCGCGTCGGACCTCCGACACCGCCGAGGCCCCGTACACGCTGACCACCTCGGTGCTCGGCGCGTCGGTCTCGCCCAACCCGGACACCATCGCCTCGGCGACGCTGGGTACCCCGGTCGCCCGGGAGTACACGCTGAAGAACCTGCTCGGCGCGTTCAACGGCCGGGCGACGGGCACCACGCTGGGCAGCGCCAAGCAGGCTGTCCCGAGCATCGCCGACCAGGAGGAGCAGCAGTACCCGATCGTGGTGACCCCGGGCTCGTCGCAGCTGCGGGTCAAGATCGGCTCCACCTCGGACCTCGGTGCCGACCTCGACCTGTTCCTCCTGAACTGCACCAGCGGTTCCTGTGTCGTCGCGGGCCAGTCGGCCGACGGTGACTCGGAGGAAGCGGTCACGGTCAACAACCCGGCCGCCGGTCAGTGGGTCGCGCTGGTCCAGGGCTACGCGGTGCCCGCGGGCACGACCACGTTCAACTACCTGGACGTGTTCACCAACGCCGCGTTCGGCTCGATCGCGGTGACCGACGCCAACGCCGCCCGCGCCGCGGGTTCCCAGTGGGTCGTCCCGGGTGCGGTGACCGCGAACGCGGCCCCCGCCGCGGGCCGGGTCCTGCTGGGCACCGTCGAGGTGCGGACCGACGCGAACATCCTCGTCGGCTCCGGTGACGTGGTTGTTCAGTCTGTCTCGTAACACCATCTAGGCAAGAAAATGGGGACTCACCTGCGGGTGGGTCCCCATTTTCGTGTCCGACCGACATGTCTGATTTCTGCCAGACGGGTTCACTGTGCCGCCGGCAGCATGGGTACGTGCTCAAAGACCCGGAACAGCGGTACCGCGCCGTGGCCGCCCGTGACTCGCGGTTCGACGGGCAGTTCATCCTGGCCGTGCGCACGACGGGGATCTACTGCAGGCCGTCGTGCCCCGCCTCGACGCCCAAGCGCCGCAACGTCGAGTTCTTCGCCACGGCGGCCGCCGCGCAGATCGCGGGCTACCGGGCGTGCAGGCGCTGCCTGCCCGACGCGGTGCCGGGGTCGCCGGAGTGGAACCTGCGCGCCGACCTGGCTGGTCGGGCGATGCGGCTCATCGCCGACGGGGTCGTCGAGCGCGACGGCGTCACCGGTCTGGCCCGCAGGCTCGGCTACTCGGAACGGCACCTGACCAGGGTGCTGACCACCGAGTTGGGCGCGGGGCCGTTGGCGCTGGCCAGGGCCCATCGCGCGCACTCGGCGCGGCTGTTGATCGAGACGACGTCGCTGTCGGTGGCCGACATCGCCTTCGCCGCCGGGTTCGCCAGCGTCCGCCAGTTCAACGACACGATCCGCGCGGTGTTCGCCACCACGCCGACGCAGCTGCGGATCGCGGCCAAGCGGTCGCCGCGCACGCCCTTGCCCACGCCCGGCCGTGTCACCCTGCGCCTCGCGCTGCGCGAGCCGTTCGACGCCGATGGCGTCCTGGGCTTCCTCGCGGCGCGGTCGGTCGCCGGGGTCGAGACGGCCGTGGCGGGCGAGTACGCGCGGACGCTGCGGCTGGCCAACGGCCCGGCCACCGCGTCGGTCAGACCGGCAGAGGGACACGTCGTGTGCACCCTGCGCCTCACCGACATGCGCGACCTCGGCAGCGCCGTCTCCCGGCTGCGCCGCCTGTTCGACCTCGACGCCGACCCCGCCGCGATCGACGAGATCCTCGGCAACGACCCGGATCTCGCCGCGTCCGTCGCGGCCACCCCGGGCATCCGGGTCCCCGGCAGCGTCGACGGCGCCGAGACCGTCGTACGGGCGCTGCTGGGCCAGCAGGTGACGGTCGCCGCCGCGCGCACCGCCGCCCGCAGGCTGACCGACGCGCTCGGCGAGCGGCTGGCGGTGCCGGACGGCGAGCTGACGACGCTGTTCCCCACCGCCGCGGCCATCGCCGAACGCGGCCACGAGGTCCTCACCGGCCCCGCGCGCCGCATCGACACGATCCGGACAGTGTGCGCCGCGATCGCCGAGGGTGAACTCGACCTGCACGTCGGCGCCGACGCCGAGTCGCTGCGCACCACCCTGACCTCCTACGCGGGCATCGGCCCGTGGACCGCGGGCTACGTCGCGATGCGCCTGCTCGGCGACCCGGACGTCCTGCTCCTGCAAGACATCGCCCTGCGCACCGGCGCGAGCAGGCTCGGCCTTCCGTCTACAGTGGACGGCCTGGCCGCCAGGGGCCGCGCGTGGCGGCCGTGGCGCTCGTACGCGGGCATGCACCTGTGGCGCGCCGCCGCCACCCCGATCGAGAGGACATCATGACCGCGTTTTCATCCACAGTGGACACCAATCTCGGCCCGTTCACCGCCGTCGTCGACGGTTCAGGTGCCGTTCTCGCCTCCGGCTGGACCGCGTCGATCAACGATCTGCTTCCCGTGATCCACAAGTCGCTGCGGCCCGTTGAAGTCAAGGACCGCGCCGACCTGGGCGACGTGACCAAGGCGATCGTCGCCTATCACGAAGGCGACCTGACCGCGATCGACTCCGTCGAGGTCACCCAGCACGGCGGCGAGTTCCTGCTGCACGCCTGGGATGTGCTGCGGGCGGTCCCGGCGGGCAAGCCGACGACCTACATGGAGTACGCCGCGCTGTCCGGCCGCCCGGCCGCGATCCGCGCCGCCGCGATGGCGTGCGCCCGCAACGCGGCGGCGCTGTTCGTGCCGTGCCACCGGATCACCAGGACCGGCGGCGGCATGGGCGGCTTCCGGTGGGGCATCGAGGTCAAGCGGCAACTGCTCGCGCACGAGAGCTAGGCGGTCATCTCCAGCGTCGACCCCGTGCGCGACTTGCGCACCCGCAGCCGCACGGGGATCCGCTGCCGCAGTTCCTCCACATGCGACACCAACCCGACGACCCGGCCACCGGCACGCAGCTCGTCGAGGATCCCCATGACGTCGTCCAGCGTGGGCGCGTCGAGCATGCCGAAGCCCTCGTCGACGAACAGGGTGTCCAGCACGGCGCCGCCGGTCTCGGCGGCGACGACGTCGGCCAACCCGAGCGCCAGCGACAGCGAGGCCACGAAGGATTCCCCGCCGGACAACGTCTTCGTCGACCGCGTCTGCCCGGAGAAGTCGTCGAGCACGTCGAGACCGAGGCCGCCGCGGGTGCCGCGCGCGCCCGCCTCGCCGCTGTGGACGAACGAGAACCGACCCTGCGTCATGCGCCGCAGCCGCTCGCTGGCCGCGACCGCGACCTCGGCCAGCCGCGCCGCCAGGACGTAGGAGCGCAGGGACATCCGGCTGACGTTCTGGCCGCGGCCATTGACCACGTCGGTGAGCGCGTCGAGTTCGGCGAAGTCGGCCTCGACCGGGGCGAGTTCGGCCCACGCGGCGCGCAGGCGGTCGGACAGGGCTCTGACGGTCTGGACCCGGTCGGCGGTCACCCGGGCCGCCGCGAGCGCCCCGTCCGCGGCCTCCTGGGCGCTCCTGGCGGCCGTGGCGAGGGGCGCCAGGTCGATCTCCGCGTCGGCGTCGACGTCGGGGAACTCGGCGAGGACCGACCGGCTGCGCGCGGTCCGCAGTTCCGCGCTCGCCAGCTGGTTCTCCAGTTTGGCGACCACGGTCTCCGCGCGGGCCGCGCCTTCGGCTTCGGACAGGTCGGCGAACCCGGCCGACAGGACGGCCACGGTCAGCACCTCGCGCTGCTCGGCGACCCGCGTCGAGGCCGCCTCAGCCGCTGACCGCGCCTCGGCGGCCTTGTCCAGCACGGTGAGCAGTTCGATCACCCGCACCCGTCGCGACCGCACGTCCCGGTGTCCGGCCCTGGCCACTTCGAGTCGCAGCCCGCGCTCGCCCACCAACTCGGCCAGCGAGGTCTTCTCAGCCTGGAGCGCGGCCGTCGACTGACCCAGTTCCGCTTGGCGCCGCGCGATCCGGGCGGCCTCGCCGTCGAGCGCGACGAGTTCGTCGACCAGGGCGTCATGCTGGGCCGCAAGCGTTTGCGCCAACGCGACCGCCGCGGTCGCCGCCGCGTGGAGGCGTTCCGGATCGACCCAGCCGACCAGCTTGTCCCGCAGCTTCCCGACTTCCTGGCGCGCCCGAGCCAGCGCGTCCGCGGCCTCGTCCCGCAGGCGGTGCAGCCGCTGCTCGGCGGACACCGCCGCCTTCTCGTCCGCCGCGGTCACGTGGTCGGCTGACCGCGCGGGCGCCGGATGGTCCGCCGACCCGCACACCGGGCACGACTCCCCCGCCGTCAGACCCGCGGCGAGTTCCGCCGCCATCCCGTCCAGCCTGCGCTGACGCAGTTCCTGGACCGCGTCCCGTGCGTCCTGATGCTTGTCGACCGCGCTCTGATGGCTTTCGGTCGCGGCCAGCAGATCCCGCTCGGCGGCGGGCAGGGCGACAGCCGCGCCGACAACGGCCGCCGTCTCCTTTTCCTTGGCCCGCAACCCGTCCAGCGACGCGCGCGCGTCGGCCGCGTTGGCCACCCGCTGCCGCAGGTCGGCGATGCGGTCGGGGACGTCGAGCGCGCGTTCGGCCAGTCGGGCGGACTCGGCTGTCGCGTCGGCCAGCAGTGCGTCGATCTCGGCGAGCCGGGCTTCGTCGGCCTCCTGCCGCGTCTGCTCATCGACAAGTCCCGCGAGTGCTCCCGCCTCTTCGCGGAGCCTGATCACGTCGTCGGCGAGCGCCGTTTCCACGTAGCCGAGTTCCGTCGCGGCGGCCAACGTCGCCGCCGCCTTGCGATCGGCTTCGCTCGCGGCCCGCTCAGCGCGACGTAGCCCGTCGGCGACGGTGACGACCGGGACAGCCCGCCGCGCGGCGGCCAGTTCCTCGCGCCACGCTTCGCGGTCGCCTGCCTGCCGGTCGAGTTCGGCCAGGTCGTCCCTGGCCTGCCGCACCTGCCGGATCCGGTCGACGGCGTCACGGGCTTCGCGCAGTTCGGCCTCCGCCGAGGCCCGCACGTCCGCTGTCTTCGCGCGAAGATCCGCCGCGTCGTCGGCGCTCGCGGTCAGCTCCTCGATCAGCCCGGCCAGCCACGGCTCGTCGGCTTCCTCCGGCGGCTCCTGGTCGGCGGCCTGCGCGACCCGGGCGGCCAACTCGCCCACGGTCTGGCGGCCCGCTTCCAACTCGCGCCGACGCTCGGCGCGGCGTTCGCGGAACCAGCCCTCGACGCGCTGGAAGTGCTCGGTGCCGAACAGCTTCTCCAGCAGCTTCTCCCGCTCGGCGGTGTCGGCGCGCAGGAACGTCGCGAAGTCGTTCTGCGGCAACAGGACCACCTGGAAGAACTGGTCCTTGGTCATCCCCAGCAGCCGCTGCACGGTGCGCGCGACCTCGTCGATCCGCGCGACGCCCTCCGGCGCGTGGCCGCTGGGCGAGGCGTGGACCCAGGTCAGCACGGCTTTGGCCTGCTGCTTGGTGAAGCCGCCGCCGCGCCGCTTCGGCCGCAGGTATTCGGGGCTGCGCACGATCCGCAGCCGGTGGTGCTGGATCGTCAGCTCCAGGGCGACCTCCGTGTGCAGGTCGGGCGCCGCGGTGTCGCAGCGGAGCCGTTTCGCCTGGTCGCGGACACCGGGGACACCGCCGAACAACGCGAACGCCACGGCGTCGAGCAGGGTTGTCTTGCCCGCGCCGGTGTCGCCGTGGAGCAGGAACAAGCCGTCGGCGCCGAGGGTGTCGAAGTCGACGACCTCGTGGCCGGGGTAGGGGCCGAACGCGGTGAGTTCGAGGCGGTGCAGTCTCATTCCGGCTCCTTCCCGGCGACCGCGGCCAGCGCCTCCCGCAGCAGGCCGCGCTCGGTCTCACTCGGCGGGGCGCCCCGGGTCTCCTCGACGAAGCAGCAGGCGACCTCGGCGTCGTCGCGGTGCTGGGGCAGGTCGAACAACTGCGCGCTGGGCTGGCAGCCCTCCGGCCGCCACTCCAGGTGCACGGCGTGGGGGAACCGCTTCTGCAACCTGCGCATGGCGTCGAGCGGGCGGACCTGGTCGGTCAGCTCGACGGACAGGAACTTGTCTACGAGGGGGTCGTGCCTGGGGTCGATCAGGATGTCGTCGAGATCGCCTCTGACCGTCGCCAGCGCGCGGGGCACGGGCAGCTCGCGGCGCTCGACGCCCGCGAGACCGCCCGCGTCGAGGTCGACGAGCCAGACGGACTTGCGGTGGCGGGCCTCGGAGAACGAGTAGGCCATGGGGCTGCCGGAGTAGCGCAGGTGGTCGGCCAGGGTCTGCGGGCCGTGGAGGTGGCCGAGGGCGGCGTAGTCGACACCCGCGAAGGCCGCGCTGGGCACGTGCGGGACACCGCCGACGGCGATGGTGCGTTCGGAGTCGCTGCCCTGCCCGCCGATCACGAACGCGTGGGCGAGGACTACCGACCTGGTGCCGGGCCGGGTGGCCAGGTCGGCGCGGACACGGTTCATCGCCTCACCGAGGACGTGGGCGTGGGTGCGCAGGTCGGGCAGGCCGAGGCCCTGGCGGGCGATCTCGGGCTCCAGGTAGGGGATGCCGTAGAAGGCGACGGGGCCGTGGGCGTCGGCTCGGATCACGGGCCGGGCGATGTCGGTGACCGAGGTGCGCAGGTGCAGGCCACCCGCCGCGGCGAACTCGCCGAACGCGCCGAGCCTGGGCGCGGAGTCGTGGTTGCCGGGGGTGAGCACGATCTGGGCGCCCGCCGCCGCGATGGCGCCCAGGACCCGGGCGCACACGCCGACGGCCTCGGCCGACGGGACGGCACGGTCGTACAGGTCACCGGACATGACCACGACGTCGACCTTCTCGTCGGCGACCAGGTCGGCGAGGCCGGTGAGCACGGACTCCTGCTCGGCGAGCAGATCACGGCCGTGGAAGCTGCGGCCCAGGTGCCAGTCGGAGGTATGCAGGACCCGCATCCCGCCAAGCTACGACGAAGATCCCCCCGATCGGGGGAGCCACGCCGGTCGAACGCGCGTTCGAGCTGGTTCTGTCGGGGGTATGGGGTAGATCTTTCTCTGCATACACCGATCCATCGAGGAGGTCGCCCCGTGACCGCCGTGCTCGGCACCGTCGCCGCCGTGCTCGTGCTGCTGCTCGGCGCCGCCACCATGCTCTTCTGGCGGCTCTACACCGACAGCGTCCGCCGGGCCGACGCCGCGCGCGCCGAAGTCGAGGCCGAACGCCGCCGCTCCGACGCCCACCAGGTCGCCCTGCGCCGCTACGAGGTCGCGTTCGCCTCGATCAGCGGCCGCGGCGAGCTGGGTGAACAGGTGCTCGTCGAGACAGCGCGGGCGCTGGGCTTACGTGAGGGCCTGCACTTCAGCGTGCAGACCGACGTCGCGGGCGGCGGCGCCGTCCGGCCCGACCTGCTCTTACTCGTCGGCGCCGACCGCCGGGTCCCGGTCGACGCCAAGATGAGCCTGGCCTGCTGGGCCGAGGCCGTGGAGACCGACGACGCCGAGGAACGCCTCGACGCGCTGCGGGTCCACGTGCGCAACATCCGCTCCCGCGCGGCCGACCTGGCGGGCAAGGGCTACCAGCGCTGGGCCGACGCGATCTACGGCACGATCATGTTCGTCCCGTCCGACGCCGCGGTCGTCGCCGCGCTCGACACGGACCCGGACCTGATGCGCTGGCTGCTGGACCGCCGCGTCTTCATCTGCGGCCCCACCGGCTTCGCCGTGATCGCCTCCGCGGCCCTGTTCGCCGCCACGGAGCGCACCATCGCCGACGACGTCACCGCCGTCCGCTCCCGCGCCGCCGCCGCCCACCGCGCAGCGGGCCAGGCGGTGGACGCGGTCAACCTGTCCAGCACCCACCTCCAGCGCTTCCTGTCGGCCCGCCGCCGCGAACTGGACGCGCTGGAGCTCTTCCGGACCACGGTCACCCCGCTGTCCGACGCCGCCGCAAGCCCGACACCGGTGCCGGGCGTGCGGAGGGTCGAGGAGTCGGTGGTCAACGGCCACGAGATCGAGGAGGTGCTGCCGTTCGACACGCCGAACTGAGGCGGCCGGATTAAGCCGTTCGGCTTATGCGAGGGCTCACATGACGGACCGGTTAGTCGCGGGATGACAGCGACCCAACACCGACGGACTAACGTGTACCGACGTGACCGCGACTCGCGATCGCCACAGCGATCTAGATGACGACCACGTGGAACCCGCGTGGGACGAGCGACCGATCTTCGGCACGTCGCGTGGCCTGCCATGGTGGGGCGCGGTGCTGCTGGCGTTCGGGCTCGCGCTCGTGGCCGCCGTGATCGACATCCAGCGGCAGGACACGCTCGGGAAGATCTACCAGGGCGCCTACATCCTGGGCTGCGTGGCGGCGGTGTGCCTTGTGCGCAGACGCAACCTGTTCGGCCCGATCGTGCAGCCGCCGCTGGTGTTCGCGGTGACCGCGGTCGGCACGATCATGGCCCTGTCGGCCAAGTCGGCCGACGGCGGCCTGAAGGCCCAGCTGTTCAAGATCGCACTGCCGCTGACCAGCAACTTCCCCACCATGGGCATCACGACCGCGGTGGTACTGGCCATCGGCCTCGGCCGCCTTTTCCTCCAGCGCGACCCCGACCCGAAGACCTCCGCGCGCAAGCGCCCGGCCGACGACGATGACGACGTCAAGCCACGCCCCGCGCGCCCCCGCCCGGACGAGGCGGCCGACGACCCGTTCGACGAGGTCCCCGTCCGCAGGCCCCGCCCACCCCAGGACGACCGCCGCCGCACCCCGCGCCCCCGCACGGGCGAGGACCGCCGCCCGCGCCCCGCGGAAGACCGCCCCCGCGACGACCGCCGCACCGCGGACCGCCCCGCCCGCGACGACCGGACCCCCCGCCGAGGCGACCCCCGCCCCGCCCGCGAGGACCGCCCCCGCCGCCCCCGCGACGAGGACCGCCCGCGTCCCCCGCGCGACCGCGCCGCCGACCCGAACCGCCCCCGCGAAGACCGCGGCCCCAAGCGCCAGCCCCCTCGCCGCCCCCGCCCCGAGGACCGCTGACCCGCACCGCCGACGACCGCTGAATCGCGCGCGCAACGCCTGGCCCAGGACGCCCCGGCTTAACAGCGCACCCGCCTCAGACACTCTGTGCCGCGCTGACTCGAACCCGCGAGGCTGCGCGAACCGAACGTGAGTCGGGAACCTCTCCGCCGAAACGCGAAAGCGCCCGGACACCTAGAACCCAAGAGGTGGTGTCCGGGCGCTTCGATGTCGTGATCAGTCGCGGGCGGGCTTGAGGTCCTTGCGGAGCTCCGGCGGCAGCGCGAACGCGATCTTCTCGTTCGCCGTCGTCACCTCGTCGACCTGCCCGAATCCCCGCTGGGCCAGCCACGCCAGCAGGTCCATCACCAGGTTGTCCGGCACCGACGCCCCACTGGTCACCCCGACCGTGGTCACGCCCTCCAGCCAAGCCTCGTCCACCTCGTGCGCGTAGTCGACCAGGTAGGACGCCGACGCCCCGGCCAGCAGCGCGACCTCGACCAGCCGCTTCGAGTTCGACGAGTTCGTCGACCCCACCACAAGCACCAGGTCGCACTCCGGCGCCATGGCCTTCACCGCGACCTGGCGGTTCTGCGTGGCGTAGCAGATGTCGTCGCTGGGCGGGTTCTGCAAGTCGGGGAAGCGCTCGCGGAGCTGGTCGACGCGCTCCATCGTCTCGTCGACCGACAGCGTCGTCTGGGAGAGCCAGATCACCTTCGACGGGTCGCGCACCACGACCTTGTCGACGTCCTCCGGCCCGTCGACCAGCTGCACGTGGTCGGGGGCCTCGCCCGCGGTGCCCTCGACCTCCTCGTGGCCCTCGTGGCCGATCAGCAGGATGTCGTAGTCCTCGCGCGCGAATCGCTTGGCCTCGAAGTGGACCTTGGTGACCAGCGGGCACGTCGCGTCGATGGTGCGCAGGTTCCGCGCGGCGGCCTGTTCGTGCACGGCCGGGGACACGCCGTGGGCGGAGAACACCACCATCGCGCCCTCGGGCACCTCGTCGGCCTCGTCGACGAAGATGGCGCCGCGTTCGCGCAGCGTCTCCACGACGTGGCGGTTGTGCACGATCTCCTTGCGCACGTACACCGGTGGACCGTAGGTCTCCAGTGCCTTCTCGACGGTGATGACGGCCCGGTCGACACCGGCGCAGTAGCCGCGCGGCTTGGCGAGCAACACACGCTTGGTCGCAGAAGTCATGCCACCAAGGGTACGGGGCCCACCGATGTGGCCGGTGTCTCCGGCCGCGTTCGCTGTGCAGAACGGCTGGACTCGGGCAGGCTAGAGGCATGAAGTCTCTCCCCCTGCCGCTGCGCCTCGCGGCCGGTATCGCGGTCACCGCGGTCGAGCGGGCCCGCGACCTGCCCACCAAGATCGCCGGTCTGCCGGTGACGGTGGCCAGCCAGGCCCTGCAGGTGTCGATGCGGGTGCAGCAGCACGTCACCGAACTCGCCATCAAGGGCGACGAGGTGCTGGCCGCGCTGCGGCCGGTCGAGGAAGCCCCGGACTGGGCGACGTTCGACGAGGACGTCGACGACGTCGACCACGCGCGGCCCGCGTTCGATCGGGTGGTCGACGAGCCCGAGGACGACCCCTGGGAGCAGGAGGAGCAGGCGATCACCGTCGCGGCGACCCCGCCGTCGGCCGTCCCCAACTACGACGAGCTGTCCCTGCCGCAGCTGCGCGCGCGGTTGCGGCAGCTCTCGGTCGGCGACCTTGAGGAAGCCCTGGCGCACGAGCGCGCGGGCGAGAACCGGCCCGAGTTCGTCGGCATGCTCACCCGCCGCATCGCGACGGTGCGCGACCAGACGTGACGGGACCCACCGCAGAGGAACCGTGGCCGGTCCGCACGGTCGCCCGCAAGATCTCCGAGTGGATCAACCGGCTGGGCACGGTGTGGGTGGAGGGCCAGCTCACGCAGATCTCCGCGCGCCCCGGCACCGGCACCGCGTTCCTGACGCTGCGCGACCCGGCCGCCGACGTGTCGATGACCGTCACCTGCCCGACCGGGATGCTGCGCCAGCACGAGCCGCCGCTGACCGACGGCACGCGAGTCGTCGTGCACGCCAAGCCGACGTACTTCATGAACCGCGGCACCATCAGCCTGCGCGCCGACGAGATCCGCGCGGTCGGCATCGGCGAGCTGCTCGCGCGCATCGAGCGCCTGCGCCGCCTGCTGACCGCTGAGGGCCTGTTCGACCCGCGCCGCAAGCGCCGCCCGCCGTTCCTGCCGAAGAAGGTCGGCCTGATCACCGGCCGCGCCTCCGCCGCCGAGCGCGACGTGCTCGTCAACGCCAAGGCCCGCTGGCCCGCGGTCGAGTTCCGCGTGGAGAACGTCGCCACGCAGGGCGCGCTCGCCGTCCCGCAGATCCTCGACGCACTGTCCGTTTTGGACAGAGACCCGGCCGTCGAGGTCATCGTGATCGCCCGCGGCGGCGGCAGCGTCGAGGACCTGCTGCCGTTCTCCGACGAGGCCCTGTGCCGCGCGGTGTCGGACTGCAAGACCCCGGTCGTCAGCGCGATCGGCCACGAGCCGGACACCCCGCTGCTCGACCACGTCGCCGACGTGCGCTGCTCGACGCCGACCGACGCGGGCAAACGGGTGGTCCCCGATGTCGCGGAGGAGTCGCTCCGGGTACGCCAAATGCGTGATCGTGCCCGCCGCGCCCTGCACGGCTGGGTGGACCGCGAACGCAGGCTGCTCGACTCGCTGCGCAGCCGCCCGGTGCTCGCCGACCCGCTGACGCCGCTGGTGAGGCGCGCGGAGCAGGTCAACGGCCTCACTGAGCGGGCCCGCCGCGCGCTGCTGGGCAGGCTCACCGCCGAGCAGTCGGCGCTCGCCTCGACGCGCGCCCGCTTGACGACCCTGGGGCCAGCCGCCACGCTTGCTCGCGGGTATGCGGTCGTTCAGCACACCGACACCGACGGGACTCCCCGGGTTCTCCGCTCCATCGAGGACGCACCGGAGGGCACCCGTCTGCGAATCCGGGTCGCCGACGGCGCGCTGCACGCGGTCGCCACGGGCGACCGGGACGAAGTCGTCGAAGGGAGGTAGCCGTGACCGCTCCACGGCCCGCGGTGTCCTATCGGGAGCCGTCGTTCCTGCCGCTGACGGTCTCGACCGCCTCCACCGTCGCGCCCAGGACCCCGGTCCACGCCATCGCCACCCGCGTCGACGCCGCCGCCGCCGAATGCTGGACGGCGCTGCTGGCGGGCTGCGACGCCGCGGTCCGCACCCGCCTGCCCGGCCGCATGCGCGAGCTGGCCGAGGCCACCTCCGTCTACGCGGGCCCCGCGTGGTGGAACGGCGACGGCGCCTGCCATCAGGGCCGGATAGACCGCGCCCGCGCCCGCATCGAGGAAGCCGTCGCCGACCGCGACGGCGCCGACTTCGCCGAGGCGTTCGTCGGCTACGACCAGGCCGTCGCCACGGCCCTGGTCCGAGTGCACAACCGATTGAGGAGCCCCCGTTGACCGACCCCGGCTACGAACAGGCCCGCGACGAGCTGGCCGAGGTCGTCGCCAAGCTGGAAGCGGGCGGACTGTCCCTAGAGGACTCCCTGGCCCTCTGGGAACGCGGCGAGGCCCTGGCCAAGATCTGCGACCGCCACTTGGCGGGCGCCCGCGAACGCATCGAAACCGCGTTGGCCGCGGTCGAGGCCGAAAGCGAATGAGTAACCCGCTCTCCTAGGAGCGCGGTAGCGGAGTGGCCGCCAAGACAGCCGTCGCCATTGTGCGGAAGTCGGCCTCGGTGCCGCTGCCGGTGATCACCAGCGTCGCCCCGTCCACCTCCACCGCCCAAGCCTTCTCGTCCCGCCGCCCCGGATAGACCTGCCAAGACCGCCCGCCTGCCTCGACCGTCCCCGAAGCCTTCGAGTCCGCCGAGCCCGTCTCCAGATGCACGACATCCTCCGCCGGAGCGCCCGACTGGGTCAGCTGCACGAACCGCCCGGGCGTCAGCCACCCGACGCGGACGGCGATCGACGTCGCGACCGGGCCAGAGCTCGACGAGTTCGCGCGCCACTCCGAGGGCAGCGACGGCAGCCGGATGGGGAAGTCGGCCGACGAGGCGTAGCGGGTCAGGTCGGCGCGGGCGTCGACCGTCGGGGTGGTGGCCGAGTCGGTGTCGGGGGTGCCGGGGCTGAACGAGCAGCCGCGGTTGAAGAACAGCAGCGCGCCGATGATCAGGAGCAAGGCCGTCAACGAGAGGATCATGTCCCGCAGGCCGTGCTGGGACCGGTCGCGCTTCTCTGCCACGCGGCCATCGTCGCAGGCGGGGGCCGTGACGAGGGGCACGGGGCCGCGGATTCCGCTTCCGGGGGTCTGATCTGGGAAGATGCGCAGTGGTCTGGAAACCCGATCCGGGAGGCAGAATGAACACCTCGACCACCAGCCCCGCCACGCGCCGCCGGGAGGCACCCGATCGGAACCTGGCGCTGGAGCTGGTCCGGGTCACCGAGGCCGCGGCGATGGCGGCTGGCCGCTGGGTCGGCCGCGGCGACAAGATCGGTGGCGACCAGGCCGCGGTGGACGCGATGCGCAAGCTCGTGCACACGGTCTCGATGCGCGGTGTCGTCGTCATCGGCGAGGGCGAGAAGGACGAAGCGCCCATGCTCTACAACGGCGAAGAGGTCGGCAACGGCGACGGGCCCGACTGCGACGTCGCCGTCGACCCGATCGACGGGACCACTCTCATGGCCAAGGGCATGCCCAACGCCATCGCGGTGCTCGCGGTCGCCGAGCGTGGGGCCATGTTCGACCCGTCGGCTGTCTTCTACATGGAGAAGCTCGCGGTCGGGCCCGAGGCCGCCGACGTCGTCGACATCACCGCGCCGGTCGCCGAGAACATCCGCCGGGTCGCCAAGGCCAAGCACTCCGACGTCTCCGACGTCACGGTGTGCATCCTCGACCGGCCGCGGCACGAGAACCTGATCCACGAGGTCCGCGAGGCGGGCGCGCGCATCCACTTCATCTCCGACGGCGACGTGGCGGGCGCCATCTCGGCCGCCCGCCCCAACACCGGCGTCGACCTGCTGCTGGGCATCGGCGGCACGCCGGAGGGCATCATCGCCGCTGCGGCGCTCAAGTGCATGGGCGGGGCGATCCAGGGCAAGCTGTGGCCGAAGGACGCCGAGGAGCGCGCCAAGGCCATCGACGCTGGTCACGACCTCGACCGCATCCTGTTCACCGACGACCTGGTCAGTGGCGACAACGTGTTCTTCTGCGCCACCGGCATCACCGACGGTGACCTTCTGCGCGGCGTGCACTACCGGGCTGGGGGATGCACCACTCAGTCGATCGTGATGCGCTCGAAGTCGGGCACGGTCCGCATGATCGACGGCTTCCACCGGCTGACCAAGCTCCGCGAGTACTCCTCGGTCGACTTCGACCGCAGCGGCAGCGACGACGAGGAACTGCCCCCGCTGCCGTAACCGCGACCGGCCCGTCCCGTTGACCGGGACGGGCCGATAACGGAATGGTCGCCCTTGGCAACGTTTCGCGGTCGGCGGGCGTCTTGTGGTCGAGAGACTAAGTGCGTTGAGCCGGTGAGGAGCCGACATGCGGGTCAGCAAGGCGATGTTGGGGGCTTTGATCGTCGGGATGGCTCTGCTGTCCGCGTGCGGGACGACGGAACAGCCCGTCGCGAGCGTCGGTGACACCACCACCACGGCGCCGACCACGACATCCACCAAGACGACGACCGTCGAGCCGACGACCACCACGACGGTCGCGCCCACGACGACGACGACCACCACCACGAAGCCCCCGGTCACCACGACCACCAAGCCCAAGCCGAAGCCGACGACCACCACGAAGCCGCCCGCCCAGCCCTCCGAGGGCACCCCGTGCAAGGCGACTGCGGCCGCGTGCATCGACCTGTCGGCCAACCAGTCTTGGCTGCTCAAGGACGGCAAGGTCGTCTACGGCCCGGTCCCGATCACCCACGGCCGCCCCGGCTACCGGACGCCGGTGGGGACGTTCAAGGTGGGCTGGAAGGACATCGACCACAAGAGCAGCCAGTTCAACAACGCGCCGATGCCGTACTCGGTGTTCTTCAACGGCGGCATCGCCTTCCACGCGGGCAGCCTGAAGGTCCAGTCCCACGGCTGCATCCACCTGTCGAACGCGGCGGCCCAGAAGTACTACAACTTCCTGCCGGTCGGCGCGATCGTCCAGGTCGTCCCGTAGTCAGCACGAAACGCCCGGCTGGGTCTCCTTGGACCAGCCGGGCGTTTCGCGTATCTGGGGTCACTCAGCGTTGCTGGAGTGGCCCGGGAAGAGGTGCGCGTCGGGGTTGAGGGCGACCGCGATGTTGTTGACCGCCGTCGCCGCCTCACCGAACCCCGTCGCGATCAGCTTCACCTTGCCCGGGTAAGCCGCGACGTCCCCAGCCGCGTAGACCCGGTCCCGAACCGTCCGCATCGTGGTGTCGACCGAGATCGAGCGGTGGTCGATCTTCAGGCCCCACGACTCGATCGGGCCGAGGTCGGCGGTGAAGCCCAGCGCGGCCACCACGGCCTGCGCGGGCAGCACCTCCGTCGAGTCCCCGACCTTCACCTCGACCTCCTGCAGCCCCGACTCCCCGCGCAACGCCGTGACCTGGGCGTCGGTGATGATCCGCACGCCCAGGTTCTCCACCTGACGGACCGTGGCGGGCATGGCGCGGAACTTGGCGCGGCGGTGGACGAGGGTGACGCTGCGGGCCACCGGGTGCAGCGCCAGCGCCCAGTCGAACGCCGAGTCGCCGCCGCCGACGATCACCACGTCGTGGTCGCGGTAGACGTCGAAGGACGGGACGAAGTGGACCATGCCGCGGCCGAGCCAGCCGTCGCCGGCGGGCAGCGGGCGCGGGGTGAACTCACCGATTCCGGCGGTGATCAGGATGGCGCCCGCGCGCACGACGGTGCCGCCGTCGAGGCCGACCTCGAACTTGCCATCCACTTCGGACAGCTCGTGGGCGCGCCTGCCGAGCAGGTAGGTCGGCTTGAACTGGTTTGCCTGCTCGACCAGCGAGTTGATCAGGTCGCGGCCGCGCACGGCGGGGAAGCCCGCGACGTCGAAGATCTGCTTCTCCGGGTACATCGCGGTGACCTGGCCGCCTGGTTCGGGCAGCGAGTCGACGACGACCGTGCTGAGTTCGCGGAAACCGGCGTAGTACGCGGCGAACAGGCCGGTGGGGCCCGCACCCACGATGAGCAGGTCGACATCGATCGGAGCCGTCATGGCCCCAGCCTATGTGCCGAAGCTGACCATGCCCAGCTTCCAAAACGGGGTGAGACTGGACGGTATGGCCGACTATCGCATCGAGCACGACACCATGGGCGAGGTCAAAGTCCCCGCCGACGCCCTGTGGCGCGCGCAGACCCAGCGCGCCGTGGAGAACTTCCCGATCTCCGGGCGCGGCCTCGAACGGGCGCAGATCCGCGCCCTCGGCCTGCTCAAGGCGGCCGCGGCCAGGGTCAACGCCAAGCTGGGCGTGCTCGGCCACGACACCGCCGACGCCATCGCGGCCGCCGCGACGGAGGTCGCCGACGGGGCGCACGACGCGCACTTCCCGATCGACGTGTTCCAGACCGGGTCCGGCACGTCGTCGAACATGAACGCCAACGAGGTCATCGCGACCCTGGCGACCCGCGCCCTCGGCCGCGACGTTCACCCGAACGATGACGTCAACGCGTCCCAGTCGTCCAACGACACCTTCCCGACCACGATCCACGTCGCGGCCACAGAGGCCGTCGTCGAGGACGTCATCCCGGCGTTGTCGCAGCTAGCGAAGGCCATTGAGTCCCGCGCGACGCAGTGGGCGGACGTGGTCAAGTCGGGGCGCACGCACCTGATGGACGCCGTGCCGGTGACCCTGGGCCAGGAGGCGGGCGCGTGGGCCGCGCAGGTCCGCTACGGCGTCGAGCGGCTCGAGGCGGTGCTCCCCCGGCTCGGTGAGCTGCCCATCGGCGGCACCGCGGTCGGCAGCGGCCTCAACGCCCCCGACGGCTTCGGCGCCGCGGTCGCCGCCGAGCTGGCCGCTGTCACCGGCCTGCCGCTGACCGAGGCGCGCGACCACTTCGAGGCGCAGGCCACCCAGGACTCCGTGGTCGAGGCGTCCGGCCAGCTCCGCACGGTCGCGGTGTCGCTGTTCAAGATCGCCAACGACCTGCGCTGGCTGGGTTCCGGGCCGCGCACGGGCCTGGCCGAGCTGGCGCTGCCGGACCTGCAGCCGGGGTCGTCGATCATGCCGGGCAAGGTCAACCCGGTGATCCCGGAGGCGACGATGATGGTCGTGGCCCAGGTGATCGGCAACGACGCGACCGTGGCGTTCGCGGGCAGCCAGGGCAACTTCCAGCTCAACGTGATGCTGCCGGTGATCGCGCGCAACGTGCTGGAGTCGGCCCGGCTGATCGCCGCGGTGGCCCGGCTGCTGGCGGAGAAGGTGATCGCGGGTGTGGAGCCGGACGTCGAGCGGCTGCGGGAGCAGGCCGAGTCGTCGCCGTCGATCGTCACCCCGCTGAACAAGTACCTCGGCTACGAGGAGGCGGCGTCGATCGCCAAGCAGTCCCTCAAGGAACGCCGCACGATCCGCGAAGTGGTGCTCGAACGGGGCCACGTCAAGGACGGCAAGCTGACCGAGGCCCAGCTCGATGAGGCCCTCGACGTGCTGAGGATGGCCCGCGGCGGCCGCTAGGACTTCAGTCCGACCACGCAGCCCGCCGACACGACCAGCGCGCCCACCACGGCCGCGCTGGTCAGCGGCTGCGCGCCCAGCGCCACCACTAGGCCGGACACCGGCATGGCCCCGATCAGCACGGCCGACCGCCCGGCGCCGAGCAGCTCGACGCAGCGGTACCAGAGGCAGAACGCGACGACGGTCAGCCCCGTCGACCGCCACGATCGCGACGGACTCGGTGCCGGTCGGCAGCCGCGCGGTCTCGAACGACGCGGCCAGGCCGATCCCGGCCACCACCGCGATCGTGTGGCACCACAGCGCCACCGGGAACCCGCCGAGCCGCTGATCGGCCCGACCGCGAACAGGGTGAACGACGCTTCACCCAACATGGTGAGGATGGCGAGGAAGGCGCACCCGAGGGCGCCTGACCCACCCCCCGGCGGGTCGGCGTGGGCACGGTGATCGTCATGAACCGAGAATCGTGGACCAGTGGCCCCTTCAGAAGGACCACATCCGGGACGAACCTTTGGTCCCCTTGGCCAAGTGAGCCCCGTCACTGGTTGGACGGAAGTGGACCAGACGTAGGCTCGGTTGACGTGCCGCCACAGTGGTCCACTTTCCGGGAACTCCTGCTCTATCGGCGCCGGAGTCGCGCAGCTGCTCCGGACTCCCATACCCGCGCATCAGCACCCCGACAACCCAGCCAGCGCCGTCAAGCTCTTGGCACGCTGAGCAACGAGGAGTCGGCCGCGGGCTCCACCGCGAGCTCGCGGCCGTCGGTCTCAACGCCCCGCCCTCGTCGTCGGCTACGCGGCGACCTCCCCGAACCGGCTGCGTGCCGCGGTCGCCGAGATCAGACGCTGCACACGTCCACACTGGACTCAAGGATGATCTTGACGAGGATCCCGGACGCGTTGAACTGCATGCGGTACAAAGCTTTCGGGTTTCCCGGCACGTGCACCGTCGGACCGTGCGCGTAGTCCATGTGCGCGGGGTCGAAGTCGGGGTAGGTCGCGGCCACCTGCGCGGCGGTCCAGCCGACGTGCATGCCCTCCGGGGTGTGGATCCACGCCTCGGCCTTGGGGTGGATCGCGAACACGCCGTGTTCCTCGCTCACCACGGCCTGGTCGAGCGCGGTGATCGGCAGCGCGGGCCAGGGCGCGCAGAGTTCGCCGTCGCCTTCGAGCGTGCGGTCGAGCATGCCGAGCGCGTCGGCGGCGTCGGCGGACATGCCGAGCTTCAGCGTCTGCCAGCCGAACGGGCCGATGACGTCGTTGCCGCCCGGAGCGGGCTTCGGCGTCGGCTTCGACGTGGTCTTGGTCGGTTTCGCCTGCGCCTTCGACGGGCTCCGCATGGTCTCCACTTCGGACGGACGCGGGACCGGCGTGGTGGCCGGGATGGCCACAACGGGCGAGGACTGCGGCGCGGCGGCCGGTTTCGGGGCCGCGCACCCCGCGACGCCGATGACCGCGCAGACACCGAGCGCTACCCGTGCGATGACTCCCATGGAAACCCCTCTTGTGGTCTCGTCGTGCTCCCACCGGGAAAGACGGCCATCCCCCGCCGAGGTTGCGGGATGTCGGATTCGCCTGATCGGGGCAAGATGACCTCATGGTGCGACTCGCGGATGTGGTGTCCGTGTCGGCGGAGGTCGGCGCGACTCGGTCCCGGCTGGCCAAGGTGGCCGCGATCGCCGGGGCGTTGGGCAAGGCGGAGGGCGCGGCCGAGGTGGCCGCGGTCGTGGCGTTCCTGGCGGGCGCGATCCGGCAGGGCCGCATCGGCGCGGGCTGGCGGTCGCTGTCGGACCTGCCGTCCCCGGCGGCTGAACCAGGGTTGACGGTGACCGAGGTCGACGCGGCGTTCACCGAGATCGGCGCGGCGCGGGGCGCGGGTTCGGCGGCGGCGAGGTCGGCCGCGGTCGCCCGGCTGTTCGCCGCAGCCACCGCCGATGAACAGCGGTTCCTGCGCGCGCTCGTCACCGGCGAACTCCGCCAGGGCGCGCTGGAGGGCGTGATGCTCGACGCGGTCGCCCAGGCCGCTTCGGTCCCCGCCGAGGTGGTGCGCCGGGCTTTCATGTTGTCCGGGAAGCTCCCCGAGACCGCCGCGATCGCGCTGGACGGCGGTGTCGACGCGCTCAACGCCGTCCGGTTGGAGTTGGGCAGGCCCGTCCGCCCGATGCTGGCTTCGCCCGGCTCGTCGGTGGGCGACGCGGTGGCCGACCTGAGCCCGTGCCGCATCGAGTACAAACTGGACGGTGCGCGCATCCAGGTGCACAAAGTGGACGACGAGGTCCGCGTCTACACCCGCACGCTGCGCGAAATCACCGACAGCGTCCCGGAACTGGTGGACCTGGTCCGCAAGCTGCCGTGCCGCACGGTCGTCCTCGACGGCGAGACCCTGGCGCTGACCGACGAGGGCCGCCCCCGCCCGTTCCAGGAGACGCAGAGCCGCTTCGGCAGCACGACCGAGGAACAGGTCCGCGCGCTGCTGCTGAGCCCGTACTTCTTCGACTGCCTGCACCTCGACGGCGAGGACCTCATCGACGAGCCGCTGTCGAAACGCCACGTGGCCCTGAGCCGCGCCGTCGGCGACCACGTCATCCCCGGCGCCGTCGACCCACCCCCGATCGAGGCGGAGGCATTCGGCGCGTCGGCGCTGGCCGCGGGGCATGAGGGCGTGATGGTCAAGAGTCTGGATTCGACGTACCAGGCGGGCCGCCGGGGCAAGGCGTGGCTGAAGGTCAAGCCGGTGCACACGCTGGATCTGGTCGTGATCGGCGCCGAGTGGGGGCACGGGCGTCGGACCGGGCTGTTGTCGAACCTGCATCTTGGCGCGCGCGATCCGGATGGCGGGCCGCCGGTGATGGTGGGCAAGACGTTCAAGGGGTTGACGGACTCGCTTCTGCGCTGGCAGACGGAGGAGTTTCCCAAGTACCAACGGGAGTCCGACGAGTGGGCTGTCTACTTGCGACCGGAACTCGTGGTCGAGATCGCGCTGGACGGAGTGCAGGCCAGCACGCGGTATCCGGGCGGTGTGGCGCTGCGGTTCGCCCGCGTGCTGCGGTATCGCCCCGACAAACAAGCCGCGGACGCCGACACGATCGCCGACGTCCGCGGTCTGCTGCCGGCGGCACAGGGCTGAGCCTCCGGGGTCGTTCGGTGGTGGTCCGGGCAGGGTTCCGGACCACCACCGTGATCAAGCTCGGCGGGTCGCCGCTGTGAAAGCCACCGCGCCGATGCCGATCACGAGGGTCCCGAGCACGATCCAGGGAGCCGTGGACCCTTGTGTGCCCCGGTCCGGGGCCACCTGGGCGCTCGGGAGTGCGTTGCCGTAGCCGCCCGCGGTGCCCGCCTTGTCGTAGGCGGAACCCGGGAGCTTGTCGGCGTAGCGGGCGCTGACCTGCCGCTGGTACTCGGCCACCGTCATCGCCTTGCCACCTGCCAGCGGGTGGACGCTGTTGCCCACCACCGCGTACCAAGAGTTCGTCTGCGGCTCACGCAGCAGGGTGCCGCCCTGGGGCACCTTGCGGGCCTGTTGGAACTCGATGTCGCCGGAGGCGATGTTGGCGACCACCCACGAGCCGCCACCGTCACGCACCGTCCACACCGCCGCGCCGTCCGCGGGCACGGCCAGGTAGCTCAGCTTGCCCACCTTGCCCGACCGGCCGGCGACGAAGTCCGCCGACAGCTCGTACACCGCGACCGGCGAACCGCCGACCGAGGCCGAGCGGTTGACGAACTGGCCCACCTTCGCCTTGACGTCCGGTGCCGTGGCCGCGCGCTCGGCCGCGGCCAGGTCGGCGGCCGTGACGTCGCCGGGGTCCGCGCTCGCGTTGCCGCCGAAACCCGCGACCGCCAACGCCGTCAGCGTCGCGATGAACACGCTTCTGATCATGGCCGTCACCCCGAGATCCCGGTCAGCGTGTGCGTCCACGCGAAGCTGGAGTTGTTGACGTAGTAGTTGTAGGTCGCCCAGTTGTAGCGGTAGCTGCTGGGCCACGGATCGCCCCAGTAGACCCAGCTCTTGGCCGAGTCGTAGCCGTAGAGCACGTGCATGTGACCGCCGCCGGACTTCCAGCCGATGCGGGTCTCGATGGGCCGTTCGGCGTTGAGCTGGGTCTGGATCGCCGAGTAGGTCAGGTAGTTGTAGATGTAGCTGCCGGGGCTGGGGAACCCGAGTTTGTAGAAGGCGTTGCGCACCTGGGCCAGGTCCGCTTGGTCGTTGGGGCAGGCGTAGGCGGTGCTGCGGTTCTTGGCCAACGCGCAGAACGTGTTCTGGCTGACCGAGTAGCCGTGGTGCCCGGCGATGGACACCCCGGACGCGGACCAGCACCAGTTGGTCTTCTCTTGGGCTTGCATCGTGAAGGAGAACGAGGCGGTGGCGGCCACCGCCGGCGTCTGACCAACCAGCCAGGCGAGCAGGGCCACGAACGTGGCCGCGAGCGCCGAGCGGGTAGCAGGTCTGGTCATCAGGCCTCCTGAGAGCGCCGATAAGGAAGTGCGCTCAAGGTGCGACCGGATGGCCGATGGGAACAAGAGGGGTATTCAGGGAATTGGAGCGTTCCGATGTGGGCGCGCACCTTCACGCGCAGTTCCCCCACCATTACTGTGAACATTCACAGCAGTTCACGAACCGGTTCGCGTCCCCGAGAGTGAGGCTTGGTGACCCCGGAAGAACTGGCCGACGCGCTGCGTCGCGGGCCTTTCCACCTGGCACTTCGGCGCGCGATCGAACACCGGGGCCTGTCGCTGGCCCGACTGCGTTCACACTTGGCGCGCATCGACATCCACGTCGCCGAGTCGACGTTGAGTTACTGGCAGCGCGGGCTGCGCCATCCGGACGCACAGAACGCGCTGACGGCGGTGCGCGGGCTGGAGACCGTGCTGGGTCTGCCGCCGGACTCGCTGGTGGTCCTGGTCGGCCCGCGCCAGCGCGGCCGGGGCAGGCGGCACGCGGCTTCGTTCGCGGAGCTGGTGGTCGAAGGACCGGTCACCCGCGAGCTGTTCACCGAGGTCGGCGTCGACGCCGACCGGGCCAACGCCGACATCGAGCTGCTGTTCGTGCACGAGCGCGTCACCATCGCCAAGGACCGCTCGCAAGGCCGCATCCAGACGCGCATCGTCGGCTTCGCCCACCGCGAGGGCATCGACCGCTACGTCGCGGTCTACCACGGCGAGAACGGCCTGGACATCGACGCGGTGCTGGTCACGGCCACCGAGGGCTGCAGGCTGGGCCGCGTGCGGCGCAAGGAGGGCTGGGTCATGTTCGAGCTGATGTTCGACCGCAGACTCAGCGAGGGCGAGACATTCGTGCTGACCTACACCGTCGAGGACGACTCGGGCATCGAGTGCCCCGGGTACTTCCGGATGTTCCGCGAGCCTGCGGGCCCGTTCCTGCTGCAGTTGGAGCTGCCGCAGGACAATCTGCCCGCGCGGATAGTGCAGATGGTGCGCACGAACGACTCGCTGCCACCCACGATGGCCGACGAGCTGTTCTGCGACCGCGGCTACATGGTCAACGCCTACTTCCCGGCCGTGACGCCGGGAATCGCCGGGATCGGGCTCGACTGGCGCTAGTGCTGTGTCCATGAACGTTGTCGGGCTATCGGCGGATCCAGGTTTCCGCTGGGCCGTCGAGAGCCTGGCAACGTTCGTGGACACAGCACTAGTGTCGGTGGCGTGCGCTTCTACCACCGCCAGCCGGACCATGACCTGACCTACGACGACGTGTTCCTCGTGCCCGGCCGGTCCGCGGTCGAGAGCCGCGTGTCGGTCGACCTGTCCACATCGGACGGGACGGGCGCCACCATCCCGATCGTGGTGGCCAACATGACCGCTGTCGCGGGCCGCCGAATGGCCGAGACCGTTGCCCGCCGCGGCGGCTTGGTCGTGCTCCCCCAAGACGTCGACCCGCGCGTCGTCGGCGACATCGTCACCTGGGTCAAGGGCCGCCACACCGTGTGGGACACCCCGTTGGTGCTCACCGCGGGCGACTCGGTGGCGGACGCGCTGAACCTGCTGCCGAAACGCGCCCACGGTGCGGTGGTGGTGGTCGACGGCGAGGGCAAGCCACTGGGCGTGGTGGACGAGGCCGCATGCCTCGGCGTCGACCGGTTCACCCGGGTGATCGACGTCGCCGACCCCGATCTGGTGACACTCCCGCTGACCAGCGCCCCGCGCGAGGTGTTCGACCGGCTTCACGGCCGCGCCGCCCGGGTGGCACTGGCCGTCGACGAGTCCGGCGTGCTGGCGGGCGTGCTGACGGAGTTGGGCGCGTTGCGGGCGGAGCTGTATTCGCCTGCGCTGGACGCATCCGGGAAGCTGCGAGTGGCGGCAGCGGTCGGCGTCAACGGCGACGTGGCGGCGAAGGCGGCCGCGCTGCTGGAGTCCGGAGTGGACACCCTGGTCGTCGACACCGCGCACGGCCACCAGGAGAAGATGCTGCTCGCGTTGGAGGCCGTGCGGTCGGTCGACCCGCGGGTGCCGGTGGTGGCGGGCAACGTGGTCACCCCGGAGGGCGTGCGCGACCTGATCTCGGCGGGCGCGGACGTGGTCAAGGTCGGCGTCGGCCCCGGCGCCATGTGCACGACCCGGATGATGACCGGCGTCGGCCGCCCCCAGTTCTCCGCGGTCGCCGAGTGCGCCTCAGCCGCCCGCGAACTGGGCAAACACGTCTGGGCGGACGGCGGTGTGCGCCATCCCCGCGACGTGGCCCTGGCCCTGGCGGCGGGCGCGGCGAGCGTGATGGTCGGCTCGTGGTTCGCGGGCACCTACGAGTCACCGGGCGACCTGCACCGCGACGAGCAGGGACGCCTCTACAAGGAGTCATTCGGCATGGCGTCGAAGCGCGCGGTGTCGGCGCGCACGCGGACCGACAGCGGCTTCGACCGGGCGCGCAAGGCCCTGTTCGAGGAAGGCATCTCGACTTCGCGGATGCGCCTGGACCCGGCGGCCCCTAGCGTTGAGGACCTCCTGGACTCGATCTGCTCGGGCGTCCGATCGGCGTGCACCTACGCGGGCGCCACGACACTGACCGAGTTCTACGACCGGGCCGTCATCGGCGTCCAGTCCGCCGCGGGCTTCGCCGAGGGCCGCCCCCTACCCGGCGGTTGGTGATGGAGTCGACCCGAGTGGACCGCTGGCTCTGGGCGGTCCGACTGACCAAGACCCGCTCCGACGCGGCCGCGGCCTGTCGGGGTGGGCATGTGCGGGTCAACGACCGGCCCGCCAAGCCCGCGACCACGGTGGTCCCGGGGGATCACGTGCGCGCCAGGGTCGGCGACAAGACCCGGGTGGTCGAGGTGGTCCAGGTGATCCAGAAACGCGTGGGCGCGGAGGCGGCGGCCGTCTGCTTCATCGACCGCACACCGGCCCCACCCCCGGACGCCGCGATCCCGGTGGCGAAGCGCGAACGGGGAGCGGGCAGGCCGACGAAACGCGAACGGCGGGTGTTGGACCGCTTCCGCACGGGCCAGCCGTAGACATCCACAACCCGCTGAACCATCCACAGGTTCACGAGCGCACCCCCGTGGCCTGCCCTGCGCCGATAGACTGGAGCAGGGCAGGCCCCCTAGGGCGGGTGGGGTTTGTGCTGGGGCGCTAGGGCGTGTGGTCCTCCAACATCTCCGTCACCAGAGCCGCGATCGGCGACCGTTCCGAGCGGGTCAGAGTGACATGCGCGAACAGCGGATGGCCCTTCAGCTTCTCGATCACCGCCGCCACCCCGTCATACCGCCCGACCCGCAGGTTGTCGCGCTGCGCCACGTCGTGAGTCAGCACGACCCGTGAGCCCGACCCCAACCGGGACAGCACAGTCAGCAGCACATTGCGTTCCAGTGACTGTGCCTCGTCCACGATCACGAACGAGTCGTGCAGGGAGCGGCCGCGGATGTGGGTCAGCGGCAGCACCTCCAGCATCCCGCGGTCGAGCACTTCCTCGATCACGTGCCTGCTGACCAGCGCCTCCAGCGTGTCGAACACCGCCTGGGCCCAGGGCTGCATCTTCTCGCTCTCGGAGCCCGGCAGGTAGCCGAGGTCCTGCCCGCCGACGGCGTACATCGGGCGGAAGACCACGACCCGCTTGTGCAGGCCGCGCTCCATGACCGCCTCCAGCCCCGCGCACAGGGCCAGGGCCGACTTGCCGGTGCCCGCGCGTCCGCCCAGCGACACGATCCCGATGTCCGGGTCGAGCAGCAGGTCCAGCGCGATGCGCTGTTCCGCTGAGCGGCCGTGCAACCCGAAAGCTTCACGATCACCGCGGACCAGTTTCACCCGTTTGTCGGCCGTGACTCTGCCGAGCGCGCTGCTGGTCCCAGCCAGCAGGCGCAGGCCGGTGTTGACCGGGTGCTCGGTGTCGGACAGCCCGCATTCGACCAGGTCGACGGTGTTGTCCTCGGCCGAGAACAGCGCGTCGATGATCTCCTGGCCGGTTTCGACGTCGGCGATGCCGGTCCAGCCGGAGGGGGTGACCTCGCCAGCCCGGTACTCGTCGGCGTCCAAGCCGACCGCACCGGCTTTGACGCGCAGCGGGATGTCCTTGGTGACCAAGGTGACCGCCGCTTCCTCGGCGGCCAGGTTGAGGGCGCACGCGAGGATGCGCGCGTCGTTGGAGTCCGTGCGGAAGCCCGCGGGGAGCACCGACGGGTCGGAGTGGTTGAGCTCTACGTGCAGGGAGCCGCCCGCCTCGCCGACCGGGATCGGCTGGTCGAGCCTGCCGTGGCGCAGCCTGAGGTCGTCGAGCAGTCGCAGCGTCTCCCGGGCGAACCAGCCCAGTTCCGGATGGTGCCGCTTGCCCTCCAACTCGCTGATCACAACCAGCGGGATGACAACCGAGTGCTCAGCGAACCTGGTGAGCGCCCAGGGGTCGGAGAGCAGGACCGAGGTGTCGAGGACATAGGTGCGGCGGGCTGGGTCGGCCTCCTGGGAAGACGTGCGAGAAGAGCCTGAGGAAAGGCTGGCAGTGCGCCTGGACGAACGCGAAGCAGTCACGGCAACTCCCTCACGGACACGGCACCGCGTCCGCTCCTCGGTGGGCCGGGCACTGACCCTGGCAGGCGGTCTGGCATGATCGTCGGGGTTCTCCGACGTCACACCTTCCCGCCACGAGGGCCGGGTGCCGGCCCCCTCGCGATCGTCATGCTCACGACCAGGGCCTCCCGGGTCGGATCGCCATGGGCACGACCCGACACTTCGGAAGTTACCTGCGCGGGCCGACACTATGCACACAGCCACACAGGTGATTCTCGATTTCGTCACCGGGCTGACACGAACACGTCATGTGATTGCTCGACGCACCGTGACCGTCCAAACACAACGCGCGGTGACCAGCGGTTCCGCGTGACCTGGTTCCACCGGGTGGCTACTCCCCGGTAGTGGCACGCGACACCGACGCAACGAAATCGGATACTTGCCGCATCGGGTGAATTCGGCATGACCTGGGTAGCTCAATGGAGTATCGGCACTGCCAAGCCAAATAGTCGCGAGTACGTTGAAATGCGAAGCGACGAAGCCCGCATTTCCACCGCGAGCCGCCGCACCAGCGAGAAAGGAAGAAACACCGTGCTGAAGAAGACCGGATTCATCACCGGCGCATTGGTCGGCCTCTCCCTCGTGGCCGCTCCGCTCGCCTCCGCCGACACCCAGGACTTCCCCGACCAGCCCAGCTACGGCGACGCCGTGGAGCTGTTCACAGACGGCGGCGGGGCGGTCGGCTGGGGTGCCGCGGCACTGGTCGCGGGCGCCTACACCGGCATCGCGCTGACCCCGGCGCTGATCGCGCACTCGTTCTGCGGCGGCTGCTGACAACCATTCCGAATAAGGGTGCCCCGCAGCGCGGGGCACCCATTCGGCATTTCCTAGGACCCGAACCGGCGGTGCCGAATTCCGTATGCCCGCAGCGCGCGCAGGAAATCGGTGCGGCGGAAGTCGGGCCAGTACGCCTCGCAGAAATGGAACTCGGAATGGGCTGACTGCCACAGCAGGAAGCCCGAGAGCCGTTGTTCACCGGAAGTTCGGATGACGAGGTCGGGGTCGGGCTGGCCCGAGGTGTAGAGGTGCTCGGCGATGTGGTCGACATCGAGCACTTCCGCGAGCTCCTCGATCGTGCCCCCGGCCTCGGCGTGTTGCTGCAGCAGCTTGCGCACCGCGTCGGCGATCTCGCGGCGGCCGCCGTAGCCGACGGCGATGTTCACCTCCATGCCCGTGCGCCCCTCGGAGCGCCGCGCGGCGGCGGCGAGCCGGTCGGCGGTGTCCTTGGGCAGGATGTCGAGCGCGCCGATGATCCGCAGCCGCCACGGGCTGCCGGGCTCGGCGAGCTCGTCGACGACGTCGCCGATGATCTCCAGCAGCGGCGCCAGCTCGGACTCGGGTCTGGTGAGGTTGTCGGTCGACAGCAGCCACAGGGTGACCACCTCGACGCCCGCCTCGTTGCACCAGCCCAGCAGGTCGGCGATGCGCTGGGCGCCGACGCGGTGGCCGTCGTTGACGTCGGTGAAGCCCGCCTCGCGCGCCCACCGCCGGTTCCCGTCGAGCATCACGCCGACGTGGCGCGGGATCTGGCCGCCCGCCTGTTGTAGAAGCCGCTTCTCGTAGAGGCCGTACACGATGTCGGCCACTCGCCTGCGAAGACTCACGGCCATGCACAGTACGCCGCGTCGACCTGTGAGCGGGCACACTGGGCAGGTGCATCGCGCGGAGATCGATCCGATATGGCAGGACCTCACGGTCATCGAGCGGCTCGTCCACGAGTCGCGCACGGTGGCGGTGGTCGGGCTGAGTCCGACGCCGACGCGGCCGAGCCACATCGTGGCGTCGTACCTGGTCAAGAGCGGCCTGCGGGTGTTCCCGGTGAACCCGAACATCGCGACGTGGGAGGGCCTGCCCGCGTTCACCTCGCTGCGCGACATCGGCGAGCCGGTCGACATCGTCGACGTGTTCCGGCGGCCGGAGTTCGTGCCCGAGATCGCTGAGGAGGCCGTCGAGATCGGCGCGGGCGCGCTGTGGCTGCAGATGGGCGTGATCAGCGAACCGGGCGCGCGGATCGCCGCGGACGGCGGGCTCGACGTGGTGATGGACCGCTGTTTGCGCGTCGAGCACCGGGAGGTCGCGGGATGGTCGTGATGTGCGCCCGGCCACAGCGTTCTGCGGCCGTAACCTACGGTGCCGTAACCTCGAAGGCGTGACCACCATGACCGCCCCGCCGGTGGGCTTCAGCAAGCCGCGGCTGCGCGGCGTCATCCACTTCTGGTCGTTCATCGTCTCGGTCGTCACGGGCGCGACGCTCATCGCGCTGGCGTTCACGGTGTCGGGCACCGCGGCGCTGGCGACCTCGGTCTACGGCGTCACCGTGCTCGGCCTGTTCGGCGTGAGCGCGCTGTACCACCGGCGCTGGTGGGTCACCGAGACCGCGCGCACGTGGATGAAGCGGCTCGACCACTCGATGATCTTCCTGTTCATCGCGGGCACGTACACCCCGTTCAGCCTGCTCGCGATGAGCAAGCCGACCGGCTACATCGTGCTCGGCGTGGTCTGGGGCGGCGCGATCGCCGGGGTCGCGCTGAAGATGCTGTGGCCGCACGCGCCGCGCTGGCTGGGCACGCCCATCTACATCGCGCTGGGCTGGGTGGCGGTGTTCGTGCTGCCCGAGCTGCTGGCCAACGCCGGTGTCGCGGCGCTGGTCCTGCTGCTGGCGGGCGGGCTGTTCTACACGATCGGCGCGATCTTCTACGCGACGAAGTGGCCCAACCCGTGGCCGACGACGTTCGGCCACCACGAGTTCTTCCACGCGGCCACGGTCATCGCCGCGATCTGCCACTACGTCGCGGTCTGGTTCGCGCTGTACCCGTGACCCGCCTCCGGGCCATGGCGTGGTGATCGCGTCGGGCCCATGGCCGTCGCGCCGGGCCGCATCGCGTCTGCTCGCCTAGGTACGCGTCGAGTCTCGCGCGGCCGAGGTCGACCGCGCGCACGATCACGGGCTTGGTCTCGACAGGCCGCACCAGGTCTCCCCTCAGCACGTCCGCAAGGGTGACCCAGCGCGGCCGCGGCCCGCCACCGATTTACAGCTCCGGCCCCTTGCTGCGAAGGTCGTCGACCTTGCTCATGGCCTCGCGCAACTCGCCGAGCCACTCCTCGGCGTGCTTGCCGAGCAGCCGCACGGCCCACGCCAGCGCCTCCGAGCGCGACCGCGCGACCCCGGCGTCGACCAGGGTGTCGAGCACCAGGCGTTCCGGCTGGCGCAGGCGGGTCATGACGGGGACGGACAGGGTCGTGAACAGTTCCTCGGTGCTGCCCTGGCGGGCGCCCCACGCGACCTTGCGGGCGTAGCGGTGCTCGGCCTGGCGGGCGATCTCGATGCGCTCGTCGCGGGTGTCCTCGCGCCAGCGGGAGATCCGCCCGGACTCGGCCGCGGCGCGCGCGGCGTCGTCGGCGTACTCGCCGTCGAGGTCGGGCAGGGTGCCCACGATCAGGATCTCCTCGCGGTCCACGGTGACGCTCGGATCACCGGTGAACCAGCCGTCGGGCAGCCTGCCAGAGAACCAGGCGGCGGCGTCGTCGGCGGAGGGGATCTCGGTCTGCTGCCAGCCGCCGCGGGGGCGGCCGCTCCAGTTCCCACGCATGTTCGGCTCCTTTGATTACTTGATTACTTCCCTTCTCAAGTTACGCCGATACATGGGTAAGTGGTGAGGTTTCGCTGTCAGCGGAGAGCGGCCGCCAGGTCGGCCGGATCGGTGCGGGGACGGTCGCAGACGTAGCCGCGGCAGACGTAGGCGGCGGGCTGGCCGTTGACGAGCGGGCGCTGGTCGAGCAGGGGCGCGCTGTCCGGCTCACCCGCCAGGATCACCGCGCCGCCGGGCGCGTGTTCCAGCGCGATGGCCAGCAGATCGTCCCCGGCGCCGACGATGGCGATCTGGAGCGGGCCGTGGGCCAACGCCTCCGCCACCGTCAGCCAGTGGCCCGCGAACCGGGGCGCGCGGGCCGCCAGGATGCCCGCCCTCGCCACCGCGTCCTCCGCCGCGGTCCGATACACATCCGCCCGGTCCGCGCCCGCGAGTGCCGAGCCCGCGAGCAGCGCCCCAGCCAGCGCGGACGCGCCCGACGGGGAGGCGTTGTCGCCCGGGTCGGCGGGTCGCCAAACCAGGGCGTCGGCGTCGTCTGCCGTGTCGTGATAGGCGCCGGGGACGTCCGGGTCGGCGAAGTGCGCGAGGGCGGTGTCGAGCAGCCCGCACGCGGCGTCGAGCCAGCGGGTCGAGCCGGTGGCCTGGTGCAGGGCGAGCAGGCCGTCGGCGAGGCAGCCGTAGTCCTCCAGGACACCCGCCGCCGTGCCGACGACCCCTGCCCGCGAGGTGCGGCGCAGCCTGCCGTCGATCAGGTGCAGGCCGAGGACAAGGTCGGCGGCCCGTTCGGCGGCCGCGATCCAGGTCGGTTCGCCCAGAGCCGCGCCCGCCTCGGCGAGCGCGCTGATGGCCAGGCCGTTCCACGCGGTGACGACCTTGTCGTCGCGGCCCGGCTGCGGCCTCGTCGCGCGCTCGGCCAGCAGCGCCGCCTTCACCCGCGCCCAGCGCTCCAGATCGTCGACCCGCCGCTGGAACCGCAGCGTGGACGAGCCGTGCTCGAACGTCCCCGCCTCTGTCACACCCAGCAGTTCCGCCGCCCAGGCGCCGTCCTCCGGCCCCAGTACCGACGTCAACTCGGCGGGCGTCCAGACGTAGGTGAGCCCCTCGACGCCGTCGGTGTCGGCGTCGAGCGACGAGGCGAACCCGCCCTCCGCGGTGCCGAGGTCGCGGATGAGGAACCCGGCGGTCTCCGCCGCGACCTCCCGGTACCGCGCTCCCCCGGTCCGCCGCGCCAGGTGCGCGGCCAGCCGCAGCAGCAAAGCGTTGTCGTACAGCATCTTCTCGAAGTGCGGCACCACCCAGGCCGCGTCCACGCTGTACCGGGCGAAGCCGCCCGCGAGCTGGTCGTTGAGCCCGCCGTCGGCCATCGCGCGCACTGATCCCTCCACAATGGACAGCGACTCGACCGACCCGGTCCGCTCGTGGTGGCGCAGCAGGAACTCCAGCACCATCGTCGGCGGGAACTTGGGCGCCCCGCCGAAGCCGCCGTTCACCCGGTCGTAGTCACCCAGCAGTGACGCGGCGGCCCCGGCGAGCGCGGGCGCATCCACTATGGACACTGCGAGCGGCGCGGTCTGCTTCCCCAGTTCCGCGACGATCCGCGAAGCCGCCTCCCGCACCTCCGTGTCGTCGGCCGCCCACGCCTGGTGGACCGCGGTGAGCAGCTGCCGGAACGACGGCATCCCGTGCCGCGGCGTCGGCGGGAAGTACGTCCCGCAGTGGAACGGCTCGCCCTCCGGGGTCAGGAAACACGTCATCGGCCAGCCGCCGTGGCCGGTCATCGCCTGGGTGGCGGTCATGTAGACGGCGTCGACGTCGGGGCGCTCCTCGCGGTCGACCTTGACGTTGACGAAGTACTCGTTCATCAGCGCGGCCGTCTCGGCGTCCTCGAAGGACTCGTGGGCCATCACGTGGCACCAGTGGCACGCCGCGTAGCCGACCGACAGCAGGATCGGCACACCGCGCCGTTCGGCCTCGCCGAAGGCCTCCAGCCCCCATTCCCACCAGTCGACCGGGTTGTCGGCGTGCTGCAGCAGGTACGGGCTGGTCGAGTGGTGAAGCCGGTTCGCCATGCCGCAACCCTCTCAAATGACATGAGTCCGCGCGCCGGATAGGCGACACTTCGCGGGTGCTGATGACCCTGACGACGACACTGCGCCCGGCGACCGACCTCGGATTCCTGCTGTTCAAGCATCCCGACAAGGCGCAGGCGTTCAGCACGTCGTCCGGCACCGCGCACGTGTTCTACCCGCGCGCCGACGAGGACGAGTGCACCGCGGCGCTGCTGCTCGACGTCGACCCGATCGCGCTGGTCCGGGGCCGCAAGAACGACGCGTTCACGCTGGGCCAGTATGTCAACGACCGCCCGTACGCGGCCGGATCGCTGCTCGCCGTCGCGGTGTCGGCGGTGTTCAAGTCGGCCATGAACGGCCGCTGCGACCAGCGGCCCGAGCTGGTCGACCAGGCGATCCCGCTGCGAGTGCGCATCCCCGCCGCGCCCTGTTCCGGCGGAGCCGCGATGGCCGAGCGGCTGTTCGCGCCGCTGGGCTGGCGGGTCGACGCGCGGGCGGTCCCGCTCGACCCGGAGTTCCCCGACTGGGGCGATTCGCGCTACCTCGACCTGCGGCTCGACGGCGAGCTGCGGCTGGCCGACGCGCTGCGCCACCTGTACGTGCTGCTGCCGGTGATGGACGGCGCGAAGCACTACTGGGTGGCCGAGGACGAGATCGAGAAGCTGCTGCGCGCCGGGGACGGCTGGCTCTCCGCGCACCCCGAGCGCGAGTTGATCAGCTCGCGCTACCTCGCGCACCGGAAGTCCCTGGTCCGCACGGCCATGGCCCAGCTCGCCGAGTTGGACGGCAGCGAGGAGGAGGCCCTCGACAACGCGCTGGCCGAGCCGACGCTCACCGAGCCGCTGGCCGTCGTCCGTCGCCGCGCGGTCGTCGAGGCGCTGCACCAGGTCCGGGCGCACCGCGTGCTCGACCTCGGCTGCGGCGGCGGCGCGCTGCTGCGCGACCTGCTGGCCGACCCGACGTTCACCGAGATCGTCGGCTGCGACGTCTCCGCCGCCGCGCTCGACGCCGCCGAGCGCAGGCTGCGGCTCGACCGACTCCCCGAGCGGGCCCGCGACCGCGTCGAGCTGCGTCAGTCGTCGGTCACCTACACCGATCCGGCGCTCGCGGGCTACGACGCGGCGGTGCTGATGGAGGTCGTCGAGCACGTCGACGCGAGCAGGCTGCCCGCGCTGGAGCACGCCGTGTTCGGCGCGGCGAACCCGCGCCACGTCGTGGTGACCACGCCGAACGTCGAGTACAACGTGCTGTTCCCGACGCTGCCGGAAGGCAAGTTCCGGCATCCGGACCACCGGTTCGAGTGGACGCGCGCGCAGTTCCAGGAGTGGGCCGACGGCGTCGCCGACCGCCGCGGCTACACCGTGCGCCACCTGCCGGTCGGTCCCGTCGACGAAGTGCACGGCTCCCCCACCCAGCTCGCCCTGTTCTCCCGGAAGGAGGCCTGATGGACCTCGCGATCCCCGATATGGCGCTGGTCGTGCTCATCGGCGCCTCGGGCTCGGGCAAGTCGACCTTCGCGCGCAAGCACTTCAAGCCGACGCAGGTGCTGTCCAGCGACTACTTCCGCGGCCTGGTCAGCGACGACGAGAACGACCAGACGGTGTCCGCCGACGCGTTCGACGCGCTGCACTACGTGGCAGGCAAGCGTTTGCGCAATGGCCTCGTCACCGTGATCGACGCGACGAACGTGCAGCGTGAGCCCCGGGCCGCCCTGATCAAGCTGGCGCGTGAGAACAACGTGCTGCCGGTGGCGATCGTGCTCGACGTGCCGGAAGCCGTCTGCGTGCGGCGCAACGCCGAGCGGCCGGACCGCGACTTCGGCGCGCACGTGGTCAAACGCCACCGCGCCGAGCTGCGGCGGTCGCTGGGGTCGCTGGCGAAGGAGGGCTTCCGCAAGGTGCACATCGTGCGCGGGGAGTCCGAAGTGGACGCCGCGCGGATCGTGCCGGAGCGGCTGAACAACGACCTGCGCGACCAGACCGGCCCGTTCGACGTCATCGGCGACGTGCACGGCTGCCGCGCCGAGCTGGAGGAACTGCTCGGCGAGCTGGGCTACGCGCTGGACCGCGACGAGCTCGGCCGGGCCGTCGACGCCCGACACCCCGAGAACCGGCGGGTCGTGTTCGTCGGCGACCTGGTCGACCGCGGCCCCGACACCCCCGGCGTGCTGCGGCTGGCCATGGGGATGGTCGAGTCGGGCAACGCGCTGGCGGTGTGCGGGAACCACGAGCAGAAGCTGGTCCGGGCGATGCGCGGCCGGAAGGTCACGGTGGCGCACGGGCTCGCGGAGTCGCTGGCGCAGCTGGGCGAGGAGTCCGACGAGTTCCGCCTGCGCGTGGAGCGGTTCTGTGACGGCCTGATCTCGCACTACCGGCTCGACGGGGAGAACCTGGTGGTGGCGCACGCCGGTCTGCCGCGCGAGTACCACGGGCGCGCGTCGGGGCGGGTGCGCAGCTTCGCGCTGTACGGGGACACGACCGGCGAGACCGACGAGTTCGGGCTGCCCGTGCGCTATCCGTGGGCGGAGGACTATCGCAGCCGCACGACAGTCCTCTATGGACACACACCGGTGGTCGACGCCGAGTGGGTGAACGGGACGATGTGCCTGGACACAGGGTGCGTGTTCGGCGGAAAACTCACCGCATTGCGTTATCCGGAGCGGGAAGTCGTCTCGGTGAAGGCGCACCAGGTCTGGTACGAGCCGGTGCGCCCGCTCGCGCCGCCGGACCCGTTCAGCGGCCGCGACCCGAGCGCCCTGGCGCTGTCGGACGTCGTCGGCAAGCGCGTGATCGACACCGGTCTGATGGGTCCGGTGACGGTACGCGGCGAGCAGGCCGCGGCGGCGCTGGAGGTCATGAGCCGCTTCGCCGTCGACCCGAGGTGGCTGCTCTACCTGCCGCCCACGATGGCGCCCACGCCGACGCACACCGGCGGTGACCTGCTCGAACACCCGACGGAGGCGTTCGCGGACTACGCGAGCCGGGGTGTGCGGGAGGTCCTGTGCGAGGAGAAGCACATGGGCTCGCGCGCGGTCGTCCTGGTGACCCGCGACGGCGCCGCCGAGCGCTTCGGCATCGAGGGCGACGGCGTCGTGCACACTCGCACCGGCCGCCCGTTCTTCGATGAGGCGCTGACGTCCTCGCTGGTCACGCGGGTGCGCGCGGCAGTGACATCCGCTGGACTGTGGGCTGAGTTGGACACCGACTGGCTGCTGCTCGACGCGGAACTGCTGCCGTGGAGCGCGAAGGCGTCCGGCCTGATCCTCAACCAGTACGCCGCCGTGGGCGCCGCCGCCGAGGCCGCGCTGCCCGCCGCTGTCGACGCGCTGTCGTCGGCGGCCGGGCGTGGGGTCGAGGTCGCGGACCTGTTGGCACGCCAGCGATCGCGGTCGACGAACGCGGCGGACTACCGGGCGGCCTATCGGCGATACTGCTGGCCGACGGACGGCCTGGCCGGGGTCACCCTGGCCCCGTTCCAACTGCTGGCTGCGCAGGGCGCGACGTTCGAGGACCGCCCGCACGCGTGGCACCTGGACCTGGCCGCGCGGCTGCACGCGGTCGACCCGACCCTGTTCACGCTCACGCGGACGATCGCCGTCGACACCACCGACCCGGTTTCGGTCGCCGCGGGCGTCGACTGGTGGACGGCCCTGACGGCGGCGGGCGGCGAGGGGATGGTGGTGAAGCCGGCGGCGAACCACGTGCCGAAGTCGCAGCCCGGAGTGAAGGTGCGCGGGCGGGAGTACCTGCGGATCATCTACGGCCCGGACTACACCGAGCCGTCGAACCTGTCCCGCCTGCGCGACCGCAAGCTCAACCACAAGCGCTCCCTTGCGATGCGTGAGTACGCGCTGGGCATGGAGGGCCTGGCCCGGTTGACGCGCGGCGAGCCGCTTTGGCGCGTGCACGAGTGCGTGTTCGCGGTGCTGGCGCTGGAATCGGAACCGGTGGACCCACGACTGTGAACCTGGTGCTGTCCGCCATCGTGGGCTCCCACGCCTACGGCCTCGCCACGGCCGCGTCCGACGAGGACCGCCGGGGCGTGTTCGTCGCACCCACGGAGTCCTTCTGGCGGCTGGTGAAACCTCCGTCCAGTGTGGACGGACCGGCGGACGAGCAGGTGAGCTGGGAGGTCGAGCACTTCTGCGCGCTCGGCCTCCGCGGCAACCCGACGGCGCTGGAACTGCTGGTGAGCGACCTGGTGGAGGTGTGCACGCCGATCGGGGCGGAACTGCGCGCGCTGCTGCCCGCGTTCCTGTCGCAGCGGGTGGCGGTCAGCTACGAGCGGGCCACGACGCAGCAGTTCACGCGCGCGACGCGGGCGGCTGAACCGCGGTGGAAGCAGGTCATGCACGCCCTGCGGCTGCTGATGGTGTGCCGGACTTTGATGACCACGGGTGAACTGCGCATCGACATGCGGTCGGCGCGGGAGGAACTGCTCGCGGTCCGGGCGGGCTCGGTGCCACTGGCGGAGTGTTTGCGCTGGTCGGATGAGCTGCGCACGGAGATCGCGGCGGCGGAGAGTCCGCTGCCGGTGGAGCCGGACACCCAGCGGGTCGAGGACTGGCTGGTCTCGGTACGACGGAGGTCGCTGAATGCCGATCACGGTTCCTGACCTGTCCGAGGTAGTCGCCGCAGCACTGCTGTTCGCGACGCGACGATGTGGAATCGACCTCGTCACCCTTGATCTGATCAAGTTGGTCGGAGTCGGTGGAGGGGAGCCGTAGAGGTGGGCGCCGGACCGTCCTACCTCTGCTCAAGCCGAACGGCTACGTCCTCGAACAACTGTTGTCGCCGCTCGTCGTGCACACCAGCGCGGTGCACGACGAGTTGACCGACTCGGCGCCTTCCGCGCCGCCCTGACCGGCCTGCACCTGATGCGCACCGGCACCGTCGACGCCTGCCTTCCCAACCTCGGCGGTCCCGACTATCTCGCCGATCTGATCGCCGCCAAACGCGAAGGCGAGCACCTCGCCCTGCCCGCCTCGGCGCCGTCCCGCGATCGGCTGGCCGCCGACCTCGCCGACCTGAACGCCGAGTTGGAGTCCGCCCGAAGCACTACGGCGCTTCCCGAACAGCCGACCGTCGCCGACCGGCTGCATGACCTGGTCGTCCGGGTCCGGCTCGCTGATCATGCGGGGGCCGGGTGGGTCGGTCAGAGTGGAGGGGCTGACGAAAGGAGTCCGTGATGCCGTCGTTGACGAACATCACCCCGTGCCTCTGGTTCGACATGACCGGCCAGCAGGCCGCCGAGTTCTACTGCTCGGTGTTCCCCAACTCCAAGATCACCCACACCACCCACTACGGCCCGGACATGCCCGTCGCCGAGGGGGAAGTCATGACCGTCGAGTTCGAACTCGACGGCGTCCCGTTCACCGCGCTCAACGGCGGCCCGGACTTCAAGTTCTCCGAGGCGGTGTCGTTCCAGGTCAGCTGCCATGACCAGGCCGAGGTCGACCGCTACTGGGACACCCTCACCGAGGGCGGCGAACCAGGCCCCTGCGGCTGGCTGAAAGACAAGTTCGGCCTGTCGTGGCAGATCATCCCGACCCGCCTCATCGAACTCACCAATGACCCGGACGCGGGCCGAGCGGGCCGCGCGACCCAGGCCATGATGAAGATGAGCAAGATCGACATCGCCGAGCTCGAACGAGCCGCCGACGGCTGACGCACCGGTCTGCCGGATTAGTCGGCCTTGGTTTCCGGCGGGTCGAAGCTCTCCGGCACCCGCTTCAGGTGCTTCGTCATCGAGCGGATCAGGAACGCCACCGCGACGAAGAACAAGATCAGGATAAGGAAGCCCAGCGGCGAGGACTTGCCGAAGTCCTCGCCCTGACCGCCGGGGTCGGCGGGCGTCGGCGGGGCCGTCTGGGTCAGCGCGACGGTCTCGAAAACAGGACGGGCGATCACAGGGACACCTTCTCCGCGACGCCCGCGAACAGGTCGTCCTCAGGCAGCGTGCTGTCGACCAGCGAACGGACCAGCTCGTAGTCCTCGTGCGGCCACACCGACCGCTGGATCTCCAGCGGGACGGCGAACCAGCGGCTGTCCGGGTCGATCTGGGTGGCGTGCGCGAGGAGCGCGGCGTCGCGGACCTCGAAGTAGTCGGCGCACTCGATCTTGGTGGTGACGCGGTCGTTGATGTCGCCGCTGTCCGGCTTCCAGTTGTCCAGCCACTCGCCGTACGGCGACTCCAGGCCCGCGGCCAGCAGTGCCTCGTGCATCACGACCAGGCGCTTACGGGAGAAGCCGTGCATGTAGTACAGCTTCAGCGGCGCCCACGGCTCGCCTGCCGCCGGGTACAACTCGGGGTCGCCCGCGGCGTCGAACGCGGCGATGGAGACCTCGTGGCAGCGGATGTGGTCCGGGTGCGGGTAGCCGCCGTTCTCGTCGTAGGTGATGATCACGTGCGGCTTGAACTCGCGGATGGCCTCGACCAGCGGCGGGACCGACTCCTCCAGCGGGACCAGCGCGAAGCAGCCCTCCGGCAGCGGCGGCTTCGGGTCGCCCTCGGGCAGGCCGGAGTCGACGAAGCCCAGCCAACGGTGCTGGACGCCGAGGATCTCGGCGGCCTTGGCCATCTCGGCGCGGCGGACGGCGGGGATGTCGGCGAGGACCTCGGGGCGGTCCATCGCGGGGTTGAGGATGTCGCCGCGCTCACCGCCGGTGCAGGTGACGACCATGACCTCGTGCCCCTCGGCCACGTACTTCGCCATCGTGGCGGCGCCCTTGCTCGACTCGTCGTCGGGATGGGCGTGCACTGCCATCAGGCGCATCTTCTCGGCCATGACCTCTCTCTGCCCCCTCGCGTCCGGTGTCCCGCGCTTGGCGGATACTTCGACCCGAACAGATGAAACGCGTCGCGGTGGGTCCATTGTTCCCGCCGGTCGGAGAACCGCGCACAGGAGGTCCCCGGATGGCCGTGGCCGGTCACGCACTGCCCGAGGGCCGCTACGGGAAGGCGCCCGCCCGCAGGTCCCGCCGCGCGACCGCCCTGCTGGTCGCGGCCGGTCTGGCCGTCGGCGGCGTGGTCGCCTACCTGGGCTACAAGAATCTGGGCACGGCGCCGATCGAGGCCGAGCGGACGTCGTTCGCGAACCTGCCGGACAACAAGATGCGGCTGGTGTTCGACCTCACCCGCCAAACCCCCGATCGGGCGGCGGTGTGCATCGTCCGCGCCCGCACCCTCGACGGCGGCGAGGGCGGGCGGCGGGAGGTCTACATCGCCCCCGGCCCGACTCGCGTGCAGGTGACGACGGTCATCACCAGTTCGGCCGAACCAGTGACGGCCGACATCTTCGGGTGCTCGTACCAGGTGCCGGAATACCTGTCCACCACACAGCCGCCAACGGGGTGAACTGAGTCCTTAACAGCCTCAAATCGGACAAAACGGTCAGGTTAGCACGCCTGTTCGTGGTAAGCTCGTCTACCTGCACGGCCCCTAGGCGGGCCGTGTTTTTCCATTCCGGGCGCGCTCGCCAGCCCGGGGCTGCCGGCCCGTAACCACGGGCCCGGAGTACGACGAGGAGTTGGTGACCGTGAGCGACACCCAGGTGACCTGGTTGACCCAGGAGGCCTACAACCGGCTCAAGCACGAGCTCGACGAGCTGATTGAGAACCGCCCGGTCATCGCGCAGAAGATCAACACCAGCCGGGAGGAAGGTGACCTCAAGGAGAACGGGGGTTACCACGCCGCCCGCGAGGAGCAGGGCCAGCAGGAGGCCCGGATCCGCCACCTCCAGGAGCTGCTGCGCGGCGCCAAGGTCGGCGAGGCCCCCACCGTGGACGGCGTCGCCCAGCCCGGCATGGTGTTGACGGTTCGCTATGGGGACGACGACGAGGAGCAGTTCCTGCTCGCCACTCGGGAAGAGGGCGGCGAGGGCGGGCTGGAGGTCTACTCGCCGGAGTCCCCGCTGGGTCGCGCCTTGCTCGGTGCCAAGGAGGGCGAGACCCGGGAGTACGCGCTGCCCAACGGCAAGATCCAGAAGGTCGCGCTGATCAAGGCGGTCCCGTACAGCGGCTGACTCTGACGCCCTGACAGTCCTGGCCGCCGGTGGGCACCCCCACCGGCGGCCTTGTCATTGGCGGACATTCCCCACCGATGCAGGTCTGGATTGGCGGGCTACATAAGAGTAGCCTTATATTCGCTCATGTCCGCATGGGAGATCCAGCTGCACGCCGAGGTCGACAGATGGTTTGGGGATCTGGTCAAGGATGATCCCGAGACTGCAGACCTGGTCGAGCAAGCCATCGACATGCCGGCGGAGGCTGGACCAACTCTCGGCAGACCGCTCGTTGACCGGATCAAGGGGTCGAAGTACCACAACATGAAGGAACTGCGCCCCGCTTCATCGGGTGGCAGCGAGGTCCGGACTTGTTTGCCTTCGATCCGGCGAGACAAGCGATCCTGCTTGTCGCAGGCGACAAAGCTGGGAGTTGGACGCGGTGGTACACGGCGAACGTTCCTGTGGCGGACGAGCGGTACTCGCTGCATCTGCGGAACATGGAAGGGGGGTTTGACCGATGACGAGGTCATGGAAAGACGCAAAAGCCGACAAGGCCGCTCATGACGAGTCGAGCGGGCGCGACATGGACACCGCGCGGGCCGAGGCACGCACCCGAACGCAGGCATTCGTCCTCGACTTCCGGCTCGCCAAGCTCCGCAAAGAGATCGGTGTCTCGCAGGCCGAGATCGCCGAGCGCATGGGCGTCAGTCAGCCTCGGGTCAGCCAGCTCGAGAACGGTGATGTCGGCCAGATGGAAGTCGACACCCTGAGCCGGTACGTCAGGGCCTTGGGCGGGAAGTTGAAGCTTGTCGCCGACTTCGAAGATCATGGCGTCACCGTGACCGCGCCGGAGATCGATCGCGAGCGGCTCAACATCTGACCACGCACCAGGTTAGGCCGTTTCGATCTTTACCGGTCACCATCCCGGTGAAAGCCTCATGGTCGTGTCCGACCATCAGATCGACGTCCCCGTCAAGCTGCCCAAGAAGGTCGCGGGCAAGGTCGACGAGCTTCGCCTCGGGAACCTGATCGCCGCTCTCAAGCACCCCAACCGCAGGATGCACGCGATCTTCTGGTGGTCGGGGTTCCTCGTCTTCTTCGTCCCCATCGCCATCTCGCCGTTCGTGTCGACGGCGGATGCCGGGCGGACGGCCGTCAACGTCGTCATCTTCGGGCTCATCAGCGTCCCGTTCGCGTTCATGGCGATCGGCGCCGTCACGCGGCAGGGGTTCTACCTGTTCGAGCAGGGCATCGTGGTGACGCGGTCGTCCGGCATGGTCCGGTTCGCGTCGACGTGGCGGGACGTCGACGGGGTCTACGCCGAGCTCTACCAGTTCCAGCTGATCATCCTGTTCTGGGCGCTGCCCCGCCGCTACAACTGCAGCATCGTCACCCGCACCGGCAAGCGCATCAAGTACTACGAGGTGCAGGGCAAGGTCGCTGTCACCCCGATCGCGCAGGCGCTGCACGAAGCCGCCAGTTAGCCGACGATCCGGTCCAGCAGTGGCCGCACGCGCATCGGGACCGGGGTCGACAGGGCGATCGACGTGGACGTGCGGCCGACCCACTCGACGTTGACCACCCGGTCGATCACGCGCTGCAGGTCGGCGTTGTCGCGGGCCACCATGCGGACCAGCAGGTCGCCCTGGCCGGTGGTGGCGTGTACCTCGCACACCTCCGGGATCGCGCTCAGGCGTTGGGCGACCTCCGTGCGCTTGCCCTGGGCGATCTCCAGCACCGCGAACGCCGTCAGGCCGTAGCCCATCGCGGCCAGATCGAGCTTCGGGGGGAAGCCGCCGAGGATGCCGCGGCGTTCCAGGCGGTCCATTCGGGCCTGCACGGTGCCGCGCGCCACGCCGAGTCTGCGTGAGCATTCGAGCACGCCGAGGCGCGGTTCGTCGGTGAGCAGCAGGAGCAGTCGCGCATCGAGTACGTCCAGCTCCGCTCCGTGATCATCAGACACGCCGTCGCCTCCTGGTCACAGTGTCCAACTTGTCTCTGTGAAAGCTGTGAACACTGGTCAAGTTGTCCTGTGAAACAACCAACTATTGCACACCCTGCCTCATCGACACATGCTCAGAAATACCGCAAGAAAGAAGACGCAGGAGGACGCGATGACGGGGACACTCGGCCGCAGCGAACTGGGGATGGACGAGGTCAGCTACGACCAGCTGCGCCAGCTCGTCGGCCTTGTCGACTACGACGAGAGCCGGGACCCGTTCCCGGTGAACGCCATGGACGCGGTGGTCTTCGTCGTGGGCAACGCCACGCAGACCGCGCTGTTCTACCAGGCCGCTTTCGGCATGACGCTGGTCGCCTACTCAGGCCCGGAGACCGGCAACTTCGACCACAAGTCGTTCGTGCTGAAGTCCGGCTCGGCCCGCTTCGTCATCAAGGGCGGTGTGCGCCCGGACAGCCCGCTGCTCGACCACCACCGCGAGCACGGCGACGGCGTCGTCGACCTGGCCCTGGAGGTGCCCGACGTCGACAAGTGCGTCGAGCACGCCCGCGCCACCGGCGCCACCATCCTCGAGGAGCCGCACGACGTCTCCGACGAGCACGGCACCGTGCGCACCGCCGCGATCGCCACCTACGGCGTCACCCGCCACACCCTGGTCGACCGGTCCCGCTACAGCGGGCCGTACCTGCCGGGCTATGTCGCCAAGGAAGGCTCGCTGGAGCGTCCGACCGACGCCCCGAAGCGCCTGTTCCAGGCCGTCGACCACTGCGTCGGCAACGTCGAGCTCGGCAAGATGGACTACTGGGTCGACTGGTACAACCGCGTCATGGGCTTCGTGAACATGGCGGAGTTCGTCGGCGACGACATCGCCACCGAGTACTCCGCGCTGATGAGCAAGGTGGTGTCCAACGGCAACCACCGCGTCAAGTTCCCGCTCAACGAGCCGGCGATCGCGAAGAAGAAGTCGCAGATCGACGAGTACCTGGAGTTCTACGGCGGCCCCGGCTGCCAGCACATCGCCCTGGCCACCAACGACATCATCAAGACGGTCACGGCGATGCGCGCGGCGGGCGTGGAGTTCCTCGACATCCCCGACAGCTACTACGAGGACCCGGAGCTGCGCGCCCGCATCGGCGAGGTCCGGGTGCCGATCGACCTGCTGAAGGAGAACCAGATCCTGGTCGACCGCGACGAGGACGGCTACCTGCTGCAGATCTTCACCAAGCCGATCGGCGACCGCCCCACGGTGTTCTACGAGATGATCGAGCGCCACGGCTCGCTGGGCTTCGGCAAGGGCAACTTCAAGGCCCTGTTCGAGGCCATCGAGCGTGAGCAGGAGCGCCGCGGCAACCTCTGACCGCGCTCCGTTCAGGTTTGTGGGTCCTGACCGCCACCAGCGGGCAGGACCCACACCTGTTTGCGGCACAGGACGGCTGTCGTGTTGAGGATGTCGGCGAGTTCGGCCCACGGGCAGCCGTCGGGTCCTTCGGTGGTGGCGCGGACGACGAGTTCGCTGATCTTGTTTCGCAGCAGGACAAGCGCGGTGACGAGGTCGTGCTGCTCGACGGTGAGGAAGTCAGCCACGCTTGGCGGCCCACATGTCGGCGAAGTGGCGCAGGAGGTCGTCGTCGGACCAGTCGCCGTGGTGGACGGGGATGGCGTCGGCGAGGGGTTGGGGTCCTTCGAGGACGGGTCGGGGTAGTTCGTCTTTGAGGATGAAGTAGCGGCGTTGTTCGACGCAGGTGCCGCGGAAGACGGCGATGTAGCGGTCTCCTTTGGCCCAGCGGAAGGTGTGGCCGTGGGCGTACAGGCGGGAGCAGGCGGTTGCCCCGGTGTACGGGTGGGTCAGACCCTGGATCTGCATAGGACAACTGTCGCGGCCGGAAACCGGTGTCGGAAGCAGAAACGAGACCGACGATCATGCGGTGGCCGACTACATCGCCGCCCTGCGCCCGCCGGAGGACTTGATCACCGAACCGGTGAGATTCCCGCCGCGAGCGGAGCCGGATTCCGAGTGGGCGCGAAACGACATCGATCTTGGCCACGTGGCGTGCCGGGGTACCGGAGCGATGACGTGACTGAGGGTGCTCGGCCGTCGGCGCTGTGCGTTCTCCTCAGCTGGTACTCAGGTAAGACCGCGTTCGGCCAGGTACTCTCGTTCGCGGTAACCGTGTGGGGAGTGTTTGGGATGGCTTTGGGATCTCGGCGGACTGGCATCGCCTCGCTGGTGGCGGGGTTGGGTGCGGCCGCGGCGTTGGCGGGGGTGGCGGTGCTGACCGTCAACAATGCCGCGTGCGCCGATCCGGGCCGCTACGTCTCCCACGGGACCGAGATCGAGCTGGTCGGCGGCTGTGTGAACCCCGCCGACCTGCCCGCCGCGCCCGCTGAGGACACGCCGACCCGCTCAGGTGGCGTGGTCGACCCGCTGCGTCAGGCGCCCTGACCAGAGCAGCGCGCTGACCAGCGCCAACGCCAGCCACACGTAGGCGTTGCCCGCGAGCTGTTCCAGCACGTTCCACTCCAACTCGCGGCCGTCTCGGCGCGGCAGGAACCACTGTGGGCCGGTGACGAACACGGCCGCCGCCAGTCCGGTGGCGATCCACCAGCGGCGGTGCACGAGGTAGACGAGCGCGGGCGCGATCCACACCCAGTGGTGCGACCACGACACCGGCGACACCAGCAGGCCCACCGCCGCCAAGCCAATCAGCGCGCCCACGTCGTCCCCGGCCGCGCGCAGCCGGGCCGCCAGGACGCAGGCGGCGGCGATCAACAGAGCGGCCAAGACCGGCCACAGGGTGTCGCCGAGGGCTAATCGGTGCAGGACGCCCGCGATCGACTGGTTGGCGGCCATTTCCGGCTGGCCGATGCGGCCCGTGTCCAACAGCGCCGACGTCCAGTAGTGGACCGAGTCGCTCGGGGACAGGGCGAAGCCCAGTGCGGCGACGGCGACCGCTGTCCCGGCGGCGGTCAGCGCGGAACGCCACTCGCGGCGGGCCAGGAAGAACAGGACGAAGAACGCCGGGGTCAGCTTGATCGCGGCGGCCAAGCCGATCAGCAGGCCGCGCGGCCACGGGGTGCGCGGGAGCAGGCAGTCGAGGGCGACCAGGCCCATCAGGATCAGGTTGATCTGGCCGAACGTGAGGGTGTCACGGACGGGCTCCACGAGAGTGCCCACCAGGACGGCGACCACCATGGCGACCGTGCCCGCGCCTAACCGCCGTGCGGCTAGCCAGGCCGTCGCGCCGAGGGCGGCCAATCCGGCGGCGCTGAACACGGTGATCGCCAGCCAGCGTGGGACTGCGGCCAGCACGGAGAACAGGACCGCGGCGATCGGCGGGTAGGTGAAGCCGAGGGGTCTCGGCGACACGGTCTCGCCGAATTCCGGGCCATACAACGACAATCCGTCGAGCCAGGCCCGGCCGCCCGCGCGGTAGACGTCGATGTCCTCGAAGTGGCGGTCGGTCAGGAAGGCCGCGACTGTCGCCGCCGCCCACGCCAGGAACACCACGACCACATGACCATCGCGGTGGAGTCTGTCGATGGTCATGTGGTCGTGGTGGCCCGAACTAGAGCGCCGAGACGAGGTCTTGGATCAGGTCGGCGCCGTCCTCGATGCCGACCGACAGGCGGACCAGGTCGGCGGGGACCTGCAGCGGCGAGCCCGCCGTGCTGGCGTGCGTCATCCGGCCCGGGTGCTCGATGAGCGACTCGATGCCGCCGAGCGACTCGGCCAGGGTGAACAGCTTCGTGCGCGCCACCAGGTCGAGCGCGGCCTGCTCCCCCGCGGCGACGGTGAACGAGACCATGCCGCCGAAGCGGCGCATCTGCTTGGCCGCGACCTCGTGGCCGGGGTGCTCGCTCAGGCCCGGGTAGTAGACCTTGCCGATCTTGTCGCTGCGCAGCAGGGTCTCGACGATGCGTTCGGCGTTGTCGCTGTGCTTCTCCATCCGCAGCGCCAGCGTCTTGGCGCCGCGCAGCGTCAGCCACGAGTCGAACGGGCCGGGGACGCCGCCCGCCGAGTTGCGCAGGAACGCGAACGCCTCGTTGAGCGCGCTGTCGGACGTCACCAGCGCGCCGCCGACCACATCGGAGTGGCCGCCGAGGTACTTCGTCGTCGAGTGCAGGACCACGTCGGCGCCGAGGGCGAGCGGGGTCTGCAGGTACGGGGTGGCGAAGGTGTTGTCGATGACCAGCTTGGCGCCCGCCTCGGCCGAGATGGCCGCGAGCGCGGCGATGTCGGCGATGCCGAGCAGCGGGTTCGTCGGCGTCTCCGACCAGATCACCTTCGTGTTCGGCCGGACCGCCGCGCGGGTGGCGTCGAGGTCGTGCAGATCGGCGGCGGTGTACTCGACGCCCCAGAGGGTGAGGACCTTGTCGATGAGCCGGAAGGTGCCGCCGTAGGCGTCGCTGCCGAGGACGATGTGGTCGCCCGGCCTGGTCATGCTGCGCAGCGCCGTGTCCGTCGCCGCCATCCCGGAGGCGAACGCGAGCGCGTGCGCACCGCCTTCGAGGGCCGCGAGGGCGCCTTCGAGGGCCGTCCTGGTGGGGTTGGCGGTGCGGGAGTACTCGTACCCCTCACGCAGCCCGCCGACGCCGTCCTGGGCGAAGGTGGAGGTCTGGTAGATCGGCACGATCACCGCGCCGGTGCGCGGATCGGGTTCCTGCCCCGCGTGGATCGCCCGGGTCTCGAAACCCCAGCGGGTGAAGTCGTCAGCCATGGCACAAGGCTACGGCTCAGGCGCCCGCTCGCGCCTGCCGCGTCGGGCGACTGTGGACAAGTCCGAAGACTGTGGACAAACAGTGGGCCCCAGCCGAATCGGCTGGGGCCCACTGGAATGAACTAGATCACCACTGCTGCGGCGGCTGCTGCCCACCCTGCGGCGGCTGGCCGAACCCCGGCGGCGGGGTCTGCGGCTGCTGGCCGTAGCCCTGCGGCGGCTGCCCGAAGCCGGGCGGCGGGGTCTGCGGCTGGCCGAAGCCCTGCTGCGGCTGCCCGAAACCCTGCTGCTGCGGCGGCTGCTGGCCGAAGCCCTGCTGCGGCTGCCCGAAGCCCTGCTGCGGCTGCTGCCCGAACCCAGGCGGCGGCGGGCTGAACCCGGTCGCGCCCAGCGGCGGGGCCGAGTACAGGTACGCCCTGGTCTGCGGGAAGAACGCCATGGCGCCCGCGGCCGCGATGATCAGGCCGAAGAGCAGCGGGGTGACGATCCGGCCCGCGAAGCTGTAGGCCGAGCCGTTGATGATCGCGGCGATGAAGACCGCCGCACCGCCGCCCGCGATGAGGAAGTGGTTGATGTTGCCCTTCTTCAGGAAGAGCATCACCGCACCCGCGATGGCCGCAACCGCGCCCACGATCTGCAGGATGGAGAAGATCACCCCGGTGCCGCCACCAGTGGTGGCGCTGCTGACGGAAGCCTCACACTGCGATCGGAACTGACCGCTCAGCCCCTCACAGGCATCCGAAGCGGACGGGATGCTGGAGAAGTCCGACAGCAGGCTGATACCCATGATCGCGGTGATCAGGCCGAGCACCGCCACCACGCCGAGCACGATCATCGAGATCATGCCGGTGTTCGGGGCCTGGCCGCCGAACTGCGGCGCGGCGCCGAGGCCGGGCTGGTGGCCGAAGCCGCCCTGCGGCGGCGGGTAGCCGCCGGGCTGCTGGCCGAACCCACCCTGCGGCGGCCCGCCGAAGCCACCCGGCTGCTGCTGGAAGCCAGGCTGGCCGAACTGCTGCTGCGGCTGGCCGAAGCCGCCGGGAGGCGACTGCGGCTGGCCCGGAGGCGCGTACGGCGGGTTCTGCGGGACCGAGCCGGGCGGCACCATCTGCGTCGCCTCGCCCTGGCCGGGGGCGCCTGCGGGCGGCGTCTGGCCGGGGCGGACGACCTGCGTGCGGTCACTGCCGTCGTCCTCGGTGCCGGGGACGGGCTGACCGGGGCGGATCGCCTGGGTCCGCTCGACGCCGTCGGCGCCGGTGGTGTCACCGGCGGCGGTGTACTGCTGCTCGGGCGCCGGGTAGCCGGGCTGATCCTGGCTGGGCCACTGCTGGGGCGGTCCGCCCTGCCAAGGCTCGTTCGGCGGCTGGGGAGCACTCATCGGGTATCCCACCCCTTTTGACCTGGAATGTCAGCTTGCATCGCGGGTAACGCTATCGGATCAGCAACGTCACCGTGGGGTTCGGCCGCCAACCACGCCGAAGGTTTACCGCCCGGCCAGGAAACCGAGCAGGTCCTGCCTGGTCACGACCCCGGCGGGCTTGCCGTCGATCAGCACCAGCGCGCCGTCTGCCGCCGACAGGGCGTGCATGGCGGCGCTGACCTGCTCACCCGCGCCGATGGTGGGCAGCGGCGGGGACATGTGCTGGTCGACGCGGTCGGCCAGGGCTGCCTTGCCCGCGAACAGGGCGTCGAGCAGGTCGCGCTCGTTGACCGCGCCGACGACCTCGGCGGCCATGACGGGCGGCTCGGCGTTGACCACCGGCATCTGGCTGACGCCGAACTCGCGCAGGACGGCCACCGCGTCGGCGACCGTCTCGCTCGGGTGGGCGTGGATGAAGTCCGGGACCGCGGTGCCCGAGGCGCTCTTGCGGCGGAGCACGTCGCCGACGGTGGCGCCGGAGTGCTCGGGCGGCAGGAAGCCGTACTGGGCCATCCACGAGTCGTTGAACACCTTCGACAGGTAGCCGCGGCCGCTGTCGGGCAGCAGCACGACCACCACGTCGTCCGGGCCGAGGCGCGAGGCCAGGCGCAGCGCGGCGGCGGCCGCCATGCCGCACGAGCCGCCCACCAGCAGGGCCTCCTCGCGGGCGAGCTTGCGGGTGATGTCGAAGGACTCCGCGTCGGAGACGGCGATGATCTCGTCGACGATCGTGCGGTCGTAGGCGGTCGGCCAGAAGTCCTCGCCGACGCCCTCGACCAGGTACGGGCGGCCGGAGCCGCCGGAGTAGACCGAGCCCTCCGGGTCGGCACCGATGATCTTGACCCGGCCCTCGGAGATCTCCTTGAGGTAGCGGCCGGTGCCCGAGATGGTGCCGCCGGTGCCGACGCCCGCCACGAAGTGGGTGATCTTGCCCTCGGTCTGGCGCCACAGCTCGGGGCCGGTCGAGTAGTAGTGGCTCAGCGGGTTCTCGAGGTTGGAGTACTGGTCGGGCTTCCATGCGCCGTCGATCTCGCGGACCAGCCGGTCGGAGACGTTGTAGTACGAGTCCGGGTGCTCGGGCGCGACGGCGGTCGGGCAGACCACGACCTCGGCGCCGTAGGCCTTGAGGACGTTGCGCTTGTCCTCGCTGACCTTGTCGGGGCAGACGAACACGCACTTATAGCCCCGCCGCTGGGCGACCATGGCCAGGCCGACGCCGGTGTTACCCGACGTGGGCTCGACGATCGTGCCGCCGGGCCGCAGCGCGCCGGACTTCTCGGCCGCGTCGATCATGCGCACGGCGATGCGGTCCTTCACGCTGCCGCCGGGGTTGAAGTACTCGACCTTAGCCAGCACCGTCGGGGCCAAGCCGTGCGCGAGCGTGTTCAGCTTGACCAGCGGCGTGTCACCGACGAGGTCGGAGATGTGGTCGACGTACTGCACCGGGGCTCCTTCGATGGGTCTCATGCACAGAACCTTCCGGGTCAGCCTATCCGCCGACACGTATCCGAACGCGAGATTGCTGTCTCCTGATGCGTAAGGAACCAATGGGTTACGCGATACGTCTTGTATCCACCACCGGAGGGGAGGCAGCGATGGTCGGGATTCGGACTCTGCGGATGGCCGCGGTGGCCGCCGGATCGGTCGGGGGGCTGTCCGGCGCCGCCTACACCCTGCTCAACACCCAGTCGCGGCAGGCGCGGTCGGTCATCGGCGTGCCGCGTGACCTGCCGTTCAACGCCGACGGCGTGTACCGGCCGGACGGCACCGGGCCGGTGGCGCTGTCGACGACCGACGTGCTCACCTTCGCCATGTTCGGCGACTCCAGCGCGGCGGGCCTCGGCGCCGAGTCCGCCGACCGGCTGCCGGGGGTCGTGCTGGCCAAGGGGCTGGCCGCCAGGTCGGGCAGGCCAGTGCGGTTGGTCACCCACGCGGTGAGCGGGTCGCGCACGGCGGACCTGGTCGCCCAAGTGGACGCGGCGCTGGAGTTGACGCCGGACGTCGCCCTGATCTTCATCGGCGGCAACGACGTCACCGCGAAGATGCGGATCGGCACGTCGGCGGCGCTGCTGGCCGCGCAGGTGCGCAGGCTGACCGAGGCCGGGACCGCGGTCGTCGTGGGGACCTGCCCCGACCTGGGCTCGATCCGGCCGATCCCGCAGCCGCTGCGCGCGGTCGCGCAGCGCTGGAGCCGGGCGCTGGCCCGCGCGCAGGGCCGGGAACTGGGAAAGACGATGGCGACGGCGGTGCCGCTGGCCGCGCTGCTGAGCCCGGCGTTCTACGAGCGGCCGGAGGAGCTGTTCAGCCCGGACCGCTTTCATCCCAACGGCGAGGGCTACGCCATGGCCGCCGATGTGATCCTCGCCCCGCTGTGTGCGGCGGCGGGTGTGTGGGAAGGTGCGGAGAGCGGCTGAGCGACGGCGCTCACATCGCGGCTCAGCAGCGGCGCCGTGGGTTACCCAGGAGTAACCTCCGGCCTGTACCTGCGACATCGCGAAGGAGTCCGCCATGCCAGAGGCTGTCATCGTCTCCGCTGTCCGATCCCCGATCGGACGCGCCGGGAAGGGGTCGCTGGTCGACATCCGCCCGGACGACCTCACCGCGCAGATGATCCGCGCCGCCCTGGACAAGGTGCCCGCGCTCGACCCCACCGAGATCGACGACCTGATGCTCGGCTGCGGCCTGCCCGGCGGCGAGCAGGGCAACAACCTGGGCCGGATCGTCTCGGTCCTGCTCGGCTACGACCACCTGCCCGGGTGCACGGTCACCCGCTACTGCGCGTCCTCGCTGCAGACCACCCGCATGGCGCTGCACGCGATCAAGGCGGGCGAGGGCGACGTGTTCATCTCCGCCGGTGTGGAGACGGTGTCGCGGTTCGTCAAGGGCAGCTCCGACTCGTGGCCGGACACGCACAACCCGATCTTCGAGGAGGCCGAGGCCCGCACGAAGTCGGTCGCCGAGAGCGGCGCGAGCGAGTGGGTCGACCCGCGCCAGTCCGGGATCGTGCCGGACGCCTACATCGCGATGGGCCAGACCGCGGAGAACCTGGCGCTGCTCAAGGGCGTCACCCGTGAGGACATGGACCACTTCGGCGTGCGGTCGCAGAACCTGGCCGAGCAGGCGATCAAGGACGGCTTCTGGGCCCGCGAGATCACCCCGGTGACGCTGCCCGACGGCCGCGTGGTCGACACCGACGACGGCCCGCGCCCGGGCATCACCTACGAGAAGACGGCGACGCTGAAGCCGGTCTTCCGCCCCGACGGCCGCGTGACCGCGGGCAACTGCTGCCCGCTGAACGACGGTGCGGCGGCCCTGGTGATCATGTCGGACACGAAGGCGAAGCAGCTGGGCCTGACCCCGCTTGCGCGCATCGTGTCGACCGGCGTGTCGGGTCTGTCGCCGGAGATCATGGGGCTCGGGCCGGTGGAGGCGTCCAAGCAGGCGCTCGCGCGGGCCGGGCTGACCATCGGCGACATCGACCTGGTGGAGATCAACGAGGCGTTCGCGGCGCAGGTGCTGCCGTCGGCCCGCGACCTCGGGGTCGACGAGGACAAGCTGAACATCAACGGCGGCGCGATCGCGGTCGGCCACCCGTTCGGCATGACCGGCGCGCGCATCGCCACGACGCTGATCAACTCCCTCCAGTGGCACGACAAGCAGTTCGGCCTGGAGACGATGTGCGTCGGCGGCGGCCAGGGCATGGCGATGGTGCTGGAGCGTCTCAGCTAGGAACGGCGGTTTTCGGCCCTCGCCCGCGATCAGCGGGCGGGGGCCGCGTCATGCTGGAGCCATGTCGGACGTCACCGCCGCGGAGCGGGCACTGCACCGCCGAACCGCGCTGGCCTGCGCGGCGGCGGAAGGCGTGGCGGGCAGCTTCCGCGTGTGGGAGTTCGCGGGGCTGTTGGCGGTGTCGGCCACGGACCCCGCGTTGGCCTTCCTCTCGACGGTGTCCGGAGTCACGCCGGAGACCGAGCCCGCGGCGACCGAGGCGGGGTTTGTGCGTGCGGCGGACCGCATGCTGGCGACGAGGCGACTGAACGACCTGCCTGCCCTGTCCCCGGATGTGGTCGACGCCGATGACGTCGAGACGTTCTCGCGTGTGCTGCTGGCCGGGTACGAGGTGGACGGGGTGGTCGCCGCGTTCATCGGCGCCGAGCACCGGATGCCTGGGATGCGCCGGTTCCTTGTGATCGAACGCGGAACGCCGATCGCCGCCGCGGCCATGACCATCCATGGCGGTGTCGCCGTGCTCGGGAGCGCGTCGACCCTGCCCGCGCACCGGGGAAAGGGCGCGCAGTCGCGCTTGCTCCAACGCCGACTCCAGGTGGCCGCGCGGGCCGGGTGCGGGCTGGCGGTCGCGACAGCCAGTCCGGACTCGACCAGCGAGGCCAATCTCCGCCGGGCCGGTTTCACCGTCCACCGGCGCGCGACCTGGCGGCGTCAGTGACACACGAGAAGGGGCGCCTCCGTCATGAACCGCTCCCCGGAAGTTGGACTGGTAATCCAGTTCCGACTCTCGGGGAGCGGTTTGGTGTATCCAGGTAGTTCGTTGTCGGAGCGGCAGCGGGAGTCCGCTGTGGCGTTGTTTGAGGCCGGATATGGCGTGGACGTGGTCGCGACCCGGTTGGGTGTGTCGCGGACCGCGGTGCGACGCTTGCGTGATCGTTGGAGGCTGCGGGGCGCGGGAGCGCTGGTGATGATGTCGGGCAAGCGCTCGTTCACGTTCGAGTTCAAGCTCGAGGTGGTGCGCCGGTTCGTCGATGGTGAGGCGACCGCGTCGGAGTTGGCGCGTGAGCACGAGCTGTCCTCGCCCAAGCTGGTCGAGACCTGGGTGCGGGCGTATCGGCGCGACGGCGAGGAGGCGTTGCGGCCCAAGCCGAAGGGCCGGCCCGCGGCGGCCGCGGATTCCTCAGAGCTCAGCGAGTTGGAACGGTTGCGGGCCGAGAACCTGGAGTTGTCGGCGAAGGTGGCGTTCCTGGAAAAATTGCGGGCCTTGAGGGAGCAGGGGCGAGGGTGAGAACCCAGGTCATCGCCGCCCTCAAGGCCGACTATCCGCTGCCGGTGCTGCTGGCGGCCGCCGGGCTGGCCCGCTCGACGTTCTTCTACCACCAGGCCCGGCTCACTCGGCCCGACCCGCACGCGGATCTCAAGGCCGCGATCACCGAGGTGTTCGAGGCGGCTCGTGGCCGCTACGGGCATCGGCGGGTCCACGCGATGCTGGCCCGCCAGGGCTGGCGGGTGGCCAAGAAGACCGTGCTCAAGCTGATGAACACCCTCGGCCTGGTCTGCAAGGTGCGGCGACCGCGCCGGTACCGGTCCTGGCTGGGCCAGACCGGCACGGTCGCGCCGAACGTGCTCGACCGCCATTTCACCGCGCCCGCCCCGGACACGAAGTGGGTCACCGACGTCACCGAGTTCCGCATCGGGCACCGCAAGATCTACCTGTCACCCGTGATCGACCTGTTCGACCGGTCCGTGATCGCCTACTCGCACGGCCCGTCCCCGTCGCTGGAGCTGACGAATACCTCGCTGCGCGAGGCCATCGCCACCCTCAACGCCGGGGCTAGGCCCCTGGTGCATTCCGACCAGGGTTTCCACTACCAGCACGCCTCCTGGCGCACGCTGCTGACCGACGCGGGCCTGACACAGTCGATGTCCCGGCGAGCCAACTGCCTGGACAACTCCCTCGCCGAGAACTTCTTCGGCCACCTCAAGGAAGAACTGTTCAACCACGACACCTTCGACACCGTCGAGGAGTTCACCACGGAACTCGACGACTACATCGACTGGTACAACACCACCCGCATCTCCACCACACTGAAGGGCCTGAGCCCGGTCGAATACCGAGCCCAGGCCCTCACCGCCTAGCCTTCAGTTAGCCAGTCCAACTTTCGGGGACCAGTTCATCACGGAGGCGCCCCTTCTCGTCTTGCTCAGGTCAGTCGGAGTTCAGCGCGTACAGCAGGCGCAGCATCTCCAGGTACAGCCAGACCAGGGTGGTCATCAGGCCGAACGCGACGTACCAGGCCCACTTCGACGGGGTGCCCGACCGGATCATCTGGTCGGCCATGTCGAAGTCGAGCAGGAAGTTGAACGCCGCGATGCCGATGAACAGCAGGCTGATGCCGATGGCCAGCGGGCCGTTGCCGCGGATGCCCATGTCGACGCCGAACAGGCCGAGCAGCAGGTTGATCAGCATCAGACCGGCGGCGCCGATGGTGGCGCCGATGATCCACTTGGTGAGCTTCGGGGTGACCTTCACCGCGCCGGTCTTGTAGACGACCAGCATCGTGATGAACACCAGGGCGGTGCCCAGGATGGCCTGGACGGCGATGCCCGGGACCAGGTACTCGAACACGCCGGTGATGGCGCCGAGGAAGACACCCTCGGCCGCCGAGTAGGCGAGCACCAGGGCGGGGCTGGGGTTCTTCTTGAAGATGACGACGAACGACAGGATCAGACCGACGATCATGCCGCCGATGACCAGCGGCCACGGGCTGACGGCCTTGCTCAGCACGGCGACGGCCGTGATGATGCCGACCACCAGGGCGAGGCCCAGGGTCATCGCGGTCTTGGTGACCACGTCGTCGACCGTCATCGGACGGTCGCCGGTCACGGGCGGCGCGTCGTAGCCGCCGTAGCCCGGCTGGCCCGGGTACTGCTGGGCCTGGGGCTGGAAGCCCGCGCCGTACCCGCCGACCGGCAGGTTGCGGAACGCGGGGTTGCTCGTAGAACGCACCTTGATCCTCCTGGGCCTGAATGGCGCCTTCACGGGGTTCAACGATCGACCTGGCCGACCGGTTCCCGGCTGGGTAAAACCTACTTTACCCAGAGCCGCCCGGCTGCGGGGGCAAACCTGGCGCGGCGCGCTCAGGGTAGTCGCAAGCGCCTCGTTTGAGGTGCAGGTTCGCACGACTGTGGGTCACCCGGTCCGGAATCGACACGCTCCGGTCACCAAACCGACGGACGTAGTCGCTCTACAGATGGATTGCGGCGAGCCGGAAGTCCAACCAGGCTCCGTGTCGCTGGCCGAAAAAGGCGCACCGGGAAATTACCTTGGGAGCAACCGCGCAGGCGGGTGCACGTCTGTCAGTTCGGGAGGAACAAGCCGCGTCGACAGGGTGGGAGTCGCAATGAACAGGCGCAGACGCTGGGAGATATTGGCACTCGGTATCGCGCTGATGATCACCTTTGTGACCCTGGTCGTCGTCGGTACCCAGCGGCCGGGCAGCTCGGCGAACACGCTGGTGGGGACACCCGCGCCGCAGGCGGTGCCGCACACCGACGTCGCCCCGCCGCAGTGGATGCGCAAGATCAAAGCCGGGGAGAAGCCGCCGCAATTCATCGTGTTCTCGTTCGACGGCGCCGGGTCGCACGAACACTGGCAGAAGATGCTTCCGCTCGCCCGCGGCGTCAACGCGCATTTCTCCGGGTTCCTTTCCGGAATTTACCTGCTCGACGACAGCCGCCGCGCCGAATACACCGGGCCGGGGCACAAACCGGGCAAGGCGTCGATCGGCTTCGGCGGCACCAAGAGCGATGTCACCAACCTCGTCGGCGACCTGAACCAGGCTGTCGAGCAGGGCCACGAGATCGGCACCCACTACAACGGCCACTTCTGCAAGGGCGCCGAGCCCAGCGTGGGCAAGTGGGGCGCCGACGGGTGGAACAACGAGCTCGACCAGTTCTTCAAGTTCATGGACGGCGCCCGCGACCTCGGCCTCAAGGTCGACCCGCGCACCGTCAAGGGCGGCCGCACGCCGTGCCTGGAGGGCCAGTTCAACGTCCTCATGCCGACGCTGGCCGCCCGGGACATGACCTACGACTCCAGCCAGGTCTCCGACGGGCTCGGCTGGCCGACGCAGCAGTCGGGCGTGTGGGAGTTCTTCATGCCCGCGGTGAAGGTGCCCGGCGCGAACTACCGCAAGACGATCCTCATGGACTACAACTTCTGGTTCATGCTGAACAAGGCGAAGGACGAGCCCGCCCGCGCGCCGGAGTTCACCAAGATCGCGCTGGACACCTACGAGCGCCTCTACCAGGCCGCCTACGACGGCAACCGGGCGCCGATGGTCGTCGGCAACCACTTCAACAACTGGACCGGCGGGGCGTTCATGACCGCGGTGGAGAAGTTCATGGGCTCGGCGTGCGCGAAGCCGGAGACGGTCTGCGCGACCTACACCGAGGTCATCAACTGGATGAAGCTGCAGGACCCCGCCGTGCTCGACACGTTCAGGAAGATGCCCAACGCCCAGGTCGAGCCGCCCGCCTGACGCACGATCCGGTGATGGCAACCGTCACGAGTTGCCACGGATAATGAAAACCGATACCACTAGTAGGGTCATCACCCATTCAGGAGACCTCTAGTGAAGATCGCCTTCGTCGGCAAGGGCGGCAGTGGCAAGACCACACTGGCCGCGCTGTTCCTGCGCCACCTCGCCGCCGAGCGTCCCGCGCCCGCGCTGCTCGCACTCGACGCCGACATCAACCAGCACCTCGCGGTGGCACTCGGCGCGTCCGACGCGCAGGCCGCCGCGCTGCCCACCCTCGGCGAACACCTGCCGCGGATCAAGGACTACCTGCGCGGCGACAACCCGCGCATCCTGTCCGCCGACGACATGGTCAAGACCACCCCGCCGGGCCGCGGCTCACGGCTGGTCCAGATCGACGAGGACAGCCCGCTGCACCTCGACTTCGTCCGCCCGGTCGACGGCGTGCCGCTGGCCGTGGCCGGTCCGTTCGCCGCCGACGACCTCGGGGTCGCGTGCTACCACTCCAAGGTCGGCGCGGTCGAGCTGCTGCTCAACCACATGGTCGACGGCGGCGACGAGTACGCCGTGGTCGACATGACCGCGGGCGCCGACTCGTTCGCCTCCGGCCTGTTCACCCGCTTCGACGTCACCTTCCTGGTGTGCGAGCCGACCGTGCGCAGCGTCGCGGTCTACCGCCAGTACCTGGGCTACGCGCGGGACTTCGGCGTGCGGGTGGCCGTGGTCGGCAACAAGGTCACCGACGGCGAGGACCTGGACTTCCTGCGCGACCAGGTCGGCGCCGACCTGCTGACCTGGGTCGGCCGGTCCGGGCACGTGCGCGCCGCCGAGCGCGGCGAGGTGCGGCCGATCGAGATGCTGGAGCCGGAGAACCGCGCCGCCCTGCGCGCGATGCGGGAGCTCGTCGACGGCGTCGAGAAGGACTGGCCGACCTACCAGCGGCAGGCCGTGGAGTTCCACGTGCGCAACGCCCGCGCGTGGGCGAGTTCGCGGTCGGGCCGCGATCTGGCCGACCAGGTCGACCCCGACTTCGTCCCGGGGCCGGTCGCTCTCACGCGCTGAACACCGTCCACGAAGTGGGCCGATCCGTATCAGGGTCGGCCCGCTGTCGTTTTACGACAACGACGGTCGGTGACATGCTCATGAACCGATGACTCACACCGAGAGGACGACCATGGCGACCTATTTGGTGACCGGCGCTACGGGACTCATCGGCAGGCATTTCGTGCGCGAGCTGCTCGACCGCGACGACGTCGACCGGGTGTGGCTGCTGGTGCGCGAGCAGTCTCGGGAGCGGCTCGACCGGGCCGCGCGGGACTGGCCGTCGGCCGACCGGGTGCGCACCGTCGTCGGCGACGTCTCCCAGCCGGGCCTGGGGATCGCCGACCCGGCCGAGCTGACCGGTGTCGACCACGTGGTCCACCTCGCCGCCCTCTACGACGTGACCGCCGACGACGAGACCAGCGTGACGGCCAACGTCGACGGCACCCGCCACGTGATCGACCTCGCCGCCGAGATCGGCGCCGGGTGCCTGCACCACGTGTCGTCGGTCGCGGTGGCGGGCGACTACCGGGGCAAGTTCACCGAGGACATGTTCGACGCGGGCCAGCGCCTGGTGACGGCCTACCACCGCACGAAGTTCGAGTCCGAGCGGCTGGTGCGCACGCAGAACCGGGTGCCGTGGCGGATCTACCGGCCCGCGATCGTCGTCGGCCACTCGCGGACCGGCGAGATGGACAAGATCGACGGCCCGTATTACTTCTTCTCCGCGCTGTCGCGGTTGGACGGCGTGCCGAACGTGCCGCTGGTCGTGCCCGACATCGGCGACACCAACATCGTCCCGGTCGACTACGTCGCCAAGGCCATGGCGTACCTGGTCAACCAGCCCGGCCTCGACGGGCGCGCGTTCCACCTGGTCAACCCGGAACCGCAGTCGGCGAAGGAGGTCTACAACGCCTTCGCCAAGGCCGCGGGCGCCCCGGTCGCGGCGGGCGCGCTGCCGCGGCGGCTGAGCAACCCGCTGGTCGGGCTGATCAAGTTCGCCGAGAACGTGCCCGGTGTGTCGATCGCGCGCGACGCGGTGCTCGACCGGCTGGGTATCCCGCCGGTCCTGCTGACCACGCTCACCTTTGAGCCGCGCTTCGACTCCACCGCCACCCGGACCGCGCTCGCGGGCAGCGGCATCGACGTGCCGCGGCTGGGCGACTACGCCGACGTGCTGTGGCGCTACTGGCGCGAACACCTCGACCCGTTCCGCGCACGTCGCGAGGGCCACCGCGGCGGCCTCGACGGGCGGCGCGTGGTGATCACCGGGGCGTCGTCGGGCATCGGCCGGGCGACGGCATTGAAGATCGCCGCGGCGGGCGGGGTGCCGCTGCTGGTGGCGCGGCGGGAAGCCGAACTGGAGGAGGTGCGCGCGGAGATCGCGGCGGCGGGCGGGCACGCGTTCGTCTACCCGTGCGACCTGACCGACGACGAGTCGGTGGCCAAGACGGTGTCGCGGATGCTGGCCGAGCAGCCGAGCGTGGACATGCTGGTGAACAACGCGGGCCGCTCGATCCGGCGGTCGGTGCGACTGTCCTACGACCGGATGCACGACTACGAGCGCGCCATGGCGATCAACTACTTCGGCGCGGTGCGGCTGATCCTGGCGCTGCTGCCGCACATGACCGAGCGCAAGTTCGGCCACATCGTCAACGTGTCGTCGATCGGCGTGCAGGGCATCGCGCCGCGGTTCTCGGCGTATGTGGCGTCGAAGGCGGCGCTGGACTACTTCTCCAGGATCGTCGCCACCGAGACCCACGGCGCGGGGATCACGTTCACCACGATCCACATGCCACTGGTGCGCACCCCCATGATCCGCCCGACGAAGATCTACGACGCGTTCCCGACGAAGTCACCGGAGCAGGCCGCGGACATGGTCATGGACGCGCTGTTGAACCGGCCCAAGCACATCGGCACGCCGACCGGCCAGCTGATCTCCGCGGCGTACTCGCTGGCGCCCGGCTTCGTCGACGCCGTGGCCTACCAGGGCTACCGGATCTTCCCCGACTCGACGGCGGCGGGCGGCAAGGAAGGGATCAAGGTGGGCAAGGGCGAACGCAACCTGACCGCGGCGGCGGGAGCGCTGGCCCGCCTCACCAAGGGATTCCATTGGTGAGCTCAAACTCGCTCGCGCATGACCTGCCTGGGTGATGATTCACCTGTTCGCGTGGCCGTGGTGTTGCCGTTCGGGTGAGCACCGGTAGCGTTCGGGGCATGGCTCAGGATCGGTTCACTGTCGCGCGACACGGGTATGACCGCACGCAGGTGCGCGAGTATGTCGAGAGGACAGAGGCCGACACGCTGCGCCTGGCCGCCGAACGTGACGAGGCCCGCGCCGCCGCGGCCGACATGTCGGGCAGGCTGGAGCAGGCCCGCCGCGAGATCGCCGCGCTGACCGAGCGCCTGGACAAGATCGGCACCGCCGCCGCGGCGGCCGCCGCGCCCAACGCCCAGGAGCGCGCCACCCGCGCGGTCGAGGTGGCCAAGGCCCAGGCCGCGGAGATCACCACCCGCGCCCAGGCCGCCGCCGACACGGCGTGGTCGGCCGCCGAGGAAGCATCGACGGCCCTGCGCGAGCGCTACCAGAAGCTGCTCGCCGACCTGGACCGCCAGCACGACGAGATCCACGCCAAGCATCTGTCGATCATGACCGACGCCCAGGCCAAGGTCGAGGCGATGACCACCGCCGCCGAGGCCCAGCAGCGCCAGATCGACGAACAGGCCGAACGCGACCGCCAGCGCGTCGAACAGGCTTTCCAGGAGGACATGTCCGGCAAGCGCGCCGAACTCCACCGCGAGATCGAGTCCGCCCGGGCCGCCAGCAACGAGGAGGCCCGCCGCCGCGTCCAGGAGGCGACGGACGAGGCGGACAAGCGGATCGCGGTCGCCACGAGCCACGTCGAGCGGCTGACGGCGTTGCGGGAGCAGCTGGCAGGCCGGTTGCGCGGCACGTACGACTTGCTGACGAAGAGCACGGCGCTGCTGGAGCCGCTGGAGGCCGAGGCGGAGCTGACGCCGGACTCCCCCGCCGCCCTGACCGAGAACAAGGGCGACACGACGACGCCGCTGCAGCGGCCGACTCCCCAGCAGCGGAACACGTCACCCGCGCAGTAAGTGTCCTCTGAGGACTAGCTTTCGGACGTCCAGCTCGCAAGACGGAGCGCCTCGGCCATCTCGGACTGGCTCGGCACGGCGTCCGCCGGGTTGTCCGGCCACTGTCGCGCGATGGCCGTGGCCCAGTCCGCCCACTCGGCCACGAGCCGGTAGTAGTCGGTCAGGAATCGGCCGACGAGCAGGGTCTGAGCCGCCCGCTGCTGGAACGGGCCCTGGCCCGCGACATAGGCGCGGGCCGCCGCCACGTTCTCCGTGTTGCGCTCCTCAGCCCAGGCCCTGGCGGCGCGCAGGGTGGCCAGGGTGTCGGCGGTGGTGCCGGAGTCGGCGAAGAACACCTTCAGCAGCTGCTCGCACTCCAGCACCGGACCGGACCCGGGTACCTGAAGCCAGCGAGCCATCGCGCGCCGCCCCTCGGGGGTGATGGAGTAGACGGTGCGCGGCCTGCGCCCGACCGCCTCCTTCGTCGCCTCGGCCAGGCCGTGGCGAACGAGCTTCTTCGGCTCCTCATAGATCTTGCTCTGCGCCCTTGGCCAGATCCGGCCGACGCCGCGGTCCATCTGCTTGGCGAGTTCGTAGGTGCTCCACGGCCGGACCGCGAGCAGCCCGAGGATCGCGTAGGACGTCGTGGTGAGTGCTGGATCCCTTGACATGCCCACTCCCGAGGAGTCTACTCAAATAGTCCCTTTGGGAGTATAGGTGGTGGTGACCATGACCGGCACCCTTCAGGTCCATCCCTCCAACGCGCCGCAGGCCCAAGCCTGGGACGGCGACGAGGGCACCTACTGGGCCGAGCACGCCGACCAGTTCGACCTGGCGGTCCGTGACTATCAGTCGGGCCTGCTCACCGCGGCGGACATCGCCGCAGGTGACCAGGTGCTGGACATCGGCTGCGGCACCGGCGAGACCACCCGCGACGCCGCCCGGCTGGCACGCGACGGTCGAGCCGTGGGTGTGGACCTCTCGGCGGCGATGCTGCGGGTGGCGAGGCAGCGGGCGGCGGGTGTGGCCAACGTCGAGTTCGTCCAAGCCGACGCCCAGGTGCATCCCTTCCCGGCCGCGGCGTTCGACCTCGCGGTCAGCCGCACTGGGACGATGTTCTTCGCCGACCCGGTCTCGGCGTTCGGCAACATCGGCCGCGCACTGCGTCCAGGTGGCCGTCTCGTGCAAATGGTGTGGCAGTCCGCGGCGGGCAACGAGTGGTTCCTCTCGTTCGCCCAGGCCCTCGCCGCGGGCAGGCCGATGCCCGCGCCCCCGCCCGACGCCCCCGGGCCGTTCGCACTCGCGGACCCTGAACGGGTCCACGCCGTCCTCGGTGCCGCGGGCTTCACCGACATCCATCTCAGCCCGCACAGCGAGGCCATGTCATTCGGGGACGACGCCGACGACGCGGAGCGTTTCGTGCTCGGCCTGCTCGGCTGGATGCTCGGCGGTCTCGACGACGAGGGCAGGCAGCGCGCTGTCGACAACCTGCGCGCCACCCTCACCGCTCACGACACCGGCCAGGGTGTCCGCTACGCGTCGGCGGCCTGGGTCATCCGCGCCACCCGTCCATGACAGGTCAGCGCAAAGCGCTGGCTACCAGCAACAACAGGCTGCCGAACGCCACGTTCCACACGCCTGACTGAAGGTCGGCGATGTCGACGGCCTGGCGGGCCTGCAGCACCCACACCACCACCGTCAGCGCCGAGATCCCCGCGCCCAGACGCAGCAGCACCGAAGACCGCAGCAAGCCCAACACGGCGAGGATCACCGCGATGCCCAGCGGTACGGCCATCGACGTGAGCAGCGACGCCGACTCGCGTTCGACGCCGCTGAACAGGCCAGACAGGGGGATGGTCGTCCCGGCCCGGTCCTCGAACCAGGGCCGGGTCACCCCGTACCCGGCCGCCGCGATGCCGACCAGGCCCAACACCCACGCCACCAGAGTTCGCACGGGCGCGAGTATTCAAGACTCAGGCGGCCTTTTCCAGAGCCCCGAGCGCACACGTCTCCAAGATCAGCCGGGACACCGCGACCGGGTCGTCGCCCATCGGGACGTGGCCGCAGCCGGGCAGCGACACGTGGCGGGCGGCGGGCAGCAGTTCGGCGGCGCGACGGGCCTGGCGGGGCCACAGGACGCGGTCGCGGGATCCCCAGACCACCGTGACGGGCACGGTCGGGGCGTCCGCGGCGTAGACGTAGGTGTGGCCGCCCGCGGCGATGATCGCGTCGAAGCCCTCGGCGGCGACCATGGACTCCAGGTCGCCCAGCATGTCCTGCTCCCCCACGTGCGACGGGCGCCCGAAGAGGATGCTGCCGCCGAGCAGGCGCAGGGGTTTGCGGGAGGTCAGCGCGGTGCGCATCGCGGGCACGCGGCCGCTGGCGCGGACCATGCGCAGGATGTTGATGGCCCACGCGCGGTCGCGGGCGCTCCAGAAGCCCGCGGGGGCGAGCGCGGTGACCGAGCGGGCACCGCCGCGCGCGGCGATCTCCAGGGACAGCATGGCGCCCAGGGAGTTGCCCGCCAGGTGTGGCCGCGGCACGCCGAGGTCGGCGAAGACCTCCATCAGCGCGTCGACGGCGCTGGGGACGTCGTAGCGGCGCTCCGGCGGCAGCATCGGGGAACCGCCGAAGCCGGGGAGGTCGATGGCGATGACGTCGTGGTGCTCGGCGAGGCGGTCCAACACCGGCGACCACGCCTGCCAGCGGTGGCCGATGCCGTGCAGCAGCACCAGCGGCTCGCCCTGGCCGCGTCGCTCGTAGTTGATCTCGATCATGTCGGTTCCTCTCACACGTCCAGGACGATGCGCTCGTCCGCCGCCCGCGAGACACACACGAGCATCGAGCCGTCTGGGACCGCGGCCCCGTGGTGCTCCACCGTTCCGGCGAGGACGCCGACCCGGCACGTTCCGCAGAACCCCTGCCTGCACGAGTAAGCCGTGCCCGGCCGCTCGCGGCGCAGCGCCTCCAGCGCGGACTCGTCCGCCGCCACCGGCACCACCGGGCCGCCCACGCCCAGCTGCAGCTCGAACGGAGCGCCGCCGAGCACCGGGGCCGGGGAGAATCGCTCGAAGTGCAGCGGGCCAGTCCATTCGCGACGGACGGCGTCGATCATCGGGCCGGGTCCGCAGCAGTACACCGACGCGCCAGGAACGGCGTCGCCCAGCAGGTCCGACACCGCGGGGACGTCCTCCGACGCCAGCACGCGCACCCGGTCGGTCGTGGGCAAGGCGTCCAGCTCGGCCAGGAACGGCATCGACTCGCGCGACCGTCCTGTGTAGACGAGCCGCCAGTCGGCGCCCCGGCGGGCGGCCATCCGCACCATCGGGAGGATCGGCGTGATGCCGATGCCGCCCGCGATGAACAGGTACGGGCCGCGGTCGACGAACGGGAACGCGTTGCGCGGGCCGCGCACGGTCAGCGTGGCGCCCGCCGCGAGCTGGTGGATCTCGCCCGAGCCGCCGTCGTCCGACACGAGCCGCACGGCGATCCGGTACGTCATGCGGTCCAGCGGGTCGCCGCACAGCGAGTACTGCCTGCGCCTGCCCGACGGCAGGATCACGTCGAGGTGGCAGCCGGGCCGCCAGCGCGGCAGCGGCTGGCCGTCGGCCCGCGCCAGCCGCAGCGCCACGACGCCCTCGGCGACGGCCTCGACCGTGCGCACCGACAGCACCAGGTCCCGGTCGACCGCCCGCACCGTCGGCTGCCGCCGCGCGCTCAGCGCGCTGAGTCGCTGGTAGCCGGCGACAACCGGAACCAGCGCGCGCAGCAGCCGGTCGGAGCGCGGTCGCCCGTAGAGGTCGGTGGGGGCGTGCATCAGCTCGCCGCCTTCGCCGCGGGCGACCGGGCCAAGTACGCGATCGCCTGGTCGGTGTCGCCCTCGTTGCGCGGGTGGTAGTCGCGCGGCAGATAGCGCCAGAGCGCCGGGATCAGCTGGCTCAGCCTCGGCAGCAGGCCGCGGCGGGAGGCGCGGAAGAAGTCGCGCCAGCGGGCCGGGCCGGGCTTGAGCGGGTCGTGCGCCATGAGCCAGCGCGCCGAGCGGACGAAGAACCAGCCGAGCACCGGCGCGACGGCGATCATCGTGCGCACGCGGCGGAGGTAGCGGCCGTCGAGGTGGGTGTAGAGGTCGAAGGCGACCGCGCGGTGCTCGACCTCCTCGGCGCCGTGCCAGCGCAGCAGGTCCAGCATCACCGGGTCGGCGCCCGCGTCGTCCAGCGGCTTGGTGTTGAGCACCCACTGGCCCAGCACGGCGGTGAAGTGCTCGATCGCGGCGATCACCGACAGCCGCTCCAGCAGCCACTGGTGCTTGGCGGCGCCGGTCAGTTCGCGGTCGCCGAGCAGCTTGCGGAACAGCCACTCCACCTGACCGACGAACGGCGCCGGGTCGAGTCCCTGCGCGGCGAGGTGGTCTGCCGCGCCCTGGTGGGCCTCGGCGTGCATGGCCTCCTGGCCGATGAACCCGGCGACGTCCTCACGCAGCACCTCGTCGGTGATCAGCGGCAGCGCCTGCCGGAACACCTCGACGAACCAGCGCTCGCCCTCGGGCAGGACCAGGTGCAGCGTGTTGATCGTGTGCGTGACCAGCGGCTCGCCGGGCACCCAGTGCAGCGGCACCGCCGACCAGTCGAACCGGACGTCGCGCGGGTGCAGGACCAGGTTCTCGTCCATCAGCGCACCACGTCCATCTTCGCGGCGGCCCGCATGAGGCCGGGGGCGAACCGCGCGCCGAGGCGGGCGATCTTGGCCTCGGCGGTCACCGGGACCACGGCGGTGCCGCGCTCGACGGCGCGCACGATGTCGGCGGCGACGCGCTCCGGGCCGAAGCCGCGGCGGGCGTAGGACTTGGTGGCCTTCTGCCGCAGCCGCTGCTGCTCGACGTCGTCCTTGCCCGCGAACCGGGTGGTGTTGGTGATGTCGGTGGCCACGATGCCCGGGCAGATCGCGCTGACGGTGATCCCATGGTCGGCCAGTTCGGCGCCGACGCAGTCGGACAGCATCAGCACGGCCGCCTTGCTGGCCGCGTAGGCCGACATGGCGCGATGCGGGGTGTAGGCGGCGGCCGATGCCAGGTTGACGATCGCGCCGCCCTCGCCGTTCTCGGCCATCAGCGCGCCGAACGCCTGGCAGCCGTGCACGACGCCGAGCAGGTTCACGTCGAGCACACGCCGCCACTCGTCGGCGGTGGTGTCGAGGAACGCGCCCGCCATGCCGATGCCCGCGTTGTTGACCACGACATCGGGCACGCCGTGCTCCTCGGCGACCGCGTCGGCGAAGGCTCTCATGGCGGCCTCGTCGGCCACGTCCACCTGGTACGGGTAGGCGGCTGGGCCGATCGACGCGGCGGTCTCCTTGGCGGCGGCGAGGTCGAGGTCGGCGACGACCACCTCGGCGCCGCGGGCGGCGAAGGCGCGCGCGGTGGCCTGGCCGATGCCCCGGCCCGCGCCGGTGATGACGACGAGGCTGTGGGTGAAGTCGCCGGTGTCGGCGGCGGCGCGCTGCAGGCCGCGGGTCATGGGCCTGCCGTCGACGTGGTCGACGAACTCGTCGACCATCCTGGCGACCGCCTCTGGGTGCGACACGGGTGCCCAGTGCCCGGCGACGAGCCTGCGCCGCCACACCCGGCCGACCCAGCGCTCGATGCCCTCCGACAGGTTCGGCGAGACGAACTTGTCGCGCGTCGGGATGATCAGCTGCACCGGCACGTCTGTGCGCCGCTCGGCGGGCTTGCGCAGCCGAGGCAGCATGTTGGCGGTGTAGAGCTTCACGCCGCGGGCGGCGTCGGCGGGCATCGTCGGCGCCGGGTGGCCGGGCGCGGGCGCGATGCCTTCGACGCGCTCCAGCAGCGTCGACCAGTTCGGGCCGATGACCGTGCGCCACGCGAGGGCGGGCAGCACGGGCAGGTGATGCAAGTAGATGTACCAGGAGCTGACGGCCTGCCGGACGACCTTGGCCAGGTTCGCCGGGGTGGGCCTGCTGAGCTTGCGCCGCATCCAGAACGCGGCGTGGTCCAGGCTCGGCCCGGAGATCGACGTGAACGAGGCGATGCGGCCCGCCGCGCGCGGGTCGGTGACCGGCTCCCACGCCTGGATCGAGCCCCAGTCGTGGGCGACGAGGTGCACGGGCCGCTCGGGGCTGACGGCGTCGGCCACGGCGAACAGGTCCTCGGCGAGCTTGGCGATGGTGTAGCCGCCGCGCTCGCGGGGTGCGCCGGACTCGCCCGCGCCGCGCACGTCGTAGCGCACGACGTGGTAGGTCTCGGCGAGCCGGTCGGCCACCTCGTCCCACATGGCGTGGGTGTCGGGGAAGCCGTGGACCAGCAGGATCGTCTGGTCGGTCGGGTCGCCCTGCTCGAACACGGCGAGGTCGACGCCGTCGCCGCGGACGGTTCGGCGGCGGACCACCAGACGTGAGGCGGTCTCCGGGAACCGGAGCGGAACGCTGGCCATGGCGACTCCCCATCGAGGTCACACCATCCGACGGCCAAGCCTCGGGCTGGTTTCACGGGCGTTACGTGACAACGACGAACGTTACAACCGCCGTTGTCAGGCTTGCAAGAGCTAGCAGGCCCAACCCGTTCGTCCTATTGGGCTCGTTCGGCCCGGATACGCTCCGCGAGCGCGATGATCCGATCGCCCATGACCTGCGGAATCACCCGCCGGGCCGACCTGTCGACCGCCGCGGACATCGCCGACATGACCAATGGGTGCAGCCTGCTCACCACATCGGCGAAGCGTGGCAGCTCATCACCGCTGGGTAGCCAATCGGGGCCTTTGGGGTCGAGGACGTACTTGCGAACCATCCCGACGAGCATCGCCGTGACGCGGTCGGTCTCCCCCTGGATCTCGGCGGCAAGGGCCAGCGCCTCCGACAGCGGCACGTCGAGGTCGACCAGTTCCTTGCCGGTGCGCAGCAGCTGCGGGCTTGGCGCGACGAAGTGCACGCCCTGCCGTTCGAGGATGCCCAGTTCGAGGGCCCTGCTGATGTTGGACGGGGTGATCTGGGTGCCGAACATGCGCACGAGCTCGGCCATCGGGATGACCTCCGGCTGCTCGTGCGACCAGGCCGCGCCGGTCGCCTCCTCGAGTCCGAGCACGTCAGCGAGGCTGTGCCCGGACTGCCAGGCGTCGAGCATCTCCTTGATCTGGGCGAAGGCGTAGCCGCGGTCGAGCATGTTCAGGATCAGCCGGAGTCTGGCCAGGTGCGCGTCGCCGTAGATGGCGGTGCGGCCGCGGCGCGTGGGCGGCGCCAGCAGTTCACGGTCCTGGTAGACGCGCACGTTGCGCACAGAGGTGCCCGCGGCACGCGCGAGGTCGTCGATCCGATATTCGGCCACGCGGCGAGCTTAGCCGGCCACGGCGCGTGCATTGTGGACGTGTATGTGCGGTTATCGGTCAGTTGTGTTCGGCGTCCTCAAAGGATCCCAACCGAACAGCGACGCCCGCCTGATCCAGGCGGGCGTCGCGTTTGTCAAGTTTTCCGTGCCCCCGACCGGATTCGAACCGGCACTACACCCCTTTTAAGGGGGCTGCCTCTGCCTGTTGGGCTACGGGGGCAGCCGCAGCCTAAGGCGCGATGGAGCAGCTCGGGACCGGTTTCTCCGCTTTCAGGCCGGCTGGCCCAGTCTCTTTGGGCCGTTTGACTCAGCCCCGCGAAACCCTGGCGAACTCTGCCTTCGGATCGTTGATTTGCCCCATCGAGATGACCTCGCGCCGGAAGAGACCGCCGGTTAACCAGTCCAAAGTGATCCGAACCTTGCGATTGAAGGTCGGCATCGCCTTGACGTGGTAGGCGCGATGCATTCCCCACGCGATGAGGCCCTTGGCCTTGACGCCGAAGATGTCGCCGACGCCCTTGTGCAGGCCGAGGCTGGCGACCGCGCCCAGGTTCTTGTGGTAGTAGTCCTTCGGCTCGCCGCCGCGCATCGCCTTGATGATGTTCTTGGCGAGCAGGCGGGCCTGGCGGACCGCGTGCTGGGCGTTCGGCGGGCAGATCGCGGTCGGGTCTTCCTCGGTGCGCGACAGGTCGGGCACGGCGGCGTTGTCGCCCGCGGTCCACGCGTCGGCGAGGCCCTCGACCCGCATCGCGGCGGTGGCGCGGAGCCTGCCCTGCTTGGTGAGCGGCAGGTCGGACGAGGCCAGGACCGGGTTGGACTTCACGCCCGCGGTCCAGACGATGGTGTCGCTCTCGAACTCGGTGCCGTCGGACAGCACGACCCGGCCGCCCTCGAACGACTTCGCCAGCGTCGACAGGTAGACCTCGATGCCGCGCTTCTCCAGCTGCATCACGGTGTAGACGCCGAGGCTCTCGCGGACCTCGGGCAACACCCGGCCCGCGGCCTCGACCAGCACGAACCGCAGGTCCTCCGGCTCGACGTTCTTGTAGTACTTGGTGGCGAACCGGGCCATGTCCTCAAGCTCGCCGAGCGCCTCGATGCCCGCGAAGCCGCCGCCGACGAAGGTGAACGTCAGCAGCCGCTTGCGCAGCTCAGGGTCGAGCGTGCTGTCGGCCTCGTCGAGCTTGGTCATGACGTGGTTGCGCAGGTAGATGGCCTCGCCGATGGTCTTGAAGGCGATGCCGTTCTCCACCAGGCCGGGGATCGGCAGCAGCCGGGCCACCGAGCCCAGCGCGACGACGAGGATGTCGTAGCCGAGTTCCTCGATGTGGCCGTCGGCGGCCTCGATCGTCACGGCCTTGCGGGCGTGCTCGATCTTGGTGGCGCGCGCGGTGATCACGTGGCACCGCTTCAGCGCCCGCCGCAGCGGCACGACCACGTGGCGCGGCTCGATGGCTCCCGCGGCGGCCTCAGGGAGGAAGGGCTGGTAGGTCATGTGTGGCTGGGGATCGATGACCGTCACCGAAGCCTCGCCGGACCGCAGCTTCCGCTGCAGGCCGAGCGCGGTGTAGAGGCCCACATATCCGCCACCGAGGATGAGGATTCGGGTCGGCTCTTTTCCGTTCGCCATGGCTCAATAGTCGCACTGGAAACACCCGCTCGCGAGGCGCCCCCAGGGTGATGTGACCGGAGTCGCTGCCCGGTTTCCGCAGGGTGTGACCCATATCGCGCGATCAGCGAACCCGATCGAGAAACACGACGACCGCGGCTATGACGCGATGGAAAGCAACCCGGCAACTTCCAAGATCATCGGAACCCGTCCGTCCGGGATTCCCGCGCCGATGATCGCTATCAGCCAGACGATGGCTTGCGTGCCCGCGGCCCGTTTGAGTGGCGGTTTGAGGGCTTTGGGGGCTATGCGCGCTTTTCGCGGCAAGAGGGCGGCTATGGCTGTGGAGAGGTGGAGGAGATGCACGAGGGGGATGAGGAGGAGGACACCGGGGGCGAAGGGGGTGTCGATGGTCGCGGTGAGGGTGGCGGCCGCGGTGAGGATGAGGAGGAGGGGGGCTGGGGACGAGGGGATGACCGTGGAGGCGAGGGCGAGGAAGGCGGCGAAGATGAGGGGGACGGGGGCGGGGTTGTGGAGGGCGATGTCGAGCAGGATGCCGCCGCTCGCCGCGGCGATGACGGCTCGCAGCCAGAGCGCGGAGACGCCTTCGCCGACGTCGAGAACCATGCTTTCGGGTGATCGAGTTGTCCACAGTTTGCTGGTGTGGGGCCGCTTTTCAAGATCCACTGTCGCGCCCCTTCGATAGACTGGCCAAGGGCCGTCCCCCCGGGGTTGGGTGGGGGCACTCCTGCTTCGATTCGGGCCATTGCTTCATCTGCGGCGCCGGAGTTTGCGGAGGGTGGCGGCGATCGGGGTGCCGTCCGACCACGGGATGACGGGGACGCCCTGGGTGCGGAGCGCGGTGAGGCGGGTTCGGTGTTCGCCGGTGAGGATTTGGCGGACAACCTCTCCCCAAGGTGACGCCGGGTCCGGGATCAGCGGCGGCAGCATGTCGACGGCCATCACGCGTTCGCCGCGGCGGGCCGCGTGCAGGACGCAGTCGGTGATCGCGTCGTCCAGGAATGGGGACAGGACCAGGATCACCGCGCCCGACGGGGTCTGGCGAAGGATCGGTTTGGGGGCCCAACCGGCCGAGCGCGAGCACGCGACCAACTGGTGGCGGATGCGCAGCAGGTGACGGTGGCCCGCGCCCGGGGCGATGCCCAGCTGCGGGCGGCCCAGGTCGATCAGGCCGACCCGGTCGCCTTGGCGCAGGAAGCCCGCGGCCAGCGCCGCGACCGCGCGGACCGAGGTGTCGAGGGTGCCGCCCGGGCGGACGGCGGTGTCGCCCTCGCTGTCGGACCACGCGGCGATCGACGGGACGACGTCCATGCGCGAGTCGATCGCCAGCAGCAGTTCGGCGTCGGCCTCCGCGTGGCGTTCGCGGACGTGCAAGGCGCCCAAGGGATCGCCGATGGCGGCTCCGGCCCGCAGGGTGACGCGCCAGTCGACGCGGCGGACGCGGTCGCCGGGGTGGAAGGGGCGGATGGCGCGCAGTTCGGTGCCGTCGCCCGCGCGGGCCGAGCGGTGCACGCCGACTAGGCCCGCGGCACGCGGCGGGAGTGGTCCGGCGGGCAGCGGGGCCACCGGCGGGAGCACGGTCCGGCGGCTCTCCGGGCCGGTCACCGGTCCCGCGATCAGCAGCGCGTCGCGGCCCGCGACGAGGTGGTCGGGGCGGACGTCGACGCCCTCGCCCCAGGCGTTCCACCGCAGCCGCGCGCGCAGCGACCGGGCGTGGCCGGGCAGCAGCTGGACGGGTCCCACGGCGGGAGCGTCGGGAGTGGGCAGGCGGACGGCGAGGAATTCGATGCCCGGTCCCGCGTCGACGTGGATCGTCAGGCGGGCGTCGTCGCCGGTCTCGACGGTGCGGGGCAGGCGGTCGGCGCGCGGGACCGGGGCCGCGCCCACCGGCACCGCGAGCGCGAGGACCGTGCTGACCAGCAGCGGAGCGCCGATCAGCAGCAACTCGAACCGGTGCAGGACAACGCCGAGCGCGACGAGGCCGAGGCCGCCCACGGCGCCGCGGACCAGGGCGTCGGTGCCGCGCCACCCCGCGGTCCCGGCCGCCCGGCGGGCCCTCGCCCAGGCGAGCACCCGGCCGCTCATCGGCTCGCGCTGCTCGGTGGGCCGGGCACGGCGGCCAGCAGTTCGGTCACCACGGCCACCCCGCTGATGCCGCTGCTCCACGTCTCCGCGCGCAGCGTCAGCCGGTGGGCCAGCGCGGCGACGGCGCACTCCTTGACGTCCTCGGGCAGCACGTAATCGCGTCCCGCGATCACCGCCAGGGCCCTCGCCACCAGCAACAACGCCTGCGACCCGCGCGGCGACGCGCCGACGTCGACGGCCGGGTGGGCTCGGGTGGCCCTGGCTAGGTCGACGCAGTAGCGGAGCACGTCGTCGTCGACGTCGACCAGTTCGACCGCCGCCTGCAGCTCCAACACGGCCGCCGCGTCGACGACCTGGGTGACCTCGGCGTCCTCGGTGCGCCGCGCCAGCCTGCGGCGCAGCACCTCGACCTCCTCCTCCGGCGGCGGATAGCCGACGTCGAGGCGCAGCAGGAAGCGGTCGAGCTGGGCCTCCGGCAGCGGATAGGTGCCCTCGTACTCGATCGGGTTGGCCGTGGCGATGACGTGGAACGGCCTGGTCAGCGGGAACGTGCGGCCCTCGACGGTGACCTGCTTCTCCTGCATGGCCTCCAGCAGCGCCGACTGGGTCTTCGGCGGGGTCCGGTTGATCTCGTCGGCCAGCAGCAGGCCGGTGAACACCGGGCCGGGCCGGAAGGTGAACTCGCGGGTCGCCGGGTCGAACAGGAACGAGCCGGTGACATCGGCGGGCTGGAGGTCCGGGGTGCACTGCAGGCGGGCGAAGTCGAGCCCGAGCGCGCGGGCGATCCCCCTGGCCAGCAGCGTCTTGCCCAGGCCGGGCACGTCCTCGATGAGCACGTGCCCACCCGCGAGCACTCCGGCCAGCGCGAGCCGGACCGTGCGCTCCCGGCCGACGAGCACCTCGGCCAGCGCCTTGGTCACCGCCGCGGCGGCCTCCTCCACAGTGGACGGTGTCACGGGATCTCCAGTCGGTTGAGCAGTGCCGCCAGCCGGTCGGGCGGGGGCAGGGTGGCAGTCGGCGAGGTGATCACCGCGTGCAGTTCGTATCCCAGCAAGGCTTTCGCTTCTTCGGAGTCCAAATCAGACACGCCGCGTTCGCGCAGCGCGGCGGCCGCGAGCCTGCGCAGCCGCGGCTGGATCCGGGTGATGAACCGCGACTGGTCGGTTGCGGCCTCCGCGAGCCTGCTGGCGAGGTTGGTCGCCTGGAGTTCCGTCGCCGGGCCGGTCCCGTCGGGCACGGCACTCCACAGTGGATCGAGTGGACCGGCGTAGCGGGTGCTCAGCAGCGTGACGGCCGCGGTCGGGATCCCGACGCACACCGCCCAGAACACCGGGATGTTGCCCGGCCACACCGCGAGCGCCGCCACGACCGCGCCCACGAGCAGCGCGATGATCCAGCTGCGGGCGGGGCTCATCGCCGCGCCCCCGCGAGCTTCTCCTCCAGCCGCGCCAACGCCTCGTCGGCGGCCGCGACGTCCCCGGCGGTGACGGCGCCGCCGAACCGGGCGCGGTGGTAGAGGTCGCGCAGCCCGGTCGCGTCGACCCCGTGCGCGGCGACGACCCGCGCGACGAACTCCGTCGGGGTCTCATGCGCCGCCCGCCGTGTCCCCCGCGCCGCGGCGGCGTCCTCCAGCACCAGCCACGCCGCCACGATCGCGTCGGCGGGCGGCCCGCCCGCGCGCCTGCTGAGCGTGACCCTGGCCGACTTCGCCGCCTCCACCAGGTCGACCACGGGCATGCCCGGCTCGGCGCCCTCGGTCCCGGCGATCTCGATGGCCAGCCGCGGCCGCGCGACCCGCCGGCGACGCGTCAGCCCGGCCAGGATCGCCGCCGCGCCGATCAGCAGCATCGCCAGGACCAACAGCAGCAGCGCGCCGGTGGTGACGCCGCCGAGCAGGTCGAGGAAGAAGTTGCGCTCGATGTCCTCCGGCGGCGGCGCGACCGGACCCGCGGGCGGCTCCGACACCGCCCCCAGCGGCCCCCCGCGCGGAATCGCCGACTCCCCGCGCGCCGCCGCGACCGCGAGCACCAGCATCGCGGCCACCACCAGCAACGCGGGCAGGCGTGACCTCATGGGGCGAGCATGCACCACCGACGCTGTGGGCGCGATCACATTCGGGTAATGACGATGTCGATCTCCAGCTCCAGCGGCCGGACCCGCACCTCGACGGCGCGGTCGGGCAGCAGGCGGGCGAGGACATAGGGGTGCCAGAGCAGCAGCAGGGCGATGAGCGCGTATGACACAGGAGATTCCTTAGCCCGCCTGGGTTCCGAGAGCCCCCCGCGCGGCGGTGTGCGCTGTCATCGACGTTACCAGGGATCTGCGTAATGTCGATCGTGTGCTGCTTCCCAACGGTGTCCGCCTGAACTGTGTCCGCTCCGGCTCCGGCCACCCCGCCGTCCTGCTCCACGGCCTGGGCGAGAACGCCTCGACCTGGGACCCGGCCCCGCTGCCGGTCCACCGCCACGCCCTCGACCTGCGCGGCCACGGCGCCGCCGACCGCACGGCGGAGTACTCGCTGGAACTGATGGCCGAGGACGTCGTCCTCGCGCTGACCCAACTCGGCTTCGACCGGCCGCTGGTCGTCGGCCACTCGATGGGCGCGGTCATCGCCTCACTAGTCGCCGCCGCCCGCCCAGACCTGGTGGGCGACTTGGTGTTGGAGGAGCCCCGCCCGCCCTTGCCACCCAATCCCCCGCGCGTCGGGGACGTCCCCGAGGACGACTCGCTTCCGTACGACTGGCGGATGGTCCGCGCGATCCGCGCCCAGGTCGACCACCCGTCCGCGAACCGTCGGGAGGCATTGGCCGCCATCACCGCCCGCACCCTGGTGATCGGGGGCGGGCCGTCGAGCCAGATCAAGCAGGACGAGTTGGCGGAGTACGCGGGCATGATCAAGGACAGCACGTTCGTCACCATCGACGCGGGCCACACACCACATCGGGACGCGCCTGCGCAGTTCCTGGCGGTCGTCACCGAGTGGCTTCCCTGCTGACTGTCTTGCTAGGGCAACGCGAGTAGCCACTCCTCCACGGCCGCCAGGTCACCGGCGGACAGACCACGGCGTGGGTCGACCCGGTACAGCTCGGTCGGGGCCTGCCGGTCGGCGAGGAAGCGGTCGCGGGCGACCGGCAAGAGATCGAAGTCGTCGTCGAGCCAGATGAGGGGGCGGTTTCCCGCGTGGCGGGCGACGGCGGGGTACTTCCAGGTATCGGTGGTGCTGCTGACGTCGATCACCGGGAGCGGTGGCAGGCCGATGACGGGGGCGATCACGGTGTTCGCCCGGTGGCCCCAGGTCGTCGCCCACGTCAGCCGCGCGCCTGTGCGTTCGGCGAGCGCGCACAGGGCCGGGCCGTGGGTCGGGTTCAACCGCAGCCGCAGGACTTTGCGGCGGTTCCAGCGGGACAGGCGGATCCGGTGCTCGACGAACCCGTCAGGCAGCTCTCCGGCGAACGGGTTCAGCGGGCCGTCGACGTCGAGCAGGATCAGAGGTGTCATTCCGCTGCCCGCTTCAAGACCTCTTGCAGCATCGGTTGCGTCAGCCTGCCGGTGAAAGTGTTCTGCTGGCTCACGTGGTAGCAGCCCAGCAGCCGCAACCCCGCTCCCCCATCCACCGCAGGCACCGCGTACTCCACCCCGTGCCCGAACCGCGGCCGCCCCACCGACCAGAACCGTTCCAGCACCGGCATCGCCGCCTGCCAGCCGAAAGCCCCGAGGACCACCACTGACCGCAGGGTCGGGCGCAACAGCTCCAGCTCCCGCGAGAGCCACGGCCGACACGTGTCCCGCTCGACCGGGGTCGGCTTGTTGGCAGGCGGCGCGCACTTCACCGGGGCCGTGATCCGCACCCCATGAAGCTCCAACCCGTCGTCCAAGGACACCGACGTCGGCTGCGAGGCCAGGCCGACCGCGTACAACGCCGCGTAAAGGAAGTCGCCGGAGCGGTCGCCGGTGAACATACGGCCGGTGCGGTTGGCGCCGTGGGCGGCGGGGGCCAAGCCGATGATCGCGATTCGGGCGTGGGGGTCGCCGAAGCCGGGAACCGGTCTGCCCCAGTACTCCTGGTCGCGGAAGGCGGCCCGTTTCACCGTCGCGACCTCCTCCCGCCAGGCCACAAGGCGGGGGCAAGCGCGGCATTGCGTCACCGCGCGGTCCAGTTCGTCCATTGTCATCGGTTCCCGCCAAGTGGGAGAAGGGCAGGCCGTAGGGTCGGCACATGGACGCAACCGCCGACGGGCCCACGACCCCTGAGCCCACCGACGACCTGGTCACCACGTCGCACACGCTGACAGTACGCAAGCGCAAGCTCGCCTACACCGCCACGACCGGCAGGCTGGTGTTGCGCAAGGAGGTGGTGACCGACGGGACGTTCGACGGGCACCTCCCCAAAGCGGAGGTCTTCGTCACCGCCTACACCCTCGACGGCGCCGACCCGGCGACGCGGCCGGTCACCTTCGCCTTCAACGGTGGGCCCGGGTCGTCGAGCATCTGGCTGCACCTGGGGGTCTTCGGTCCGCGTCGGGTCGTCTGCGGTGACGCCGGGCAGCTCGCGCCGCCGCCGTACGGGCTGGTGGACAACCAGGAGACGCTGCTGACGCACAGCGATCTGGTGTTCATCGACCCCGTGTCCACCGGCTTCTCCCGCGCGGTGAAGGGCGAGAAGCCCGCCGACCACCACGGGTTCCAGGCCGACCTCGAGTCCGTCGGCGAGGTCATCCGGCTGTGGACGACGCGGCACGGGCGGTGGGTGTCGCCGAAGTTCCTGGCGGGCGAGTCCTACGGCACGACGCGGGCGGGCGGGTTGGCCCAGCACCTGCAGTCGCGGCACGGGATGTACCTCAACGGGCTCATCCTGATCTCGTCGGTGCTCGACTTCGCCACGCTGAACTTCGTCGAGGGCAACGACCTGCCGTACCCGCTGTACCTGCCGACCTACGCCGCCATCGCCCACCACCACGGCCTGCACGGCGACCGGCCGCTCGCCGAGGTCCTCGCCGAGGCCGAGGAGTTCGCCACCCGCGACTACCCGTGGGCGCTGAACCAGGGTGCCCGTCTGTCCGCCGAGGACCGCGCGGCGACGGTGGCCAGGATCGCGGCGCTGTCCGGCCTGTCCGAGGACTACGTCGACCGCGTCGACATGCGCATCGAGCACACCCGCTTCTTCGTGGAACTGCTGCGCGACCGCAGGCAGACCGTCGGCAGGCTCGACGGCCGCTTCACCGGCTGGGCCGCCGACTACGGCGTGGAGACCCTGCGCGAGGACCCCTCGATGTCGGCGATCATGGGCGCCTACACCGCGGGGATCAACCACTACCTGCACACCGAACTGGCCTACCGCAAGGACTTGCCGTACGAGGTGCTGAGTCTGTCGGTGAACCGGGACTGGTCGTTCAAGGAGTTCGAGAACGCCCACGTCACCGTCGCCGACAAGCTGGCCGCGGTCATGCGGGCCAACCCGCACCTGAAGATCCACGTCGCCTCCGGCCACACCGACGGCGCCACCCCGTACTTCGCCACCGAGCACACCCTGGCGCATCTGGCGGTGCCCGCGGAGCTGCGGGAGAACATCGAGGTCGTCTACTACCCGGCCGGGCACATGATGTACGTCCACGAGCCGTCGCGGGTCCAACAGTCGAAGGACATCGCCGAGTTCGTCAAACGCGCGTCGAACCGCTGACCCGCCTTGGGTGGGCCGCCCTGGGTGGCCCACCCTCGGACTAGCTCGACGCCGCCCGGCCGAGGCGCCAGTAGCCGGTGAAGGTGACGTCCGACTTCGCCATGTTCCGGTCGTTCACCAGGTGCCTGCGCAGGCCGGTCGCCAACTGGGACTCGCCCGCCACGAACGCGTAGCAGGGCTCGGTGGGCAGCGCCGCCTCCCGCACCGCGGCCTCGACCACCGAGCCGGGCCGGGCGTCGTGGTCGTGCCGGACCAGCCAGTGGATCTTCGCGCCGTCCGGGGCGTCGACCGGCTGGATGTCCTCGGCGTCGGGCACCTCGATGAACGCCTCGACGCGCTGGTCGGCGGGCAGCGAGCGGAGGATCCCGAGCAGGGCGGGCAGCGCGCTCTCGTCGCCCGCGAGCAGGTGCCAGCGCTGGTCGGACGGCGGGTTGTAGTGCGGGCCCTCGTCGAGCAGGCCGACCTTGGTGCCCACCTTCGCCGACGACGCCCACGCCGACGCGGGACCGGCGTCGCCGTGGCAGGCGAAGTGGATGTCGATCTCGGGGTCGCCGCCGTCAGCCGCCGGGCGGTACTCGCGGACGGTGTAGTTCCGGGCCAGTGGCCGGGTCTCCTTGGCCATCAACAGGTATTGCGCGTACCAGAGCACACTCGCGCGCGTCGGCAGCCGCAGTTCGCTCTGGCCGTCGCGCGGCAGGAACAGCCGGAACCACTGGTCGAACCCGCGGGGCACGAAGTGCGCCAGCTCGGGTCCGCCGATCGTCACCCGGACGAAGGTCGGGCTGACCCGGGCGCCGCCGAGGACGTTCGCGGTGAGGACCTGGCGCTCATCTGATCTGGGCACGAAAGTTAGGGTAGCCTAAGTTCGTGGGGAGCGGAAACGACAGCGGGCCCCTTCCGGGGGGAAGGGGCCCGCTGTCGCGAAAGGACTTACCTACTTGAGGAACTTCTTGCCGTTGGTGACCGCCGCGTACGCGTCGACCACGCCGTGACCGTAGAAGTTGTTGAAGGCGGCGTCGCCCTCACAGGTGGCGTTGAACTCCGCCGGGCGACCGACGAGGGTGTAGTCCACCGTGCGCGGGGACGGGCACGACTTGTCGAAGGCGGTGCCCTCGAGGACGCGCTCGACCTTGTCCGGGTGCAGCGAGACCTGGCCGTGCGAGTACTTGCCGTACTGCGACACGATCAGCGCGGCGACACCGGTGGCGTGCGGGGACGCCATCGAGGTGCCCTGCAGGAACTGGTAGTAGCCGCAGGTGCCGTCGGCCTTGCACGCCTTCTGCACGCCCAGCGCCGCGCCGTCCGGCGTCACGTTGCCCTCTTCGTCGATCGCGCCTTCGGTCAGCGCGACGTTCTTCGGGTACGACGACAGGATCAGGTTGCCGTTGGTGCGGTAGGTCGGGGTGCCGAGACCGTCACGGAAGTAGCCACCGGGAGCCGAGACCGAGATCCGCTCGAAGCCGTAGTTCGAGTAGTCGGCCTTGCCCAGCGACGGGCCGAGCGCGCTGACGCCGAGGGCGTGCGGGCCCTCGATCGGCATCGAGAGGCAGTCGGCGTTGTCGATGGTGCGGGTGTGCTCGGTACCCGCCGGGAAGTCCGGGCTGGTGGCGTCCGGCAGCGGCTTGCCCAGGTCCTGGTGCTGGTTGCCCAGCGACACGATCTGGGTGACGCCCTTGCGGTAGGCGTAGTTCATCGCGCGGGTGATCGCCTTGATGATCACCTTCTGCTCGGCCTGCTGCTCGGGGGAGTCCGCCGGGTTGCTCTTGCAGTTGTAGAGCCACGGGTCGACGTAGAACGACATGTTGACCACGTCGAGGCCCGCGTCGCCGGAGTAGGTCATGGCGTCGACGACCGGCTGCAGGAAGAAGTAGCCGGAGTCCTGGCCACCGCGGATGTTGACGATGGACACGTTCGGCGCGACACCGGAGATGCCGAAGCCGTCGGCCGCCGCGGCGATGGTGCCCGCGACGTGCGTGCCGTGGCCGCCGTTGTCCACGTCGGCCGGGTCGACACAGCCCGCGTACTCACACGGACCGTCGACTTCCTGGCCGAGGTCGTCGTTGACGATGTCGTGGGTGAAGTTCCGCGACAGGGCGTGGTCGAAGTTCGGCGCGATGTCCGGGTGGCTGCCGTCGACACCGGTGTCGAGGACACCGACCTTGACGCGCTTGTCACCGGCCTGCGTGGTGCGGGCCATGTGCGAGCGGACGGCGGTCAGGCCCCACAGCTGGCTGTCGAGCGGGTCCATGCCCGCGACGGCGTTGCCGTGCTTGCCGGTGCCGTTGCTGCCGGACTTGTTCTCCTTCTCGACGTCCTTGACCTTGGCCTTGGTCGCCTTGGCGTCGGGAGACTTGCCGATCGACTTCACCTTCGCCGCGCCGTCGACCGCCGCGTTGCCGGACAGGCGGGCGGTGAACCCGTTCTCCGGCGCGGTGGCGGTGACGAGGCCGACCGCCTTGTTGGTGCTCACCACGGTGCCACCGGCCGAGCGGACGGCGGCCTCGACGGCCTCCGCGCTCGCGCCGTCAGCGGCGAGGACATTGAACTCGACGGTCTTCCCGGACAGTTCCTGGGCAGCGGTCGCCGATGGGACGGCGATCCAGGCCAGGGATACGACCAGGGGTGCCGCGAGCGCTGCCACGAACGTCTTACGTCGCTTCACGCGTACTCCTTTTCCGACTTTCGACATTTCCCTGAGATCGGCCCCGACATCAGGGAACGACTGACTTCTCCTCGGCGAAGTGGCAGGCGCTGGGGTGCGCCGCCACCCGGGTCTTGAGCTCCGGGACCTCCTCGGCGCAGATCTCCTGCGCCTTCCAGCAGCGCGTGCGGAACCGGCAGCCCGACGGCGGGTCGACCGGGCTGGGCACGTCGCCCTCCAGCCGGATGATCTGGCGCTGGCCGCGCAGATCGGGGTCCGGCACGGGCACCGCCGACAGCAGCGCCTGGGTGTAGGGGTGCGTCGGGTGCTCGTAGATCTCGGTCTCCGACCCGATCTCGACGACCTTGCCCAGGTACATCACGGCCACGCGGTCCGACAGGTGGCGGACCACCGACAGGTCGTGGGCGATGAAGATGTAGGACAGCCCGAACTCGGACTGCAGGTCGCCGAGCAGGTTCATGACCTGCGCCTGGATCGAGACGTCCAAAGCGGACACCGGCTCGTCGCAGACGATCACCTTGGGCCGCAGCGCGAGCGCGCGGGCGATGCCGATGCGCTGGCGCTGGCCGCCGGAGAACTGGTGCGGGTAGCGGTTGATGTGCTCGGGGTTGAGCCCGACCACGTCCAGCAGCTCGCGGACCTTCTGCGCTCGCGAGCCCTTCGGCGCCACCTCGGGGTGGATCTCGAAGGGCTCGCCGATGATGTCGCCGACCGTCATGCGCGGGTTGAGCGAGGTGTACGGGTCCTGCAGCACGATCTGGATGTCGCGCCGCAGCCTGCGCAGCTCACCGCCCCGCATCTTGAACATGTCGCGGCCCTCGAACGTGGCCGTGCCCCCGGTCGGCGGCTCCAGGCGCATCAGCACCTGGGCCAGGGTCGACTTGCCGCAGCCGGACTCGCCGACGACGCCGAGGGTCTCGCCGCGCTTGAGGTCGAACGACACGCCGTCGACCGCCCGGACGTGGCCGACGGTGCGCTTGAAGAGCACGCCGACCTTCACCGGGAAGTGCTTGACGAGGTCGCGGACCTCGATGATGTTGTCACTCACCGGCGATCAGCTCCTCAGCGAAGTGGCAGGCGCTCATGCGGCCGGGGACGAGACGGTGCTGCTCGGGCACGTCGGACTTGCAGATGTCCTGCGCCATCGGGCAGCGGGGGTGGAACGGGCAGCCGCTGGGGATCTTGAGCAGGCTCGGCGGCAGGCCCTTGATGGTGGTGAGCTCCTGGCCGCGCTGGTCGAGCCGCGGCAGCGACTCGAGCAGGCCCTTGGTGTAGGGGTGGCCCGGCTTGCGGTACAGCGCCCGCGCGTCGGACTGCTCGACGATGCGGCCCGCGTACATCACCGCGATCCGGTCGGCGACCTCGGCGACGACGCCGAGGTCGTGGGTGATCAGGATCAGGCCCATGTTGCGCTCGACCTGGATCTCCTTGAGCAGGTCCATGATCTGGGCCTGCACGGTGACGTCGAGTGCGGTGGTGGGCTCGTCGGCGATGAGCATCTCCGGGTCCAGCGCCAGCGACATCGCGATCATCGCGCGCTGCCGCATGCCGCCGGAGAACTCGTGCGGGTACTGCCGCACGCGTCCCTTGGCGTTGGGGATCTTCACCTGGTCGAGCAGTTCGATAGCGCGCTTGCGAGCGTCCTTCCTGGACATCCCGCGGCGCAGCCGCAGCTGCTCCTCGATCTGGAAGCCGACGGTGAAAACCGGGTTGAGCGCGGACAGCGCGTCCTGGAAGATCATGGCGATACCGGACGCCCGCACCTCCCGACGCCGCTTCGGGTTGGCCGTGAGCAGTTCCTCGCCGTGGAACCGGACCGAGCCGCCGGTGATGAAGCCGGGCGGCATGTCGAGGATGCCCATGATGGTCTGCGCGGTGACGCTCTTGCCCGAGCCGGACTCGCCGAGCACGGCGAGGGTCTCGCCCGCCTCGACGTGGTAGCTCACGCCGTTGAGCACCTTGGCGACGCCGTCGCGGGTGCGGAACTCGACGTAGAGGTCCTCCACCTGCAGCAGCGGGGCACCCGGATCGACCTCGTGGGCGTCCAGAGTGGACTCTGTAGTGTTCGCGGACATTCCGCCTTACCTCATCTTCGGGTCCAGCGCTTCGCGCACGGCGTCGCCGAGCATCACGAAGGCCAGCACGGTCGCGGTCAGGAATGCCGCCGGGAACAGCAGGATGTGCGGTGCCACCCGGATCCAGTCGCGGGCGTCGGCGATCATGACGCCCCACGACACGACCGGGGCCCGCAGGCCCAGTCCCAGGAACGACAGCGTGGCCTCGGCGCCGATGAACGCGCCGAGCGCGATCGTGGCGTAGACGAGGACGGGCGCGATCGCGTTGGGCAGCATGTGTCGCAGGATGATCCGCGACGAGCTGGCGCCGAGTGCCCTGGCGGCCTTGACGTAGTCCTGGTTCTTGGCGGTGATCGCGGCCGACCGCATGATGCGCATGCAGACCGGCCAGGACAGCACCGAGATCGACAGGATCACCAGGAACATGATCTGCGCGACGTTCTGTGTCCCGGTCGTGCTCAGGCTCGACAGGATCACGATGGCGCCGAGCACGAACGGCAGGCCGAAGAACACGTCGGCGATGCGGGACATCAGCCCGTCCAGCCAGCCGCCGTAGAACCCGGCGAGCAGGCCGAGCGTGCCACCGATCAGCACGGTCGCGATCGTGGCGCAAACACCCACGATGATCGAGGCCCGCGCGCCGTAGATGACTCTGGCGAAGATGTCCGACCCTTGGGTGTCATAGCCGAACCAAGCCTGCGCCGACGGTGGCTGGCGGCTGTTCTGCAGGTCCGCCGCCGTCGGGTCCACCGAGGTAAACAGGCTCGGCCACGCGGCCATGAGCAGGATGAACAGGATCAGCGCGCCCGAGATCAGGAACAGCGGACGCCTGCGCAGGTCGTGCCAGGCGTCCGAGGCGAGGCTGCGTGGCTTGTTCGAGTCGACGTGTTCCGCGGCGGTGACGAAGTCCGCCGCCGGGGCGACCGTCGAGGCAGCGCTCGGATCAGTCATAGCGAATCCTTGGGTCGAGAACGGCGTAGAGCATGTCCACCAGAAGGTTCGACAGCAGGTAGACCACGACGAGCAGCGCGACCACACCGGTCACGATGACGCCGTCCTTGGCGATGATGCCCCGGTAGACGAGGTTGCCGATGCCCTTGATGTCGAAGATGCCTTCGGTGACGATCGCGCCGCCCATGAGGGAGCCGAGGTCGGTGCCGAGGAAGGTGAGGACGGGGATCGCGGAGTTGCGCAGCAGGTGCACACCGACGACCCGGCTCTGCGGCAGGCCCTTGGCCACCGCGGTCCGCACGAAGTCGGCGCGCTTGTTCTCGGCGATCGATGTCCGGGTCAACCGGGTCACGTACGCCATGGACAGGCTGCCGAGCACGAAACCGGGGGCGATGAGCTCGCTCCACGGCGCCTTGGACGACACGGTCGGCTTGATCCAGCCGAGCTCGATGCCGAAGAAGATCTGGATGACGAAGCCGGTGACGAACACGGGCAGCGAGATCAGGAACAGGGTCGACACCAGGGTCAGGTTGTCGAGGAAGCCCCGACCGCGCAGACCGGTGAGGATGCCCGCGGAGAGGCCGATGATGGCCTCGATGATCAGCGCGACCACGGCGAGCTTGATCGTGTTCGGGTAGGCGTTGCCGATCAGGGTGCCGACGTCCTGCAGACGGAAGTTCTGGCCGAAGTCACCCTGGATGAGGTTGAGCATGTACTTGCCGTACTGCACGACCAGCGGGTCGTTGAGGTTGAACTTGTCCTGCATCATCGACACGTAGGCGTCGGGGCAAGGACGGTCACCGCACTTACCGGCGAAGGGGTCGCCGGGCAGGCTCCACACGAGCCAGTAGATGAGGAAGGTAGTCCCGATGAACACCGGGATCAGCTGAAGTAGCCGGCGCAGGACGTAACGTCCCATGAGATGTCTCCTAACCTGACTCCGGGCCGGGGTGCGGGATCGCCGCACCCCGGCCCGGAGTGATCACTGGCTACTTCTTGACCGTCACCGTGGTGAGGTCGAGTTCACGCAGCGAGCTCAGGCGCGCGTTGTCGATCCGCTCGGACCAGCCGTACTGCGCGGTCTGGTTCCACAGCGGGATCGCGGGCATGTCCTCAGCGAGAATGCGCTCGCCCTCCTGGTACAGCTTGTTCGCCTCTTCCACGGTGGGAGCGGCGTCCGCGCGGACCAGGATGTCGTCGAGCTTCTTGTTGGAGTAGTCGCCGTCGTTCGACGACGCACCGGTGCGGTAGAGCTGGTTCATGAAGTTCTCGATCGACGGGTAGTCCGCGATCCAGCCCGCACGGTAGATGCCGGTGACCTGCTTGGCGTTGATCTTCTGCCGGGTCTCGGCGAACGTCGGGATCGGGTTGTAGGTGCACTCCAGACCCAGGGCGTTCTTGATGCTGTTGCAGGTGGCGGTCATCCACTCCTTGTGGCCGCCATCGGCGTTGGTGGTGAGCTCGATCGTGCCCTTGAAGCCGGACTTGGCCAGGTGCTCCTTGGCCTTCTCCGGGTTGTAGGTGCACAGGTCGCCACACTGGCCCTTGAGGTAGCCGGGGACCGCCGGGTTGACCCAGCCGTCGGCCGGGATACGGGTGCCCTCGAAGATCTTGTCGGTGATCGACTTGCGGTCGATCGCCAGCGAGATGGCCTTGCGCAGGTCCACGTTCTGCCACTGCGGCTGGTAGAGCGGGAAGGCCAGGACCTGGTTGCCCATGTACGGCGTGGAGCCGTTGCGGTCCTTCAGGTCGACCTTGTACTTGCCACCGGCGATGCCGGAGGCGGGCACGGTGTCGAGGAAGTCGAGCTCACCGGCGACGGTCGCGGTGTAGGCGGCCTCGTTGGTCTCGAAGATCTTGAAGACCAGGTCCTTGAACTTCGGCTTGCCCTCACCCTTGTAGTCGTCGTAGCGGGTCAGGGTGATGTCGGCGTTCGGGGTCCGCGAGACGAACTTGAACGGTCCGTTACCGATCGGCTTGGCCTCGAAGGCCTTCTGGTCGGTGAAGAACGAGTCCGGCAGCGGGTAGAACGGGTTGTACCCGAACTTCAGCGGGAACACCGAGAACGACGCCGCGAGAGTGATCTCGAAGGTCGAGTCATCGATGACCTTGAGGCCCTTCATGGTCTTGCTCGCGGGCTCGGGAGCCGTCTGCGGGCCAGAGGCGCCGTCCGGGTCCGAGGTGTGGACGTCGGCGTAGCCGTCGACCTGCTCGAAGAAGCTCGCGCCCTGCTGCCCGTTGGGGCTGTAGGCGGTGTAGTTCCAGGCGTCGACGTAGTTCTTGGCCTTGACGTCGGTGCCGTCGTGGAACTTCCAGCCGGACTTGAGCTTGACCGTGAAGACCTTGGAGTCCTTGGTCTCGATCTTCTCGGCGTGGGCGTTCTTCGACTCGCCAGTGACCGCGTCGTACTCGGTCAGACCGGTCCACAGGGCGCGGATGACCTTGCTGCCGCCGCTCTCGGTGGTGTTACCGGGGATCAGCGGGTTCTCCGGCTCGGTGCCGAACGCGCTCAGCTTGCCGTTCGGGTCGCCAGCGTCTCCGGTTCCACCGGTGTTACCGCTGTTCGAGTCGTCACCGCCGCCAGCACAGCCCGCGATCGTGAGCGCGAGTGCAAGGGGCATCACCGACGCTGCTATCCAGCGTGGTTTGCGCATGGGTCTCCTCCCAGGCTCGGGTTCGACGTGCTTTGGGGCTGTCCGCCATTCGGCTCCGTCGTCACGAAGCGGTACCGCCCGCTCCGAAAGTGAGTGGAAGTTAACCGGAGGGGCGAATCGACCGGCGCTCTTCGACGTCACAAACGAGTCACAATCAGCCCTAGTTCATCCATTTGGGGGATATCTGCGACGACAAGTGACCGGTAGGCGGACAGGTTGTGCTGTCCCAATTGTGCCAGGGCAGCGTTGGGACGCAATCGGACGGTCACGCTGGGTCAAGGTTTTCAGTCAGCGACAAAGCGATCCCATCCAAGATGTCGTGCTCGCTCGCGAGCAGTTCTGTGATTCCCGTCTCAGAAACTAGCCGCTCAGCGATACTTTGCACGATCAAAGCACCGCCACAGATCACATCCACCCGACCGGGGTGCATGACCGGCAGCGCGGCCCGCTCATCGTGACTGGCCGTGAGCAGGCGACTCGCCGTGTCACGGATATCGGGCAGTCCGATCCTGGACAGATGGATGCGCTCCGGGTCGTAGGCCGGAAGCTCCTGGACCAGCCCGGACAGCGTCGTCACCGTGCCCGCGACGCCGACCCACGTCCGCACCCCGGCGACCGGCACCGCCGCGAACGCCTCGGCGAGCACCTCGTCGGCGATGGCCCGCGCCGCGGCGACCTCGTCCGGGGTGGGCGGGTCGGACCGCAGGGCCCGCTCGGTGAGCCGGACACACCCGATGTCGACCGACCTCGCGGCGTCGACGTGTGCCTTGACCCCGTCCCAGGTGCCCACGACGAACTCCGTGGAGCCGCCGCCGATGTCGGTCACCAGGAAGGGCCCGTCCTGGGGCTCAAGATCGCCCACAGCGCCCACGAACGACAGCCGCGCCTCCTCGTCCCCGGAGATGACCTCCGCGGGCACACCGAGCACGTCGAGCGTCATGCCGAAGAAGTCGTCCCGGTTGCCCGCGTCCCGCGTCGCGCTCGTGGCGACCATGCGGACGGCCTCGACACCCTTGCGGCGGAGGACGGCGGTGTAGTCGACGAGAGCGGCCCGCGTGCGCGCCAACGCGGCCTCGGACAGCACCCCGGTCGCGTCGACGCCCTCCCCCAGCCGCACGATCTTCATTTCCCGGTGCACGTCCCGCAACCAGCACGAACCGTCGTCGCGCGTCGTCACGTCGGCCACAAGGAGGCGGATGGAGTTCGTCCCACAGTCGATAGCGGCAACCCTGCTCATGCACGGAAGCCTAGGAGTGTGCAGGATTCAGGGCATGACCAACGTCAAGCTGCACACCACCCACGGCGAGATCGTCCTCCAGCTCGATGCCGAGAAGGCCCCGAAGACGGTCGAGAACTTCATCGAGTACGTGAAGAACGGCCACTACGACGGCACGATCTTCCACCGCGTCATCCCCAACTTCATGATCCAGGGCGGCGGTTTCGAGCCCGGCATGTCCCAGAAGCCGACCCAGGCTCCGGTCGAGAACGAGGCGTCGAACGGACTGCGCAACGACCACTACACGGTCGCGATGGCGCGGACGTCGGCTCCGCACTCGGCTACGGCGCAGTTCTTCATCAACACCTCGAACAATGACTTCCTCAACCACTCGGCGCCTACGCCGCAGGGGTGGGGATACGCGGTTTTCGGGAAGGTTATTGAGGGACAGACTGCGGTGGACAGCATCGCCGGGGTGAAGACCGGGTCCAAGGGCGGACATGGGGATGTTCCGGTTGACGACGTCGTCATCACGAAAGCGGAGATCCTCTAAGGAATCAGTGGGGTCTGCGGTGGCCGCACTGGACGGGTAGTCCAGTGCGGCTGTGACCTGCGGATTTAGTGCGTGGTTTCGTCAGCGCCTGAATCAGGTCCTTGTCGTACGCGATTTGGCTTGTGGGGCATCGCATCCAGCTCAATGACAATCGGCCCCCGACTGCTGTGCAGTCGGGGGCCGATTCGTGGTCCCGTTCTCAGCTCACGGCGAGGTGGGGACGGCGGAGCCGAGTTGGCCACTCGTCGTCGTGGTCGTCGTGGGGGCCGGGGTGGTGGTGTCCGGGGCGCACGGGTCCGGGGTGGTGCTGGTGGGGGGCGTCGGCTCTGTCGTCGGGGTCGGCTCCGTCGGGCAGGTCGGCGTCGTGGTGGTGGTCGTCGGGTCCGTGGTCGTCGTGGTGGTCGTCGTCGTGGTGGGGTCCGTGGTCGTTGTGGTGGACGACGTCGGGTCCGTGGTGGTGGACGACGTGGACGACGGTGCGGTGGTGGTCGAGCCGGGGGGCGGCGTCGTGGTCGTGGGCGGGGTGATCATGCCCTGGGCGGGCGGGTTCGGGCCCGGGGACGGGGCGGCCAGCTGCTGGATCTGGGAGACCGGCGTCGTCGGGACCGGGGTGACGCCCTTGGCGTACGCGTCCGCCCACGACAGGACCGTGGCGACGTAGCTGTCGGAGTGGTTGTAGCGCCACACGGCGGCGCGGCGGTTGGCCGGGTTGGCCATGTCCATGCCGCCCGAGCACAGGTACTTGCCCGCGCCCACGGTCGCGTCGTAGATGTTGTTCGGGTTGGTCTCGCCGTCGCCGTTGCCGTCGGAGGCGTAGCCCTTCCACGTGGACGGGATGAACTGCATGGGGCCGACCGCGCGGTCCCAGCGGTTGTCGCCGTCGTACCTGCCGCCGTCGGTGTCGCTGATGGCGGCGAAGCCACCGCCGTTGAGCACGGGGCCGAGGATCGGGGTCGCCGTGGTGCCGTGCGCGTCGACGCGGCCGCCGCGGGCGTGGTTGGACTCGATGCGGCCGATCGAGGCCAGCAGGGACCACTCCAGGTGGCAGCCCGGGGTCGTCGTGTTCAGCGTCTGGGCGGCACGCATGTAGGCGTCGAGCATGGTGCCGGGGATACCGAGCGGGCCGCTGGGCACGGTGCCCGGGCCGAACGCCAGTACCCCTGGGTTTCCGGCCATGGCCAGCACACCCGAGCCGAGCTGGGCGGACTCCGGCAGGGAGCCGTCCGCGCTCACTTCGGACGGGTCGGTCAAGCCGGGAAGTCCGCCACCCGCGCCGCGGGCGAGGGCCACGTTCGCGGGCTCGTCAGCGGTCACGTACACCGGCTCACCGGCGGCGACCGCCGGGACGACGAGAAGTGCTCCGGCCGCGGCGGCGGCGCTCCGACGCTTGCCAGTGCGCTTACCCCTGCCGGCCCTGTCTCCGGTCTTCGCACTCACTACAGATCCCCTCGCAGTTGACTGACCGCCGGCGTTAGCCGACCTGGGTGACGCTCCTCCGACTGTCTACCCTGCCTCATACATAGCCAAGAGTCACCGTCCTCGTTACAACCCGGCGCAAAGTAGGGCCAGAAGTCGGTTAACGGCTGCCCTTCCGGACACCCTTTGTTCACCGGTGACAGGAACATCACGACAGCCTGGACGGAGCGTGCCGCCGTCCGGGTTGCACAGGTCGGCTGGGTTACTCCGGGCGGGCGCAGTCGCCGGTCGGCCAGGTCTCCCGGAGCAGGGCGATGGCCTCGTCGCCGAACGGGTTGACGCCGGGGCCCTTGGCCAGGGCGTGCGCGACGTGCACGTGCAGGCACTTCACCCGTCCGGGCATGCCGCCCGCGCTGACGTCGGTGCCCAGCGAGTCGATCGCGTTCCGCTCGGCAAGGTAGGACTCGTGGGCGGCCAGGTATTGCGCGGCCAGCGCCTCGTCCTCGGCGAGCCGGTCGGTCATCTCCTTCATCAGGCCGGTCGTCTCCAGCGTGCTGACCTGCGAGGCGAGCTTCGAACAGGTCAGGTAGTACAGCGTCGGGAACGGCGTGCCGTCCTCCAGGCGCGGGCTTGTCTGGATGACCGACGGGTGGCCGCTCGGGCAGCGCGCGGCGACGGCGCGGATCGCGCGCGGCACGCGGCCGAGCTGCTTGGCGACCATGTCGCGGTCGGCGTCGGTGACGGGTTCGAGGGTCACCGGCCCGCTCCGTGGACCGAGTCCCACAGCGCCTGGTACCAGGCCTGCTGGGAGATGGGCTGGGTCGGCTGCTGGTGGGCGCCGGGCCCGCCCGCGTCGGCGGGCAGCTCGACCATGTAGGGGGTCTCCCCTGGCATCACGTACCGCAATCTCTTCCTGGCCTCGGCCTGCACCTGCGCCGGGTCGGCCAACTGGGCCTTGCGCTGTGTCAGCTGCTCGACCTGGGCCCGTAACTCGGCCTGGCGCTGCTGCTGGATCTCGACATCGGACCGCTGGGACAGGTACGTCCGCAGCGGCACCGCCACGCTCAGCGCCAGCGCGCACACCACCGTGGCGAGGATGGCCGCCCGGCGTGTCGTGGACAGGCCGAGCGGGCCGCCGCGCAGCCGCCGCTTGGCGGGCTGGCGGACCGGGTGCTCCCTGGCGGGGGCCGCGGCGGCCGGGCGCGTGCGACGGACAGACTCCGGCCTGCGGGCGGCGGATGTCCCGCCGCGCCGCCCGCCCCGTTCCGTCCCGCGCCCGGCCATCGCGGTCAGGACTCCGGCGTGAAGCGCGGGAACGCGAGGTCGCCCGCGTACCGCGCGGCGTCGCCGAGGGTCTCCTCGATGCGCAGCAGCTGGTTGTACTTCGCGGTGCGCTCGCCGCGGGCGGGCGCGCCGGTCTTGATCTGGCCGACGCCGGTCGCGACGGCGAGGTCGGCGATCGTGGTGTCCTCGGTCTCGCCGGAGCGGTGGCTCATCATGCTGCGGTAGCCGTAGGAGGTGGCCAGGGTGACCGCGTCCAGCGTCTCCGAGAGCGTGCCGATCTGGTTGACCTTCACCAGCAGCGCGTTGCCCGCGCGGCGGGCGATGCCCTCTTCGAGGCGGTCGGGGTTGGTGACGAACAGGTCGTCGCCGACGAGCTGCACGCGCTCGCCGATCTCGGCGGTCAGGCGCACCCAGCCGTCCCAGTCGTCCTCCGACAGCGGGTCCTCGATGGAGACCATCGGGTAGTCGTTGATCAGCTGCGTGTAGTAGGCGGTCAGCTGCTCGGCGCTCTTCTTGGCGCCCTCGAAGCTGTAGGCGCCGTCGGAGTAGAACTCGGTGGCGGCCACGTCGAGCGCCAGCGCGATGTCGCGGCCCGCGCGGTAGCCCGCCTTCTCGATGGCGACCAGGATCAGGTCGAGCGCCTCACGGTTGTTGCCCAGGCTCGGCGCGAAGCCGCCCTCGTCGCCGAGGCCGGTGGCCAGGCCCTTGCTCTTCAGCACCGACTTGAGCGCGTGGTAGACCTCCACGCCCCAGCGCAGGCCCTCCCGGAAGCTGTCCGCGCCGATCGGCGCGATCATGAACTCCTGGATGTCGACCTCGGTGTCGGCGTGCGCGCCGCCGTTGAGGATGTTCAGCATCGGCACGGGAAGGACGTGCGCGTTCGGGCCGCCCAGGTAGCGGAACAGCTCCAGCCCGCTGGACTCGGCCGCCGCCTTCGCCACGGCCAGCGAGACACCGAGGATGGCGTTGGCACCCAGCCGCGACTTGTCGGGCGTCCCGTCGAGGTCGACGAGCTTCTGGTCGACGATGCGCTGGTCGACCGCGTCGAGGCCGGTCAGCTCGGGCCCGATCTCGTCGAGCACCGCCGTGACGGCCTTCTCGACACCCTTGCCCAGGTACCGCTTGGCGTCGCCGTCGCGCAGCTCGACCGCCTCGTGCTCACCGGTCGAGGCGCCCGAGGGCACCGCCGCACGGGCCAACGTCCCGTCGTCGAGCGCGACCTCCACCTCGACGGTGGGATTGCCCCGAGAATCCAGGATCTCGCGCGCGCCGACCTGCTCGATCACAGCCACGTGGTGCTCCTCACAAAGCGTCCTACTACTCCAACATGAGCCTAGCGGGGCCGGTCGGGGCCCCGTGGCAGGCACGTCGCGCACCGGGCGGAGGGCTTTGGGTCCAATCGCGATCGGGCGGCCGGCGGTACCGTCAGCGTGTTCGTCTCGTGGCAGGGGGTGAACCCATGCGGCGGCAATCGGTGCGCACGCGGGCGGAGCGCGATCTCCGCTGATCAACCGTACGGAGGGTCGATCAACGGCCCGCGTCCCCGTACTGTTGGGCGAATCATGACCGAGGACACAAGCAGCACCTTCGACGCTTTCCGCCACGCGGAGGCACTGCTCGCGCAGCGCCGTCCGCTGGACGCGCTGGCGGCGCTGGGGCCTGTGCTGGAGGCCGAGCCGAACGCGCGGTCGGTGCAAGTGTTGGCGGGGCGGGCATACCTGGCGTCGGCGCAGCTGCGGCGGGCGGAGGCGACGTTCCGGCGGGTGCTGGAACTGGATCCGACCGACCACTACGCGATGTTCGCGCTGGGCAAGGCACTGCAGCGACAGAGCAGGCTGACCGAGGCCCTGACCCAACTGCGGCTGGCGGTGGCGATGAGCCCGCTGCCGGAGTACCAGGAAGCCCTCGGCGAGATCAACGCGCGGATCGCGGTGGAGCGCAGCAAGTAGATCGGTCCGCGCCGGACCCGAGCAGCCCCCACCCTTCCCAGGGGGGACGGCCCTTGGCCAGTCTATCGGAAGGGGGCGACAAATGATCTTCATTCTGGTGTGCCTGTGGACAGATTGTGGACAACCGCGCAGGGAATGACCGCGGGTCAGCCGAGTTCGGCGACCTTGCGGGCGTAGGCGTCGGCGCCGCTGTAGACGTCGCGACCGTAGGCGACGGAGTTGTTGTAGGTCAGCACGGCCTTCCACCAGCCGTCCCCCGTGGAGAGGTCGCCGCCGCTGGCGCAGAGGTAGCGGGCGGCGGTCAGGGCGGCGTCGTCGACGTCCTGGGGGTCGGGGGCGCCGCCGTCGGGGTGGGCGGCCCAGCGGGTCCAGGTGCTCGGGAGGAACTGCATCGAGCCGACGGCGCGGTCCCACTGGGTGTCGCCGTCGAGTTTGCCGCCGTCGGTGTCGCGGATGGCGCGCACGCCCTTGGAGCCGTTGAGGGGGACGCCGATGATCGGCTTGGTGAGCTTGCCGTCGTCGCCGACGCGGGCCCCCGCGAAGTGGCCGTGGTGGGACTCGACGCGGCCGACGCCTGCGAGGGTGGCCCAGGTGATCTTGCAGTCCGGGTCGCGCTGCCGGGTGACGAGGTCGGCGTTGACGTAGGCGACGAGCGTGCGCACCGGGATGTCGGTGACCTTCGCCGCGCGCTCGGCCCAGGCCGCGACGTCCGGGTCGGCGGGCAGCGGACGGGCCTGGGCGAGCGCGGTGCCGGGGAGGACGTCGAGCGCCGGGATGTGGAGCCCGTCGCCCCGGTTGGACGTCGGTGGCTCGGTGGCCTTGACCACCAGGAACGCCGCACCGGCCGCCACCGCGAGCAGCACCAGGACGAGCAGCGCGCGCCCCAGCGGTCCCCGACGCGGCCGCCGGTCGGGGGCGGGCGGCCGGGACGGGACGGCGGAGGTCGGAGTCGCGGTCACGCAACCAGGCTACGTGTGCGGGAGGGGTGCTCTGTCCGATTCGTCTGAAACGATCATGGTTTGCCCGCTCGGATCGCGTACAGCAGGGGGATGCGGGGAGCGGCGGGCGGAAGCCGGTGCCACACGCCGCGGGTGTTCTCCATCGACGCCCACCGCTGCCACGGGATCTCGTCGGACTCGCGCACGAGGTCGATCCGCAGCCCGGCCGCGAGCAGCGCGGTGATCACCTCGGCGAGGCCGTGGCACCACTCGAAGTACTCGGGACTCTCCGGGACGGTCGGCCCGTCGGTGTAGGTGTAGGTGCCGTCCTCCCGCCAGTGGCCGCGGCCCGCGAGGTAGTCGTACTGGATGACCAGTTCGGTCCGCGCGTCGGGCACCCGGCCGAGGGCGTGCAGCAGCGGGTGGAACTCGACGATGTACGCCGAGCCCCCTGGCTTGAGCAGCGCGGCGACCTGCTCGGCCCACGGGTCGAGGTCCGGCAGGAAGCAGAGCGCGCCCTTGCCGGTGTAGACGATGTCGAACCGCCCCTCCCCCAGGGCTTCGGCCGCTCCATACACATCGGACTGGACGTAGCCGATGGCGAGCCCCCGCGCCGCCGCGATCTCCTTGGCGGCCTCGACCGAGGCGGTGGAGATGTCGAGCCCGGTGACCCTGGCGCCGCGCTCGGCGAAGGCCAGGGTCTCGGACCCGATGTGGCACTGCAGGTGGGCGAGGTCGAGATCGCGGAGGTCGCCGAGGTCGTCCCACTCGTAGTCGGCGAACCACTCGGCCGGGTCGCGGGTCGCCACGGAGTAGAAATCGCTGGCCACGTGGATCGGTGTGCGGGCGTCCCAGTTGACTTCGTTGGCCTTGATCATGCGCGCGGTCTGCTGATCGAATCCCATGATCACATGCTGCCCGAGAACCGCGGCCCAGCGCCTATCGTCGGGCGGGTGCTGGTTCACACCGAGATCGAGACCATCGTCACGACCGCCGCTCGGGCGCACTTCTTCTGGACGAAGCGAGTCGAGTTCTCACACGACTGCTTCGTGTGCAGGCGACGAGGGCGAACCGTGCTCCTGGACCACGGCGCGAGTGAGGGTCGCTGCCTCTCGACCCGCAAGCCTGCTGAACTCGTTGGCCGTGGGATCCACAGCTACGAGGACGTGTCGTTCATCCATCCCGCCCCGGTCCGCATCTCGGGGTTCGATGTCGCCGAGAGCCGAACCGATGACGTGGTCGAACGGACACTGCGCTGCCGGATCACGTCCTGGTGGGCGCCGTTCCAGGACGCGAAAGACCCCGATGAGGCGGGAACCGTCCCGACCGCGTATCCGTGGGTCCGGTTGGAGTACACCGTCGGCTGCTTCGCCTGCTACGACAACGGACACACCGAAGCGCTGAGCCGCACCGGGGGCATCCAGTCCAACCTGGTCTTGCCATCGGCGGACACCTGCCCGACGTGCGGCCAGACGCTGTTGACCGCGGATAGCGGCCCGAAGATCACACTGGTCGTGTAGCCCTTAGGCGCGCACCTCCACTTCCGGCAGGTCGGGCGGAGTCGCGGCCGGGTGGTCGGCCAGGGCCTCCAGGGCCATGCGGATGGCGGTGTCCAGTTGGGGGTCGCGGCCCGCGGCGTGGTCTTGGGGGGTGACCACGACCTCGACGTCCGGGTCGACGCCGTGGTTTTCCATGGCCCAGCCGGGGCCCTGGATCCAGGTGGCGTAGCGGGGCTGGGTGACGAGGGTGCCGTCGATCAGGTGGTAGCGGTTGTCGATGCCGATCACGCCGCCCCAGGTGCGGGTGCCGACGACCGGGCCGATACCCAGAGCTCGGATGGCGGCGTTGACGATGTCGCCGTCGGAGCCCGAGAACTCGTCGGCGACGGCGACGATGGGGCCGCGGGGGGCGTCGAGGGGGTAGGTCTCGTCGTAGTAGCCGTCGCGGGCGCGGCTCCAGCCGACGATCTTGCGGCCCAGTTTCTCGATGACCAGCTGGGACAGGTGGCCGCCGCGGTTCTCGCGGAGGTCGACGACGATGGCCTCGCGGCGCATCTCCAGGCGCAAGTCGCGGTGGAGTTGGGCCCAGCCGTTGGCGACCATGTCAGGGATGTGCAGGTAGCCGACGCGGCCGTCGGTCGCGGTGTGGACGTGTTCGCGGCGGCCCGCGACCCATGCCTGGTAGCGCAGGGGCATGTCGTCGAGCAGGGGGACCACCACGACGCGGCGGGGTTCGCCGCCGCCCTTGGGCACCACGGTGAGTTCGACGGGGTGGTCGGCGGTGCCCACGAGCAGCGGGGCCGGGCCGCGGTGCGGGTCGACCGGGCGGCCGTCGACAGCCACGATCGCGTCGCCCGGGCGGACGGCGACGCCGGGGGCGCGCAGCGGGGAGCGGGCGCGCGGGTCGGAGCTCTCGCCGGGCAGTACGGCCTTGACGCGCCAGCGTCCTTCGTCGTCGCGGGCCAAGTCCGCGCCGAGCAGGCCCACGCGGCGCTTCTGGTCGACACCGCCGCGCGGCGGGGAGACATACGCGTGCGACGTGCCCAGCTCGCCTTGGACCTCCCACAGCAGGTCGACCAGTTCGTCGTGGGAGCCAAGGGAGTCGACCAGCGGCCGATACCGGGCGAGGACCGCCGTCCAGTCGACCCCGCCCATGTCCGCGCGCCAGAAGTGGTCGCGCATCAGGCGGCCCGCCTCGTCGAACGACTGGCGCCACTCGGCGGCCGGATCGATCTCGACGCGGATTCGCGCCAGGTCGACGGTGATGTTGTCCTCGGAGCCGTCGTCGGAGTCGCCCTTGCGGTCGGCGGGCAGCACGCGCACGGTGCGGCCGTCGCGGACCACGACGCGCTGGCCGTCGCCGCTGGTCCAGAACTCGTCGAGGCCGTCGACGAGCGTCTCGGCCTTGCGCTTGGCGAAGTCGAAGCGTTCGAGGTCGGCGCGTGGGGCGTCCTCGCCGAGGTCGTACAGGTCGTCGCCGAGCGAGCCGAGCAGCGGATCGCGCAGCCACAGCACGCCGCCCTTGACCGCCCGCAGCGCCGAGTACCGGCCCGCGGCGACTGGGAAGGCGACGACCCGGTCGGCGATGCCTTCGATGTCGACCCCGGTCCGGGGCACGTCGTCGGACTTGTCGTCGGACTTCTCGTCGCCGTCGCCGAACGGCCTGCCCTCGCGCAGCGGCGCGAACGGCGACGCGGTGGTGGCCGCGAGCGGGACCAGGTACGGCCTGCTGCCGTTGGCGAAGGACAGGTCGAACACGTGCACGTCGTAGATCGGGTCGAAGCTGCGCGCCGACAGGAACGCGATGTGCTTGCCGTCCACCGTGAACGCCGGGTCCGAGTCGACGAACCGCAGCGGCGTAACGTCCACTATGGACAGATCGGTGGTGTTGACCATCCTGATGTGCCGTAACGGCTCCGGCCCCGGATGCGACCACGCCAGCCACCCGGAGTCGGGCGAGAACGCCAGGCCGCTCGGGTCCATCTCCCGCGCCTTGACGACCTCGCGGATCTCCCCGCTGTCCGCGTCGACCAGCAACAGCCGCCCGTCGTGGCTGACCACCGCCACCCGCCGACCATCGGGCGACGCGGCCAACTCCAGCACCCGCCCCAACTCGCCCGACCCAACTCGGCGCGGGCTGACCCCATCGGCCCGTCCCTCGACGGGCGCGAACTCGAGCGCGTCCTCACCCTCGGCGTCGGTGACCCACACGACCTGGCCCGTGTCGCCCAGCACCAGCGGCAGCCGCGCCCGCACGCCGGGCTCGTCGGTGAGCGCGCGGACCGGGCCGTCGCGATGCGTCACCCAGTGGACCGTGCCGCGGACCTCGACCGCGCTCGACCGGCCGGTGTGGTCGGGCCCGATCTCGCCGAGGGAACCCGACGGCGACAGCCGGTAGGGCTGGCGGGACCCGCGCGGGCCGCCCAGCCGCACGTCGAGCCTGCGCGGCTCGGCCTCCAGACTGTCGAGCAGCCAGACCTCCCCCGCACAGTGGTAGATCACCCGCTGACCATCGGTCGTCGGGTTGCGCGCGTAGAACTCGTGGGAACTGTGCACGCGGATGTCGTCGCCGTCCGGCGTGCACGAGTAGATGTTGCCGACGCCCTCGTGGTCGGACAGGAAGGCGATCCGCTCGCCCACCCACATCGGCGACACGATATGTCCGTCCACATCGGACAGGATGCGCCGGAACCCGTCGTCCCCGTCGACCCACACCTTGCCCGCGGTGCCGCCGCGGTACCGCTTCCACCAGGCGGGTTCCACCGAGATCGCCGATCCCAGCACGACCCGCCCGCCGGACATCGACACCGCGTCGACCGGCCCGTACGGCAGCCGCGCGGCCGTCCCGCCGTCGAGCGGGACCGCGTGCGCCCATCGGTGACGGATGGACGACTGGCCCGTCGTCGTGTTCGCGATGACCTCGCCGTCGGGCGTCCACCCGAGCACCGTCGTGGCTATGTCTCCCCAGAACGTCAGCCTGGTGCTCGGCCCGCCGTCGACCGGGGCGGCGTGGACCTCCGGCTCCACGTCGCGGGTGCTGGCCCAGGCCAGCGTGCGCCCGTCAGGGGAGAAGCGCGGGTTGCGCACCGGGACCTGGTCGGCGGAGATCCGCCAGGCGCGGCCGCCGTCGACCGGGGCCAGCCACACGTCGTCCTCGGCGACGAAGGTGATCAGGTCCTGGTGCAGGTGCGGGAAGCGGAGGTAGGCGTCGGTCACCCTGCCAAGTTAGCGATTCCGGCCCGATCGCGGAGAAGTTATCCACAGGTCCTTACGCGTGCGGCCAATACTTTCGCCAGATCTCGTGCGACATGCCGTCCTCGCCCGCCTCCTTGGCCGCCTTCTCCGCGGCCCTGACCTGGGCGGCGAACCGGCGGGCCGCGGCGCGCAACTCGGCCTCGGGGTCCTGACCCGCGAGCTTGGCGAGCGCGGCGAGGTCGAACAGGCGGGAGCCGAGGTCGTCGTGCTTGGGCAGCAGGTCGCCGGGCAGCCCGGCGCGCGCGGTCCGCTGGGCGAGCTTGGCCGCCAGCGCCAGCGCGGGCTGGCCGAGCGCCACACCGTCCACACTGGACTCGCGGCGTTTCTCCTGCTGCTTCAGCTCCTCCCAGCGCACCTGCTGGGTCGACGCGTCGCGCACCGCTGGGTCGCCGCCCGCGAAGACGTGCGGGTGCCTGCCGACCAGCTTGGCCACCAGTTCCGCGGCCACGTCGTCGATGGTGAACGGGTCGTCGGCGTCCTCCTCGGCGACCCGCGCGTGGAACAGCACCTGCAGCAGCACGTCGCCGAGTTCCTCGCGCAGCGCGGCACGGTCGCCGTCCTCGATCGCCTCTAGCAGCTCGAAGCACTCTTCGACCAGGTACTGGCGCAGCGAGTCGTGGGTCTGCTCGGCGTCCCACGGGCACCCGCCGGGCGACCGCAGCCGGTCCATCACCCGCGCCGCGGCGACCAGGCCGGACGCGGGCGCGGCCAGCACGGGCGCGCCCGCCGCGACCAGCGGCGAATCAAGCTCGGAGGTCAGCAGCACCACCGCGGCCGTCCGCGCCTCGTCGACGAGCGTGGCGGGCGCGGCGTCACCCAGCGAAGGGTCGACGTCGCCCGCCACATACACCCGGTCGGCTGAGCGAAGCGCGTTCACCGCGGCCGCGGGGACGGTGTCCCCGCGGACAAGCACCACGAAGGTGCCCGCGTGCAGCGTCACGGAGTGGCGTTCTTGATCGGGACGAGCAGGCCCTTGGTCTCGCCGTCGCTCGGCGCGATGGACATGTCGGCGGCGTCCCAGACGCCGTAGCGCGGGCTCAGCTCGATGTCGAAGCGGGCGCCGTCGGCCTGCAGCAGCCGCGGGCCGATCGAGGTGGCCAGCCGGACGTCGACCTCGGGGGCCTTGGGGTCGGGTGTGGCCGAGCCGTCGCGCTTGCGGATCACCGCGACCACCCAGCCCGCCTGCTGCGGGTTCGGCTGGAAGGTGATCACGCTGTTGACGGGCGCGCCGAACAGCACGGTGCCCACCAGGTCGGGGGCCTGCGCCGCGGCGAACGTGCGGCCCTTCTCCCCCGCCTTGTCGTCGGCCTTCAGCGCCTCGTCGATGACCTTGGTCGCGGCGTCCGGCCCGGCGGCCATCTCCCTGACCTTGGCGAAGGCCTTGTCGCGCAGCGAGCCGTCCTTCTCCTCGGGCTCGGTCGGCGCGACGAAGATGTAGTCGATCGTGACCGCCAGGGTCGCCGCTTCGGCGAACCCGAGCTTGGCCAGCGTCAGATAGTCGCGCGCCAGCTCGTTCGGGTCCATCGCCCGGTTGACCGCCTCGCCGTTGATCATCTCGGGCGTGGCGGAGCCGTCGGTGGGCAGCTGGTTGGGCTCGGCGAGCTGTTTGGCCAGCTCCGTGACCTGCGCGGGCTCGATCTCCACCTTGTTCTTCGCCGTGTACTCGGCGATGAGCTCGTGCAGGATCAGCTGGCGCAGCACGGCCCGCGACACGCCGTCGAGCTTGCGGTCGTCGGCGAGTTTCTGGACGGCGGGCACGGCCTTGACGGCCTTGTCCACCAGCTCCTGGACCCGGTCGACGCTGATGGTCTTGCCGTTCACGACAGCGGCGGCGTTGGCCGGTCCCTGGCCCGTGGAACACGCGCTGACCAGCAGAGCGAACCCGGCGAGGAGCGCGACGAGCGGGCGTCGGCGACGAATGACGGTGGTCACAGCCGTAGCCTCTCACAGCGCCCCGCACGATCGGGTTACACCCCCGCGGCCGCCGGGGTGACGGTGAGCGAATCGAGGAACTTCGCGCACCAGTCGAGCAGCTCCCGGTCGCGCAGCACCGGCGCCCCGATCCGGCCGCCCGCGCCGCCCTCGGTCGGCCTCGGCACGGTGATGGTGTCGGTGACCGCCTTGTGGACGGCCTTCGGGTAGAGCCGCTTGAGCCGCACGAGCTGGGAGTCGCGCAGCGGCAGCGGGGCGAACCGGATGTTGCTGCCCTGGGCGATGACCTCGGTGACCCCGTGCGCCCGCGCGGTCTGCCGGAACGCGGCGACGGCCAGCAGGTTGACCACCGGGGTCGGCGGCTCGCCGTAGCGGTCGACCAGTTCGGCGCGCACCGCGTCGAGCCCGGCGGCGTCCGGTGCGGCGGCGAGCTTGCGGTAGGCCTCCAGGCGCAGCCGCTCCCCCGGCACGTAGTCGTGCGGGATGTGCGCGTCGACGGGAAGGTCGACCCTGACCTCGGCCAGTTCCTCCTCGTCCTCCGAGCCCGGCGCGCCCGCGTGCTTGCGGAACGCCTCGACGGCCTCGCCGACGAGCCGGATGTAGAGGTCGAAGCCGACGCCCGCGATGTGGCCGGACTGCTCGGCGCCGAGGATGTTGCCCGCGCCGCGGATCTCCAGGTCCTTCATCGCCACCGCCATGCCCGCGCCCAGCTCGGTGTTCTGGGCGATCGTGGCGAGCCGGTCGTGGGCGGTCTCGGTGAGCGGGGACTCCGGCGGGTAGAGGAAGTAGGCGTAGCCACGTTCACGGCCACGGCCGACGCGACCGCGCAGCTGGTGCAGCTGGGCGAGGCCCAGCATGTCGCCGCGTTCGACGATGAGCGTGTTGGCGTTGGAGATGTCCAGGCCGGTCTCGATGATCGTGGTGCAGACGAGCACGTCGTACTCGCGTTCCCAGAAGCCCTGGATGAGGTGTTCCAAGCGGTCCTCGTTCATCTGCCCGTGCCCGGTGACCACGCGCGCCTCCGGGACCAGCTCGCGGAGGCGGCGCGCGGCCTTCTCGATCGACGAGACCCGGTTGTGCACGTAGAAGACCTGGCCGTCGCGCAGCAGCTCGCGGCGGATCGCGGCGGCGACCTGCTTGTCGTCGTAGCCGCCGACGTAGGTCAGGATCGGGTGGCGGTCCTCGGGCGGGGTGAGGATGGTCGACATCTCGCGGATGCCCGCCAGCGACATCTCCAGCGTGCGCGGGATCGGCGTCGCGGACATGGTCAGCACGTCGACGTGGGTGCGCAGCGCCTTGATGTGCTCCTTGTGCTCGACGCCGAAGCGCTGTTCCTCGTCGACGATCACCAGGCCGAGGTCCTTGTAGCGGATGCCGGTCTGCAGCAGGCGGTGCGTGCCGATGACGATGTCGACGGTGCCGTCAGCCAGGCCCGCGATGGTCTGCTCGGACTCGGCGGCGTCGGTGAAGCGGGACAGGCCCTTCACCGTGACCGGGAACGAGTGCATGCGGCCGGCGAAGGTGTTGAGGTGCTGCTGGGCGAGCAGCGTCGTCGGGACGAGGACGGTGACCTGCTTGCCGTCCTGCACGGCCTTGAACGCCGCGCGCACCGCGATCTCGGTCTTGCCGTAGCCGACGTCGCCGCAGATGACCCGGTCCATCGGGACGCCGCGCATCATGTCGCCCTTGACCTCGTCGATCGCGGCGAGCTGGTCGATGGTCTCGGTGAACGGGAAGGCGTCCTCCAGTTCACGCTGCCAGGGCGTGTCGGGGCCGAACGCGTGGCCGGGAGCGGCCTGGCGGGCGGCGTAGAGCTGGACGAGCTCCGCGGCGATCTGCTTGACCGCCTTCTTCACCTTGGCCTTGGTGTTCTTCCAGTCGGACCCGCCGAGCTTGTTGAGCGTGGGCAGCTCGCCGCCGACGTAGCGGGAGACCTCGTCGAGCTGATCGGTCGGGACGAAGAGGCGGTCGCCGGGCTGGCCGCGCTTCGAGCTGGCGTATTCGAGGACCAGGTACTCGCGCGTCGCGTTGGCGACCGTGCGCTGGACCATCTCGACGTAGCGGCCGATGCCGTGCTGTTCGTGCACCACGTAGTCGCCGGGCTTGAGCGCCAGCGGGTCGACCGCGTTGCGGCGCCGGGACGGCATCTTCGCCGACATGTCCTTTGTGGACGTTCCGGCGCGGGCCCCGGTGAGGTCGGCCTCGGTGACCACGACAAGGTCGCCGACGATGAAGCCGTCCTCGATGGCGCCCTTGACGACGGTGACGACCCCCTTGGCCGGGGCCTCGGTGAGGTGCTCGACGAAGGTGGCGGCGACGTCGGCCTCGGCGAGCTGCTCGACGGCGCGCTTGGCCGTGCCGGTGCCGGGGACGACGAGGACGGCCCGGCCGCCCGTCGCGGTGTGGGCGCGCAGGTCGGCGAAGGCGCGCACGATCTCGCCGCGGTAGGAGTCGACCGGGCGGATGTCGACGGCCACGGCGTCGGCGTCTGTCAGCTGGGAGATGGTCCACCAGGGGTGGTCGCCATCGCGGGCGTGCGCGGCGACGTCGCCGAGGTCGCGGTAGGCCGACGCGCCGAGGTCGATCGGCGCCTTGCCGCCGCCCGCGGCCGCCATCCAGGAGGCTTCGAGGAACTCCTGGCCGGTGCGGACGAGGTCGTGGGCGCGGGTGCGGATCTTCTCCGGGTCGGCCAGCAGCACGTGGGTGCCCGCCGGGACGACGTCGGTGAGCAGCTGCATCTCGCCCTTACATAGGGCCGGGATGAGCGCCTCCATGCCCTCGGAGGGGATGCCGTTGGCGAGCTTGTCGAGCATCTCGTGCAGGTGCGCGTCGGCCTGGTGGATCTCGGCGAGCGCGGCGGCGCGGGCGCGGACGTCCTCGGTGAGCAGCAGCTCGCGGCACGGCGGGGCGGTGATCTCGGTCAGCTCACCGGGCAGCGACCGCTGGTCGGCCACCGCGAACGAACGGATCTCGCTGACCTCGTCGCCCCAGAACTCGATGCGCACCGGGTGCTCGGCGGTCGGCGGGAACAGGTCGACGATGCCACCCCGGACCGCGAACTCGCCGCGCTTCTCGACCATGTCGACGCGGGCGTAGGCCAGGTCGGCGAGCTGGGCGATGAGCGCGTCGAAGTCGTGTTCCTTGCCCGTCTCCAGGTGGACCGGGGCCAGTTCGCCGAGGCCGGGGGCCATGGGCTGGATCAGGCTGCGGACCGTGGCCACGACGACCTTGAGCGGGCCGCCTTCCTCCGGGTGGGCAAGCCTGCGCAGGATGGCGAGCCGCCCGCCGACAGTGTCAGCGCGCGGGGACAGGCGCTCGTGCGGCAGCGTCTCCCACGACGGGAAGTTGGCCACGACGTCCCGCCCGAGCAGGTCACCCAGCACGGCGACGAGTTCGTCGGCCTCGCGACCGGTCGCGGTGACGGCCAGGACCGGACTCTTGGCGCCCTCGGCCAACGCGGCCACGACGAGCGGCCGTGCGGCCACGGGTCCGGCGAGGTCGAGCGTCGGCGCACCGGCGGCGTCGGTGATGACGGCGAGGTTGGGGAGCAGGACCTGCAGGAGCGGGTGCAGCGGAGCCATCGAGATCCTTTTGCGAGAAGCACGGACAGACCGTTCACGATACGTGTAGTCCTGTGTCGTGAGCCGTCGCCTTGCGGCGCGGCATTGGCCCGGCCTGGTGGCCGGGTCTTCCCGTGGCGGTACCGGTTGCCCGCGTGGTGCGGGTCTTACGTGGGTTTCCAGCGGGCTCGTTTAGTGTCGCCCCGCAACTCGGGGAGGACATGTCCGCGATCTCGCCCACGAGTCGGGCGAGGTTGCGGGCGGCGTTGAGATCGCGATCCAGCGTGAATCCGCACTGGTCGCAACGGTACGTCCGCTCGGACAAACGCAGTTTGGCTTTCACCGCGCCACAATCCGAGCAGGTCTTCGACGACGGGTACCAGCGGTCAGCCAGATGAACACGTGCACCGGCCCACCCGGCCTTGTAGGTGATCTGGCGGCGTAGCTCGCCCATGCCCACCCCGGCGACGTGCCGGGCAAGGAGCCGGTTACGCAGCATCCCGGCCACGTTGAGGTCTTCGAGCACGATCACTCCGTGGGCCCGGACCAGCCGGGTCGACAGCTTGTGCAACCCATCCCAGCGGGCGTCGGCCACTGCCTTGTGCAGGCGAGCGATGCGGGCCTGGGTGTTGCACCACCGATGCGAGGGTGCCTGTGAGGTGCGCCGATCCGGGCCGACCCGGCGAGCCGCCTGCCGTCCCAACCGGCGCAGCCCGGCCAACGCCATGTCGAGATGCCTCGGGTTGGCGACTACCTCGCCAGTGGAGAGCACAGCAAGCGCCTTGATCCCGAGGTCCACACCCACGACGGTGTCGGGCACGGCGGAGGCCGGGTTCTGGCGGTCGATCTCCACAGACAACGCACAGAACCAACGCCCACCTTGGCGGGTGATCGTGGCTGAACGGATCCGAGCGGTACCTCGGTCGACATGCCGGGCCAGTTTCCGAGTTGACTCGTGCGTGCGTACGGCGCCGATGCGGGGCAGCCGCACGTGCCTGCGATCATCGGCCAGACCGAAGCTGCCCGTGGTGAACCGGCACGACAACCCGGCGCGCTTGCCCTTGAACCTGGGAAAGCGGACCTTCGCGCCCGCGCGTTTGCCGATCTTCGAGGTGTTCCAGTTGCCCAACGCAGTCGCGAGGTTCGCCAGGCCGGACGAATAGGGCTCTTTCGAGTTTTCCGCCCACCACGGCGCCACCTCGTCCTTGGCCTGGTTCCACAGTTTCCGCAGGCTGTAGGCAGACCACGACACCGACGGCGTCAACTCGGCCTCCGTCAACCCATAGGTCTTCTCCGCTTCGCGCTGGCCCAGGTTGGCCTTGACCAGGGCAAGGCCCCAATTGAACGCGTACCGCTGTGCACCACAGTGCGACCGCAACCCCGCCACCTGAGCCGGAGTGGGATCGAGGGCGAACCGGTACGCCTGCAACACCATGGTCACCGGCCGACCGTACGGCCTGGCACCGACAACGTCGCGCGAATACGGTCGGGACCATGTTCACCCGACTCGGTCTACCTCCGTCGCTGCGGCCTGCCCTGTTGGCGCGCTGGTCGGAGCCGCATCGGACGTATCACGGGGTGGCGCATCTGGAGGCCGTGCTGCGGCATATCGATGAGTTGGCGGACCACGCCGACTCGCCTGACCTGGTCCGTCTGGCCGCGTGGTTCCACGACGCGGTGCACCTCGGGCAGCCGGACGATGAGGAACGGAGCGCTGAGCTGGCTGAGGTGTGGCTGGGCGGAGTGTTGGGCCCGGCGTCGGTGGCGGAGGTGGCAAGGCTGGTCCGGTTGACGGCGGGGCACGTGACTTCGCCTGGGGACCGGAACGGGGAGGTCCTGTGCGACGCGGACCTGGCGATTCTGGCTTCCCCGGATTACGCCGCGTATGCGGCTTCGGTGCGCGAGGAGTACGCGGCGGTGCCGGATGAGCTGTTCAGGGCGGGGCGGGCGGCGGTGTTGCGGTCACTGCTGGAGCTGCCCGCGCTGTACCGAACTCCGCAAGCGCTTGCGCAGTGGGAGGCTCCAGCGAGGGCGAACCTCACGGCGGAACTGGCGGATCTAGAACTTGGGTGAACGCTTGTCGAGGAACGCGCGGACGCCTTCCGCGTAATCCGCGCTCTCGGCGGAGTTCGCATAGAGAGCGTGGACAGCGTCGTCTTCCTCGAAGTGGCCCGCGGTGATCCGGCCGATGATCTCCTTGGCACCCCGAATGGTCACCTGCGAGCGGCCAGCCATGGTGTGCGCCAGTTCGGTGGCGCGCTTGACCACGTCCGCCGCCGGGTGCAGTTCGTTGACCAAGCCGATCCGCAGCGCCGTGGGGGCGTCGATGATGTCGGCGGTGAAGAGGATCTGCTTGGCCCACGCCGGGCCGACCGCGTCGACCAGTTGCTTGGTCGACGGCAGCATGTAGACGATGCCCAGCTTGGCCGGGGTGATGCCGAACTTCGCGTCGTCGGCGGCCACGCGCAGGTCGCAGGCCAGGGCGATCTCGCAGCCGCCGCCGATGCAGAAGCCGTTGATGGCGGCGATGGTGGGTTTGGGCATGCCGGTGAGCGCGTCGGTGGCGGCGTGGATGGCCTCGGCGTAGCGGCGGGCACCGGCGGCGTCGGCGCGGAGTTCGGCGAACTCGCTGATGTCGGCGCCCGCGGAGAAGTGGTCGTCGCCGCGCAGCAGCAGCACGCGCACGCTGTCGTCGGCGGCGACCTGCGCGACCAGCCCGGGAATGGCCGCCCACATGTCGTAGCTCAGCGCGTTGCGCTTGGCCGGACGGTCGATGACCAGCGTGGCGACCGCGTCGGCGATGTCCAGCCTCAGGTACTCACTCACGCCCAAACCCTAACCGCCAGTAGGTTCGATCCGTCAGAGACGAGGGTCACCACACGGCGGCCTGACGGCGGAGCGGGCATTCTTGGCCCATGCGCGCTGTGCTGCTCGCCACAGTCCTCGTCGCCGGCTGCTCGACGTCCGCGGGCACGGGTGAAGTGCCCTCGTCGTCCACGGTGGTCGTCCCCAGCAGCGCGGCGGCGCCCGGGTTGAAGATCGAGACGGTCGCGGGCGGCCTCACCCACGGGTGGGACATCGGCTTCCTGCCGGACGGCAAGGTGCTGGTCACCCAGCGAACGGGCGCCATCGCGCTGCTGTCGTCCGGCAGGCCGGGCGCGACCGTGACCACCCTCAAGGCCGATACGTCGACGGTCATGGTCCGCGGTGAGGGCGGTCTGATGGGCCTGGTCGTCCACCCCGACTTCGCGTCGAGCCGTGAATTCACCACCTGCCAGACCCACCAGGAGAACGGCCAACCCGTCGACGTCCGACTGGTCACCTGGCGGCTCACCGACGACGAGAAGGTCGCCACCCGCCTCCGCGAACTGCTGACCGGCCTGCCCGTCGCGCAGAGCGGCCGCCACTCCGGCTGCCGCCCGACCATCGCCCCGGACGGCGCGCTGCTCGTCGGCACCGGCGACACCGCCCGCGCCTCCCTCTCCCAGGACATGAACTCCTTGGGCGGCAAGGTCCTGCGCATCGACCTGCGCACCGGCGCCGCCCTGCCCGACAACCCGACCCCGGGCTCGCGGATCTACACCTACGGCCACCGCAACGTCCAAGGCGTGGCGATCCGCCCGGGCGGCCAGGTCCTCATCGCCGAACACGGCCCGGACAAGAACGATGAGATCAACCTGCTGAAGGCGGGCGCGAACTACGGCTGGGACCCGTCCCAGGGCGGCAAAGTCCAGTCCTACGACGAAGACGTCCCCATGACCGACCTGACCCGCTTCCCCGACGCGATCCCCGCGAAGTGGCAATCCGGCGACACAACTGAAGCTATCTGCGCGGCGACGTTCCTGACAGGGTCCCAGTGGGGCGCACTGGATGGCGCGTTGGCGGTGACGGCGCTGAAGGGCGCCAAGCTGATGCTGTTCACAATGGACACTGACGCCAACGTCAAGTCAGTCGCCATCCCGCCGGAGTTCGCCGACCAGTTCGGCCGCCTCCGCGCCGCCCGTACCGGCCCCGACGGCGCCCTCTACATCACCACCTCAAACGGCGACGACGACAAACTTCTGCGCGTCGTCCCGCAGTGACGACAGCGCTAGGCACTCGCTTCGAGCGGCCATCAGTTCTGCCACCTATTTCCGCACTCGCTCGCCAGTCCAGCGTCGGCGCCGCGGCTCGCGTCCGATCCCTTCGAGGCGCCCTTGAAGATCTTGAGAACTTACCGAGGGGAACCTCAGTGAGCGCCCACCAGCAACTCGCGGTGCCGAGCACACAACCCTGTCACGCTGCGCGCGGACGGCACGGTGTACCGGTCGGGTGGGACCGGCGTCGACACACCTCGGTATGGCGGCCGTGGTAGGCCATCGGAACCGGGGCCGAGATCGTGCCCGCGTTCGCCCACGACGGGGCGAGCAGCGGGTTGATCTACTACACGACGCCCCAACGGGGACCAGCAGAAGCGGGCCACCGAGTACAGCCCGAGCTGATCACCGCTGCGCGGGCGCCCCTCAGGGGCGCTCGCGCAGCGTGGGTTTGCCCTCCAAATTGGACAGCCCGTTCCAAGCCAGGTTGACGAGGTGCGCCGCCACCTCGTTCTTCTTCGGTTTGCGGACCTCCAGCCACCACTGCCCCGTGAACGCCACCATCCCCACCAGCGCCTGCGCGTACAGCGCCGCCAGCTTCGACTCGTATCCGCGTTTCGCGAACTGCACACCCAAGATGTGCTCGACCTGCGAAGCGATGTCGTTCAGCAGGCTGGAGAACGTCCCCGTCGACGTCGCCACCGGCGAATCGCGGACAAGGATGCGGAACCCATCAGTTGAGCCCTCGACATAGTTCAGCAGCGCCCCCGCCGCGCGTTCCAGCAGCAGGCGGGGGTGGGCGTCCTCGGACAGCGCGTCTGTCATTCCCTGCATCAGCGCGTGCATCTCGCGGTCGACGACGACCGCGTAGATGCCCTCTTTGCCGCCGAAGTGTTCGTAGACCACCGGTTTGCTGACGTTCGCCCGGTGGGCGATCTCCTCGATGGACGCGCCGTCGAAGCCCTTCTCGGCGAACAGGGAGCGTGCGATGTCGAGCAGCTGCTGCCTGCGCTCCTTGCCGGTCATGCGCACGCGGGCCACCGCGGGTTCTTCCGTCTTCGATACACGCCTCGCCACGGATCAACACTAGATGTCTGTGGCTGGGGCGCGAGGCGAGATGGGATTACTTCGCGGTGATCTTCGCCAGGCGCTGGGGCGTCGGCCAGCGGACGTCGGTGGCCCAGCCGAGCTTCTCGAAGATCCAGATCAGCCGGGCCGAGGTGTCGATTTGTCCCTTTTGCACCCCGTGCCTGGCGCACGTCGGGTCGGCGTGGTGCAGGTTGTGCCATGACTCGCCGAAGCTGAGGATGGCCAGGGGCCAGAAGTTGGCTGCCTTGTCGCGGCTGGTGAACGGGCGTTCGCCGATCATGTGGCAGATCGAGTTCGTCGACCACGTCACGTGGTGCAGCACGGCGATGCGGACCAGGCCCGCCCAGAAGAACGCGGTCAGCGCGCCCCACCACGACCAGGTGATCAGCCCACCGAGTACCGCGGGCAGCACCAGGGTCAGACCGGTGAACACGACGAACAGGCGATTCACCCGAACGATGTCCTTGTCGGCCATCAGGTCGGGGGCGAAGCGCTCCTTGTTGGTGACGTCGTGGTCGAAGATCCAGCCCATGTGCGCGTGCCAGAAGCCGCGGGCCAGCGCCATCGGCGACGTGCCGAACAGCCACGGCGAGTGCGGGTCGCCCTCGCGGTCGGAGAAGGCGTGGTGGCGGCGGTGGTCGGCGACCCAGGTGACCGGCGGGCTCTGCACCGCCATGCTGCCCATCACGGCCAGGGTGATCTTGAGGCCGCGGTTGGCCTTGAACGAGCCGTGCGTGAAGAGCCGGTGGTATCCGACGGTGACGCCGAGGCCGGACAGGTAGAAGAAGAACACCGCCAGGACGACGTCCACCCACGTCAGCCCCCAGCCCCACGCGAAGGGCACGGCCGCGATCAGCGCGGCGAAGGGCAGCAGGATGAAGATGTAGACCGCGATCCGCGTGGCGAGGTTCCGCCTGCCCTCGATGATCGGCTTCGGGCCCGTCCCGCTGGACGCGTCGACCGTGGTCGTCATGACTTCCCCTCTCCGTACCGCGGCCGCCCTACGGCGCCGTAACTTACGCAAGCGTAAGGATTCGCGCCCCGTACACGCCAGCACCCTCTCCTGTTATTCGGCGTATGCCGGGCCACGGTTGCCGATGATGTTGAAAGGCAGCTCAACGCAGCGCATCCGGTCGATCACTGGAATACCCACCTTGTGACTCCGATAACACCCGATCGGACGCGAGCGCGAACCAATCCGCCGGGTACTGCTGCCTGCCAGGCCACCCCCGTGCCACGATGTCCCCATCGAGCGGTGGTGGGACCGCTCGCGATCCGCCGTGGTGTAAAGGCAGCACCTTGGATTTTGGTTCCAATGGTTCAGGTTCGAATCCTGGCGGCGGAGCAGCCGAAAACTGGATGGGTGGCGAAATACCGGACCTCGAAAAGGGGTGCACCAACCTACGTGGACGACGAGCAGCGGGGCGACGGTGACCTGCCCGCGTTGGAGGAACGCTCCGACGCCTGGCTGGTGGGTCGCGCCCGGGAGTTGCTCGCGGTGATCCAGACCAGCCCGGTCCAGGAACGCCTGCGGCACACCGACGAGGTCGACCGGCTGCTCGCCGAGGCACAACACCGCGGCGAGCCCAGAATGGTCGCCCAGCTGCTGCGCTCCGCGGTCGCGGTCCGGGTGGTCAACAACGAGCTGGCCGACTCCGCCGAGCCCCTGCTCGACGAACTCCTCGCGCACACCCGCAGGCACGGTCTTCTGGTGCTGCAGGCCGACGCGCACGCGCTGCGCGGGCGCAGGCTGCTGCTGGCGGGCGCCGAGGACGCCGCCCTCACCGAGGCCGCGGTCGCGCTGGCCATGCTCGACGAGGACATCACCCCGGACGTCATGCTCGGTGGCCGCACCTGGGACATGATCATGGCGTCGACGCTGATGGACATCGGCATCGTGCTCACCCAGCTCGGCGTCTACGAGGTCGCCGACCAGGTGATGAGCCGGGCGCACAAGTCGATCCGCGCCAGCGCAGGCCCGCACCTCATCGCCGTCCACCTGATGAACCGGGTGCGCCTGCTGCTGGGCTGGGGCCTGCGGCTGGAGCGCATCGGCGAGGACGAACGCGCCGCCGAGCGGTTCGCCACCGCCGCGGCCATCGCCGTCGCGGTCGAGGCGCCGTTCCGCGAGTCGCTGTTCCCGCGCGACCCGAGCCGCTCGGCCGCCGACCAGAACCCGATCGTCGGCGCCGCGCTCGCGCTGGCCCAGCCGTCGGCCGCCCACCTCAACCGGCTGCGCTACCTGCTCGACTCGCAGAGCTACCCGCGTGAGCTGGTCATGGTCGCCATCGCGCTCGCCCGATGCCTGGAACACGAGGGCCGCGACGAGGAAGCCGTCGAGGTGCTCGCCGACGCGCGGTCGCGGATGTACCAGGAGGCCGCCGAGCCGACGCTGCGGCTGTGCCTGATCCGCGAGTACGCGCGGCTGTCCGGCCCCGAGGGCGGCTCCCGCACGACCGGCGCGCTGGAGCACTACGCGACCGAGCTGGAAGGCCAGCTCTGGGACATGCGCGAGTCGCGCATCGCCACCCTCAACACCCGCCGCGAGCACGAGCGGCTGTCCCGCATGCATGGCGCCATCGCGCGGCAGGCCCTGCAGGACCCGCTCACCGGCCTGCCCAACCGGCGCGCGCTCGACGAGCGGCTCGAACAGCTGTCGAACTCGCCGAACAACCACCCGCTGGCAATCGCCCTGGTCGACCTCGACGGGTTCAAGGGCGTCAACGACCGCATGTCCCACGCCGAGGGCGACGACGTGCTGCGCGTGGTGGCCAGCACCCTGCGCGACGCGCTGCGCGGCAGCGACATGGTGGCCCGCTACGGCGGCGACGAGTTCATCGTCCTGCTTCCCGGAGCACCGCTCTACGCCGCCGAGGCCGCCCTGCGGCGCGCGGTCAACTCGGTCGCCGGGCTGCCCAACGACCTGTCACACGGAGTGACGCTGTCGATCGGCGTGGTGTCGCTCCGGCCGCAGGAAACGGCGGTCCGCGCGCTCGCGCGGGCCGACGCGGCGATGTACCAGGCCAAGCGCGGCGGCGGGAACGACATCGTGGCGATCACGGCGGGCGAGGCCGACGCGGCCGACTCCGGGGCCGCGCTCGTCGCGCCTGTGGATGACCGTGCGTGGGTGTTGCCGGAGACCACGTAGGATCGACTCCCGGCCGGAGTCGTCCCGTTAGCCGGAGCCGACCCCGCGCCCGACGTTGAACCGACGCGAGGGAGAGCGATGTCCGAGAGCACCCCTGACCGGGGCAAGCTCGGCCAGGTCAGCACGGTGATCCTGGCGGCAGGTGAGGGCACCCGGATGCGCTCGGCGACCCCGAAGGTCCTGCACCGGATCGCGGGCCGCCCGCTGGTCGAGCACGCCGTGCGCGCCGCCGACGGCCTCAAGCCCGAACACCTCGTGGTCGTCATCGGCCACGGCCGCGACGCCGTGGGTGCCCACCTGGAGTCCCTGTCGCACGTGCTGGGCCGCGAGGTCACCATCGCGGTGCAGGAGACGCAGGACGGCACGGGCCACGCGGTCGCGTGCGGTCTCGCCCCGCTGCCCCAGCTGACCGGCACGGTCCTGGTCACCTACGGTGACGTCCCGCTGCTCGACACGGCCACGCTCAACGGCCTGCTCGACGCGCACACCGCGGGCGGCAACGCCGTGACGGTGCTCACCGCGAACGTCCCCGACCCGACCGGCTACGGCCGGATCGTGCGCGACGCCGACGGCTCGGTCACCGCGATCGTCGAGCAGAAGGACGCCACGGCCGAGCAGCGGGCCATCACCGAGGTCAACTCCGGGGTGTACGCGTTCGACGCCGAGGTGCTCACCGACGGCCTGTCCCGGCTGTCCACCGACAACGCCCAGGGCGAGCTCTACCTGACCGACGTGCTCGGCATCGCCCGCGGCGACGGCCGCCGCGTCGGCGCCCTGGTGTGCGACGACCCGTGGCTGGTCGAGGGCGTCAACGACCGCGTGCAGCTGGCCAAGCTGGGCGCCGAGCTGAACCGGCGCGTGGTCGAGGGCTGGATGCGCGCGGGCGTGACGGTCGTCGACCCGGCCACCACGTGGATCGAGGCCGAGGTCGAGCTGGCCCGCGACGTGCTGATCGAGCCGAACGTGCAGCTGCGCGGCGGCACCACGGTCGGCGAGGGCAGCGTGGTCGGCCCCGACACGACGCTGACCGACGTGATCGTCGGCGCGGGCGCCTCGGTCGTGCGGACCCACGGGTCGGGCGCGGAGATCGGCGACTCGGCGACCGTCGGCCCGTACGCCTATCTGCGGCCGGGCACGAAGCTGGGCGCCGACGGCAAGATCGGCACGTTCGTCGAGGTGAAGAACTCCGAGATCGGCGCGGGCTCCAAGGTGCCGCATCTGTCCTATGTGGGCGACGCGACGATCGGCGAGCACAGCAACATCGGCGCGGCCAGCGTGTTCGTGAACTACGACGGGGTCAACAAGCACCGCACCGTCGTCGGCTCGCACGTGCGGACCGGGTCGGACAACATGTTCGTGGCACCGGTGACGGTGGGCGACGGCGCGTACAGCGGCGCCGGGACCGTCATCCGGCGCAACGTGCCGCCCGGCGCCCTCGCGGTGTCCGGCGGTTTGCAGCGCAACATCGACGACTGGGTGGTCCACCGCCGCCCAGGTACCGCGGCGGCCGAGGCCGCGGTACGGGCCAAGGCCCGCAAGCAGGACGAGAAGAACAGCGAGGGTCGTTCATGAGCATCAAGCACGGGGTCCCCAAGAAGAACCTGATGCTGTTCTCCGGCCGCGCGCACCCGGAGTTGGCCGAGGAAGTGGCCAAGCACCTGAACGTGAGCATCACACCGCAGTCGGCCTACGACTTCGCGAACGGCGAGATCTTCGTCCGCTTCGAGGAGTCCGTCCGCGGCTGCGACGCCTTCGTGATGCAGAGCGCGTCGGCGCCGATCAACCAGTGGATCATGGAACAGCTGATCATGGTCGACGCCCTGAAGCGCGCGAGCGCCAAGCGCATCACCGTGATCATGCCGTTCTACCCGTACGCGCGTCAGGACAAGAAGCACAAGGGCCGCGAGCCGATCTCCGCGCGCCTGATCGCCGACCTGTTCAAGACCGCGGGCGCCGACCGGATCATGACGGTGGACCTGCACACCGCGCAGATCCAGGGCTTCTTCGACGGCCCGGTCGACCACCTCTTCGGCCAGACCCTGTTGTCCCGCTACATCAAGGACAACTACCCGGCGTCGAACATCACGGTCGTGTCGCCGGACGCGGGCCGCACGAAGCTCGCCGAGAAGTGGGCCGACGACCTGGGCGGCACGCCGATCGCGTTCATCCACAAGACGCGCGACCCCATGCGCCCCAACGAGGTCGTGGCGAACCGGGTTGTCGGTGAGGTCAAGGGTCGGCTGTGCGTCGTGATCGACGACATGGTCGACACGGGCGGCACGATCGCCAAGGCCATCCACCAGCTGCTCGACGAGGGCGCCACGGACGTTGTCATGGCGGCGACGCACGGTGTGCTGTCGGGGCCCGCGCGGGAGCGGCTGTCGGAGTGCGGGGCGAAGGAAGTCATCTTCACCAACACGCTGCCCATCCCGGATGAGAAGCGGTTCCCGCAGATGACGGTGCTGTCGATCGCGCCGCTGCTGGCACGGGCGATTCAGCAGGTGTTCGAGGACGGCTCGGTGACGTCGCTGTTCGACGGCGACGCGTGATTCGCGGGCCTGGGACGGGCTTAGCGCTCGTCCCAGGCCATCGCGTTGATCAAGGGTGACCAGGCGGACTCCGGGAAGCGGAGGATGCCGCCTTCGGGGTTCTTGGAGTCCCGGACACGGACTGTGGCGGTGTAGGCGACCTCGACGCAGTTGACTTCGCCGCCGCTGAAGCTCGACTTCCGCCACGCTCCGTGCATCCCGTTTCAGCCCCGTTCGTAGTCGGCCGCCAAGGTGGTCAAGAACTTCACCGTATCGGCTGAATCCAGCGCGAACTTCATGAGACTAGCAGCGACTTCGTGGAACATCCCGGTGTGATCGGGAGCGTCCAGGAAGCCCGCAACCGCAATGTTCTCGAAGAACACGATGGGCGGCGCGTCCCGAAACCCCATGTGCACGAACGAGCCCGGGTTCGGATATCCCCAGCGCCGGAACGGGATCACATGGATGTCGATGTTCGACTGCCAGACCCGATCGATCAGCCAGTTGATCTGTCGAACCATCGCCTCTGACCCGCCATAGGTACGCCGCAGGGCGGCTTCCTCGATGATCACCGTGTACCGGGGAGCAAGCCGTGCGCAGAGAATCTTCTGGCGCTCCAGCCGAGCCTTGACCCTGGCCTCCTGATCCGCGCCCGTGATCCCCTGGGCGGTGTGGACGGCCCGCATGTATTGCTCGGTCTGCAGGAGCCCGGGGACGAAGTCGAAGGTGACGTCCAACAGTGTCGCCGCCCGTGCCTCGAAGGTGGCGAATGGCCGTAGCAGCCGCGGCAGCCGATCTCCCGCCTCCAACCACTCCGGCGCGTCCAGCCGGTCCGCTAGTTCAAGGATCCGCTTCCGGTCCTCCCCGGTCACTTGGTAGAGCGCCAGAAGCCCTGCGATGTCGATGAGGGGCGAGAGCCGCTTCGCGTTCTCACTGCGGTTCAGAGTCGGCGCGGACAGCCCGATCCCCTTCGCCGCCTCCTTGGTCGTCTTCCCGGTCCGCTCACGAGCGGCCGCCAGTTCCATACCCAATGCCCGCATGCGCGCGGGTCGCCGGTTGCTGATCACCCACCAATGACACCATTTCGCTCACAATCCGCAACCGTCACAACCGGATGGGTAATTTCAGCACCTGAAACGCTTGACTTCGCCGGACAGCCAAATACAACGTTAGTAACATCTGAACGTTACTAACGTTGCCCTCGCTGTGCGATACTCGTGAGGTGGAGCTTGCGCGCGCGGTTCGAGCCATGGCTGACCACGCCACCGACCAATGGGGCCTGATCACCGCGGCCCAAGCCAAGGCGGTAGGCGTGGACGGCGTGACTCTGCAGCGCGCTGTCGAGGCGGGTCTGCTTGAACGAGTTCGTCGCGGCTGCTACCTCGCCACATCGGCGACCATGCCCGCGCACGTTCAGGCGAAAGCCGTTTGGCTCGGACTGAACCCAAGGGTTCCAGCCTGGGACCGTCCGGTTCCGGACCCGAACGGCGGCGTGATCTCCCACAGCTCAGCGGCCCTGATCCACGACATCGGTGACCTGCGAGCCGACATCGTCGAGATCACCGTCCCCCGGCGGCGCGCGACTCGGGAACAGGATGTGCACCTGCGTCGCGCGGAGCTGACCCAAGACGATGTGGCGCTCATCGACGGCCTACCCGTGACAACCGTGCTGCGCACCATCCTCGACCACCTCGCCGACCACATAGCAGGCAGCCACGTCGGCACGATGATCTATCACGCGGCGCACCGCGGCCTGGTCGACCTCGACGACACCGCAAGCGAAGCGGGGAGATACGCACGTCGATACGGCGTGCCGCAAGGGGATGGCCGGGCACTGATCGAGTATCTGCTCGTACAGGCCGGATTCAGCCTCGCCGATCTCGTCGCTCCCGGTGGGGTCGTACGCACGTCAGACTTGCGGCGTGCTCTGGCGGCGTCACAAACCGATCGGTCACCGAGCATCATGTACGCGGCACTCGCGGAGGCCGCGCGATCCACGGCGACACCTGAAGACGGGGACCCGGCGTAATGGATTCACCGGCCGCGGCGAGGCGGCAGCTCAACCAGCTAGCCAGGAATCACGCCCGCGTCAGCGGGCAGAACAGCGTGACGCTGATCGAGCGCTACCTCTATGACCGGTTGCTCGCCCGCTTGGCCACCCACGATCCGGGTAGCTGGCTTGTCAAAGGCGGCCAAGCCCTCCTGCGCCGCTACCCGCAGGCCCGCCACACCCGAGACCTCGATCTCCTCCACCTGCCATCCGCCAGCGCCGATATCGATGAGGCGACCGCGATCCTTCGCGCGGCCGCCGACCTCGACCTCGGCGACCACCTGAGCTATCTCCATCGCGACACAGGATCAATAACCAAAGGCGGACATGCCCGCCGTATCCGCTTCACACCGCATTACGGACGCACCGCACTGAACACGATCAGCGTCGACCTCGTCGTGGGCGACGCACCTTTCGGACAACCCACCACCCGTGCCCTGCGGTCCTGCGTACCCGGCTTGGACGGCGGCCAGTGGCCGGATGTCCAGTTGTATCCGATCGTCGACCACATCGCGGACAAGATCTGCGCCATGTACGAGCGCCACGGCGCCGACGCGATCCCCTCATCGAGGTATCACGACCTGGTCGACCTACTGCTGATCGTGCTGAGCGAAACCATCGACGGCGCCACCATGCACATTGCGCTGCACGCCGAAGCCGCCCGCCGGGTCCAGCGTGGAAACGACTTGGTCCTGCCCAGCGAGTTCCGTGTGCCGAACGTCGGGACCTGGCGCGCGGGTTATGCCCGCGATGCGAAGGACGTCGTGGGACTGGAGCACCAACGGACCCTCGACGAAGCCGCGGGCCTGGCCGCTTCGTTCGTCACTCCGCTATTGGCCGCGATCCCGCCTGGCCGATGGACTCCCGATCACCTTCGCTGGGTGGACCTCCGAAGAGTCAGCGAGTAGCGACCAGTTCCGGCTCCGCGACCTTCGCCCGGTGCCTGCGGGCCGCGAGCACCGCCATCACGATCGACGCCGCCGCCAGGATTCCGGCCAACGGCGGCAGGGACATCACGCCGACCGTGTCGATCACGATTCCGCCGAAGACGCCCGACAAACCGGCGCCCAGGTAGATCGCTGAGGCGTTCAGTGAAAGCAGTAGTCCGCTGTTCACCGGGGCCAATTCGATCAGCCAATTCTGGATGGGCGGGTTCACCGACCACGTCGACATTCCCCAAAGGAACATCGCCACCGCCGCCCCGGCCACCGTCGTCGCCGTCAGCGGCAGGGTCACCAGGAGGGTGATGACCACGCCGAAGATCACCATGAGTGGCTTGATGCTGCCGAAACGATCCGTCAGCCGCCCGCCCAGCGAGTTGCCGATGGCCCCGCCGACGCCGTACGCGAACAGCAGCAGGCTCACCGTCACCCCGTGCGCGCCAGCCGCCTCGGCCAGGAACGGGGCGATGTAGGTGTAGACGCTGAACGCTGACAGCACGCCCAGCACGCTCATCGCCAGGACCAGCAGCACCGTGGGGTCTCCAGCTACCGCGAACCGCTCGCGCATCCCCACCACCGGCGGCGGCGCGACCTTGGGCACATAGACCAGCACCCCGACAGCCGCCAGCACCGTGACGGCCGTGACCAGGGCGAACACCTCGCGGAAGCCCAAGACCCCGCCGAGCAGGCTCCCCGCGGGCACACCCAGGATCAGCGCGAACGTCAAGCCGCTGAACACCGTCGCCACGGCCCGGCCGCGCTGCTCGGGCGGGTTCAGCTCGGTGGCGACGAGAGTCGCCGCGGGGGTGAACACCGCGGCGCCCAGGGCGCTGATGACCCGCGAGAGCAGCAACAGCGTGTACGTGGGCGCGACGGCCGACAGCGCGTTGCCCAACGCGCTGACGCCCAGGGCTGTGACCAGGAGTTTCCGGCGGTCCCACCGGCCCGTGAACGCCGCGAGCAGGGGCGCGCTGATGGCGTACGACAGCGCGAAGGCTGTGATGAGCTGGCCCGCTGTGGTCTGCGAGACCTGCAACTCCTCGCTCACCGCGGGCAGGACGCCGGAGACGATGTACCCGCTGGTGCCGACGGCGAAGGCCCCACCGGCCAGCAGGTAGGTCCGTGCGGAGGACATGCGGCTCCCAGAATCGGCGGTTGTTCGATGTCGAACGTACTACGAGATTGGCCGTTGTTCGATGAAATTCGTACCATCACGCCATGACAGAAGAAGTCCCCCATCCCGATCGGGACGAGATCCGGATCGAGGCGGTCCTGCACGCCCTCGCCGACCCGATGCGCCTGCACATGGTCCGTGAGCTGGCGAAACTCGACAAGGGCGTGGCCTGCGGGACGATCGAGCTGCCCATCAGCAAGTCCACCAGGACCCACCACCTGCGGATCCTTCGCGAAGCGGGCGTCACCCGGACCGTCCCCTCGGGCACCTCGCGGATCACGTCGCTGCGCCGGGACGATCTCGACGCGCTCTTTCCCGGACTGCTCGGGGGGATCTTGGCCGCCAGGAAATGACCCCGGTTCGACCGGGTCGTGGGCTTTGCGTAAACTATCCGGGTTGCCTCGGCGAGGCGGGCATCGCGCCTGGCGTGATCGACGTGGCGGTTTCGACCGTACGCGTATTCATGCTCTCCGCGCCCCACGCCGCAGGCTGCCGCCCCGACTGAGAAGTCGCGCCCCCGCCGCATCATGATCAGCAAGGAGAGCACCACCGTGTCCGAGGTACGTCTGGCCGCCGAGCAGCGCACGGAGTTCGGCAAGGGCGCAGCGCGCCGCACCCGTCGCGCAGGCAAGATTCCCGCCGTGCTCTACGGACACGGTTCCGACCCCAAGCACCTGGCGCTGCCCGCGCTGGAGTTCGCGCGCGCCGTTCGTGAGCACGGCAGCAACGCGGTGCTGACGCTGAACTTCGGCGACGGTGCCGAGCTGGCGCTGACCAAGACCATCACCACCCACCCGCTCAAGAACTACATCGAGCACGTGGACCTGCTGCTGGTGAAGCGCGGTGAGAAGGTGACCGTCGACGTCCCGCTGACCATCACCGGCGACCCCGCCTCCGGCACCCTGGTCACCCACGACCTGTCTGCCCTGCAGATCGAGGTCGAGGCGCTGCACATCCCCGAAGGCATCGAGTTCTCCATCGAGGGCGCGGAGGCCGGTACCCAGATCCTGGCGGGCGCCATCGCGCTGCCCAAGGGCGCGACCCTGGTCACCGACCCGGAGGCCCTGGTCGTCGCGGTGAACGCGGCGCCGACCGCCGAGCAGATGGACGCCGACGGCACCGAGGCCCCGGCCGCCGCCGAGGAGTCCGAGGGCGACGAGGGCTGAGCACCCCTCCGCTGATCATCCCGGTGCCCCGGTCCAGTAACGCTGGGCCGGGGCACCGGCGGTTACAGGAGCTGAGATGACCGACGCGCCGATGATCGTCGTCGGCTTGGGCAACCCCGGGCCGCAGTACGAGGGCAACCGGCACAACATCGGATTCCTGGTCGCCGACGAGCTCGCGGCCAGGGTGGGCGGCAAGTTCAAGGGCCACAAGTCGGGCGCGGACGTGCTGGAGGGCAGGCTCGCGAACACGCGGGTCGTGCTGGTCAAGCCGCGCTCGTACATGAACCTCTCCGGCGGCCCGGTCGTGGGCGCGGCGAAGTTCTTCAAGGCCCCGCAGGAGAACCTCATCGTGATCCACGACGAGCTGGACCTGCCCTTCGGCGCTGTGCGGCTCAAGCTGGGCGGCGGGGAGAACGGCCACAACGGCCTGCGCTCGATCACCAAGTCGCTCGGCAGCAAGGACTACCACCGGGTCCGCTTCGGCATCGGCAGGCCGCCGGGCCGCATGGACCCGGCCGACTACGTGCTGCGCGACTTCGCCCCGGCCGAGCGCAAAGAGCTGGCCTTCGAGATCGATCGCTGTGCCGACGCGGTGGAAGCCCTGGTCAGCCAGGGCCTGGAAGCCGCACAGAACGCATTCCACGCATCCTGAGGGAGCATGAGATGTCGCTGAGCCCCGAGACCGTGCGCACGGTCACCTTCGACAAGGCCCCCTTCGGCAAACGCGGCTACAACGAGAACCAGGTCGACGACTTCCTCGACCGGATCGAGAACGCGCTGGCGGGCAACGACCCGCTGACGGCGGCCGACGTGCGCTCCGTGGTGTTCGACGCGGCGCCGCTGGTGAAGCGGGGTTACAACGAGGACCAGGTGGACGCGTTCCTCGACCAGGTCGTGGCCACGCTGTCCACTTTGGCCGCCTCGGTCGACCCGAACACCGAGGAGATCCCCCCGGTTCAGGCAGCCGCACCGCCGGTGAGCAGGCACCAGGCACCCGAGCGCGCGCCTGAGCCGCCGCGTCGGCCGCAGGCACCCGTGGCGGGTGAACCGGTCGACGAGCGGGTCACGCCGGGTGGGGACGTGCTGTTCCTGCCGCTGCCGCCCGCGCCGCCCGGGGTGCGGGGCTACCGCCCGGGCGACGTCGAGCGGCTGGCCCGCGCGCTGTTCCACGCGGCCACGAACTACGACGGCAGGCCGACCGCGGCCGAGATCGCAGGCTTCCGCATGACGCTGACGTTCTTCGCCGGGCAGGGCTACCACCCGGCCGCGGTCGACGCGCTCATCGACGTGTGGGTCAAGGAGCTTCGCCACCGCGAGAGCTAGTCGGCGGCTTCCTTGATCGCGGTGGCCAGCTGCTCCCCCGCCGCGGCGCGGCGGAGCTTGCCGGACGGCGTCTTCGGCAGGGTTCCCGGGGGCAGCACGACCACCGAGGTCGGGCGCGCGTTGACCGACTCGAACACGCGCGCGCCGACCTCCTTCTTCAGCCGCTTCTCCGCGTCCGCGTCGCCCGCGAACTTGGACTCGACGACCACGGCGAACCGCTCGCGCCGCGAGCCCGCGTCGATCCGCACCGCCACGGCGTTTCCGGCGCGCACACCGTCCACAGTGGTCGCCGCGCGCTCGATGTCGGTCGGGTAGATGTTGCGGCCCGCCAGGATGATGACGTCCTTGCGGCGACCGCAGATCACGATTTGCCCGTCGACCAGGTAGCCGAGGTCGCCGGTCGACAGCCAGCCCTCCTCGTCCTGTGTCGCGAGTGGACCGTCGACGGTCAGGTAGCCGGGGGTCACGGCCGCGCCGCGCAGCCGGATCTCGCCGACCTCACGCTCGCCGAGGACGTTGCCCTTGTCGTCGACGATCACCGCTTCGATGTCGCGCAAAGGCTTGCCCAGCACGGCGAACGACCGGACACCCGGCCCCGGCTCGACCGGCACCGCGCGGTTCTCCGCCTCCAGCTTGTCGGCGTCGATGTAGTCCAGGGTCAGCCCGGTGAACAGCGGGGCGAACGACACAGCCAGCGTCGCCTCGGCCATGCCGTAGGCGGGGAACACACACTCCGGCCGCAGACCGAACCGCGCGCCCTCATTGGTGAACGCCGACACGGCCTTCTCATCGATCGGCTCGGCTCCGTTGAGCGCCAACCGAAGCGACGACAGGTCGTACTTGCCCTCTTCGTCCACACCGGACAGTCTGCGGCCGAGCAGCGCGTAGGCGAAGTTGGGCGCGGCGGTGATCGTGCCGCGGTGGCGGGAGATCAGGTCGGCCCAGAGCAGCGGGCCGGTGAGGAAGTCGACCGGGGTGACCTTGACCAGCTCCAGGCCCACGGTCATCGGTACGGTCAGGAAGCCGACCATCCCCATGTCGTGGAACAGCGGCAGCCAGGACACCATGATGTCGTTGTCGACGTCCAACTCGGACGCCTCGGCCATCGCGGTCAGGTTCGAGAACAGGTTGCCGTGGGTGATCCGCACGGCCTTCGGGTCGGCCGTCGAACCGCTGGTGAGCTGCAGCAGCGCGGGCGCGTCCTCGTCGACCTCGACCACGTCGGCCAGCGGCTTGCCCTCGGCGAGGTCGGAAAGCCGCAGGTAGCCGATGCCGTGCTGGTCCAGCACGGGGGCCAGCGCGTCGAACGGGGAGCCGAGCAGGACGAGCTTCGACCCGATCATGCCCAGCACCCGGACGGTGTCCTCGGCCCACTCGGCGAGGTCGGTACGCGGAGTCGGCTGGTGCAGCATCGTCACGCTGCCACCGGCCAGCCAGACCGCCTGCACGGCGGGCGCGATCGTCACCGGCTCCGCGGCGAGGACAGCGACGGCGCCGTGCTTGGCCAGGCCGCCCTCGATGAGCGCGCCCGCCATCTTGCGGGCCTGCTCGTGCACCTGCGCCCAGGTGTGGCGGACCGGCGCCTTGGGCTCCCCGGTGGTGATCCCCCGCGCCGCGCCCCGCGTCGTCGCGGTGGCGACCATCATGTCTACGAACCGACTCATGAGTACGAGCCTAGTTGCTCCTACTCAGCCAGATCGGCGACTTCCATCCATCGTGATTCGACCTCATCTTTGTCCGCGACGACCTTGCGCAGCTCCGCGTCGAGTTCCAGGAGCTTCGTCGCGTCGGTCGCGGCCTCGGCCAGCGCCGCGTGCAGCTTGGTCTCCTTGTCGCTGAGCTGGGTCATCTGGCGTTCCAGCTTCGCCAGCTCCTTCTGCGCGGCTCGGCGCTCGGCGGCGCTGACGGACTTCGCGGTCGGCTCACTGGCCTTCCTGACCACGGGCTCGGCGGCGATGGCGGCGAGCCTGCGCTCCAGGTACTCCTCGATGCCGCCGATCAGCGGGGTCACCTTGCCATCGCCGAACAGCGCGACGACCGAGTCGCACACGCGCTCGACCAGGTACCGGTCGTGGGAGACCACGACGATGGTGCCCGGCCACGAGTCGAGCAGGTCCTCCAACTGCTGGAGGGTGTCGATGTCCAGGTCGTTCGTCGGCTCGTCGAGCAGCAGCACGTTCGGCTCGGCCATCAGCAGCCGCGCCAGCTGCAGTCGGCGCCGCTCGCCGCCGGACAGGTCGCTGATCGGGGTCCACTGCTTGTTGGCGGGGAACCCGAACCGCTCGGCCAACTGCGACGCCGACAGCTCCAGCTTGCCCAGCGTCACCCGGCGCGCGACCTCCTCGACGGCTTCCAGCACCCGCTGCTGCGGGGGCAGCTCGCGCAGCTCCTGGGTCAGGTGGGCGATGCGGACCGTCTGGCCCTGGATGCGCTTGCCGGTGGTCGGCTCGGTGTCGCCCGCCAGCAGCTTGAGCAGCGTCGTCTTGCCGGAGCCGTTGACGCCGACCAAGCCGACCCGGTCGCCCGGGCCGATGCGGTAGGTCTCGTGGTCGAGGATCGGCTTGGGACCCGCCGAGATCGACACGTCCTCCAGTTCCAATACGGTGCGCCCGAGCCTGCGCTTGGCGAAGGCCAGCAACTCGACCCCGTCACGCGGCGGCGGGACATCGGAGATCAGCGCCTCGGCTGCCTCGATGCGGTATTTCGGCTTCGACGTGCGGGCCGGAGCACCGCGGCGAAGCCAGGCCAGTTCCTTCTTGGCCAGGTTGCGCCGCTTCTCCTCCAGCGTGTCGGCCAGACGCCCCCGCTCGGCGCGCGCGTAGATCCAGTCGGCGTAGCCGCCGTCGTACTGCTCGACCTGGCCGTTGACGACCTCCCACGTGCGGGTGCAGACGGTGTCGAGGAACCACCGGTCGTGTGTGACGACGACGAGGGCTGTTCCCCGGGTCAGCAGGTGGTCGGCCAGCCAGCGCACACCTTCGACGTCGAGGTGGTTGGTGGGCTCGTCGAGGACGATCAGGTCGAGCTCCTGCACCAGGGCCGCGGCCAGCGCGACACGGCGGCGCTCGCCACCGGACATCGTGTCGACCGGGCTGTCGAGGCCGAGGGTGGTGATCTCCAGGCCCTCCAAAATGGAACGAGCCCGGCTGTCGGCCGCCCACTGGTGCTCCTCGGTGATGCCGAGCGGCTCCAAGACGGCGTGCCGGACCGTGGAGTCCTTGGCGAGCTCGGTGCGCTGCGTGACCACGGCCATCCGCAGGTCACGGACCCGGCTGACCCGCCCGTCGTCGGCAGGCTCGAGCCCGGCGAGCACTTCGAGCAGCGTCGTCTTACCGCCGCCGTTGAGCCCGACGACTCCGATCCGGTCACCCCGGGCGACACCGAGGGAGACCGAGTCGAGCAGCGGCCGGACGCCGAAGCTCTTGCTGACGTTTTCCAGGTTGACCAGGTTGGCCATTACCAACACTTTCGCCGATGACGTGGGACGGATATGGGATAGTGACCCCGAGACCAAAGATCAAGAAGACGCCGTACCCCGCCGTATCTCGGCCATTATCGCAACCATCCACCCGACGCTCGTCACCGCCGACCGCAAGCGTTCGCTTCTCGTCCGAGGATCGACGCCTCACTGCCTAGCGCGTAGGTCCGGCCGCGCCCCAGCCCGGTTCGCCTGGACGCGGCCGGACCGCTTGTCACGGGCTGACGATCGGGCAGCCTCTAGCCTGCTTGCCGTCGGCGAGACGAAGGTTGTCCGTGGCCTTGGTTGGGGTGACGGAGACGAATAGACACTCGCCGCCCCAGTGCGGTTCGTCTGGGCCGAACCGGTTGCCCGTGAGGACGAGACCGCTGTGGTCTCCGGTTCCGACACGAAGGGTGTATCCGGCGACCCCGTCCAGGTGGTTGCCGGTGAGGACCACGTTGGTGTTGCCGCCGTTGGCGTTCTCGAAGAACAGCGCGGCGTTCAGCGACTCGTGCCAGTCCGGGCCCATGTCGAATGTCGAGTTGCGCACGGTCATGTTGTTCACACCGCGTACCTGCATCCCGTCGGTGTGGCAGCCACCGCACAACGCCGGGTTGTGAGCCCACACGGTGTCGAACAGGACATCGGAGACGCGGAACCCGCGGTCGCCGGTGACGTGGACGAGATCGCGGCCGCCCCAGATATCGGTGTTGCGGACCACGACGCCGCGCACAGAAGCAATGGACAGGCCACTCTGGATCTCACTGAATTCGATCGTGACACGCTCAGCGGGCGCTTCCACGATCAGCCCGTTGAGGAAGCGTGTGTCGCGGATCGTGACGTCGTCACCCGACACACGGACGAAGTCGACGCAGGTCTTACCCGCCAGGCTCGCGCCGTTGGTGGAGATCGCGCCGCAGGTCTGGCCCGGACTGGCGGTGACACGCGGCCCGGTGTTGTCGACGTTCGCCCACCCGCCAGCCGGTGGAGCTGGTGTCGACGTGGTCGGCGCAGCGGTTGTTGTGGACGCCGTGGTCGTCGGGGGGACCGTAGTCGTAGTGACTGTGGGAGAAGCCGTTGTGGTCGTGCCGGTTGGGCCAGACGAACACGGCCAGATGGTGACCGGGACCACCGTGGTGGCCGTCGGAGGAGCCACGTTCGCGTAGGTGTAGTCAACACACGTGGAGCCATTGGACACCCGTCCGCCACCCGACACCGGGGTACACCCGGCAACGACGGAAAGCGACGTGAGTAGGACGAGGAGTAAGCGGGGGTTGCGCATGCGGTCCTTTCATGGCGAGCCCCCCGAGGTGGAACAGGAACATCAGGCACGACAGCAGTGACCTAACGTCTTCAAGGGTGCGTCCGATGCCCGCGAGGTGCGTCGAGGTAGACCCCAGACACTCACCCATAGAACTCACTACGCTCACCGCTGATTTGTTGGTTCTGCTCCCTCCGAATTGAACGCTGGTCCCAATCCCGGAGCGACCGACCGAGCACGCTCTGTGCAAGTGGTTTGACCAGGTAACACAACGCCTATATTTACGACTTAACCCCACGACCGGGAGGTGAAATGTCGCTTGCTCGCCCCGGCATCCGGATCTTCGCCGTCATCGCGGCACTGGTCCTGAGTGTCACCGCTTGTTCCAAAGAACAGAGCGGGACCGATGCCACCCAGGCCGCCGACATCGGCAGGCAGATCGTCATCCGCTCCGCGGGCAGCCCCACGCTCGCCACCCTCTGGCTCGACAGTGTCAAACCTGTCGAGTGCACAGAACCCGGCAGCCTCAAGCCGAACAACGGGCACTACCTGGCCGCGACGATCGTGCTGCAGACGACGCAGGACTACCAGCCGAACCAGGGCTGGTGGATGTCGGCGACCGACTTCGCGACGAAGGACGGGGAGGGCAAGGTCACTGGGCGTGGCATCTTCACGTCCTGCCTGCCGACGCACCGGTATCTGCCGGACGACTTCTATCTCGCTGACGCTGGGTACTACGGGGTCGTGTTGATCGACTCCAGCAGTGAGCACGGGACCCTCGAATACCGGCCGCACAACATGCCTGACGATGTGCCGGGCTGGCACTGGGAGTATTAGGTCGGTGACGCTGACCAAGAAGGGTGCCCGTCGCATCGTGGTTGACGATGTGGCCTTCCGGTGGTCGGTGCGCCGCAAGCCGACTTATTGCCAAGCCAACGGCTGGTCGCCGTTGACATTCGTGGCCGAGCACGCCGATCACGGCGGTGCGGTGCTAGTCGTATCCCTGCCGTGCGCACATCCCGGCAACTGGCTAGGGCTGCCGAGCGGTGCGGTGCGGCCTGCTGAGGTAGCCGCAGCGATCCGCCTTGCGGTGGCACAGGGCTGGAAGCCGGGCACACCAGGCCCTGCGTTCAATCTGGAGTCAATCGCACAAACGTAAGTGCGGCGCCAATCTGCTATCGGTGCCGGAGCAGTCCGGTAGTGATCTACCTGGTTGATTGATCTCGTTTGGTAGGCCTGGCGAGGTGACGCACACCTAGGCATGTACATGGGGAGGCGTCGGTCGTGGTGTTTCCTCGCCGCCGATGACGCGGGCGCCGGGGACTGGGCCGTGGGCTACGCGGACTGTGCGGCATACCCCCGCTCCAGCCAGCTCCGCCGCCACGCGCAGGGCTGAATCCGCGTCGGCGCAAAGGAAAGCGCAAGTTGGGCCGGAGCCCGAGACGGTTCCGGCCAGTGCGCCCGCGCTCACGCCCGCACGCAACGTCCGGCGGAGGCCGGGGCGCAGCGACACCGAAGCGGCCTGCAAGTCGTTCCCCAGCAGCAAAGCCAGTTGGCGCGGGTCACCTGTGGCGAGAGCTTCCAGGACCGGCTCCACCGCCCCGATTCGCGGCGGGTCGCCCTCCTCGCGCAAGCGGTCCAGCTCGGCGAAGACCTTCGGGGTCGACAAGCCGCGGCGGTCGAACGCCAGCACCCAGTGGTACGTGTGCCGCGACAACACCGGGACCAACTGCTCCCCGCGGCCAGTCCCCAGAGCCGTCCCGCCATACAGCGTGAACGGGACATCGCTGCCCAGCCGGGCCGAGATCGTCGCCAGTTCGTCCCGAGTGATCTCCAAGCGCCACAACGCCGCCAGGCCGACCAAGGTCGCCGCCGCGTCCGCGCTGCCGCCCGCCATGCCGCCCGAAACGGGGATGCCCTTGCGGATTACCACGCGGATCTTCGGCTCGTCCGGGTCGCGGCCGACGTGCCTGGCCAGCTCCTGGACCGCGCGCCACGCCAGGTTCGACGCGCCCGTCGGGACGGCGTCGGCGCCCTCGCCGTGGACCTCGACGCCCGGTTCGTCGGCGATGGCGACGGTGACCTCGTCGGTCAGCGACAGGGCTTGGAAGATCGTGGCCAGTTCGTGGTAGCCGTCTTTGCGGACATCGCCAACCGCAAGGTGGAGGTTCACCTTGGAAGGCACACGGACCGTGACCGGTGGGGGAACGACGGCGAGCACGCGTCCAAGCCTACGGTGAGCCGTCATCGGTGATTGCCCGCGGTAGGGGCCGGTGGTCCCGGCCCCCACCCGCGAGGGTCAGGCGGCCTGGAGCCGAGGGGTCTCGACGCCGGTCTGGCGGACCAGGCCGCCGCGCTCGGCGATCCAGCCAAGGGCGGCGTCGGCGCGGGGGCCGTCCACGCCGACCAGGAAGCGGGCGACGGGGGTCTCGCCGATGCGGGTAAGGCCACCGCCGACGACGGAGATCGGAGTGCCGAAGCGGGACGTGGCCTCCGGCAGCAGGGCGCCGACGGTCGCGTAGCCGACGAGGATGACCTCGGCCTGCCGGTCGTGCCGCGGTCCGACGGGAACCTCGATCTCCGGCAGCAGCGTCTGCGCGATGCGGCTGGCCGGGTCCTGGATGAGCGCGAGCAGCTGGCCGCTCTCCTGCACCTTGCCCGCCTCCAGCAGCGCGACGTCGTCGGCGATGCGGCGGACAACGGCGGTGTCGCTGGTGGCGATCAGCACGGTCGAGCCCAGCTCGGCGCGGGCGCGGTCGAGGACGGCGAGCACCCCGGCGGTGGCGTCGGCGTCGAGGTCCTTGGTCGGGTCGTCGGCCAGCAGCAGGCCGGGGTCGCCGACGAGGGCCTTGGCCACAGACACGCGGGCGCGCTGGCCGTCGGTGAGGGCGTCGGGGTAGGCGGCGGCCTTGTCGGTGAGGCCGATCAGGTCGAGCAGCTTGCCGACCCGCTCGCGGCGCTGCGGGCCGTCGAGGCCCGCCTGCTCCAGCGGGATCGCGATGTTGCCCGCCGCGGTGCGCTGCGGCAGCAGGTCGCCGTGCTGGATGACGCCGATGCGGCGGCGGGCGGCGCGCAGCCTGCGCGGGTCCAGGGCTGCGGTGTTGTAGCCCTCGACGCGGATGACGCCGCTGTCCGGGCGATCCTGGAGGGAGATGAGGCGGGCGAGGGTGGACTTGCCGGAACCGGCGGGGCCGACCACGCCGGTGATGGTGCCCGCGGGCACCTCCAGGGTGACGTTCTCGAGCGCGACGACCGGACCGGTGTCGCCCCAGAAGGACTTGGTGAGGTTCTCGACCGTGATCATGATGTTTGACTCCAACGCGGCGTGACGGCAGCCCTCCGGCAGGTCCGTCGCGGACCTTGCTGGGGCTGGATGCAGGAAGAGGGGAACTACGCGCAGATCAACTGGATACGCGCATTCGGCGACACGCCATCGCCGTTCGCCTGCAGTGGTCTATGACCCGCCTGCTCGTCAGAATGCCCATCGGTGTTCCTCCATCGCTCCTGGCGGTAGCACCTGCCCAATGGTGGGTGGTTGCTGCGGCGTCTTCGAGCCAGATCTCTCGGCCGCTCGGGATGGATGCATAACGAGTAGACCCGATGGGGTGGCCTGTGCGCAAGCCGCCAACCGCAGGTAGATGGCCTGCGTTCCCAACGTCACACTCTCGGAGTGCTCACGAATCAGCGCTGTTGGGCTATCCGGACGAACGCATCGACGGTGAGCTGCTCACCGCGCAGGCCGGGATCGACTCCGGCCTTGATCAGGATCTGCTCCGCCTGAGCCGCTGATCCGGCCCATCCCGCCAGCGCCGCCCGCAGCGTCTTGCGGCGCTGGGCGAAGGCGGCGTCGACGACGGCGAACACCTCGGCGCGGTTCGCGTCGGGGCTGTCGCGGCGGGTCATGAGGACGAGCGCGGAGTCGACGTTGGGGACCGGCCAGAAGACCGCGCGCGGCACGGTCGCGACCCGCTTCGCCTCGGAGTACCAGGCGACCTTGACGCTGGGCACGCCGTAGACCTTGGAGCCGGGTCCGGCGGCCATCCGGTCGGCTACCTCGGCCTGGACCATGACGAGCACGGTCCGAAGGCTCGGCAGCTCGGCCAGCAGGTGCAGCACGACCGGCACGGCCACGTTGTAGGGCAGGTTCGCCACGAGCGCGGTCGGCGCGGCGGCGAGCTGGTCGGCCTTGACCCGCATGGCGTCGGCTTCCAACACGTGCAGGCGGCTCGCCAGCTCCGGCGCACGCTCCTGGACCGTCGTGGGAAGCCGCGCGGCCAGCACCGGGTCGATCTCGACGGCCAGGAGCTGCTTGCAGGCCGGGAGCAGGGCCAGGGTCAGCGAGCCGAGGCCGGGGCCGACCTCCAGGACGATGTCGTCCTCGGCCAGGTGCGCCGCGGTGACGATCCGGCGGACCGTGTTGGGGTCGTGCACGAAGTTCTGGCCGAGCTTCTTGGTCGGGCGGACGTCGAGGTCGCCTGCGAGCTTGCGGACGTCAGCAGGGCCGAGCAGAGCAGGACCGGTCACCCACAGAGAGTACGGCCTCGGGGTCGGCCCTAAGGGCTGGCCTACTCCTCAGGTATGACGCCGCGCGTTCAGGACGCGACCTGGGACCGACGTCGGCGCAGGTGGGAGCGGGGCACGCTGGGTGGTGGGGAGAGGAGAAGCAGATGCGTCAGGTACTGGCCGCGGTGGTAGCCGCGGCGCTGATGATCGGGGGCGGAGCGGCGATCTTGATCGTCGGGAAGGACGACGCGCGATTCGCGCCCGCCGCCGCGACCAGATAAACGCGAAGCGGCCACCCCGAGGACGGGGTGGCCGCTCTGATCACACGAATCAGGTGGGCAGGCCGAGCTTGCGGGCGCAGCCGGGCCAGGCGCTGTAGCCGCCGCGGGCGTCGCGGACCTTGGTCGCGATGGCGATCTGCTGCTCGCGGGTGGCCTGGTGCGGGTACGCGGCGTACTGGCCGCCGCCGTTGGAGTCCCAGGTGCTCTTGTTGAACTGGAGGCCGCCGTAGTAGCCGTTGCCGGTGTTGATGGCCCAGTTGCCGGTGGCCTCGCAGTACGCGAGCCGGTCCCAGACCTCGCCGTCGGAGATCACGGGCACCGGGGGCTTCTTGGTGCCGATCTTCACGATCTTCGGCTTGGGCTCCAGGGTCACCTTCGCGCCGATTTCCTCGCGCTTGACCTCTTTGCCGTTCTTCTGGGTGATCCGGTAGGTCGCGATGCGCTCGCCGGGGGCGCCGGGGTCGAGGACGACCTCCTTGCCCTTGTCCATCTCCGGGTCTTCGACCTTCTGCACCGGGGGCGCGACCGGCTCGGTCTGGTTGACGACCGTGACGCCGGTGCGGGAGATGCGGACCTCGGCACCGTTGGTGATCTTGAGGTCGCCGCCGGGGGTGATCGAGTCCTGCGGACCGATGGTGAGCTTGAGCTGGTCGAGCAGTTCCTGCACCGTCACCGCGTTGGTGGTGATCGGGGCGGGGGCGTTGCCGCCGTCGAAAAGGGTGATCTGCTTGGCGGTCTTGATCTCGACCGACAGACCTTCCAGCGGGACATTCGCGTCGCCGCCCATCGACATCCACGCGCCCTGGACGGGAGCGTTGGCCTGTCTCAACGCCTCGCCGAGGTTCGTCGCGCGGACCCACGCGTCGCGCTTCTCGCCGTCGACGGTCATGTGCAGTTCGCGGCCGCGCTGCAGGACGATGTGGCCGTCGTCGCCGATCTCGGCGGCCGGGGAGGGGCTCACGGCGTCGTGCGCGCCGACGGTGATGCCCTCTTCCTCCAGGACCTCGCCGACGGTGTCGGCGTAGGTGTTGACCCGGTGGGCCTGGCCGTCGATGTCGACGGTCACGGAGTTGTTCATCGCGATCGCCGCGGCGCCGCCGCCGATGAGGCTGACGAGCACGGCGGCGATGGTGGCCTTGAGGAACGAGGACTTCCAGCGGCGGACCGCGGCGACGAGACCCGGCGCGGGCTCGTCGGTGCCGACCTTGAGCGGCTGCGGGGCGGACGAGATCTCGTCCGGGATGACCGGCAGGACCGTGGTCTCGGCGTTGATGAGCCTGATCAGCTCGTCTACGTCGACGCCCGCGTGTTCCATGATCTCGTCGGCCTGCGGGCCGAGAGCGTGGCGGACGTCTTGGTCGGTGATGCTCAGAGACGACGAGTACCCGGAGTCGTAGTCGTATGCCGGGAACTCCGACCGCCACGCCTTGAAGTCGTCATCAAGGGTCGCGGCGCCGACGTTGACGGGCGTGAACCAGTCGGTGTCGGCGAAGCCGTCTGCCTGTTTACCACTCACGAGAGCTGTTCCTCCAGGAGGCGGGAGCCATGTTCCCCACGCTTCGAGGCTCCGGGTAGCCGAGGCGGGTGCGCCTCGACTCGATCGGTCACGGGACAGTAACGAGAGCGGGAGGGTTGCGCAAACACATCCGGCGATGTCGTGAACCCTGTCACACCACCGGTGGAGTAATTCACTCCCCCGTTCATACCAACCCCTCACGGGGTGGAAGGTCTGACGTCACAGGGGGCAACGAAAACACGCGTTCCGCGGTCCGCGACACGGAGTTTGCGAGGTCCGCCACATCGACGCCGCGCAGGGCCGCGAGATCCCGCACGGTGTAGGCGACCGCGTACGACTCGTTCGGCCGCCCACGAAACGGGTGCGGGGTAAGGAAAGGCGCGTCGGTCTCGACGAGCAACTGGTCAGCGGGCACGAAAGCGGCTGCTTCCCGCAGGTCTTTCGCGTTGCGGAACGTCACCGGACCGGCGAAGGAGAGCACGTAGCCGCGGTCGACGCAGCGGCGGGCGAAGTCGAGATCACCCGAAAAACAGTGAAAGACCACCGTTTCAGGTGATCCTTCTTCAGTCAGTACCCGCAGGATGTCCTCGTGCGCGTCTCGGTCGTGGATCATCAGCGGCTTGCCGACGCGCTTGGCGAGGTCGATGTGCCACCGGAACGCCGCGTCCTGCGCCTCGGGCGTCGAGTAGTCCCAGTAGTAGTCGAGGCCGGTCTCACCGACCGCGACGACGCGGGGCCGCCGGGCGAGGTCCTCCAGCACCGCCTTCTCCGCGTCGCCGAAGCTGGTGGTCCTGGTGGGGTGGACGGCGACGGCGGCGAAGAGTCGATCGTCCCAAGTGGACGCCTCGGCGGCCCACACCGCGGAGTCGAGGTCGTCGGCGACGGTGATCACGCGGGTCACACCCACCGACGACGCGCGGTCGAGGATCTCGGCGACGGCCGCGGAATCCTTGGCACCACAGGCATCGAGGTGGGTGTGGGCGTCGACCACCGCTGCCGGAAGGGGTTCCGGCAGCGGTGGCTTCTCACCTTTGCCCGCCATCAGAAGAGCGTCACTTGCTGTGTCATTTACTGATCGGTGCCCACTCCGGACCCGTCTCGCCGAGTTCCGGGTCGAGCTTGGGGAACAGCGGCGTCGGCTTCTCCAGCGGCCTGCCGACCTCGATGTCCACCGACTCCCACTTCGCCTGGTCACCGGCGTAGTCACCGGTCAGCACCGGGTACTGGCGGCTCGGGTCGTCGAGGTCGCTGACCTCGCGCAACTCAGGCTGCGACGCCCAGACGCCCTTGCCGCCCAGCGCCTCGTGCACCTTCTGCGCCGAGTGCGGCAGGAACGGCGTGAGCAGCGTGTTCGCGTCGGACACGACCTGCAGCGCGGTGTGCAGGATGGTGTCGCGGCGCGCCGGGTCGTCCTTGCGCTTCCAGGGTTCCTCGTCGGACAGGTACTTGTTCGCCGCGCCGACCACCCGCATCGCCTCGGTCGCGGCGGCCTTGAACCGCGAGCGGCGCAGGTTGTCGCCGACGGTGTCGAATGCCTTGCGCACCAGCGCCTTCAGCTCGGCGTCGGCCGCGGTCGGCGCGGTCGGTGCCGGGATGGCCCCGACGTTCTTGTGCGCCATCGAGATCGACCGGTTGACCAGGTTGCCCCACTCGTTGGCCAGCTCGAAGTTGGTGCGGCGGACGAACTCGTCCCAGGTGAAGTCGGTGTCCTGGTTCTCCGGCCCCGCCACCGAGATGAAGTAGCGCAGCGTGTCGGGGCCGAACTCCTTGAGGAAGTCCCGCACATAGATGACGGTGCCGCGCGAGGTGGAGAACTTGGAGCCGCTCATGGTCAGGAACTCGCTGGAGACGACCTCGGTCGGCAGGTTGAGCTTGCCGAACGCGCCCTCTGTCCCGCCCTTGTCGCCCGCGCCGTTCTGGCCGAGCAGCAGCGAGGGCCAGATCAGCGAGTGGAAGACGATGTTGTCCTTGCCCATGAAGTAGTAGCCCTGGGCCGGGTCGGTCCAGAACTCCTTCCACGCGTCGGCGTCGCCGGTGCGGCGGGCCCACTCGACGCTGGCCGACAAGTAGCCGATCACCGCGTCGAACCACACGTAGAACTTCTTCATCGGCGCGTCGCGCCACCCGTCGAGCGGGACGGGGACGCCCCAGTCGATGTCGCGGGTGATCGCGCGGGGGCGCATGTCCTTGAGCAGGTTCTCGCTGAACTTGAGCACGTTGGGGCGCCACTCGGTCCGAGTGGACAGCCACGAACCCAGTGCCTCGGAGAACGACGGCAGGTCGAGGAACAGGTGCTCGGTCTCGACGAACTTCGGCGTCTCGCCGTTGATCTTCGAGCGCGGGTTCTTCAGGTCGATCGGGTCGAGCTGGTTGCCGCAGTTGTCGCACTGGTCGCCGCGGGCGCCGTCGTACCCGCAGATGGGGCAGGTGCCCTCGATGTAGCGGTCGGGCAGGGTGCGGCCGGTCGACGGGCTGATCGCGCCCATCTGGGTCTTGGCCTGCACGTAGCCGTTGCGCCAGAGCGCGAGGAACAGCTCCTGGACGACCTTGTAGTGGTTGCCGGTGGTGGTGCGGGTGAACAGGTCGTAGGACAGGCCGAGACCCTGGAGGTCCTCGGCGATGACCCGGTTGTACTTGTCCGCCAGCTCGCGGGTGGTCAGGTTCTCTTTGTCGGCCTGGACCGAGATCGGGGTCCCGTGCTCGTCGGTCCCGCTGACCATGAGCACCCGGTGACCGGACATTCGCATGTAGCGGGAGAAGACGTCCGAAGGGACACCGAATCCGGAGACGTGACCGATATGGCGGGGGCCGTTGGCGTAAGGCCAGGCCACCGCGGTCAACACGGGGGCGCTCATGACGGCTTAGCCTACGGAGGTCGGTTTGAGCGGGTGCACGGAGGACACATGTCGGCCACACGGATGCTCGTCCTAGGGGTGATCCAGCTGGCTGGCGGTGCCCACGGGTACCAGGTCCGGACCGAGTTGGTGAGCTGGCGGGCCGAGGAGTGGGCCCGGATCAAGCCGGGTTCGATCTACCACGCGATCAGGAAGGCCGCGGCCGACAAGCTGATCGACGAGCCGCACGCCGAGCCGGGCGCGGCGGGCCCGGAGCGCACGGTCTACCGGATCACCGAGGCGGGGACGGTCGAGCTGCGCAGGCTGGTCCGCGAGGGCCTGCGGCACACCCGCGACCCGTGGATGCTCAACGCCGCGATCGCGATGCTGCCGGTGTTGAGCCAGGACGAGGCCGCGGCCATGGTCCGCGAGCGGATCCTGCGGCTGGAGGCGGACCTGGTGGGCCTCCAGCAATGGCGCGCGGCGCCGGACCCGGACACCCCGCCGCACGTCGTCGAGCAGGCCAACCTGTGGCTGGGGCAGGTGGCCGCCGAACTGGCCTGGGCGACCGAGCTGCTCGGGAAGATCGAGTCCGGGACCTACAAGCTTGGCGAGTATTCAAGTTTGACTAGCTTCTGCGACTGAGGCATCCTTCGTTCGATCGAGTAATCAAACTTGACTAGTGGGGGCACCATGATCGAGGCAAGAGGCCTCGCCCGGACCTTCCGGACGCGGGGCCGAACCGTGGAAGCCGTGCGGGGGGTGGACCTCGACGTCGCGGCCGGGGAACTGGTGGGATTCCTCGGCCCGAACGGCGCCGGGAAGACGACGACCCTGCGCATGCTGACGACACTGCTCAAGCCGACCGCGGGCACCGCGACCGTCGCGGGCAGCGACCTGACCAGCGACCCAGTGGGTGTGCGCCGCAAGATCGGCTACGTCGCCCAGGCGACCGGCGGCACGCCGGAGTCGAAGGTCATCGAGGAGCTGGAACTGCAGGGCAGGCTCTACGGGCTGTCCAAGGCCGACGCGCGCGCCCGGTCGGCCGTGCTCGCCGAGCGGCTCGACCTCGCCGGGCTCGACCAGCGGCTGGTCAAAACGCTGTCCGGCGGCCAGCGGCGGCGGCTGGACGTGGCGCTGGGCCTGGTGCACGACCCGAAGCTCGTCTTCCTCGACGAGCCGACGGCCGCGCTCGACCCGCAGAGCCGCGCCAACCTGTGGACCCACATCCGGTCCCTGCGCGCCGACCACGGCACGACGGTCTTCCTCACCACGCACTACCTCGACGAGGCGGACGCGCTGTGCGACCGCATCCTGGTGATCGACAACGGCTCGATCGTCGCCGAGGGCAGCCCGGCCGCGCTGAAGGCCAAGGTGTCCGGCGACCTGGTCACCGTCGGCGTCGACGCGGTGGAGGTCGCCAAGACCACGGCCATCGCCGAGCGCATCTCCGGTGCCACCGAGGTGCGCGGCGGCGACGCGTCAGTCGAGTTCCGCGTGCCGCGCGGCGACCTCGCCCTGCCCGAGCTGCTGCGCGCGCTCGACGCCGCGGGCATCGCCACCACGTCGCTGCAGGTGCTCCAGCCGACGCTGGACGACGTCTTCCTCACCCTGACCGGCCGCAGCCTGCGCGACGCGGAGCTTGGCGACGAGAAGGAGCCCACCGATGCCGCGTGACATCTGGCTGATCTTCCGCCGCGACATGGTCCTCGCGCTGCGCAACCCGGCGTGGATCATGATCGGGCTGATGCAGCCCGTGCTGTACCTCTTCTTCTTCGGTCCGCTGCTGGAGTCGATCACCGAGAACACGCCCGGGTTCCCGCCCGGCACGGCGTGGCAGATCCTGACGCCCGCGCTGATCATCCAGATCGCCCTGTTCGGCAGCTCGTTCGTCGGCTTCGCGCTGCTGGCGGAGCTGCGCACGGGCGTGGTCGAGCGGCTGCGGGTGACGCCGGTCAGCCGGATGGCGCTGCTGATGGGCCGGGTCCTGCGGGACGCGCTGCAGACGGTGGTCCAGGCGATCCTGATCATCATCCTGGCGTACCTGGTGTTCGACCTGAAGGCGTCCTTCGGCGCGATCCTGCTGACGCTGCTGATCGTCGGACTGATGTCGGTGACCTTGTCGTCCTGCTCCTACGCGCTGGCGCTGCGGATCAAGGACGAGAACGCGTTCCCGGCGATCCTGAACACGGTGCTCATGCCGATCCTGCTGCTGTCGGGCATCTTCATCCCGATCACCCAGGGCCTGGCGCCGGACTGGCTCTACAACGTGTCGCGGTGGAACCCGTTCACCCACGTCGTGGACGCCGAACGCGCGTCGTTCCGCGGCGACTTCACCACCGACGCACTGCTCACGGGCTCGCTGGTGCTGTTCGGGATGACCGTGCTCGGCGTGTTCTGGGGCGTGCGCACGTTCCAGCGCGAGAACGCCTAGTTGCTCACCACGGCGTCGTAGAGCGCCTTCTTGCTAACCCCGGCCTGGGCGGCGACCTCCGCGGCCGCCGCCTTGAGCCGCTCCCCCGCCGCGACCCTGGCCTGGACGCGCTCGACCAGCGTGTCCAGGTCGGGGGCGGCGGCCGGTTCGGCGCCTTCGAGGACCACGGTGATCTCGCCGCGCACGCCCTCCTCCGCCCAGGCGGCCAGCTCAGCGAGGCCCCCGCGGCGGACTTCCTCGTAGGTCTTGGTGAGTTCCCGGCACACCGCGGCCCGCCGGGTCGGGCCGAGCACCTCGGCGGCGTCGGCGAGCAGACTCGCGATCCGGTGCGGCGACTCGAAGAAGACGGCGGTGCGGGGCTCCCCGGCGAGGGCGGTGAGCCATTTGCGGCGTTCGCCCGGTTTGCGGGGGGCGAAACCCTCGAAGCAGAAGCGGTCGCAGGGCAGGCCGGAGAGGGCCAGCGCGGTGGTGACGGCGGAGGGGCCGGGCAGGCAGGTGATGGCCAGATCGGCCTCGACACAGGCCGCGACCAGCCGATATCCCGGATCGGAGACGCTGGGCATACCGGCGTCGGTGACCAGCAGGACGGTCTGCCCCTGCTCGATGGCCTCCACCAGCCCCGCGATCCGACTGGTCTCCACGGCGTCGTAGAAGCTGACGATCCGCCCGGTCGGCGTCACCCCGAGGGCGCTGATCAGGTTGCGCGTCCGCCTGGTGTCCTCGGCGGCGATGACCTCGGCGGCCCCAAAGGCCTCGACAAGCCGGGGCGAGGCGTCCCGTGCGTCGCCCAGGGGCGTGGCCGCAAGGACCAGTCGACCGGTCACGACGAGTACTGCCGAACCATGTCGCCGACCGGGCTGTTCTGCCAGTCGACCAGGTAGTTGCCGATGACGATCTTCCGGTCGGCGCCTTCCTTGCGCAGGCGGCGCTCGACCATCGGCGGAATCTTGCGGGTTGAGCCGGGGCGGATGAAGCTCTGCCGGAACGTCAGGCACTCCTTGCCGTTCTCGACCGTGACCCCGGCGAAGTCGACCCACCGGAATCCGATGACCACCGCGTCCCGCGCGACCTCGATCGCGTCCGGGACAAGCGAGAGGACGTTGCGGCGCACCTGGAGGATCAGGAGTATCGCGAGCGCGGGGCCGAAGATGAGACCGCGAGTCAGCGGCCCCTCGTGACTGATCCCGCGATTGAACAGAAAGTCGATCAGGTAACTCACCGCGACGACGCCGACCAGGGCGGCGAGGGCGGTCGGTAGGAGGCGCGGAAGCGCGGCTGCCCAGCGGATCCGGTAGCTGATAGGCACGACCGGGAGCCTACCCACGGAGTTTCGCCACGTAGTGGCCCAGTTCCGTCGCCCGCCAGTCCTCGATGAAGAGGGAGACCGGGACTCGCCGATCCAGGTCCCGCCACTTCGCCATCCGCAGCGTCGAGGCGGGGACGGACTTGCGTGGCGGGAGAGGCCGGATGGTGGACGACCGGAACACGATCTCGTCCCAGCGCACCGGACCGATGCCGCCCACCTGCTCGCGTTCCAGGTCCGACCAGGCGACCGAGACCTCCACACCCCTGCTGACTTGCACGATCCCTTCAGGGCGGACTTCCATGGTGGCCTGCCGGAACAGGCCCGCGACGACAGCGGTGGAGGCCACCGCACCGCCGACGAGGCCCGCCGTCACCGGCGTGGACGGCCCAACTGTGAGCAGGACTGCCACCCACGTCAGCGCGGTGGTCACGGCGCCGATCCCGGCGGCCATCAGGAGCACGTACGGCCAGCGGAGCCGATAGGTGGGGAACTCGTAGGTGGGATGCACGGTCGGCAGGGTACGGCCGTCGAATGTGTGCCTGGGATGACAAAGCCCGGCCCAACCTGGCCATCCCGACACCGATCGAACACGTCGAGCCCTACCATCTCCCCTCGTGAGCCTCCTTGTAGCCGATGACGAGGCCGACCGGGTGACCCCGGACCCGGCGCCGCGGCAGGTCGACGACGCCGCGTTGGCGCGGGAGCGGCTGCTCGGCAAGCCGATGCCCGCTGACCGGCTGCGCGCGTGGCTCGTCACGGCGGTCATCGGGCTGATCGGCGGGTTCGTCCGGTTCCAGAATCTCGGCAACCCCACCGACAACGGCACACCCGTCTTCGATGAGAAGCACTACGTGCCGCAGGCGTGGCAGATGCTGCGCAACGGGGGGTTCGAGGACAACCCGGCCTACGAGCTGACGGTCCACCCGCCGCTGGGCAAGACCATGATCGCCATCGGCGAGTGGCTGTTCGGGTACAACGGCTGGGGCTGGCGGTTCACCGCGGCGCTGTGCGGCGCGCTGATGATCGTCATGATCATCCGGATCGCGCGCAGGCTGACGCGGTCGACGCTGCTCGGCGCGGTGGCGGGGGTGCTGCTCATCGCCGACGGGGTGTCGCATCTGCAGTCGCGGATGGGGATGCTCGACATCTTCCTGGCGTTCTTCGTGCTCGCCGCGTTCGGCTCGATGCTGATCGACCGCGATCAGGTGCGGACGCGGCTGGCCATCGCGGTGTCCGAGGGCTGGATCAACGACTCTCAGTACGGGCCGCGGGTCGGCGTGCGCTGGTTCCGGCTGCTGACCGGCGTGCTGCTCGGCCTGGCGTGCGGCGTCAAGTGGTCCGGGCTCTACTTCGTCGCCGCGTTCGGGCTGCTCACCGTGCTGTTCGACGCCACGGCGCGGCGGTCGGCCGGGGTCCGGCACCCGTGGCTCGGGTCGCTGCTGCGTGACGTGCTGCCCGCCGCGTGGGCCTTCCTCGGGGTCATGTTCCTGGCGTACCTGTCGACGTGGTGGGGCTGGTTCGGCAGCGAGACCGGCGTCGACCGGCACCTGGTCGAGACGACCGGCGGCGGGTTCTTCGACGTGGTCCAGGGCGCGATGGCCTCGCTCGGGAAGTACACCGAGCACGTGCTGACCTTCCACTCCAACCTGGTGACCGACCCAGCGAAGCAGCATCCGTGGGAGTCGAAGCCGTGGACGTGGCCGATGGGTCTGCGGCCGATGCTCTACTACTACGAGGGCAACCTGACCGGCTGCGGCGAGGCTCGCTGCGTCGCGGCGACCATGCTGATCGGCACGCCCGCGCTGTGGTGGCTGGCGCTGCCGATGCTCGCGTGGGGCCTGTGGCGGATGATCGGCCGCCTCGACTGGCGGTACGCGGCCGTGATCGTCGCCTACCTGGCCGGGCTGCTGCCGTGGTTCATCAACCTCGACCGGCAGATGTACTTCTTCTACGTCACGCCGATGGCGGCGTTCCTGGTGCTTGGGCTGGTGCTGCCGCTGGGCCACCTGCTCGGCCGGGCCCGCGACGGTGCCGAGCGCCGCGGGACCGGACTGCTGGTGGTCGCCCTGTACATCGGGCTGGTGGTGGCGAACTTCGTGTGGCTGTGGCCGATCCTCAACGGTGACCCGATCACCGAGAGCCGATGGCAAGCCGAACTCTGGCTGCCGTCCTGGCGCTAGGCGAGTCCTGGCCGACCGGGCGGCCGCGGGTCTCCGCGACCGTCCGCGCGAGGTCGCGGTCTTCGACATCGGTGTGTCCGGCCAGCCGCGGGCGCGGCTGAGGCTGGCGGTGGTGGTTGCGGTCCAGGCCGTAGACCAGCAGGAACGCGAGGACGAGGAGAACGAGTTCAGGTGTCATGGCACTAAGTTTGCGCTGATGGATTTCCTGCCACCAGCGGCAGGACTGACCTTGTGCAACAAAATCCTGCCAGTTACGCTGACGCCATGCTCAAGACCGTGGCGGTCGTGCTCATCGATGGTTTCGCGCCGTTCGAGTTCGGCGTGGTGTGCGAGGTGTTCGGCATCGACCGCACCGACGAGGGCGTGCCCCCCATCGAGTTCCGCGTGTGCGGCGAGGTCGCCGGGCAGCCCCTGCCGTCGAGTCTGGGCGTGCGGATGATCCCCGAACACGACCTCTCGGCCCTCGACGGCGCCGACCTGGTCGCTCTCCCAGCCTGCACGATCCGCGACGACTACCCACCCGCGGTCCTCGACGCCATCCGCGCCGCCCACACGCGCGGGGCCACGATCTTGTCGGTCTGCAGCGGCGCTTTCCTGCTCGGCGCGACCGGGCTGCTGGACGACCGCGCTTGCACGACCCACTGGCGCCACGCGGCCGATCTGGCTGACCGCTTCCCTGCGGCGAAGATCGACCCGGACGTGCTGTTCGTCGATGACGGCGACATCATCACGAGCGCTGGAACGGCGGCGGGGATAGACGCGTGTCTTCACCTGGTCCGCCGCGAATTGGGTTCGGCGGCGGCCACGACTATCGCGCGGCGGATGGTTGTTCCTCCGCAGCGGGATGGGGGGCAGCGGCAGTTCGTGGAGCTGCCGGTGCCTGCTTGTGAGGGGGACAGTCTCGCGCCGGTGTTGACGTGGATGTTGGAGAACTTGGCGGAGGATCAGTCGGTGGCCGCGCTGGCGGTTCGGGCTCGGATGTCGGAGCGGACGTTCGCTCGGCGGTTCGTGGCTGAGACTGGGACTACGCCGCTGAAGTGGTTGTCCATGCAGCGGGTGCTGCATGCGCGGACGCTGCTGGAGGAGACGTCGGCGAGCGTCGACGACGTGGCCCAACAGTGCGGGTTCGGCACGGCGGCGCTGCTGCGTCACCACTTCCAGAAGATTGTCGGCGTGTCTCCGAAGGACTACCGCCGCACCTTCGCCCGCACCCCTTAGCGCAGGTGGCGGGTGCGGTCGGCGCCCTCGATGTCCTCGCGGCGGACGATCTGGGTGACCGGGCCGGTCTCCGTGTGGCCCTCCCGAGCCATCCAGTCACTCAGCTCCCGAGCCACCGCGCGCAGCGTCGGCCGGCGGGCGGGCTCGGAGTCCAGCGAAGCCATCAACAGGCGCCGATGGGCGCTGTGCAGGGGCAGCTCGGTCAACGGCTCCCCCTTCGCCGCGGCCATCAGGGCCGCCATGGCGTTGTCGCGGGTGCCGCGTGGGGGCTTGCCGGTCAGGGCGAAGTTGACCGTCGCGGCCAGTTGCCAGGCGTCTGATGCGGGGGTGGCGTTGGCGCCCGCGGCTGTCTCCGAGGCGAGGAAGTCGGGGGTGCCGACCATCATGCCGGTGGCGGTCAGCGTGGAATCGCCCTTGGAGCGGGCGATGCCGAAGTCGATCAGGTGGGCGTTGCCGTCCGGGTCGATGATCACGTTCGACGGCTTCACGTCGCGGTGCAGCACGCCCTTCGCGTGGGCGGCGGACAGGGCGCCCGCCATGGTGATCCAGAGGCGGGCGACGGCGACGTCGTCGAGTGGGCCGCCGGTGGCGACGCGGTCGGCCAAGGGCTGGCCCTCGATGTACTCCATGACCAGGCCGAGCCCCTCGGGCTCGGACACGATGTCGTACACGCGCACGCAGTTCGGGTGGTGAACCGCGGCGAGGGCGCGGGCCTCGCGGAGCATGCGCTCCTCGGTCTCGGCGTCGGGGGCGTGGGCCATCTTCACCGCGACCGTGCGGTCGAGCTGGGTGTCGACGGCCAGCCACACCGTGCCGAAGCCGCCGTGGCCGAGTTCGCGGACCTTGCGGAAGCGGCCGCCCGATGGGCGCGCCGCGGCGGGCGGCGGGGTGGCCGAGCGCGGGGTGAACGGCAGCGGGCCGGGGTCGGCGGCCAACTGGGCGAGGGCCTTGCCCTCCGGGTCCGGATCGCGCAGCGTCGGGTTCGGGGCGGGTGGGATGTACGGCGGCGGCTTGCGCACCGGGGGCGGCACGGGCGGCTGGTAGGGCGGGATCGGCTTGGCCGCCTGCACCGGCTTGACCGGGGCCGAGGGCTGGTAGGCGGGCACCGGCGGCTGCGGCTGGTACGGCGGCGGGCTCGGCTGCTGCGCCACGGGGGCCACCTCGGGTTTCTGGTACTGGCGCTCGATCGTGGTCCAGCTCGGCGCGCCGACGACGTAGACGGGGACGAGGCCAAGGATGGCGATGGGCAGGAAGCCGAGCCAGAGGTGGGCCGCGGCGTTCGCCTCGACCGGCAGGCTCAGCACGGCCATGAGCGCGAACGGGCCCCACACGAGCCTGCCCGGCCACACCGGCCCGCGCCGCATCGCGGCCCTGGCCTGCAGGATCACGAACAGCAGGCACACCGTGGGGATGATGACCAAGGTCGCGATGCGCAGCAGGTAGATCGGGGTGCTCTCGAACTTGTGGAACAGCACCTCGTACACGTTGGCGCCGCCACCGAGGTAGACCGACTGGTCGCCCACCCACTGGCAGTACTCGCGCTTCATCGACGACGACCCGGCGAGCGCGACCGCGTCGTCGCCGGCGAAGACGCTGCGGAAGACGCCGCTGATGCCGTTGAACAGGATCAGCGGCATCAGGAAGGCGAAGAACGCCCCGACGACGGCGATGGTGGAGACCGTTGCCGTGTTGTACGTGTTCCCCGTGGCCTTGCGGAGCACCGCGATGATGACCGAGGCCAGCATCGGCAGCAGCGCGATCAGCGCGCCCGCTGTGGTCGTCGCCCACACCCAGTCGCCCGGGCACAGGCCCGGCCCGAACACGTTGTGCGCGAACGCCAGCAGGGAAGCCGCGAGATCCAGCACTGCGACAACAGCTCCTCTCGGGATGGTGGAAGGGTGTGCCCGAACCAGCGTATGTCGAAGTTCGCTACTGGCGGGCCGTCTATCCACAGGACGTCGGACACCCCGGCAGGTTGTCCACAGGTCGCGATCACCCACGCCACGGCGAGGTGGATCGGTGGCAAGGTAGCGGTAAGCCCCGGCACCGGGGCGAAGGCAGGGCCGATGATCGGCGACGGAGGGACGTGCGCGTGCGCAGGCAGGCCGTCTCATCGACCAGCATCGCGTCGGTGGGCTACGACGCGGCGGTCTCGACGTTGGAGGTGGAGTTCAGGAACGGACACGTCTACCAGTACCTGGAGGTGGCGAAGCGGCTCTACTGGGCGTTGATGTCGGCCGACAGCATGGGCGCCTTCCTCAACCGCGAGATCCGCGACCAGCACGAGTTCCGCCGGATCAGCTAGGCGCTGCGGACGCGGCCGGGGCGTGATGGAGTGGAGCCATGACCCGCACAGTCGATATCGCCGTCGTCGGGCTGGGGCCGGGAGGCGAGTCCGCCGCGGCGAAGCTGGCCGAGGCCGGGCTCGACGTGCTCGGCATCGACTCCCGCCTGGTCGGCGGCGAGTGCCCGTACTACGCCTGTGTCCCCACCAAGATGATGATCCGCGCCGCCGACGCGCTGGGCGAGGCGCGGCGGGTGGACCTGCTGGCCGGGTCCGCCGAGGTCCGGCCCGACTGGCGGCCGGTCGCCGCCCGGATCCGGGCCGACGCGACCGCCGACTGGGACGACACCGCCGCCGTCGAGCGGCTCACCAAGTCCGGCGCCGCGTTCCTGCGCGGGCGCGCCAGGATCACCGGGCCGAACCGGCTGACCGTGTCCACTTCGGACGGCGACGAGACCGTCGAGGTCCGGCGGGGCATCCTGCTCAACCCCGGCACCGACCCGGCTGTGCCGCCGATCCCCGGCCTGGCCGACGTGCCCCACTGGACCAACCGCGACGCCGTCGCCGTCACCGCCGTGCCAGAGTCGCTGATCGTGCTCGGCGGCGGCCCGGTCGGCTGCGAGTTCGCCCAGATCTTCGCCCGCTTCGGCGCCAAGGTCACCCTGGTCGAGGCGCAGGACCGGCTGCTCACCCTCGACGAGCCGGAGGCGGGCGAGCTGATCGCCGAGCGGTTCGCCGCCGAGGGGATCACCGTCCGCACCGGCGTCAAGATCACCGGCGCGACCCACGACGGCGCGCAGGTCACCCTGGCCTTCGACGGCGCCGACCCGGTCACCGCCGCGCACGTGCTCGTCGCCGCCGGGCGGCGCACCGACCTCGCCGCGCTCGGCGTCGGCGCGGTCGGGCTCGATGAGTCGGCCAAGGGCATCGAGGTCGACGACCGGATGCGCGCGGCCGACGGCGTGTGGGCCATCGGCGACGTCACCGGCAAGGGCGCCTTCACCCACATGTCGATGTACCAGGCCGAGATCGCCGTCGCCGACATCCTCGGCACCGCCGACCGCACCGCCGACTACCGCGCGGTCCCCCGGGTGACGTTCACCGACCCCGAGGTCGGCTCGGTCGGCCTGTCGGAGTCGGCGGCCCGCGAGGCCGGGCTGTCGGTGCGCACCGGAACGGCCAAGATCGCCGAGTCGTCGCGCGGGTGGATCCACAAGGTCGGCAACGAGGGCTTCATCAAGCTGGTCATGGACACCGACCGTGACGTCCTGGTCGGCGCGACCGCGGCCGGACCGGCGGGCGGCGAGGTGCTCGGCGCACTCGCGGTCGCCGTGCACGCGGAAGTGCCGGTCAGCGCCCTGCGACGGATGATCTTCGCCTACCCGACCTTCCATCGCGCGATCGGCGACGCCCTGAAAGATCTCTAAACGGCAACGAGAACGACACGAAACTACCCACAGGCGTCCCCGTGCGATGGCGTCCGCCGTTTGGGTGTAGAAAGTCACCCAACATCGGCCAGTGCGGTCACCACTTGGAGTCACCACATGCGTAGGTCCGTCGCATCGCTCACTCTCGCCGCCTTCAGCATCGCTGGCATGCTCGCCCTGTCGGGCACCGTCGGGGCCGCGCAGAACGACACCCCTCCGTCGGGTGACGACCGCGCGACCTCCCACCCGGTGCAGGCAGGCAACAACGTCACCGAGGCGGACTGCCCGACGCTGTTCCCCGGCAGCACCGCGGTGACGGTGACCTACACCGTGGACCAGGCCGGTGTCTACCTCGACATCACCGCGATCCCCGCGGGGACGACCGTCGCGGGCGTGATCGTCAAGGGCAGCTCGGCCTACAACAAGTACACCCTCGAAAGCCTCGGCGGGGTGGCGGCGCTGCCGTGGAACGACCTGCACGCGCCGCTCGCGGGCCAGAGCGAGGGCCCCGCGCAGATCAGCCACTGGTTCGTCTGCGGCACCAAGGACACGTCCACCACGACGTCGCCCACGACCACGACCACGACGGACACCACCACCACCACCACGGAAACCACGACGACGACCACCGGCACCGAGCCCACGTCCACCACCACGGCCTCGACCACGGTGACCACGACCCGCCCGGCCACCACGACCACCACGGTCGCGCCGGTCCCGGTCGACAACGACGACCTGCCCGACACCGGCTCCAATGTCGGCTGGATGATCCTGCTCGGCGCGGCCCTGCTGCTCACCGGCGGCGCGCTGATGACCGTTCCGCGCATCCGCAACGCGGTCCTGCGCCGCTCCTGATCGACTGACGTAGAGAGGCCCCGGGCGACACCGTCGCCCGGGGCCTCGTCGTAGGGTCGGACCCATGCTCGCCGACGTCGTGCCACTGCTGGTCTGCCCGAACTGCGGCGCGGACCTCGCCGAGGCGCCCGGCGTGCTGCGCTGCCACACCGGCCACAGCTTCGACATCGCCAAGCAGGGCTACGTCAGCCTGCTGCGCGGCTCGGCGACCTTCACCGGCGACACCGCCGCCATGGTCGAGGCCCGCGTCCGTTTCCTCGGCGCGGGCCACTACGCCCCCATCACCGACGCGATCGCCGAGATCCGGCCGGGCCCCGGCGCGGTGGTCGACGTCGGCGCGGGCACCGGCCACTACCTCGCCGCGGCCCTGGACGCACACCGCGTCGGCATCGCGATCGACGTGTCCAAGGCCGCCCTGCGCCGCGCCGCTCGTGCCCACCCCCTGATCGGCGCGATCGTCTGCGACGCGTGGGCACCGCTGCCCGTGCGCGACAAGATCGCCGGCCTAACGCTCAGCGTGTTCGCCCCCCGCAATCCCGCCGAACTGCACCGAATCCTGCATCCGGACGGCACCGCCGTCGTCGTGGCGCCGACCGCTCGCCACCTCGCCGAGCTGGTGTCCACTTTGGACCTCATCACGGTCGAGGAGGACAAGCAGTCCCGCATCGATGACCGAATGGCGACCCACTTCACCCTCGCGGGCCAGCGCGTCGTCGAGTTCCCCATGTCGCTCCCCCACGACGCGGTGTCCGCGCTGGTCGGCATGGGCCCGAACGCCTTCCACGCGGCCGGTTCGGCCTTCGCCGAGCGGATCGCCGACCTGCCCGACCCGCTCACGGTCACCGGCTCGGTCACCGTGAGCGAGTACCGGCCGTCAGGCCGCTGACGGGACCACGCGGCCGGTCAGCGCGAGCAGCCGCTCCAGCGCGGAGGCGTCCTCGGGCGCGGGCAGCTTCGCGGTGAACGCCGAACCCGGGCCCCACGCGTCCTCGGGGAACCGGCTGACGACGCTCAGCGCGGCCTCCGCCAGGTCCTCGTCGATCGCCACGTGGACCCCGACCGCGGTGGCGATGTCCCAGGTGTGCACCAGCACGTCGGCGAAGTGCACGAACAGCATGGTGCCGCCGGTGTACTCGACGCCGCGCAGCTCCCACGGGCCGTCGAACACCTCCGGGGTCCCCAGCGCGGCTGACGCGGCCGCGCGGGTCTCCCGGAAGGTCACGCGCGGATCGGCGCCCAGATCGACCTCGGCGGGCGCATCGGTGCCGTCGATCCGCGCCAGGACCCCCAGGCTGTTTCCCACCAGGTGCCGGATGACCTCGCGGACCGTCCAGCCCTCACACGGCGACTGGGCGTCGAGCTGCTCGTCGGTCAGCCCGTCGATGAGGCCCCCGATGAGCTCCCGGACGCGGCGGTCGAGCTCCCTGATGTCCATGATCCCCTCCACAATGTGTACGAACGATCGGTCAGATAGTTCCACATGATCATCCCGTCGTCTAGATTGTTCGGGTGGACGCACGACTGGCGAAGGGCGCCGAGACCCGCCGCGCGACCCTGCGCCGCGCGGTCGAGGTCGCGTCGGTCGAGGGTCTGGAAGGGCTGACCATCGGCAGGCTGGCCGCCGAGCTGGACCTGAGCAAGAGCACGATCTTCGCCCACTTCGGCTCCAAGGAGGAGCTGCAGCTGGCCGCGGTCGCCTTCGCCGCCGACATATTCGTCGAGACCGTGGTCGAGTCCGCGATGAAGGCCGAACCGGGCCTCCCACGCCTCACGAAGCTCATCGACAACTGGCTGGCCCACTCGCGCGACCGGGTGTTCCCCGGCGGCTGCTTCTTCGCCGCCGCGGCAGCCGAGTTCGACGCCCGCGCGGGCCGCGTGCACGACGCGGTCGAGCAGTCGTTCGACAGCTGGATGGGCCTGCTCTCCCAGCTCGCCGCGGCCGCCGTCGAGCGGGGCCACCTCGCCGCCGACACCGACACCTGCCAGCTGGCCTTCGAGATCGACGCGCTCTGCCGGGCCGCCAACGCCGTCGCCGTACTGACCGGCGACGACGAGCCCTACGCGCGGGCCCGCGTCGGCATCCAGACCCGGCTGCGGAATTCTGGCGGCCAGTAGTTCGTTGAACCATCAGATTGCCCGCCCGAACCTAGGAGGACACGTGGCGACGGTCGAACTGACCAGCGAGAACTTCGACGAGGTCGTCGGCGGTGGCGGCACTGTCCTGGTGGACTTCTGGGCGGCGTGGTGCGGCCCCTGCCGCCAGTTCGCGCCGACCTTCGAGTCCGCGTCGGACAAGCACGACGACATCGTCTTCGCCAAGGTCGACACCGAGGCCCAGCAGCAGCTCGCGCAGGCGTTCGACATCAGGTCGATCCCGACGCTGATGGCCGTGCGCGAGGGCGTCGTCCTCTACGCCCAGCCCGGGGCGCTCCCACCCGCGGCGCTGGAGGACCTGATCACCCAGGTCAAGGCCGTCGACATGGCCGAGGTGCACGCCAAGGTCGCGGCGGAACAGGGCAAGTAGAACGCGGAAGTGGCCCCCGGCTCAGCTGAGCCGGGGGCCACTTCGCGTTACGGCACTACCTCAACCTGGGCCATCATCGCGTTGGACGAGTGGTCCAACAGGTGACAGTGGAACACGTACTTGCCGGTGAACCCGGTGAAGGTCGTGTTGACCAGCACCGTCTCCCCCGCGCGCACCGTCACGGTGTCCTTCCAGCCCGCCTCTACCGGCGCCACCGGGACCCCGTTGCGCGACACCACCCGGAACTGCACCAGGTGCAGGTGCATGCTGTGGGTGATGCCGAACTGGGTGTCGTTGTTGGTGATCCGCCACAGCTCCGGCTTGTCCTTGCGGACGGTGAAGTCCACCCGGTTCGGGTCGAACGGCTGCCCGTTGATCAGGAACCGCCGGTTGGGCAGGTCGAAGCTCAGCGCGATGTCCCTGGTCACCGTCGGCGTCGGGATCGCGGGCAGCTGCGGGAGCTGGCCGTTGTCCGGGATCCGGGTCGAGTCGGACTCCACCCGGTCGACGTCGAAGCGCAGGATCTCCTGCGTCTCGGCGGCCTCGCCGAAGTCGTTGCGCAGGACGATCTGCGTGCCCACCGGCTGACCGCCGAAGTCCACGATCACGTCGAGCCGCTCGGCCGGGAACAGCTCGATCGTGCTCAGCGGGACGTTGTTCGGCAGGTAGCCGCCGTCGGAGCCGATCACGTAGAACTTCGCGCCGTTGCTCAGCGAGAACTTGAAGCCGCGGTCGTTGGAGCCGTTGAGCAGCCGCAGCCGGTACTTGCGGGTCGCGACCTTGAAGTAGGGCTGCGGCCTGCCGTTGACCAGGATCGTGCGCCTGCCCCGGAAGTCGCCGGGGAAGTACACGAGCTGGTTGTTCTCATCGATGCGGATGTCGCGGAACAGCAGCGGGACATCCTGGGCGCCCGAGGGCAGGTTCAGCCACGGGTCGCCCGGGTCGTGGATCACGTAGAAGCCCGCGAGGCCGCGGTAGACCTGCTCGGCTTCCTTGTGGTGGGCGTGGGAGTGGTACCAGAGCGTCGTGGCGCGCTGCTGGTTCGGGTAGCGGTAGTCCCGCGACCCGCCGGGCTGGATCAGGTCCGTCGGGTATCCGTCGTGCTCCGGCGCGACGAACGCGCCGTGCAGGTGGACGTTGACGGCCTCGCCCAGCTGGTTGATCTGCTTGACCACGACCGGCCTGCCCTGGGTCACCGCCAGGGTCGGGCCGGGGAACGATCCGTTGAAGGTCAGCACCCGGCTCGTCGTGCCGGGGATGATCTCGACGTCCGCCTGCTTGAGGGTCATCTCGTAGTAGTCGGTGTCCGGCGTTCTGGTCTTGGGCTGCAGGACGGGCGGCACCAGCAGCGGCACCGAGAACGCCGCGAGGTTCGCCGTGGCGGCCGCGCTCGCGACCAGCCTCTCCAGCGGCAGGACCAGACCGGCGCCGACGACAGCGCCCGCCTTCAACAGGTTCCGACGTTTCATGTAGAGCCTCCTTGCTCGCTTACTTCCCCCGAGGGGCCGGCGACACTGCCGGGAACCCCGAACAGCAACGCGATCGCGAGCGCGGCGACGAAGCCGTACCTGGCCGCTTCCAGGCCACCGGCGAGCACCTGCTCGCCGGTGACGGCGTCCTGGTAGATCACGTGGGCGGCGACCATGGCGGCCACGCCGACGGCGAACGCGGAGAACGCCGCGAACACCAGCCCGGTGAACCAGGTGCCGCCCCGCGCGTTGAGCCTGCGGGCCAGGGGCACCGCGAGGACCAGCACGATCACGAGGACGTGGAAGGCAAGGAACGCGCTGCCGAACAGACTGGGCAGCGGCTCGGTGCTGACCGGGCTCGGCGGGATCAGCTCGTCGGCGCCGGAACCGTGGTGGCCCGACCCGGCGTGGCGCGAACCCATGGCCACCGGCAGCAGCTCGCCGTCGCGCAGCAGCGACGGCGGGGCGAACTGGTGGATCACCCAGGTCGCGATCACGGCGAGCCCCACGACGAAGAGGGCCTCGTAGTACGACGGCGACCGCCGTGTCCGAGGCCCTCTCCGGGTCACGATGTCATGGCTCACGCTGCCGAGAATGCGAGCCCTGACTGGAGGAACCGTCCAGCTTCACTGGAAGAGTTCCAGATTAGTGCGTTTGTGCTAGACGACGTCGATGATCTTGTACATCCCGCGAGCGGCACCGGGGTAGCCGGTCTCGCGGTCGCCGACGAAGGACAGCAGGACGTAGCGGCCCGGCGCCAGGTCGGCCTTGTAGTGGACCGCGTAGCCCGCGCTGGCGGGCAGCGCGCCCTGCGGCTGGCCGATGAACGGCGGCGCCGACTGGCCCTGGAAGAACTTGGCGATGTCCTCACCGGTGGTGCCCGGCGCGACCGGCAGGAACACCGAGTCGGCCATCTGGTCGGTCAGGTTGATGATGAGCAGCCGGGCACCGGACTTGATCGTCGCCGGGGCGCGGAAGCGCGGGTCGCCGTTGCTCTCCTGGTACTGCAGGACGACGTGGTCGACACCGGGCCAGTAGGAGTTGAAGCCCCGGCCGACGGTGATCTTCTGGTAGTGGTTGGTCGCGGCCGGGTTGGCCAGCGACCGGTAGTCGACGAGGTAGTAGGTGCCCTCGAAGAGCATCTGGCTGAAGATCTGCGGCGCGCGCGGGGTGACGATCGCACCGCCGAGCAGCACCGAGTCGCGGTAGACCACGGCACCGGCGGCCTTCTTGGCCTCCAGGTCCTCGTTGTGCAGGACCGTGCCGAGGTTGGCGAGCAGGTTGTCGAGCTGGACGCCCGGCTTGAGCTTGATCAGCCCGACCTCACGGCCGCCGAAGTCCGGGGTGGACACCTCGAAGGTGGTGACGCCGGGGCGCAGGGTGGCCGCGGCGGGGGCGACCAGGCGGTCGGTCTGGGCGGTCACCGACACGTGCTGCGGGGCCTGCTTGGCCGCCGCGTTCGCCGGAGTCACCGCCCCCACGGTGGCCGCGGCCACGACGGTGGCGACTACGAGTCGCCGAAGGACGGTCGTGCTCACGAACTGCCTCCTCATTGGTTGGATTCTTTGACTCAGGCGTAGAACTCAGGCGCCCGCTTGAGGGTTTCCCACTGGGAGCCGTCATGGCCGCGCACGATGAGTGCGCCTTCCTTGGCGGCGAGGTCGACGAGCTTGCGGGTGCTGGAGCGCACCAGCTCCGGCTCGAGGTCGTAGTTGGTCATCGGCCGGGTGTCCGGGTCGAGCGCCTTCTCCATGGTGATGGCGTCGATGGCCAGCAGGACCGGGCCGGACTCGGGCAGGCGCACGAGCACCGACTGGTGGCCGAGGATGTGGCCGCTGGACTCGATCAGCTCGATGCCGGGCAGCAGCTCGACGTCACCGTCGATTTGCCGGTAATTCAGGCTTTCCTGATCCCAGTGCTTGCGCGCCATTCGCAGCCGCGGAACGGTGTCCGACATGGCCAATTCGTAGTGGCTGCGCTGGATCACGAACTCGGCCTGCGGGAACAGGTCGTGGTTTCCCGCGTGATCGGGATCGAGGTGGCTGCAGATCACATGTGTGATGTCACCCGGATTGACTCCGATTTGGGAAAGTTGAGTAATCAACTCCTGTTCCGGGGTCACCTGAATCGCCCCAGGTGGGGCGTCCGGCGGGAATCCGGTGTCGACCAGAACGGTCGCGTCATCGGTCTGGATCAGGTAGGCGCACACCGGCATTCGGCCGCCCGCAGCCCAGTCGTGGCCGATGTGGCCCAGCTCAAGCAGGTACAGTCGCATACGTTGTCGCCTCCGTGTGGGCGGTTTTTTCGCACGCCTCTTCGCGCTGGGCACAGCTTGTCGCGGCACACTCGAGAACCGCTCCACTCCGGGTCATAGGGGGATGGGAAGCGGGCAAACTTTGGGTATGCTCCGATACTGGGCGATTCCACGGGGTTCGCATAAAGGGGGTTGTCGAAGAATGTCCATGTCACGACGGGGGTTTATCGGCGCGGCCGGATCGGCCGCGGTCGTCATCCCACTGGCGAGCGCTTGCGGAAGCACGCCGACCGACGCCAATGGCGGAGCGCAGCATAAAGAGCAGAGCGTCCAGAAAAGCGCGCTGGCCGCGCCGCGGCCGTTCACCCAGCCGCTGACCATCCCGCCGGTGATCCGCCCGACCAGCTCGGACGCGAACACCGACTACTACGACGTCACGGCCAAGGTCGCCAGCCTCAACATCCTGCCCGGCCTGCAGACCCAGGCGTTCACCTACAACGGCACCTTCCCGGGTCCGACCTTCGACGTGAAGGCCGGTCGCAAGATCGTCGTGCGGACCCGCAACGAGCTGCCCGTCCCGACTGTCACCCACCTGCACGGCGGCAAGACCCCGCCGGAGCACGACGGCTACCCGATCGACCTGATCATGCCGGTCAACGGGTGGAACGGGCACGTGCACGCGGGCGGCAACGTCACCCAGGGCACCCGCGAGTACCACTACCCGCTGCAGCAGCGCGCCGCGACGCTCTGGTACCACGACCACCGCATGGACTTCACCGGCCCGCAGGTCTACCGCGGCCTGGCGGGCATGCACATCCTGCGCGACGACGAGGACAACGCGCTGCCGCTGCCCAAGGGCAACCGCGAGATCCCGCTGATCATCACCGACCGGTCGTTCAAGGAGGACGGGTCGTTCAACTACCCGTCGCTCGACCCGAACCTCAACCACCCCCCGGGCGTCACCGGCGCCTTCCACGGCGGTGTGCTGGGCGACGTCACGCTCGTCAACGGCGTGCCGTGGCCGTACCTGGAGGTCGACGCGGTCAAGTACCGCTTCCGCATCCTCAACGCGTCCAACTCCCGGCACTACAAGCTGGAGCTGGACCCGAAGCCGAACGCCCCGCAGTCGTTCATCCAGGTCGGCAGCGACGGCGGCCTGCTTGCCGCGCCGCGCGGGCACACGATGATGCAGGTCGCCCCGGCCGAGCGGTTCGACGTCGTGATCGACTTCAGCAAGTACGCGGTCGGGACGATGGTCACGCTGAAGCACACGGGCGCGACGGGGAACTCGGGGCTGGTCATGCAGTTCCGTGTCGCCCGGACGGCGTCGGACGACTCGACTGTGCCAACGAAGCTGTCGACGATCGAGCCGCTTCCGTGGACTGGGGGGAACACGCCGACTCGGCAGTTCGCGTTCCTGCAGGGGCCGGAGAACGGGAAGATGGTGTGGCGGATCAACTCGAAGAGCTTCGATCCGAACTACATCCACGCCGAGATTCCGCGCGGCAAGGTCGAGATGTGGCAGTTGGTGACCGACGCCCAGCATCCGGTGCATGTGCACTTGTCGTCGTTCCAGGTGCAGGCTCGGATCGCGGAGCAGCTGGCGCCTACTGATGGCGGGTGGAAGGACACTGTGCGGTTGGAGCCGAACAAGGTTGTTCGGATCTTGGTGCGGTTCGACGGCTACCCCGGCAAGTACGTCTTCCACTGCCACAACCTCGAACACGAGGACATGGCGATGATGGCGAACATGAAGATCACCTAAGCGGGACAACAAGGACGGCCCCGGGAGTACGCTCCCGGGGCCGTTTCTATTACGCCTTTGTCTTCCCTGGCAGGAACCGCGCGAGGATCCATGCCACCAGCAGGTAGCAGACTGCTTGCGCCACAACGGTTACCGCCGTCGCCGAGGTGAAGGCCTCCTGGGCCGGGATCCTCGCCCCGGCACCGCACACGCCGACGATCGCGTCGGTGCCCTCGGTCAGCGGGGTGCCGCCCACGCAGTCGCCGATTCGGTCGTCGAAGCGGATCAGGAGGCCGAAGAAGACGGCGCCGACGACCGCTACGCCCATGGCATTGCCTACCTGGGCCAACGTGCCGAACACACCCGAGGCGGAGCCGACATCCTCGGCGGGAACGCCGGTCAGGGTGAGGTTGTAGAGCGGCGGGCTCAGCATGCCCATGCCGATGCCGACCACCGCGAGGCACGCGGCGACCAGGCCCGAGCTCAACTCCGGCCCCTGGGCCCAAAGCACGACACTCAGCACGGCCATGCCCAGGGCCATCAAGACTCCACCCGCGACCACCAGCGGCTTGCCGATCTTGGCGGCCAGGGGCACCGATGCCCCCGAGGCGACGCCCGCCGCGACGGCGAAGGACGCGACGGTCAGGCCGATGTCCGAGGGGCTGAAGTTGAGGCCGGACTGCAGGTGCACCACGAACACCAGGAAGAACGCGGCCACGCCGCCCATCACCAGGAAGTTGGCGACGCTGCCCGCGACGAAAGCACGCACCCGGAACAGGGACAGCGCGATCAAGGGGAACTCGCCCGAGCTCTGGCGCTGGATCTGCCTGCGCACCAACAGGTACAGCACGGGGACCGACAGTGCGAGTGGCGCGAAGATCCACAGTGGCCAGCCGAGTTCACCGCCCTGGACCAGCGGGAAGATCAGCATGAGCAGGCCGCCGCTGGCCAGCGCGATGCTGCCGAGGTCGAGCCGTACGCGGGTGCCCTTGGTCAGCACATCGTTGGCGGGCAGCCAGATCCAGCCCGCGAGGATGGTGAACAGGCCGACCGGGACGTTCAGCAGGAAGATCACGCGCCAGCCCAGGTCGGCGATGTCCGCCTGCACCAGCAAACCGCCGAGTACCGGGCCGCTGACCGTCGCCACCGCGATCACGCCCGCCTGGGCGCCCAGGGCGGCGACGCGCTTGCCCGCGGGGAACAGCAGCATGATGATCGGCAGCACCTGCGGCGACATGGCCGCGGCCGACGCGCCCTGCAGGACGCGGCCCGCGATCAGGGTGGCCGGGTCGGTGGCGACCGCGCAGAGCACCGACGCGAGGGTGAAGCCGATCGAGCCGATCAGGACCATCTTGCGTCGGCCGATCGCGTCGCCGAGACGCCCGGAGGTGACCAGCAGCAAGGCGAACGGCAGGGCGTAGCCCGCGAGCAGCCACTGCGCCGACGAGGCCGACGCGGCGAGGTCCGTGCGGATCGATGGGGCCGCGACGGTGACCACCATCAGGTCGAACAGGTGCAGGAAACTGCCTGCCAAAACGGCCGCGAGGGCCAGCCACGGTCGCCCAGTTGCGACCGTTGGCTGGTCCTCGCGGAATGACTCGGCGGCGCTGTCTTGAACGCGGGGGGTCACGGGTCCTCCTCAGAACCAGGGCGTGACGCCGACGCGCCGCGCCTTACTCGGGCTGGTTCTTCGTCGCCGATCCAGCCTCGAAGGGCGTCGAGTAGCCCTCGTAGGCCAGATGCAAGACCATGCCAATCTTGGCGTGGTCGAGGTTGTGGCAGTGATCCATCCAGAGACCGGGGTTGTCGGCCTTGAACGCGACCTCCCACGTCTCCCCCGGCGCTACAGTGACCGTGTCGAGCCAGATCGGGCTGCCGGTGGCCTTCTTCCCGTTGCGGGCCAGCACAAGCGCGTGGTGGCCGTGCAGGTGCATCGGGTGGTCGAGGTGGCTGCGGTTGATGAACTTGACCTTCACCAGGTCGCCTTCACGCACCACCAGCGTCGGCACGTCCGGGAAGATGTGGCCGTTGACCGACCACAGCAGGTTGAAGCCGCCGTCGAAGAACCCGGCCTGGTTGTCCAGGTAGCGGTCCTCGACCACGTCGAACTTGCTGTCGGCGTTGAACTCCGTCGCCATCGGGCTGCCGTACTGGGTGACGTCGAACTCGGGGACGGTGAAGTCGGCCTTCAGCTCGCCGGAGCCGTCGGGGCTGAACAGGATGCCCTCTTCCGGCCGCTGCTTCTCCGCCAGCCGCACCGGGCCGCTGGGCATGGTGAACTCGACGTCGTAGCGACCGCCGCCGCCCAGGGTGAGCAGGGTGTCCTTGAGGTCGGTCGGCTTGTTGATGTCCTGGCCGTCGACCGCGGTCACCTTGTAGGTCACGCCGACCACGGCGAAGCGCTTGATCAGGCTGTCGGTGTTGGTGAGCCGCAGGCGGACCTTGGTGCCCGCCGGGATGGTCTGCTTCTCCAGCTTGTCGGAATCGCCGTTGGTGTAGGCGACCTTGTTCTCCGTCGTGGTGAACGCGTGCTGGAGAACCTGGATGTCCTTGACGTCCGACTCGGCCGGGGCGTCCTTCGGCTCGACAATGAAACCGCCGTACAGACCCTTGCGGACCTGCTCCGAGGACTGCTGGTGCGAGTGGTACCAGTAGGTGCCCACGTCCGGCGCGCGGAAGCGGTAGACGTGCTTGTCGCCGGGCATGACCGCGTCCTGGGTCAGGCCGGGCACGCCGTCCTCGGCGTTGGGCACGTCGACGCCGTGCCAGTGCGCGGAGACGCCGGTCGGCACGTCCTTGTTGGTCAGCGTGACCTCGACCAGTTCGCCCTGCTTCACCTTGATCTGCGGGCCGGGGATGGTGCCGTTGAACGTCCACGCGTCGAGCTTCGCGCCGCTGGGCAGCGAGATGGTGGCCTTCTGCGCGGTCAGCTCGATCTTCTTGTCCGGCACGCCGTCCTTGGGGCCGGTCAGGTCCGCGATCGACTTGCCGCCCTGGCCGTGGCCGCCCGCGGCGTGGTTGCCGGAACCGCTGTGGTCGCCCATGTTGTAGCGCTCGTCGAGGCCGCTGGTGGACTGCCACACGAAGATGGCGCCCGCCACCAGCGCGAGGACGACACCGACGTGCGCGAACGAGCGGCCGACGCGCTTGCCCAGGCTCGGCACGGCGGCGCCCGCGGCGACCTTGCCCTGCTCGTAGCGCTGCTTGAGCACCAGCAGACCGGCGGCGACCAGCAGGATCAGACCGTAGAAGACGATCTCGTCACCGAACGGCGGCACCGGCGGCACCACGAAAGAGGCGTACCAGGCCAGGATTCCGCCGATGGCGGTCAGCCGCGGCGGCAGCGCCGACTTCAGCGTGGCAAGGCCCTGCCGGGTCTCCACCGGCACGGTCGCGCCCTCGGTGCCCCGCAGCGACTTCGCGGTCTTGGCGATCCTGAGCAGCACCGGAATCGTCAGCACGTAGGCGGCGATGGCCGGGACCAGGTAGAAGAACGGGACCAGGACCACCCGGTCGGAGGCGAATTCCCAGCCGGTCTGCAGCATCAGCACACCGATGGCGAATTTCCACAGAACGGCGATGGTGCCGACGGCGAGCCAGACGAGCGTCCCCCGGGAAGCCTTCACGGATTTCACCGGATCGGAGTAACGCGCGACTCTGCCGAGTCGCCTGGACGATACCGCCCAGGTGATGAAGATGAGGGCACTAATGCCCACGTCCATTCCCAATAGCGTCTCGTACATCCGGTGTCCCTCTTAGGTTTGCTTGCCTGTGTGTGAGCAGTACGCCCGAGCCCCGGGCACAGCCTGCCAGAGCCAAACTGAGAAATTCGCCCTTAACTCACAGCGCGTACGTGGCGTCCGGCACATCGGTGATGAACATGTAGCCGGGCGAGTGCGTGATGGCGAATTCCAGCTTGGACGCGATAACGGCGGCTTGCGTGGTGACGCCGCACGCCCAGAAAACGGGGATGTCGTCACCGACTGGAACGGGATCGCCGAAGTCGGGTTTCTGCAGGTCCGTGATGCCGAGTGCGGCCGGATCGCCGATATGCACGGGTGCGCCGTGGACCGACGGATAACGCGCGGTGACCTGAACGGCCGTCGCTACGAGGTGCGCCGGGATCGGCCGCATCCCGACCACCAGCGGCCCGGACAGCCTGCCCGCGGGCCTGCACTCGATGTTGACCGCCCACATCGGGTCGGTGACGCCCAACTCGTGGTGGCGCAGCGGAACGCCCGCGTCGAGCAGGCCGCGCTCGAAGGTGTAGCTGCAGCCGATCACGAACGTCACCAGGTCGTCGCGCCAGTGCTCGGTCGCGTCGGTGACCTCCTCGACCATCACGCCGTCGCGCCAGATGTAGTACGCGGGCAGGTCGGTGCGCAGGTCGGCGCCCTCGGCCAGCACCGTCGTCGGCGAGCCCGGGTCCGTCACATCCAGGACAGGGCAGGCCTTCGGGTTGCGCTGGGCGAACAGCAGCAGGTCGTAGGCGACGTCCTTGGGCACCGAGATCAGGTTGGTCTGCGCGTAGCGACTCGCCCAGTCGACGGTCGGCACGCGTAAGCCCGCACGGAAGTGCGCGCGGGCCTCGGCGCCGGTCATCGCCTCGGTCTGTTCCCTGGTCAAGGTGTCCATGTAGCGCTCCTAGTCGATGACCGTCAGCTTGCGGTCCAAAGTGGTCAGAAGCTCGTTGCCGTTCTCGCGCACCACATACGGGTCCTCGACCATGGCCGCGCCGAAGCCGAACTCGTAGTACGGGGTCTCGAAGTTGACCACCGTGCCGACTTCGAGCTGCTCGTCGTTGTCCGGCGTGATCAGCACCCGGTCGTAGACCTCGACGCCGATGCCGTGGCCGACGTGGTTGCGCCGGTAGTGCGGGATCCCGTTCTCCCGCACGGCTTCCACGGCGGTGTCGAACAGTTCCTTGCCGGTCATGCCGGGCCGGGTCTTCGCCAGCGCGGCGTCCTCGCCCGCCAGCACGCCCTGGTAATAGCGCGCGAGTTTGTCGGTGGGCTGGCCGACGCTGAACATGCGGCTCAGGTCCGACCAGTAGCCGTCGAGGATCAGGCCGACGTCGAACCACACGGCCTCGCCGCGGCGCAGCGGGTCCAGCGTGGGCCGCGACTGGCCGTAGGCCGCGCGGTCGCCGAACTTGATCAGGGTGAACTTGGGGCGACCACCGGAGCTGACAGCGGTGCGCTCGAACTCGCGCACCAGGTCGACCTCGGTCGCGCCCGGCTTGGCGATCGCCATGGCGGCGAGGATGCACTGCTCGGTGAGCGCGGCCGCTGCGCGCAGCCGCTCGATCTCCGGCTCGGTCTTGACCTTGCGCGTCCAGCGGAACAGCTCCGCGCCCGGGCGCAGGTCCGCGCCGGGCAGTTCCTCGCGCAGCACGTCGAAAGCGTTTGCGGGCAGGCTTTCCTCGTCGAGCGCGACCCGCGCGTCGCCGAGACCGGCTTCCCGCAGGACCCGCGCGAGCACGCCCAGCGCGGGAACGCCGTTGGGCTGCTCGTTCATCAGCTTGTGGAGGAGCTGTCCGTGCTCGCCCAGCACGGACAGCTCCGTCGCGTCGTCCAGCTCGCGATAGAACGTCCCGAAGCCCGCCGCCCCGTCCAGTTCGACCTGCGCGTCCCGGATCTGGTCCAGGTCGCACCGCGAGGAGATGAGCCTCGGGTGCGCGAGACGGTCCCGGGTGACGACCGCGAAGCACTGCCCGCTGTGCGGGAAGATCTCGTGGGACACGCTCGCGACACCGGTGAGGTAGTACACGTTCTCCGCGGTGGTCGCGACGATGCCGTCGAGTCCGAGTTCGTCCATCCGCCGGGCGAGCCGGTCGAGGTTGGCGAGCATAAGAGCGGGTCCTCTCAGACCAGTTGGGGCTGAACGCGGTCGAGCTGGATGAAGTCGTTGCGCGGGCTGCGCGCACCGGCCAGCAGACCGTCGAGCGAGTCGAGGCCCTGGGCCTCGATGTTCTGCAGCACACCGCGTTCGGTGAGCCAGATGTCGTCGAACGACTCGCCGAGGTAGTTGGCGCCCGAGTCCGGGCTCACCGCGACGACCGTGCTGCCCGGGTGGGCGTGGGCGTAGGCCAGCGCGCTGAACACCGCGGCACCGGTCGACTCGCCGACCAGCAGACCCTCCTGGCGGGCCAGCAGCCGGGTGGTGGCGAAGCCCTCCGGGTCGGTGATCGGGTGCACCAGGTCGACCAGGTGCTGGTGCAGGTTGCCCGGGGTCCACGCGATGCCGAGACCGCGCATCTCCCAGCCCTTGTAGGGGAAGCCGAACGCGGCCGAGCCGACCACGTCGGAGCCGACGATGGCGATGTCGGGCAGCTTGTGCTTCAGCGTGGCGGCCAGACCGGAGATGTGGCCGCCGGTGCCGACCGCGCACACCAGCGCGTCGAACGCGGGCACCTCGTCGAGCAGCTCGTAGGCGGTCTGCTCGGCGTGGATGCCCGGGTTGCCCGGGTTGTTGTACTGGTCGGGCCAGAACGCGCCGGGGTTCTGCTCCAGCAGCTCGGCGACCTTGGCCAGCCGCGGCCGCTGGTAGCCCAGCTCGTCCGGGGTCCGCACGACGTGGACCTCGGTGCCGAACGCGGCGACGAAGTCCAGCATCGAGCCCGCGGCCTTCGGGTCGGTGACCAGGATGACCCGGTAGCCCTTGGCCGCGCCGATGAACGCCAGCGCCTTGCCGAGGTTGCCCGAGGTCGACTCGATGATCGTGCCGCCAGGCTTGAGCTGCCCGGACCGCTCGGCCGCGGTGATCATGGACAGGGCCGCGCGGTCCTTGACGCTGCCGCCGGGGTTGGCCCCCTCCAGCTTCACCAGGACCTCGGAGCCGTTGCCCATGTTCAGCCTGCCGAGGCGGACCAGCGGCGTGCGCCCGACGGTGTCGAGGATGTTGTCGCAAATCATGCTGCCCCCTAAGGCACTGGAATGAACAACGGCTTCGGGTTGATCAGAGGGTCAGACGGACCTTGTAGAGGTCGAGCCAGGTGTCGAGCTGCAGAGTCAGCTCGACGTCGGCGCGAGCCAGCCGGTCCTCGGCCATCCGAGCGCCGTTGCTCGCGAGTTCGTTGGCCTTGTCCATGTCGATCAGGGAGTGCACCCGCGAGTGCGGGTCCGCCAGCGTGGCCTTGAACTCCTCCTGCAGGCGCGCGGCGTAGTTCGGGTCCTTGCTGACCGGGGTGGCGCTCTGCTTGCGCTGCAGCACCTGCTCGGGGAGCAGGTCGGCGACCGCGGCCCGCAGCAGGCCCTTCTCGATGCCGCCGTGGGCGTGCATCTCGTTGGGGATGTTGTAGGCGTACTCGATGAGCGGGAAGTAGTTCAGCGGCGAGGACGAGTGCAGACCGGCCGAGCTGAAGACGCCCGCGTCGAGGCGGAACAGCATCAGCACGAGGTAGGCGACCCGCCGGACCTGGCGGTCCCACTCGTTCTCCTCCGGCAGGTACTCGACCTGGGCGATCGAGTCGGCGTAGAGGTCGGCGTAGTAGGTCGGGAAGTCCAGCGCGGCCAGGGTGTCCTGGTTGAGCAGGCCGGTGCCGAAGCCGTTGGTGGCGCCGAAGCGCTGCGCCATCGCGATCCACGGGAAGGTGCCCGACGCGATCAGGCCCTTGTCGTTGGACCACCGCGCGCCGCGGAAGATCTGGTCACCCGCGCCGCCGCCGAAGACGACCTTGCCGCCCTTGGCCGCGAGGTGCTGGATGAACAGGTGCTGCGACGCCTCCATGTCGTAGATGCGCGTCGGGTAGTCCTTGGCGCGCAGCATTCCCTGCCGGACGACCGGGTCGAGCAGGTCGGTGGCGTTGATGCTGATCAGGTTGTAGTCGGCGTCGATGTGGTTCGCCACGATCTCGGCGAACGGCGCGTCCTTGGTGTCGCGCATGACGTCGGACTCGAAGGCGCTGTTGACGAAGTCGACGGTGTAGGTCCGCAGCTTGCCCTGGTCGCGCTTGCGCAGCTCGGCGGCGGCGAGACCGGCGACGGCGCTGGAGTCCATACCACCGGAGAGCGTGGCGAACAGGACCGACGGGTCGGCGGGCAGGGCCTGCGCGACGCTGTCCTCCAGCATCCCCCGGATCTTGGCGATGGTGGTGTCGAGGTCGTCGGTGTGCGGCTTGGTCTCCAGCTTCCAGTACGTCTGGCGCGACCAGCCCTGACGGCTGAACCGGGCGATCTCCGACGGCTGGATGGCGTTGAAGCCCGCGAACAGCGGGCCGGGCATCAGGGCGTGCGAGATGACCTCACGCAGCCCGGCCGCGTCCAGTTCCGCCTTGACCTCGGGGTGCGCCAGCAGCGTCTTGCGCTCGGAAGCGAACACGATGCCGGTGGGCGTCTGGGTGTAGAACAGCGGCGAACCACCGAGCCGGTCGCGGGCGAAGAACACCTCTTCGGTGCGCCCGTCCCAGATGGCGATGGCGAAGGAGCCGGTCAGCCACGGCACGAACTCCCCACGCCACTGCAGGTAGGCCCGGTTGACCACCTCGGCGACCGAGGCCGCCGGGTCGACCGCGCGCCCCTCGGCGGCCAGCTTCGCCCGCAGCTCGGCCAGGTTGCCGGGGATGCCTGTCACGCTGGTCACCACCGGCTCGCCACCGGCCACACTCACGAACGGCTTGGCCGCCCCCTGCGTGTCCAGGGCCCGGTAGCCGATCGCGGCCCGCTGCGAGACCCAGACCGTCTCCCCGTCGGGTCCGCGCTGCGCCAGCGTCCCGGCCAAACTCCTCAGGATCGGCTGTGCGACCGACAGATCCCTGGAGAAGTCGATCCAGCCCACGATGCCTGACATCGAGCACCCTCCCACGTCGTCTTTGCGTCGGGAGAAGAGTCGATGGGCGTACTCAAAGAACCGTCTAGTGCTACTGAAGGGTCGATCAACCGGCCTTACGCAGGCCGTCCACCACGGCTTCGGGCACGTCGAGCACCACGGTCTGGTAGCTGTCGATGGGGTCGAGGACCCGCGCCCGGGGGCCGTCGCGCCAGGCTTCTCCGCTGTAGAACGCCTCTTCCAGGCGGTCCCTGGCCTCGACACTCTCGAAGGCGCGGAGGAGGTAGGCGTGGTCGCCTTCGTCGGGGACGAGCGACGGGCCGAGGTCGACGACGTCGATGCCCGCGGCTTCGAGCATGGGCCGAACCTCGCGCATGACGGCGACGAGGTCGTCGAGCCTGCCGGGCTTCACCTTGTAGGTGCGGATTTCGAGAATCACGGGGTGATCTATACCCCGCCCGGCCGACAGGCGCCCCAACCTTGCCCCGTCCGGGTGAACGTTCACCATTCAACTGACTTTGAGTAACGAACAGCCCAGGCAAATGCGACACCCCAGCTGACGCGTCAGTCCTGCCTACCTCACCTGAGAAGGGCCTACTTCCCCAGCCCTGGCAAGGAACCGACCCATGACCTACCTACCGACAGTGATCATCTTGACCGCCACCGGCATGCCTGCCTTCCTGCTCGCGGCCAGGTCGCTGCGCCGTGCCGCCCGGCGGCTCGACCGCATCCTGACCGAGGAGCTGGCCGAATCCACGCCAGTGCGCGACGGCCAGCTCCTCCGCACGACCCAGTAGCTCAGGCCCGCCGCGCGCGCCGCGCCCACCACAGGGTGAAGGCCCCACCACTCAGTAGGGCGATGCCCGCCAGGGACAGCGGCAGCACGGCACTCACCCCGGTGTCCGCCAGGTCGCCGCCACCACCGGCCGCCACCGGAACGCTCGTCGACGACGCGGACGAAGTGGTCGGCACCGGCGTGGTCACCGACGACGAAGGCGTCCCCGGAGTGGTCGACTCACCGGGCGCGGTGGTCGATGTCGCGGGCGTCGTGTTCGGCCCCTTGGCGGTCGGGCCCGCGCACTTGGCCTGCGAGAGGATCACGTCGGCCTTGCTCACGTTGGCGATCGCGCCCCCGACGCTGACCCGCAGGGCGTTCACGGTGAGCGTGTCGCCCGCGCGGACCTGCTCGTTGACCCACACCGTGACCAGGTCGGACACCGTGATCTTCTTCGTCACCGACACGTCGATCCGCTGCCCGGCCACCCACACCTCAGCCAGGTGCGACTCCCCCGTGACGGTCTTGCCGTCGGCCACACAGGTCGCCGACACCAACTTCGCCCTGACCAGGCCGAGCAGGTCCACATCGGCGATGCTCGCCGTGCTGGTCAACACGCCCCCTTTGACCTCGGAGGCCGCGTTGAGCAGCTTGGCGTGCCCGGGCAGGTTGGTCGGGACGTCGATCTTCACCACCGACTTGTCCTGCCCCGCCGGATAAGCCGCCTTGGGCAGCGCGGGAACGTCCACCTTCAACGTGCTCAACAACGTGGCCTCGACAGACACAGCGAACGCACTACCGGTCTGCGCACCCGGCGCGGCGACGGCCGACCCAGCCGACAGCACGGCGGCTCCGACCAGACCACAGGTGACGGCGAACAAATGGGAACGGCGCACGGACGACTCCAGAGTTGGACCTGACGGGGAGAGCGCCAGGATCCCGACCGTGAATTGGAAGCGCAATGACCCGAAACACGTTGCCAGATAACGGTTTCAACCCCCGCACACCCGTGACAATTCGGCCAGGCCACCTTCGCCGAAGCACACTGAGAATGCCACGAACACGCGGGCCGTCCGTCCTTCACACGACCCGAGCCCGTCCCGAACGGGGACTGGCGGGGTTGGGGATCGAGGCCGAGGGCTTCGATGAACTCGCAGCTTTCCATCGGGATCAGGCATCGAGCCGCGAACCAAAGACAGAGGCCCATTCCATGATGGAATGGGCCTCTGACCTGTTGTGGACCTAACGGAGGCTTATCACAACTTCCGGACCACGCCGAGTCAGGAGATGCCGCACCGTGGGGGCGTGGGGGCTCGGCCCCCACAACAAAGAACAAGCGACCCGGTCCACGCTTTCCGTGGACACAGGTCGCCTGAGCTTGTGGAGCTGCGGGGAATCGAACCCCGGACCTTCTCGATGCGAACGAGACGCGCTACCAACTGCGCTACAGCCCCGTAGTGGTGCGCGCAGAGCGTATCAGGCTCCGCGGACCACCTTGGACAGGGGGGTTACTCGCCCACGGCTCGACGGTACGGCAGGTCGTCGGGGTGGCCGAGGTGGTCGAACCACGGGTCCTCGTCATCGATGTCGATGACGACCGCGCCCGGGTGGGTCACTCGGGCGTACTCGCGGACGGGCAGTTCGTCCTCGTACTCGTCTTCGTACTCGTCCTCGATCGGGCGGGCGTGAGAGCGGTGGACCGCCGTCATCCGGGCGTACCGGCGCTGGCGGATCTCCTCCTCGATGCGCACCTGCCGACGCAGGTACGTGAGGTAGCCGACGAGGGCGATGTCGATGGCGGCGTGCACCCACCACACGGGCGTGGATACGACGGCCGCCGTGATGGCCGAGATGACCGCCAGGACGATCATCAGCAGCACGACGCGCTGGCGGAAGCCGTACTTCGCGCGGGCGGCGTGGGCGGCGGCCTCGGGGTCGTAGCCGCCGCGGCCGGGGCGGTAGCGGCGGAGCGGTGGGGTGTCGTCCAGGTCGTCGGCGTCGAGCTCGGTATCCACCTCGTCGGCGTCGCTCATCGCGAAGTCCTCTCGGGTGTCCTCGGCCTCTTCGTGGTCGTCGGTGTCGTCCGCCAGGTCGTGGCTCACGCCGCTGCGCACGACCCTGGCCGCGAGGGCGGAGTCCGCCGTGCGGGCGATCTCCTGGCGCTTGCGCACGACCATCGGGACGAGGACGACGAGCCATGCCACTACGAGCGCGACCACGATCAACGAGCTCGGCATGTCCCGGCACCTCCCCCTTGCTCACTCCGACACTTCGCCACGTTAGTCACAACAGTCACACCCATGACGGAGGCGCGCCGACCATGTTCACCCGTTTGGCTACTTCGCTAGTGGACCTTCCCGCGTAACGGGGATGATCAAACAAATTCGGCGTGAACGTCGCACACTCTTACGGCGAAGTAGCTCCGCCGCGCGCGATCAGGTCTGCCACCAGGCCGTTCGGAATGTCCTCTGTGGTCAGAGCGAACAAAAGATGATCACGCCAGTCCCCGGCGACGTCGAGGTAGCGGCGGAGCAGGCCCTCCTCGCGGAAGCCCAGTTTGGCCAGCACGCGCAGGCTCGCGGCGTTCTCCGGGCGCACCGTGGCCTCCAGCCGGTGCAGCCCGCCCGCGGCGAAGCTGTGGTCGACGACGAGCGCCACCGCGGCCGTCGCCACCCCGCCGCCGATGGCGTGTGTAGCCACCCAGTAGCCCACCCAGGCCGAGCAAAGCGACCCGCGGATGACGTTGCCCACGGTGATCTGCCCGGCGAGCTTGCCGTCGACGGTGATCACGAACGGCAGGGCCATCCCGCGCCGGGCCAGCGCGCGCAGCGCCGACCACTGGCCGGGCCAGGCCAGGCCCGCGTTGCGGTCTGCCCACGTGCCGGGCACCGAGGGCTCCCAGCTCTCCAGGTGCCGCTGGTCGCGCCGGCGCAGCTGACTCCACGCGGAGCCGTCCCACAGCCGGGGCGGGCGGACCTCCACCACGCCCGCGGGCACCCGCAGCGGACCGAGTCTGGCGGGCCAGCCGGGGTGGCGGCCCAGGGGCTCAGCCACGCTGGGCGAGGAAGCTGACCTGCACCTGCTCGCCCACGGCCACCTCGGTGACGTCCTCGGCGATCAGGACCAAACAGTTCGCCTCGGCCAGCGACGCCAGCAGGTGCGAGCCGGACAGCCCCAGCGGCTGCACCAGGTACTCCCCGTTCGACTCGTCGCGCAGCAGTTGGCCGCGCAGGAAGCCGCGGCGGTCCTTGGTCGAGGTGATCGGCGAGAGCAGCCGCGCGGTGACCACGCGGCGGTGCGGGTTGCGCTTGCCCTGCGCGGCGCGGATCAGCGGGCGCACCATGACCTCGAACACCACCAGGGCGCTCATCGGGTTGCCGGGCAGCAGGAACGTGGGCACCGCGTCCGGCCCGAGCCTGCCGAAGCCCTGCACGGACCCGGGGTGCATCGCGACCCGGCTCAGGTCGACGTCGCCGAGGTCGCTGACGGCCGAGCGGACCTCGTCGGCCAGTTCGCCGCCGACGCCGCCCGCGATGACCACGATCTCCGACAGCAGCAGCCTGCTCTCGATGACCTCGCGCAGCCGCTTGGCGTCGCTCTCGACGATCCCGACCCGGTTGACCTCGGCGCCCGCGTCCCGCGCGGCGGCGGCCAGCGCGTAGGAGTTGACGTCGTAGACCTGGCCCTGGCCTGGCGTGCGGTCGATGTCGACCAGTTCGTCGCCCACGGAGATGATCGACACGCGGGGCCGCGGGTAGACGAGGACCTTCGACCGGCCGACGGCGGCGAGCAGCCCGACCTGGGCCGGGCCGATGACCGCGCCGCGGCGCACCGCGACGTCGCCGGTCTGCACGTCCTCGCCCGTCCGCCGGACGTAGGCCGCCGAGGGCACCGGCTGGTGCACGGTGACCCTGGCGTGGTGGCCGTCGGTGAAGCCGGTGGGCAGCACGGCGTCGGCGAGGGTGGGCAGCGGCGCGCCGGTCGCGATGCGCACCGCCTGCCCCGGCTGGAGTCTGCGCGGCTGCCGCGAGCCCGCCGGGATCTCCCCGACGACCGGGAGCTGGACCGGCTCGTCGCCCGCGGCCTGGGTGTCGACGCTGCGCACCGCGTAGCCGTCGACCGCGGCCTGGTCGAAGCCGGGAAGCGCGCGCTCGGCGACGACCTCCTCGGCGCAGAGCAGGCCCTGCGCCTCGGAGATGGCTACCCGCACGGGGGCGGGCCGGACCGCGGCCGCCAGCGCCCTGGCGAGTTGCTCGTCGACTGACCTCATCCGGTTACCCTGTCACCAATCGCCATGAAAGTGCGGCAGCTACACGCCGCCGACACGGTCGCGGAGCCATTCCCGCAGGTCCGGCCCATACTCCGGGTGCTCGAGGGCAAAGTCCACGGCGGCACGCAGGAAGCCACCAGGATTGCCCAAGTCGTGCCGTCCGCCGCGGTGCACCACGACGTGGACCGGGTGGCCCTCGGCGATCAGCAGCGCGATGGCGTCGGTCAGCTGGAGTTCGCCGCCCGCGCCGGGGGTGATCCGCTTGAGCGCGTCGAAGATCGCCCGGTCGAGCAGGTAGCGGCCCGCCGCGGCGAAGGTCGACGGCGCCTCGTCGGCCGGAGGCTTCTCGACCATGCCGTGGACCTGCTTGACGTCCGGGTCGTCGGTGTCGGCCACGTCGAACACGCCATAAGCCGAGATCTGCTCGCGCGGGATGTCGAACGCGCACAGCACCGACCCGCCGAACTTCGCGCGCACCGCGGCCATCCTGGTCAGCACGCCGGTGGGCAGCACGAGGTCGTCGGGCAGCAGCACGGCCACCGCTTCGTCGTCGCCGCGCAGGTTGCCCTCGGCGCAGCCGACGGCGTGGCCGAGGCCGAGCGCCTGGTCCTGGATCGCGGTCTCCACCTCCAGCAGCGCGGGCGCGCGCCGGACCTTCTCCAGGAGTGCGGTCTTGCCGCGGTCCTCCAGGGTCTTCTCCAGCTCGGGCTGCGGGCGGAAGTACTCCGCGACCGCGTCCTTGCCCGGCGAGGTGACGATGATCAGCCGGGTGGCACCGGCCTCGGCGGCCTCGGCCGCGACGTACTCGATGCCGGGGGTGTCCACCACAGGGAGCAATTCCTTGGGGACGGCCTTGGTGGTGGGCAGGAACCGGGTGCCGAGGCCCGCTGCGGGGACGATGGCGGTGGTGAATGCGGTCGACGCGCTCATGGACAGTCAGCCTAACCTCGTGGTGTGGCCGGCCCTGGGAGTGATCTCGATGCGACCGACGAGTGGACCAAGGACCAGTGGCGCGCGGCGCTGCTACATCGGCGGCGCCGGGTGCCCGCCAGCGTGCGCTTCGCCGAGGCGCTGCGCCTCACCGACCTGCTGACCAGCGGAGATGTCGTCCGCGGCGGTCAGACGCTGTGCGCGTACGTGCCCATCGGGTCCGAGCCGGGGTCGGTCCAGATGCTCGACGACGTCGCCGCGCGCGGGGTGCGCATCCTCCTGCCGATCGTGTTGGGGCGCGGGCCGCTCGACTGGGCCTGGTACGACGGGCCCGACTCGCTGCGGCCCGGTCCACACGGGCTTCGGCAACCGATAGGTGAACTGTTGGGCGAGGCCGCGTTGCGAATCGCCGACGCGGTGCTGGTGCCCGCGCTCGGGGTCGACCGGACCGGGGTGCGGCTGGGGCGCGGGGCCGGGTTCTACGACCGGACGCTGTCGATCGCCGCGCCGGACACGCCGCTGATCGCGGTGGTGCGCGACCAGGAGATCGTCGACCGGCTGCCCGCCGAGCCGCACGACGTGCGGATGACCGCCGTCCTCACCCCTGGTCGCGGGCTGATGGCACTTCGTTGATGTGAGATCGGACCAGGGTGTTTGCGCTCCGCGCGCGGTGTGTCGCAGAATTGGGGTTAGCACTCCGGCGGTCCGAGTGCCAGTGCGTCGAGAGGGAGCCACCGTGCCCACGTACCAGTACGCCTGTACGGCATGCGAGCACCGCTTCGAGGCGGTGCAGTCGTTCAGTGATGCCGCGCTCACCGAGTGCCCGGAATGCGCCGGTCGCCTGCGCAAGCTGTACGGCTCGGTCGGCGTGGTGTTCAAGGGCAGCGGCTTCTACCGCAACGACAGCCGCTCGGGCACCAAGACCTCGACGGTGCCCGCGAAGACGGACTCGGCTCCCGCCGCCAAGGCTGAGTCTTCCTCCACTTCGTCGTCGGCGTCATCCACGTCCACGTCTACCACGACGTCGACTCCCGCCCCCGCGGCGAAGGCTTCCTGAGCCCGAGTTGTCCACAGTCCCGTCAGCGATCCACAGCTGACGGGCACCGGGTGCCGCTTGGGCCGTTCGGCTTCTAACGTCGAGATCGACACCGATCCCGACCCACCGGAGCCGACATGCCCAAGCCGTTCACCCCGCGCCGGATCATCGCCGCCGTCCTCCTGGTCCTCGCGACCGTTCTCTGGCTGCGGTCCGGCGCCGAGGAGTCCGTCCCGATGCTGGTGGCCGCCCGCGCGCTCGGCGCCGGAGCCGGGCTGAGCCCAGGGGATGTGCGGATCGTGCGCGCGCCGCCGGAATTGCGCCCGGAATCCGCATTCACCGATCCGGCGTCGGCCGCGGGCCGGATATTGACTCTCCCGGTCGCGGAAGGCGAACCGATAACCGAGGCGCGACTTGTCGGGCGCGCCACGATCGATCCGGGCGAAGCCGCGGTGGCGATCCGGTTAACCGATCCCGACTTAGTCGGGCTGATCCGCCCCGGGGCGCGGGTCGACATCATTTCCGCAGCTCAAAATGGCCATGCGTCGGTCGTGCTCGCCCGGGACGCGACCGTGATGACCGCCAGAGTCAACGAGCGGGTGCACGGAAGGGAACGTGGAAGTTTGCTTCTTATCGCCCTTCCGAGGGATTCCGCGACACGGGTCGCTTCCATCTCACTCGAAAGGCCGGTGACGGTTACCCTCCGATAGTTGCCAACCCCCTTCCGACGGCTTCCCCTGCCGTCTTCCGAGATTGGAGTGCCCACGTGTTGAAGGGCTTCAAGGACTTCCTGATGCGCGGGAACGTCATCGATCTGGCGGTCGCCGTCATCATCGGTGCCGCGTTCACCACGATCGTCACGTCGTTCACCGACGGCCTCATCAAGCCCCTCATCAACGCCATCGGCGGCTCCGACGCGGCCCAGGGCCTCGGGTTCCGGATCATCGGCGAGAACCCGTCGACGTTCATGGACTTCGGCGCGGTGATCAACGCCGCGATCAACTTCGCCATCGTGGCCGCGATCGTCTACTTCGTCATCGTCCTGCCGGTCAAGCACATCCAGGAACGCCGCAAGCGCGGTGAGGAGGCGGGCCCGGCCGAGCCGACCGACGTCGAACTGCTCGCCGAGATCCGCGACCTGCTCCGCTCGCAGCAGCAGAGCCGCTGACCCCACGGTCCGGGGAGCCACGACGCGGTGGACTCCCCCGGACCCTGGGTCGGGGATGATGGCGGCATGACCGAACCGACCGACGACGAACGCCCCCGGCGCCGCGACCTCGACCGGATCTTCGGCGACGTGCTCCCGGACACGACGTCGGACGAGCGCGACCCGTCACCCGACGACAACGACCGCGACGACTGGTACCGCAGCAACCGCCCGCCGCACCACGGGGGCTGAGCCCGGTCATCGACGGCGGCGGGTGGCGCGGGAAGGCCGAAGCTGGGCGGGTCCGCTGTGTCGCGAACCGGCCCAGTGCGGTGGATCAGTTGCCGTCGAGGCCGGAGAGTTCTCCGATGACGTAGGGGACGAGCGCCGACAGGGTGGCCATGCCATCGCGGACGGCGCTGCGGGAGCCCGCCAAGTTGACCACCAGGGTGCTGCCCGAAACGCCGACCAGGCCGCGGGAGACACCCGCGTCGACGGCGCCCGCGGCGAGGCCGGAGGAACGCAGGGCCTCGGCGATGCCCGGGATCGGGCGGTCGAGCACGCCCTGGGTGGCGTCGGGGGTGACGTCGCGCGGGGACACACCGGTGCCGCCGACGGTGACCACCAGGTCCGCCCCGCCGATGACGGCGGTGTTGAGCGCGTTGCGGATGGCCACGGTCTCGCCCTCGACGGGGACGATGCCGTCGACGATGAAGCCTGCTTCTTCGAGGAGCTCGGTCACCAGCGGTCCGACCGTGTCCTCGTGCTCCTTGTGGGCCACGCGGTCATCCACGATCACGACGAGGGCCCGGCCGAGCCGTTGTGCGCTGCGTTCCATGGGGTCAACCGTAGTCGTCCCGTCGAGGCGCGGCCGCTGAAGGTGACGCGTGTCGTGCACCTGCTAGACCGCCAGCGGCAGGCGCACCTCGAAGCGGCAGCCCGGCCCGTGGTTGCTGGCGTTGATCCGCCCGTGGTGGGCCTCCACCAAGCCCTTCGCGATGGCCAGGCCGAGCCCGCCGCCGCCGTGTTCCTCCGGGGTGCGCGCCGCGCTGCCGCGGAAGGCGACGTCGAACACGCGGGTCAGCTCGGCCTCCGGGATGCCGCCGCAGGCGTCGTCGACCGACAGGACCGCGTCGGGGCCCTCCACGTCGACCTTCACCGCGACGGTGCCGTTCGGCGGTGTGTGGCGGATGGCGTTGGAGATCAGGTTGATCACCACCCGGGCGAGTTCCGGGTCGCTGCCCAGGACCACCGGCCACAGCCGGGCCTCGGCCAGCAGGCGCACCCGCTTCCGCTCGGCCACCGGCACCTGGGCGGACAGCGCGTCGCTGACGATGTCCTGCAAGGGCACTGCGGCCATGGTGAGCTGCAGCGCGCCCGCGGTGATGCGGGACAGCTCGAAGAGGTCGTCCACCATCGAGGACAGCCGCCGGGTCTCCCCGCCGATGCGGTTGGCGTAGCCGGTGACCTCGCGCGGGGAGCTGACGACGCCGTCGGACAGGGCCTCGGCCATCGCACGGATCCCGGCGAGCGGAGTGCGCAGGTCGTGGCTGATCCAGGCGACCAGTTCCCGACGGGACGCCTCCGCCGCGCGTTCGCGTTCCCTGGCCTCGCGCTCCCACACACTCCGGCGGGCGATGCGGCGGCCGAGGAACACCGCGACCGGGACGGTCACCAGGGTGACCAGCAGGCATACCAGCAGCATCGTGGTCAGCGCGGTGTTGAACATGAAGCCGCTGATGCCCAGCACGCCGACCAGCAGCGCGGCCACCGGGATCAGCACGAGCACCGTCATCGACGTCGACAGCGACCCGTTGCGCAGCCAGTGCAGCAGCAGCGCGCCGACAAGGACGACCGGCAGGACCGTGAGCAGCGCGTACGGGAGGATGTGCCACAGGTGCAGCAGCATCAGCCGCAGCGGCTCGCCGGAGTCGACCATCACGCGGTCCCGTCGTAGCGGTAGCCCACGCCCCACACGGTCACGATCCGCGTCGGCTTCGCGGGCGCTGTCTCGATCTTCTCCCGCAGCCGCCGCACATGCACGGTCACCGTCGACTGGTCGCCGAAGTTCCAGCCCCAGACCCGGTCGAGCAGCTGTTCGCGGGTGAACGCCTCGCCCTTGTGGCCCAGCAGGAACTCCAGCAGGTCGAACTCGCGGGTCGTCAGCGCCAGCTCCGTGCCGTCCACTGTGGCCTTGCGAGCGGTGGCGTCGAGCCGCAGGTCACCGTCGACGAGGTCGGCGGCGCGGGGCTTGGGGGTGGCGCGGGAGCGGCGGAGCACCGAGTTGACCCGCAGGGCGAGTTCCTTGGGGCTGAACGGCTTGGTCACGTAGTCGTCGGCGCCGAGTTGCAGGCCCGCGATCCGGTTCTCCTCTTCGCCGAGCGCGGTCAGCATGACCACCGGCACCGCGCTGCGCTCGCGCAGCCTGCGGCACACCTCCAGGCCGTCGATGCCGGGCAGCATGAGGTCGAGCACCACCAGGTCGGGCTCGTGCTCGGCGATCCAGCGCAGCGCGTCCTCGCCGTTGTCGGCCAGCGACACTTGGTGGCCGTCGCGTTCGAGGTAGCGGCGGACGACGTCGGAGACGGTCCGGTCGTCGTCGACGACGAGCACTCGGCCGGTCTCGTCCATGGGTGGGCCTCCCAGCAGGTTGTCCTGGGCTACATGGTCCACCATGCCCGGACGTGACAAGGAGCCGCAGCGGGCGGGCGAGGGTTACGTTCCGTCCGCTTGCGACTCCTGTGCCCGGCTCCCCTGCAAGGAGCCCCAGTCCGGTTCGGGGGCAGCGAACCGGAGTGTCTACTTGGGCTCTACGGGCTGTCCCGCGAGCGTTGCCTCGACTGTACGCGTCCCGTCGCCGATTACCAGCTTGACTTTGTCGCCGGGGGCCTTCGAGCGGACCGCCGCGACCAAGGCGTCGGATGTCTCGATGCGGCGGTCGTCGAGCATGGTGATCACCTCGCCGGACTTGAGCCCGGCGCGCTCCCCGGCGCCGCCGGAGACGACCTCGGAGATGAGGGCGCCGCCGTCGGGGTTGTCGCGGACGCTGACGCCCAGGACGGTCTGGGTGGCCTTGCCGGTCTTGACGATCTCGTCGGCGGTGCGGCGGGCCTGGTCGATGGGGATGGCGAAACCGATGCCGACCGAGCCGCCCGCGCCCGTGCCGGTGCGCGGGCTGTAGATCGCCGAGTTGATGCCGATCACCTGGCCCTGCATGTTGACCAGCGGGCCGCCCGAGTTGCCCGGGTTGATGGCCGCGTCGGTCTGGATGGCGTCCATGACGGTGGCCTGGCTGCCGTTCTCGCCGCCCGCGCGGGTGGGCCTGCGCAATGAGCTGACGATTCCGGAGGTCACGGTGCCGGAGAGTTCGAACGGCGAGCCGATCGCGACCACGCTCTGGCCGACTTTCAGGTCGTCGGAGCGGCCCAGCTCGACCACCGTCAGCCCGGAGATGCCCTGGGCACGCACGACGGCGAGGTCGGACGACGGGTCGCGGCCGACGACGCTCGCCTTGGCCGTGCGGCCGTCCTGGAACACCGCCACGATCGAGCCGCCGTCGACGGCGGCCTCGATGACGTGGTTGTTGGTGACGATGAGGCCGTCCTCGCTGATGACGAAGCCGGACCCCTCCCCAGCCGCGGACCGGCCGCGGACCTGCAGCTGCACGACGCTCGGCAGCACCTTCTGCGCCACGGCCTCCACCGACCCGGCGGGCGCCGGGGTCGATGCCTGCTTCGCCGGTGGCGGCGCGTCGAGCGCGGAGGCCGACTGACCGGGCCGGGAGTCGGCGACCAGGTATCCCCCGGCCGCCCCCGCCGCGCCACCGACGATGAGCGCGAGCACGGTCATGCCCGCGACCAGCCCGCCCGCGCGCTTGTGCGGCTCAGGGGCGATTCGCTGCGGCGGGATGTGCTGGGGTGCGCTGTAGGTGGGCGCGGCCTGGGTGAGGTGGGGCGGGGCGTACGGATTGGCCACGGGCTGCCCCGCATAGCTGTGGTGGCCGGTGAACGCGGTACCGAACAGGACCTGCTCGGTGGCCGACGCGGCGGAGCCCACGGGGGGCCGCACTCCGTCGGAAAAAGTTCCGACGGAGGAAATCTCGGGTTCAGGCGTGTCGATTGGGCCGTCCGGCCCTCTATCCCCAGTGAAAGCGGTCGACTCCGCCGGACCCGTGGCGGCGGAGTCCGGGTGGTCGGGGCCCTGCACCCCGACCACCCGTCCACCGGTTTCCGGAGCGGCGAGGCCCTGCACCTCACCGACACCGTGGTCCGGCCCCGGTCGCGTGGGGCCCTGCTCCCCGTGCGACCGAGGGTCGAACGCCTGGTGTTCCGGGCCCTGCACCCGTCCCACCAAGTTCCCCGACTCCATGGCGGCTTCCGCCGACCAAGGGCTGACTGGAGTGGCCTCCTGGCCGAAGTCGCCAGGCTTGTCGTCCGTCATGCCACCTACCTTGCGCCAGTCTACTGAGAGACGCCTGAGACCGTCCTGTGTGAAGGCCGAGAAGTCTTCAACCTCACGGCGAGGTCTTCCGGCGTCACATCGTTGATCCACACGCCCATTCCGGACTCCGAACCGGCAAGATACTTCACTTTGTCCGCCGTTCGCAGTACCGAGAACACGGCCAAATGGAGCCATGCGAGTTCGCGGTCCTGCCGGACGGGCGCCTGGTTCCACGCGGCTATGTAGGGAAGCTCACGGTCGTAGAGGCCGTCGAGCATGCCCAGCACGGTCCGGTAGACCTCGGCGAAGTCGTCGCGCTCGTCCGAGGTCAGCGCGGGCAGGTCGGGCACCTGCCGGTGGGGCACCAGGTGGACCTCGACCGGCCACCGCGCCGCGGCGGGCACGAACGCCGTCCAGTGGGCCGAGTCGACCAGTACCCGGGTGCCCGCGGACCGCTCGGCGGCGAGCACGTCGGCCATGACGTGGCGGCCGTTCTCGGCGTGGTAGTCGGCCGCGACGCGCAGCATGCGGTCGGTGCGCGGGGTGACGAAGGGGTAGCCGTAGATCTGGCCGTGCGGGTGGCTCAGCGTCACGCCGATCTCGTCGCCGCGGTTCTCGAACGGGAAGACCTGCTCGACGCCCGGCAGCGCGCCCAGCGCCGTCGTGCGGTCGGCCCACACGTCGACCACCGTGCGGATGCGGCTGACCGGCAGCTCGCCGAAGGACATCGAGTGGTCGTCGGTGAAGCAGACGACCTCGCAGCGGCCGATCCCCGGAGCCGCGGGCACCAGCCCGGAAGCCGACGGCGCTGACGCGTTCTGTGCGAACGAGGGGAATCGGTTCTCAAAAACCACCACGTCGTACCCCGACTCGGGGATCTCCGTCGGCCTGCCCGGAGTGGACGGACACAGCGGACAGAGCCCGGCGGGCGGTTTGTACGTGCGGGTCTGCCGGTGGGCGGCCAGCGCCACCCACTCGCCGGTCAGCGGGTCGCGGCGGATCTGGGAGCGGTTGGCCGCGGGCGGGAGGTCGCGGGTGTCGACCGCGGCGCGCTCGCCGGTGGCGGTGTCGTCGAAGTACCAGATCTCCCGGCCGTCGGCGAGCGCGCGCAGGCTGCGCCTCACCGCTCACCACCCGCGGCGGCCGGGCTCGGCACGCTCGCGATGATCAGTTCGCCGACCCGCTCCGACAGCGTCTCGTGCGCCTCCGGCTCGATGCCGTCGTCGGTGACCAGCACGTCGGCCTCGGTGAGGTCGGCGATGGTGGCGATGCCGACGAGGCCCCACTTCGTGTGGTCGGCCAGCACGACCAGCCGCCCGCCCGCCTCGACCAGCGCGCGGTCGGTCTCGCATTCGTCCAGGTTGGGCGTGGTGAAGCCCGCGCGGTCGGACATGCCGTGCACGCCGAGGAACACCATGTCCAGGTGCAGCGACCGCAGCGTCTGCACCGCGACCGGGCCGACCAGCGCGTCGGACGGGGTGCGCACGCCGCCGGTCAGCACGACCGTGCGGTCGGGGCGGCCGTCGTGGCGCAGGATGTCGGCGACCGGGATCGAGTTGGTGACCACGGTCAGGTCGGGCACGTCGGCGAGGAAGCGGGCGAAGGTCCAGGTAGTGGTGCCCGCGGAGATGCCGATGGCGGTCCCCGGCCGGATCAGCCCGGCCGCCCTGGCGGACACGGCCTCCTTCTCCGGGAGCGCGCGGACCGACTTGGCCTCGAACCCCGGCTCGTCGGTGCTGCGGCCGACCACCGAGGTGGCGCCACCGTGCACCTTCTCCAACAGCCCGCGCTTGGCGAGCACATCCAGGTCGCGGCGGACGGTCATGTCGGACACGCCGAGCCTCGTGACCAGGGCGTGAACTTGCACCGCCCCGGTCCGGCGGATTTCGTCCAGGATCAGTTCCTGGCGCTGACGTGCGAGCACAACAGAATTCTACAAGACCCAACGCTGGATTTTGTTAGGGCTTACTCCGAACTTCCGGGGAGCCGCATCGCCATGAGCGCGCCGCCGTCGGCGGAGCGGCTGGCGAACACCGATCCGCCGTGCCGTTCGGCCGCCTGCTTCACGATCGCCAGGCCCAGCCCGGAGCCAGGAAGCGTGCGCGCCTCCTGCGAGCGGTAGAACCGGTCGAACACGTGCGGCAGGTCGGCGTCGCTGATGCCGGGGCCCGCGTCGGCGACCTGGAGGAACGCGTAGCCGTCGCCCGCGGGCCGCAGGTCGACCCGGACGGTTCCGCCGGGCGGGCTGAACTTCACCGCGTTGTCCAGCAGGTTCAGCACCGCGCGCTCCAGCGAGGCGGCGTGGCCGACGAGGTGCCACGGGTGCAGCCGCACGTCGAAGGTGATGTCGCCCGCCCGCCTGCGCGCCCGGTCGAGCGCGGCCTCCACGACCTCGACCAGCTCGACGTGCTCCTGCACGGCGGGCGCGGCGTCCTCGCGGGCCAGTTCGACGAGGTCGCCGATGAGCTGGGTCAGCTCGTCGAGCTGGGCGCGCAGGTCGTCGTGGATCTCGATGCGGTCGCGCGCGGACAGCGACGGCGCGCCGGGGGCCTCGGAGGCGAGCATGAGTTCGAGGTTGGTGCGCAGCGACGTCAGCGGGGTGCGCAGCTCGTGGCCCGCGTCCGCGACGAGTCTGCGCTGCCGCTCCTGGGACTCGGCGACCGCCCCGAGCATCGCGTTGAAGCTCTGCGTGAGCCGGGACAGCTCGTCGTCGCCCGCGACCGGGATCGGCCGGAGATCACCCGTGTAGGTGACCCGCTCGGCGGCCGCGGTGAGCCGCTGGACCGGTCTGAGGCTGCCGCGCGCGACGGCCGTGCCCGCGATGGCGGCCACGATGATGCCGGACCCGCCGATCACGATGAGCACGACCGCGAGCTTGCCGAGCGTGCTCTTGGTGGACTCCAGCGGCTGGGCCAGCACCAGTGCCGTGGGCTTGGTGAAGAACGGGTAGGTGACCGCGAGCACCCGCGTGTCGGTGGCCTCGTCGGTGCGGAACGACTGGGCCCGCGCGCCGGAGGCGACCCTGAGCTCGTCGTCGCCGATCGGCGGCCGCTCGACCGGGCGGTCGAACGCGGACGCGCCGTTCTGGTCGATGACGTCGAACTTGATGTCCGACAGCTCCAGGAAGAAGCTCGGGATCTCGGTGCGCCCCTGGTTGACGACCTGGGTGTTGGCCTCCAGCGCTTTGGCGCGCGCGGTCAGGCTGTCGTCGACCTGCTGATAGAGACCGCGGTAGACGGTGATGTAGGCGCCGAGGGACACGAGGGCCACCGCCCCGCCGACACACATCGCCGCCAGCAGCGTGATGCGGGTGCGCAACGAGACGCGCTGGTGGACCGCGCTCGGTTCGGCCGCGGTTCCGTACGTCATCAGGGAGGCGTCTCCCGCATGACGTAGCCGACGCCGCGCACGGTGTGCAGCAGCCTGGGTTCGCCCTCGGCCTCGGTCTTGCGCCGCAGGTAGCCGACGTAGACCTCCAGGGCGTTGCCCGAGGTCGGGAAGTCGTAGCCCCAGACCTCCTCCAGGATGCGGCCGCGGGTGAGCACCTGCTTCGGGTGCGACAGCAGCAGCTCCAGCAGGGCGAACTCGGTGCGGGTGAGGCTGATGGAGCGCTCGCCGCGGCGGACCTCGCGGGTGCCGAGGTCCATCTCCAGGTCGGCGAAGCGCAGCACCGCCGGGGCGCCCGCGCCGACCGGCTCCGGGGTGGCGCGGCGCAGCAGCGCGCGCAGCCGGGCCAGCAGCTCCTCGAGCGCGAACGGCTTGGGCAGGTAGTCGTCGGCGCCCGCGTCGAGCCCGGCGACCCGGTCGGAGACGAGGTCGCGCGCGGTGAGCACGAGGATCGGCAGGTCGTCGCCGACGCCCCGCAGGCGGCGGCACACCTCCAGGCCGTCGAGCCTGGGCATCATGACGTCCAGGACCATGGCGTCCGGGCGGGCCGCGGGGCTGTCGGCGCCCAGCACCGACTCCAATGCCTGCTGGCCGTCGCTGGCGAGCTCGACCTGGTAGCCGTTGAACTGCAGCGACCGCCTCAGGGACTCGCGCACGGCCCGATCGTCGTCGACTACGAGAATGCGCATGCCGTCAGTGTTCACTGCCCTGCTGAGATCCGCCTGAGAGTTCCTCGGACACGCCGCGCGCGATCGGCGCGTTCCACCGCCGCCACAGCGCGAGCACCCGGATCGTCACCACCAGCGTCGCGCCCACGGCCGTGACCAGCACCGACGGCAGCCCCAGCCGCGTGCCCGCCACGACGACCACCCCGCCGGACAGCGCGGCGATGGCGTAGATCTCGCGGCGCAGGACGAGCGGGATCTCGCGCAGCAGCAGGTCGCGCAGCGCGCCGCCGCCGATGCCCGCGGTCATCCCGATCAGACAGGCGGTGTAGGCGGGCACGCCCTGGGCGAGCGCGGTCGCGGTACCGGAGACGGTGAACAGGCCGAGCCCGACGGCGTCGGCGAGCAGCACGGCCTTGCGCAGCCGGGCGACCTGCGGGTGGAAGCCGAAGACCGCCAGCGCGGCGCCGATCGGGACCACCAGGTACGGCCAGTCGCGCAGGGTCGTCGGCGGGGTGATGCCCAGGAGGACGTCGCGGATGATGCCGCCGCCGAGCGCGGTGGTCATGCCGAGCACGACGACCCCGAACACGTCGAGCCGGGCGCGCACGGCCGCCAGCGCGCCGGACGCGGCGAACACCGCCAGGCCCATCAGCTCCAACACGACGATCAGCACGAGTGTGCAGGTTACGCGGGCCGCCATCCCCCGCAACGTGACAATTCTTTTACGGGAATTAGTAGCCGGATTCCTATTGCGCGGACAATGGTTTCGCGAATGGAGCAACAATGTTGCCCGCAGGTGATCAACGCTTCTACGCTCGCCTTTCCATATCGTTATCCACTACAGGGGTGAGCTGTGCGAGTTGTGCTGGTTCCGCTGGTCGCGGCCGTCGTCGCGCTGGTCGTCAACCCAGGGAGCGCCGCCGCGGAAACCATGTCCGCGACCGTTTCCCGCGACTGTTCCCTAGCCGGTCTGACCGGGCCGATCTCGGCGTCACTGTCGGCGAATATCCAGAATCCGGCCTATCTCTATCCGGCGCCGAGCGAATCCAGAGTCACCGCGTCGCTGACCGTGCCGACCGCCGACCTGCGCGGCGCGGCCGTACTGGCGGGCACCGTGCGGGTGAACCTGGTGACGACCGACAAGGGCGGCACCCGGCGGGAGGTGATCGCGATGGACTTCCGAAAGGTCGCGGTCACGCCGGGCACGGTGACGATCCCGCTGGTCGGCTACACCTCGCGCCAGACGACCGTCCCCCACGAGGGCGTGCACACCGTCGACGTCGACACCCTCGACGTGCGGATCCAACTGGGTCGGGCCGACGGCACCTCCGCGGGCGAACTGACCGGCGTCTGCACGGGCGCGCCGACCCGGTGGCAGACGTTCCGGGTGGACAACGTCATCGCCGAGATCCTGCCCGGGCCGGGTGGGCTGGCGGTGACCGGCACGACCAGCGACAGCGTGTCGATCAGCTACAACGCCACGAGTGGGCCGTTCTGGGACGTGGTCGGGTACGAGGTCTATGTCGACGAGCGGGCCGCCGTGCAGGTGCCCGGGCTGACGGCCACCGTGGGCGGCCTCCAGCCCGACACGAGTTACTGGCTGCGCGTGGCCGGGATCGACAGCCACGGCAACCGCGGCGCGCTCGGCCCGCCGTTCGAGGTCCGCACGGCGCCCGCCGCGTACCGACTGACCGGGACCGCGCGGGTCAAGGGAGCCGCAGTGGCGTTGACGGGGTCGTTCGACTCGACCGTGAAGCTGGACCCGACGAAGGCGGAGATCCGGCTCGGCGGCGTGCTGCCGCTGGCCGCCGACGTCACGTTCGGGCCGGTCGAGACAACGACGACGCTGGTTGGCGGGGTCCTGACCGCGACGGCCAAGGTGGCCATCGGGCTGCCGCGGGTGACCTTGTTCGGTTTGCCGATCAGCCAGTCGCCGACGTGCGCGACCACGGTTCCCGCGGAGGTCGCGCTGAGCGGGACCGGGTTCGATCCGGCCGTGGGCGGGACGCTGACCGGCACGTTCGCGATGCCCGCGCTGTCGGGCTGCGGCTCGGCAACGCCGTTGCTGTCGGCGTTCGTCGCGGGGCCGGGCAACACGGTGGAAGTCCGGCTCGCCCCCTGATACCCGCAGCGCTGTACGGCGTCTGACAACACTGGGTTGTCAGACGCCATACAAGCGCCAGTCATCAGCAGGGGAATGCGATGTCCGCGGCCGGGTCCTGGTCACCGATCGCGGCCCAGTCGGCGAAATACACCTCGCGCGGGGAGCCGGACGCGGTCAGCGACTGGGTGCTGAGCCATGCCTCCACCGCCGCGTACACCTCAATGATCTTCGGGTACACCACCTGCCCCTTGGTGATCGTCACGAACGCCTCCCGGTGCCCGACCTCCTCCCGGACCACCAGGTCGCCCACCGGCGCGACATCGCCGGTGAACGGGACAGCCACCTCCATCGGCCCATCAGAATCCATCGACACCTCGCCGTGGTAGATCGCCAGCGGGGGCCCGGACACCGTGGCGCCGGACGCCTCAAGGTGGGCGAACAGGCGCTTCATGTCCTCGGCGATGTGGCAGGGCAGCGCGTCGGCCAGGGTGTTGCGGGTGACGGCCAGCACGCGCTGGGCGGGGACGTCGCGGATCTTGACGTCGTACATGTCGGACTCTCCTCCGGTCAGTGTGGTGAGCAGCAGCCGCACGAGACCGCGCTGACTGTCGTGTTCGGCTTCCCGCCTGGCCCAGTCCGCCTCGACCTCGGCGGCGGCGTCGGCCGGGTCGAGGTCGAGGACGTCGCGGATGCGGGCCAGGGACATGCCGATCCCCCGCATCATCACGATGCGGCGGGCCCGGTGGAACTGGTCCGACCGGTAGTAGCGGTAGCCGGTGCCGGGATCGACGTCGCTGGGGCTGAGCAGCCCCATGGAGTCGTACAGCCGCAGCGCCTTGGGGGAGAGCCGCGACCGCCTGGCGAAGTCGCCGATCATCATGCGGTCTTCGTGCATGTCCTCACCGTGGCGTCTGCCCTTGGGGCAAGGTCAATACGAGTCCGCGATGGACAGTCGGCGGGGCGCGCGGCTGGCCAGGTCCAGCAGCGGGGCGCGGCCGTCGGCCAGGCCCGCGCGGTTCAGGTCGGCGATCGTGGCCGCGCCCGCGTACCAGGCGGCCAATGCGCGCGCGGTCATCCGGACCTCGCCGTCGCCGCCCGCTTCGAGGCGCGTCTTGCCGGACTCGTGGACCAAACGGTGCTTGCCCGCGTTCCACGGCGCGTGCTCGTCGGCGATGTCGAGGTCGACGGCGAAGTCCGGCAGCCCCTCCGGCCAGCCGCGCGCGGCGACCGCGGCGGCGAAGTCGACGATCCGCAGCATGATCGGCTCGACGGCCGTCGTGTGGTGGCCGGGCAGGCTGAGCAGCAGGTCCCAGATCAGCGGGTCGAAGCGGCGCAGGCAGATCTGGTCGACCTGGCCCGACCAGGTCGCGAGCGCGGCGAGCAGCGCCCGGCCCGCGTCGGCGTCGCGGGCGACGATGTCGTAGACGTCGAGGGTCTCGCTGTGCGGGCGCCTGCTGGACGAGCAGAACCCGCGCAGCCCATCGACGACGTCGACGGTGTCGAGGGTGAGGATCTTCGTGATGTCGAACAGCGGGCCCGACCGGTCGAGCATCCCGTCCACTGTGGACGCGATGTCGAGATAGAGCTGGTGCACCTCGGCCAGATCGGCTTCGCGGGCGCGGCGCAGCGGAGTCGGCTCGCCGGGCTTGGCGACCCAGCCGAACGCGGCGGGCGGCAGCGTCACGGTCTCCAGGGCGCCGACGCGTTCCCAGCCGTAGGCCCGGTAGAGCGGCGGGGTGGCGGCGAACAGCGTCGAGACGACCTGGCCCTCCGCCCGCATCCGCTCCAACGACTTGACCAGCAGCGCGCCCGCGACGCCCCGGCCACGCGCGTGCGGGTCGACCGTCACGCTGGCCACGCCCGCCATCGGCACCGCGACGCCGCCGAAGAACTGCCGGTAGTTCCACGCCCGCAGCGACCCGCACACGCCGTCGCCGTCCTCGGCCACCACGCCCCACCAGGTCGAGGCCGGGGTGGCCCAGTCCGGGCTCTGGTTGCCGAAGGCGACCTTGCGCATCCGGACGACGTCGGCCTCGTCCTCGGGTCGGAACGGGCGGGCGATCACCATGTGAAGAAGCCCTGGCCCGTCTTCCGGCCCAGCTCGCCCCTGGCGACCATGTCGCGCATCAGCTGCGGCGGGGTGAAGCGGTCGCCCAGTTCGCGGGCCAGGTGCTCGGCGATGGACAGGCGCACGTCGAGGCCGACGAGGTCGGTCAGCCGCAGCGGACCCATCGGCCAGCCGTAGCCCAGCCGCATCCCGGTGTCGATGTCCTCCGGCGACGCCACGCCTTCCTCGACCATCCGGATCGCTTCGAGGCCGACGGCCACACCCAGCCGCGACGTGGCGAACCCGGGCGCGTCGCGGACCTCGATGACGGTCTTGCCCAGCGCCTCGGACCACGCCCGCACCCGCGCGGCGACGTCGGCGGACACGCCCGCGTGGTGGACGAGCTCGACCAGAACCTGGACGGGGACGGGGTTGAAGAAGTGCATCCCGATCACGCGCTCGCCGGGCAGGCCAACGGCCAGTTCGGTGATCGAGAGCGAGGAGGTGTTGGACGCCAGCACGGCCTGTGGGCAGGTGTCGGCGATCTGGCCGAGCACGGTCCGCTTGAGGTCGAGGTTCTCCGGCACGGCCTCGACGGCCAGCTCGGTGTCGGCGGGCAGGTCGACCAGTTTGTCCACAGTGGAGAGACGGGCGAGCAGCGCGTCGGTGGTGTCGGCCAGCTTGCCGCGCTCCTCGGCCTTGCGCAGCGACGCCTCCACGTTGCGCACCCCCGCCGCGGCCCGCTCGGCGTCGGCCTCGGCGAGGACGACGCGGCTGCCCGCGTTGAGGAACACGTGCACGATCCCGGCGCCCATCGTGCCGCCGCCGACCACGGCCACCGTCTGCGGGATCATTCGGCGGCCTCGACCTCGGCGGAGAACATGGCGACGAGGTCCATGCCGCCGATCTCGCTCAGGTTGGCGCCGGACGCCTGCCATTCGGGTGATTTGAACGCGGCCTTCATGGCGGCCTCGGACTCGAAGTACAGCTCGGCGACCAGGTACGGCTCGGTGTCGCCGAAGAAGCCGGGCACGTAGACCCGCTTGACCTTGGCGATCTCCTGCCGCAGCAGCCCAGGGGTTTTGTCGACGAGCGGCAGGTGGCTGCCGAAGTACCTGTCGTCGAACTCCGCCGCGTCATCCGGCCGCCGGTAGACGGCGATGTACTTGATCACTTGTGACACTCCAGGTCGAGTAGGCACTCGCACTGTATTAGGTCGGGCACGATAGGGGCGTGCGGATCATCCTTCTGCGGCACGCCGAGAGCCTCGGCAACATCGACGAGCTGGCGTACTGCCGCATCCCCGACCACGCCCTGCCCCTGACCCCGCGCGGGGAGGAGCAGGCCGCGGCCGAGGGTGTCCGGCTGCGCGAGCTGCTGGCGGGCTCCGCTGTCGCGGCGTATGTGAGCCCCTATGTGCGGACCACGCGCACGTTCCAGCTGCTCGGGCTGGGCGTGGAGCGGTTCGTGCCGGAGCCGCGGCTGCGCGAGCAGGACTGGGGGAACCTGCAGGACCCGGTGGAGCAGGAGATCCAGAAGCAGAAGCGGCACGAGTTCGGCCACTTCTTCTACCGGCTCGCGCACGGCGAGTCGGGCGCCGACGTCGACGACCGCGTGGCGAGCTTCCTGAACGAGCTCGAACAGCGTGTCGAGAACGACCCGACGCATCCGGACACCGCGCTGGTGGTCACCCACGGCCTGACGATGCGGCTGCTGTGCAGGCGGATGTTCTCGTGGAGCATCGACCTGTTCGAGTCGCTGTCGAACCCGGAGCACTGCGCCCACCGGATCCTCACCTACGCGGGCGGGCGCTGGTCGCTGGACCGGCCGTTCGCACAGTGGCGCGACTCACCGGACCAGACGACCCAGGTGCCCTGATCTCAGAGCAGTCCGCGCTGGTAGGCGCGCACGAGGTAGCGGGGCACGAGCAGCTCCCGCCCGTCCGGCGTGCGCACCGGGACCAGGTCGGGCACGGCGGCCTTCCACTGCGACCGGCGGGCCCGGGTGTTCGACCGCGACAGCTTCCGCTTCGGCACCGCCATCAGACTCGACCCCCGTACCGCCGGTAGAACTTCTCCACGCGACCCGCGGTGTCCATGACCCGCTTGGCGCCCGTCCAGAACGGGTGCGAATCCGACGTCACGTCGACGACCACCAACGGGTAGGTCTTCCCGTCCTCCCATTCGACGGTCACCGACGACGTGGCCGTCGACCGGGTCAGGAACGCCTTCCCCGTCGACTGGTCCTGAAACACCACCGGGTGGTAGTCCGGGTGGATCCCTGGCTTCATGACTCCTCTTTCCGCACCGTAGGAACACCAAGATCGACCGCGGGGCTCTCCCCGCACGGCTCCGCGTGCCACGACCCGAACGGGTCGGCGTACCCCGGCCACTCCGACTCGGCGGCCAGCTCCTCATCGGTCAGCAGCGCCGCCGTCAGCGCCTCGACGATCTCCTCCGGGTCGGCCCGGTGGCTCAGGATCACCAGCTCCTGCAGCCGGTCGCCAAACCGCGCGTCCCACTCCAGCGCCGCCGACACGGTCCGCTCGGCCGGGACCCGGTCCCACGCCGTCTCCGGCACCGCCGCCAGCCACGCCCCCGCGTGGCCCACCCGCAGCCCGCCGCCCGCCGACTCCAGCCACAGCGCCACGTCCGGCTGACTGGCCACCCACACCCGCCCGCGCGTCCGCACCACCCCGTCGAGCAGCACGTCGATCGCGTCGTGCAGGCGTTCCGGGTGGAACGGCCTGCGCTCGCGGAAGACCGTCAGCGCCACCCCGCAGTCGTGCTCCAGCGGCGGCTCGCCGCGCAGCAGCGGACCGTGCGCGCCGTCGATCTCCCCACGCCGGGCGTTCGCCGGGATCGCGGCGAGCAGCGCGGTCGGCTCCACGTCCCCCAGCCACGCCTTCGGAGCGCCCGGCGCCAGCCGGTCCAGCACCGCGTCGACCTGGGCGGCCAGCCACGGCTCGGCCGCCGAGGTCAGCACGAGCGCGTCGGCGAACTCGACCTGCCCGACGACCACCTGCGCGACCGTCCGGTCGTCGTCCACCGCGCCGAGTTCGGTGATCGGCACGTCCCCGGTGGCGTCCTCCAGCCACGTCGCCGGGTCGACGACGGTGATCACCGCCTCGACCGAGGTCACGTCCCCGACCGGCGCGGTGCCCACCAGCACGTTCTCCAGCGCCCAGCACACCGGTTCCGGCTCGACGACCGGGTCGAGGTGCAGCACGATCCGCTCGATCCGCGGGTCGGCGGCCAGCGCGCGCACCAGCGGCAACAGGTCCTCCCGCAGCGTGCAGGAGACGCAGCCGTGGGCGAGTTCGACGGTCGTGGTGGTGTCCGCGCGACCCATCCGCACCCGGCGGCGGACGACGCCGTCGGCGACGCGGCTCAGGTCGTGGTGCACGACGGCGGTGGCGGGCAGGCCGGTCATCAGCCGGGTCGAGAGCATCCGGGTGGACTCGCGGTGCTGTCCGCAGACCAGCACCAGCCGAGTGGTCGACACAGGACCTCCTATCGACAACGATTTCCATCTTGACTCGGCCGAGGCTACCCTGGCGAGCGTCATAATGAAAACGGATCTCATTTCAAGGAGGCCGAGTGTCCGCGATCTGCCAGGTCACCGGGGCTGTGCCGAGCTTCGGCAAACAGGTGTCGCACTCCCATCGGCGCACCTCGCGCCGCTGGGACCCCAACGTCCAGCGCCGCCGGTTCTGGCTGCCGTCGGAGAGCCGGTGGGTGCGGCTGCGCGTCTCCGCGAAGGGGATCAAGACCATCGACAAGCAGGGCATCGAGGCCGTCGTGGCCCGACTGCGCCGGGAAGGACAGCGGATCTGATGGCACGCAACGAGATCCGGCCGATCATCAAGCTGCGGTCGACCGCCGGGACCGGGTTCACCTACGTCACCCGCAAGAACCGCCGCAACGACCCGGACCGACTGGTGCTGCGCAAGTTCGACCCGGTGGCCCGCAAGCACGTCGACTTCAAGGAGGAGCGCTGATGGCCAAGAAGTCGAAGATCGCCAAGAACGAGCAGCGCAAGGCCGTCGTCGCCCGCCACGCCGAGCGGCGCGCCGAACTCAAGGCCCTGATCGCCGCGCCGTCCACGCCGGGCGCCGAGAAGGCCGCCGCCGTGGTCGCGCTGCAGAAGCTGCCGCGCGACAGCAGCGCGACCAGGATCCGCAACCGCGATGTCGTGGACGGCAGGCCGCGGGCGTACTTCCGCGCGTTCGGCCTGTCCCGGGTCCGCCTCCGGGAGATGGCCCACCGCGGCGAACTCCCCGGCGTCAGCAAGTCGAGTTGGTAGGAGATCCCATGGCCAAGCCAGAACGCCGAACGAACGGCAAGAAGAAGCCGAACCCGCTGATGACGCTGGGCATCACGACCGTGGACTGGAAGGACACCACGCTGCTGCGCAAGTTCATCTCCGACCGCGGCAAGATCCGCTCCCGGCGCGTCAGCGGCCTGACCCCGCGCCAGCAGCGGCAGGTGGCGGCCGCGATCAAGAACGCGCGGGAGATGGCGCTGCTCCCCTACCCGGGGCCCGCCAAGTCCTGACCGTTACTCCGAACGGGTCACCTCGACCGGGCCTTGTAACCTTCGGCGGCAGTGTGTCGGGGGCCACGATCTGAGGACGATCCGGGGACGGTGTTGGACAGCTCAGGGCTGGATGGGGTCGAGGCGACCGAGGCGCTGAGCGCCGACCGCGAGGTGCGGCTGCTCCTCGACGCGGGCCGCAACGACGAGGCGAACACGCTGTTCGACCAGCTGCTGTCCAAGGTCCCGCCGGGTCTGGACCCGTGGACGCGCGCGGCCATCCTGACCCGGCGGGCGGTGGCGGCCTGGCGGCTGCGGCGCATCCCGCTGGCGCTGGAGCTGGCCGCCGAGGGCTGGAGCGACATCGACGCCGAGCAGCCGCGCGGGTCGTTCGCCGCCGACACCCTCGGCAGGCTCGGCTACCTGCTCGAAGGGATCGGGCACCGCCGCGCGTCGCTGGAGATCAGCCGGATCGCGGTTGACGTCGCCCGCACGGGTGACGACGTCGAGATCCTCGCCCACTGTCTGCAAGGGCTGGCGGGGACGCTCAACTTCCGTGCCTGCGAGCAGCCGCCCAGCGAGGCGGTGGCGATCTTCCAGTCAGCGATCCCGTTGTTCGAGGAAGGTCTTTCCCTGGTCAAGGAGGGCCGCATCCACCTGGCCCTGCTGTCGGCCTACGGCGCCTCCCTCGCGGGCATCGGCGAACTGGAACGCGCCGAGGAGACCGCGAGGACCGCGCTGCGGCTGGCCGAGGCGTCCGGGAACCGGTGGGTCAACTCGGTCGGGAACTGGGTCATCGCGCTGGTCCGGCGCAAGCAGGGCAGGCTCGACGACGCCACTCAGCACGCGGTGATCGCGGTCAAGGAAGCCGAGTGGATCAACGACATCTCCCTGCTGCAGCGCTACTCCCAGGACCTCGCCGACATCTGCCGCGACAACGGCGACCCGCAGGGTGAGGCCGAGGCGCTGCGCCGCAACATCGCCGCCCGCCAGACCGCGCTGGAGACCGTCCAGGAGGGCCTTGGTCAAGCCCTGGAGCAGCGCAGGCTCGCCGTGCGCGCAAGGCACCAGGCGCTGGCCGCCCGCGAGGCCGCCGAACGCGACCCGCTCACCGGCCTGGCCAACCGGCTCGGCCTGGAGCGCACCGCCCCGGAGACCCTCGACCGCGCCGCCGCCAACGGCCGCGTCCCCTGGCTGGTGCTGATCGACGTCGACTGGTTCAAGGGCGTCAACGACGCCGCGGGCCACGCCGCCGGGGACGCCGCGCTCCGCGAGATCGCCCAGCTCCTCCGCGCCGAGTGCCGCGTCGGCGACATCGTGGCGCGGTGGGCGGGCGACGAGTTCGTGGTCCTGCTGACCGAGGCACCACTGGACCACTCGACCGGCATGACCTCGCCGGTCGGCGTCGCCGTGGCCGAGCGCATCCGCATCTCGGTCGACCGGCACGACTGGTCAGCGGTGCTGGGCAACACGCGCCGCCCGACCGTCAGCGTCGGCGTCGCGTCGGGCGGGGACACACTGGAGAAGCTGTTCGCCAACGCCGATGTCGCGCTGTATCGGGCGAAGCGCCACGGCCGCAACCGCGTGGAAGTGCACGCGCCCTAGCCGATGAGGCCACCGCGGTAGGCGACGAGCGCGGCCTGAACGCGGTTGCTCGCGCCGATCTTGCCCAGCACGGCCGACACGTAGCCCTTCACCGTCGCCTCCGACAGGTGCAGCGTCTGGCCGATCTCGGCGTTCGACAGGCCCTTGCCGATGAGCGTGACGACCTCGATCTCACGCGCCGACAGCGCAGCGAGCAGCTTGCGCGCGGGCTCGGCGGCGCGCTGGCCGTCGGCGAGCGCGGCGATGACCCTGGCGGCGACGTTCGGGTCGAGCACGGCGCCGCCGCGCGCGAGGTCGCGCACGGCGGCCACCAGCTGCGTCGGCTCGGTGTCCTTGAGCAGGAAGCCGTTCGCGCCGATCCGCAGTGCCTCGCGCACGTACTCGTCGACGTCGAACGTGGTGAGCATCGCGACCGCGGGCGGGTCGGGCAGCTGCGTCACCCGGCGCAGTGCCTCGATGCCGGTGGTCTGGTGCATGCGGACGTCGAGGAGCACGACGTGCGGGCGGTGCAGGCGGACGAGGTCGACGACATAGCCGCCGTCGTCGCACTCGGCGACGACCTCGATGTCGCCCGCGCTGGCCAGGATGGCCCGCAGACCCGCGCGGACGAGATCCTCGTCGTCCGCGACCAGAACCTTGATCACAATGCCTCCCCGACTCGGCATCGGGTGACTCTACCGGGTGACGCGCGCACCCCCTGTCGTCACGACCGCAGCGCCTCGGTGAGCTTCACCTTCCCGCCGCTGCGCATGACCGCGTTGCGGTAGATCCGGCCGGACAGCCACACCAGCGCCGGGATCAGCGCCACGACGAGCGCGACCGACAGCGCCGCCTGCCACGCGGGCACGCCGCCCATGGCCAGCCGCATCGGCATCAGCGTCGGGGCGAACAGCGGGATCATCGACAAGATCTCGATGAGCCCGCTGCCGGGGTCCGACGGCAGCACCGAGATGCCCAGCACGTAGCCGAGGATGACGAACATCAGCGGCGGCGTGATCACCCCGGCCACGTCCTCCTGCCGCGACACCAGCGCGGCGAGCGCGGCGAACACCAGCGAGTAGGCGACGAAGCCCAGCAGGAACCACACCACGAGCCACACGACGGTGCCGACGGCGGCGCTGATGGAGATCGTCAGCACGTCCATCGCCAGGGCGGCGGCGATCCCGACGCCGCCTATGACGATCATCTGGATCAGCCCCACCACGCCGATGCCCGCGACCTTGCCCGCCATCAGCTGCCACGGCCGGATCGTCGCGAGCAGCAGCTCAACGACCCGGCTCGACTTCTCCTCCACGACGCCCTGCGCCACGGACTGCCCGTTGATCAGCAGCGACATGTAGATGAGGACACCGGCGATCATGCCGATGACGAGCTGCTGGCCGTTGTAGTCGAACGGCGGTTCCATCGGCCGCACCTCGGCCTTGGCCCCCGCGACGGCCTGGGCGACCTGCGCGGGGTCGCCGCCGAGGTCGGTGATCTGCTGGTTGAGCGCGAGCTGCCCGGCGAGCACGTTGACCAGGTTGCGCAGCTTCTCGTCGATGTCCTTCTTGACGACCACGACGATCTTCGACCCGTCCCCGACAAGGAGTGCGTCAAGCTGCTCGTCTTCCACCTGCTTGCGCGCGGCGGCCTCGTCCGGGACGGACTTGGTGTCGATGTTCTGCCCGATGCTCTCCGCGGTCGCTTTGAGCGGCGTCTCGAGCTGGGTGGCGCCTCCGGTGAACCCGACCGTGGCGTCCGCACCGCCCCCCGCCATCTTCATGACCAGCGCGAACCCGACAAGCAGGACGAGCGTCGCCACCGTCGTGACGATGAACGCCTTGGACCGCAGCCGTGTGCGGACCTCCCGCTCGGCGACCAGCCCGACCGCCGCCCAGTTGCCCAGATGGATGTCCTGGCTCACGCGGCCACCCCCTCGGCGACGACACTGCGGAACAACTCGGTCAACGAAGGCCGCCGCCTGCTGAACTCGACCACCGGTCCAGTCGCCAGCGCGGCCCGGAGCACGGCCTGGTCGTCGGCCCCGTCAGCGAGTTCGAGGACGGTCTTGGTCCCCTCCCGCTCCTTGACCGTGACCCCGGCCAGCCCGTCGGCCCACCCGTTGCGCGCCTGCGGGACGTCCACGACTAGCTGCACGGCCCCGGTGTCCCGCAAGGCATCGACGCCGTCACAGGCCACCATGTGTCCACTGCGGACAATCCCGACCCGGTCGCACAGCCGCTCGACCAGGTCGAGCTGGTGGCTGGAGAAGACAACGGGCACGCCCTCGGCCGCCTTGTCCTTCAAGACTTTGCTCATCACGTCCACCGCCACCGGGTCCAGCCCGGAGAACGGCTCGTCGAGCACCAGGATGGAAGGGTTGTGCACGAGCGCCGCGGCCAACTGCACGCGCTGCTGGTTGCCCAGGCTCAGCTTCTGCACCTCATCCCCCACCCTCGACGCCACCCCCAGCCGCTCGGTCCACTCCTTCATCGCCCGCTCGGCCGCGGCCGTCGTCAGCCCATGGAGGCGGGCCAGGTAGGTGAGCTGCTCACCGACCTTCATCTTCGGATAGAGCCCCCGCTCCTCCGGCATGTACCCGATGTGCCGCCGCGTCTGCAGCGTGATCGGCGCCCCGTCCCACCGAACTTCCCCGGCATCCGCCGCGAGCACCCCCAGCGCGATCCGCATGGTGGTCGTCTTCCCCGCGCCGTTGCTCCCGACGAACCCGAACAACTCCCCCGCCCGCACGTCGAACGTCATCTCCCGCAAAGCCACGACGTCCCCATACCGCTTGGAGACCCGGTCGATCTCCAGCCTCCGGTCAGCCACCGCCACACTCCCCTCCGTATGCGGCCCATCCTGCCGGGGCGGATCGACGGAGGCATCCGGGACCACCCTTAGGTGGTGCAGGAGCGGGGTGGGGGCACCGGGTATCGTGTCGGGCGCACGCCCTCGTAGCTCAGGGGATAGAGCATCGGTTTCCTAAACCGTGTGTCGCAGGTTCGAATCCTGCCGGGGGCACCACCTTTCGCCGGGTGAAATCAAGCCCTGACCAGCGCTAAGCCGGTCAGGGCTTGATCTTGTCCTCAGGCGGAGAGCGGCACCGCGTTCGTCGGGAGGCGAACGGTGCGAAGGAAGGCGGGCAGGCGCCATGGGCGGGGGCCTGTGACGATCAGCTTGCCGGTCAGCGCGGCTCGGGCTCGGCTCACGCGGCCGAACAAGACGAGGTTCAGGGTCGCCGGGTCGAAGGTCAGGCGCACGTCGGCTGGGTCGCTTGGGTCCGCGAGGTGGACGCGGCCGTGGTGCAGGACGAGTGTCGCGGGCGTGGTGTGGCGGGAGCGGAAGGCGACCGCGACGCGGCGGTCGTTCGGTGATGAGCCGTCGAGGAGGCCGCCCACGTCGTTGCGGATCATGCCGATGAGGAACCGGTCGAAGAACGTCGCGGCCTCGTGTGGCGGTATTCGCCAAGGGGCCCGGATGGCGCGGGCGATGTCCCAGCCGTGGACGAGCATCTCGTTGACCAGATGGGCGAGAACGCCCGCCACTGGCACGCGGGAATCGCCCAGCCACGGTATCGGCCGCTCGTGGTCGGTGCCCTCGGTCACGGCGAGGATGGTGTCCACCGCCGATCGAAGCGCCGCGGCGAGGGTGGCGGGGTCGCGTTCGGTGTAGTGCCGCAGGGTGACGTCGTTGAGGTCGGCGACCGTGTCCACGGTGACGCCCGCGACGGAGTCCGCCGCAGCCCCGCCCGGCGCCAGGATCGCCGTGTACAGGGTGGCTATGGCCATGACGTGCGCCGCGGTGTCCGCGGCGGTCCAGTGCGCGGTCGCGGGCGCCCCGGGTGCCGCGCGCGCCACGAGGTCGGCGAACCGCGCGGTGACAGCGGGCAGGACCTCTCGCACGTCGGCCATGCTGGGAACGTAGCAGCGTCGCGCCCTGGGCGGTTCTTCTCGACTGCGGGACCTAAGTGGACACTCCGGGCAGCCCGTCGGCGCGGATGAGGGTCATGTCGGTGGTGTGGACCTCGTCGCCGCAGGAGGTGCACACGGTTCGTGGGGTCAGGACTTGGCCGCAGGAATGGCGCCAGACGGTGGGTGGGTCGCCTTCGGTGATGTGGTTGTCGGCCCAGGACATGAGGGTCAGCAGGACTGTGTGCAGCGCGCGGCCCGCGTCGGTGAGGACGTACTCGTGGCGCGGCGGGTGGTCGTTGTACTGCTGCTTCTCCAGCAGGCCCGCCTCGACCAGGCCGCGCAGGCGGGTGGCGAGGATGTCGCGGCTGGCGCCGGTGTTGGCGGCGATCTGATCGAAGCGGCGGACGCCGAAGAAGATCTCGCGGAGGGCGAGCAGGCTCCAGCGTTCGCCGACGACCCGCAGGGCGTTGGCGATCGAGCAGGCTCTGGGCGGCACGGGCGGATCCTATGATTTCCAAGCCACTTCGCCCATCCCCCCGGGAACTACGGCGTCGCGCGTTCGTGATCATCCGGGACGCGGTCGCCGTGCCGGTGGACGATCCGCCACTGGCCGTCCTCGCGGCGGTAGATGTGGGTCACACGCAGGGTGTAGGTGGCGGCCTCGCCCCGGAAGTGCACTGTGTTGTGCTCGAAGCCGATCGTGTAGGCGAGGTCACCGCCAACCCCCGCGGCCACGACCTCGAAGCGGTAGTCGGACGGATCGGCGAATTGGGACGCGACCCAGCGGAAGGTCTGACTCACCTCCGGCCAGCCGGTCCGCAGCGGGACGAGCGCGCCGAACAGGGTCACCGGGTCGTTCTGGGACCAGATCTTCAGTCGGGGCTCGACGTTTCCCTCGTGCATAGCGAGTTCGGCCGCGGTCTGCGTGGGCACCATCTCGGCGAGGAACTCGTCCAGTTCGGATGCCATGAATGACTCCGATACAGTCATGCTGTTTTGAATACAGCTAGGATGTGCCGAATGAGCGACGGTGTCAAGAGGCGGTACGACTCGACGCGGCGGCAGGAGCAGGCCAGGGAGAACCGGCTGCGGGTGCTGCGGACCGCGGCCGAGCTGTTCGTGGAGCGCGGGTACGGGCAGACAACGATCAGCGACGTCGCCGCCGCGGCCGGGGTCGCCGTCGAAACCGTCTATTCGGCGTTCAAGAACAAGCCGACGCTGCTGCACCGGGCGTGGGACGTCGCGGTGGGCGGCGACGACCAGGACATGCCGGTGCTCGACCGGCCCGAGCTGCGCGCGCTGTTCGACGAACCCGACCTGGCCGCCCGCCTGGTCGAGTTCGCGCTGGTCAACACCGCGATCATGCGCAGGACCGCCGCGCTGCGGCTCGCCGTGCGCGGTGCGGCGGCGAGTGACCCCACGGCGGCCGAACTGTTCGAGGAGATCGACCGGCAGCGGCTGGAGTCGATGGCCGCGCACGCCAGGGCCGCCGCCGCGACCGGTCAGCTCGCTGTGTCCGAAGTGGAGTGTCGGGATACGCTGTGGTCGACCACCGACGGCACGCTCTGGCACAACCTCGTCCACCGGCTCGGCTGGACCGACGACCAATACGCGGCGTGGTTGGGGAAGCTCTGGGTCTCGATGCTGGTCGGCTAGCGCGGTTGCTGGCGCAGGAACGCCAGCGCGGCGAGGACGCGCACGTTAACCCCGCGCCGCTGGGGCGGGTCGATCGCGGTCAGGCCGAGTTTCGACGTGATCGTGGACAGGTGTTTCTCCACCGTCCCGACCTGGCACGTCATCTGCTCGGCGATCCCCAGATTGGACCGGCCCTCGGCGACCAGCGCCAGGATCCGCCGCTCGTGCGGGCTGAGGGCGGCGAGCGGGTCGGCGGCGCGGCGGCGGGCCATCAGGCCGCTGATCAGGTGTGGGTCGACCACCACCTCCCCCGCCGCGACCCGGCGCAGCGCGGCGACGAGCTCATCGAGGTTGCCCACCCGCTCCTTGAGCAGATAGCCGACCGCGGTGGCCGGGTCCCGCAGCGTCAGCAGGCGTTCGGCGAGGTCCAGTTCACCGTGGGCCGACAGCACGAGCAGGCCGACGCGCGGGTGCCGTTCCCTTGTGGCCTCGGCGATCCGGAGGCCCTCGTCGGTGTAGTCGGGTGGGAGCCGGACGTCGAGCAGCAGGGCGTCGGGCGGGTCGACGTCGACCATGGGCGCGACCTCGGCCATCGCGCGTGCCTGGAACGCCACGGTGACGCCGCGGCTGCGCAAGCCTTCGGCCAGCACGTCTTGTAGGAGCGGCTGATCCTCCACGATCCCGACCCTCATTCACCCCTCCACCGGAAGCTCCACCCGGATCCGCGTTCCGTCCCCTGGCCCACTCACAACCGTCAGCTCACCGCCGACGGAAGCGGCCCGGGCACGCAGCGCGGCCGGATCACCCGCCCCACCCAGTCCGTCATCCACGACGTCCAAGACGAGGCGCTGGTTGCGCGTCCGGACCACGATCCCCACGTGTGAAGCGCCGGCGTGGCGATAAGCGTTAGCTATGGCCTCCCTGACGAGGAAGTAGAGGGCTAGTTCGATTCGGGGCGGCCAGCGATCTCGCGGAACGTCGACAGTGACCGGGATCGGCGAGAGTTCGGCTATCTGGTCGAACGCGGCGGCAAGACCGTCCGCGCGGAGGGTCTCCGGGTAGATGCCGCTGGTCAGGTCGCGCATGGCGGTGATCGCCTCGCGCAGCAGCCTGGCGGCGCGTTCCAGGGTCTGGCCGACGGGGGCGGTGCCGGTGCGGGCGAGGTCCAGCAGGAGCATGGCGGCGTAGAGGGGCTGCTGGGCGCCGTCGTGGAGGTCGCGCTGGATGCGGTGGCGCTCAACGAAGGCCGCGTCGGGCACTTGGCGCAGGCGGGTGTGCAGACTGGCGTTGTCGATGGCCAGCGACGCCACGTCCAGCGCGGCCGCCGCGACGAGCCGCTGCTCGGTGAGAGCCTCGTCGTGCTCGACCACGGCGACCAGCCGGTCACCGCGCTCGACTCGGGTAACGGCACGACCAGGTCGGGCGGTCGGCTCGGTGGTGGCGCGGCCGCGGCTGTCGACCCAGGTGCCGTCGTCCTTCGGGTAGTGCAGGGACAGACTCGGATCGCCCACCGCGTCGGCGATCGCCTTGCGCAGGCGTTCCGGCGGCACGCTTTCGCCGCCCGCGTCGAGCACGGCCCGCGCGGCGCGGCCCTGCGCGAACGCCATGTGCAGCTTCCGCAGCCCCAGCCCGATGGGGATGACCAGCACGATCAACGCGGCGGCGGCCAGCAGGATGCGGGTGCGCACCTCGATGCCCGCGCCGAGGACGCTGGCGAGGGCGGCGCTGATCGCGGCCACGCCCGCCACGATCGAACACGCCCAGATCGCCGCGATCTGCCTGCGGCGCAACGTGGTCGAGCGGGCCCACCGCCAGATCAGGACGACCAGGACGGCGACGGAGACGGCGATGTAGATCAGGCTGCCCGCGAGCGCCCACGCGGTCTGACGGCCCGGGTCATGGTTCCACCACCAGGGCGGCCGCGGGTCGTCGGCGAGGTAGCGGCCTACTTGCGTGCCGATCGCTGCCGCGTAGGAGATGGCTTGCAGCAGGCGGACAGGGGTGCCGTCGAGTCGGCCTGAGGGCAGGGACAGGACGACGTGGGTGATCATCGCCGTCCACAGGTAGGCGAGGCAGAAGCCGATGGCGAAGACGGTTTGGTCGGGGCTGACGCGGAGATCGCCGAGGTAGAACGCGGCGCCGGTCAACACGACCAGCCTGCCGATGGCGGGCGCACGGCGTGCGATGACGACCCCGATCGCGATGGCGGCCGCGCCGAGGCAGTGGAGCAGGACGTCGGCGGGTGTGCGGTGCGCGAAGGGGGCGGAGTAGAGGAAGCAGACGAGGGCGAGGGCGCAGGCGGGCAGCAGGTATGCGTGTCTTCGGATCACCGCAGCCCCCTCGCGTCGGTGCTGAGGATAGTTGTCCACAGGCTGGGGGCGGGGTGGTGCGCCGGTGGATTTGTTGTGCTGCACTGGAAGGGGCGGATGGAAGGGTTGGTCGGTGGAGGAGGCGTTGCGTGAGTTCTTGCGGAAGGAGGGGGTGCTGCGGGACGGGCGGGTGCTGACCCAGGCGGTGGTGGTGTTCCGGATGGTGGAGATCGACGGGGGCGGCCGTGCGATCACCCGGCGGGGACGGTGCTACCCGTTGGGGGAACTCGACCCGACCATGGAACGAGGAATGCTCGACGACGCACTTTGGGACGCGCGACGGGAACGGGGGTGAGGCTGCTGGTGTTTCGGGGGACGCAAGGTTCCACGATCGAGGGTCGCGGACGAACGGGCTAATCGCCGCGGTGAACGGCGCGTTGGGACTTCGCTCTTCGGCGGCGAGATCGCGCCGCGGCCGGATCAGGAGCCGAGCTGGACCCGGCATCCCCGGGCGGGCACGGGGTTCAGGCGCGGTCGGGCACCGGACGGCCGAGCGAGGCCCCGCATGGTCGGGCACCGCGCGGCATAGTCAGGCAGGCATCCCCGGCACCGCGCGATCGGGCACGGCACAGCTGGCCAGCGCGGCGCAGCTGGGTTGGGCGTGGGGCGGGCGCGGCTGGGATGCGGGGTGGCGTGACGGTGGGATCCCGCGACGAATTGTTGGCGGGTGGCGGCGGGGCTGGTGTCGCTGGTCTATCGCCGAGGTCGGGTTGGTCGGGGCCGGGTGACGGGCGCGGTGGCGGCTACTCGGGCTGGTCTGGCGGGGTGAGGGTTGCGTCTTGGCGGAAGGGCTCCGCTGTGAGATCGGGGTCCGGGTCGTGGAAGGCGCGGATCATGTCGACTACCGCCTGGCGTTGGCGGTCGTTCAGGCGGGAGAGGAGGTCACGGGCTTCGGCGAGGGAGGCGAGGGGGCGGCCGGGGCGGGAGATGTCGTGGTCGGACGGGTCGTGGCCCGCCGCCTCCAGGGTTTCGCGTTCGGTGAGGTCGACGGCGGCGGCTACGGCTCGCAGGGTGTCGCGCTTGGGGTTGACTGGGCGGCCGTCGGGGCGGGAGCCGGTCTCCAACTGTTGCCACAGGGTGCGGGAGATGCCCGCGCGTTCGGCTGCGGCGGTTTGGGTGAGGTGGCGGGCCAGTCTGGCTTCTCGGAGAAGGGTGCCCAAGTGCCATTCGGTGGAGTTCTGGCCTGACATGGGGCGATGATCCCGCAAACGGCGGCCCGAAATGGGGGATGAAACGCCTCTGCCGCATTGTTGCGACTTGTTGCGCCAATTGTGGGCATAAGTCGCGGCCGCCCGGTTCGCACCCACGCGAACCGGGCGGCCTGGAAGTCACGCGGGCAGGTTGCGGCGCTGGGCGTGGGCCAGGATCAGGACGATCGTTGTGCACACAGCTGGGAAGAACCCGGCGATGAGCAGCACGACCGCCGTGGGCACGGTGATCAGGAACGTGGCCCGCAGCGTCGGGCCCCACCCCTCACCGATAGCCAGGCGGAACCAGTCGACGGGGAATGAATGCGTGGACACGCGTTCTGTACTCCTTGCTGATGGGAATCGGGCGCGGTGGACGATTTACCGCGCGGCCGTTCGCCATTTTGGAGCCGGGGAAAGCGTTGATTCGACGGTTTCGGGGTGCCGTCCGCGAGCGGTGAAAGTCCAGCGGTGAGCGGGTCCACAGGCTTCGGTGGCGCACCTCACGTCGGACCAAGGGGCGTTTCACCAGCGGAAACGCCGAGGACACCCGATCGGGCGCACGTTTTCACGGGGTGAAACGCGCGCCCGTCGGATAGCCGGCGACTCAGAGAGTCATGGCGAGCCTTGTGCCCTGGTCGATCGCGCGCTTCGCGTCCAGTTCCGCCGCCACGTCGGCGCCGCCGATCAGGTGGACCGGGACGCCGGTGGCGCGGAGGGTGTCGGCCAGGTCGCGGACAGGTTCCTGGCCCGCGCAGATCACCACGTTGTCCACGTCCAGCACCCTGGGTCGGGCGCGGTCCTTGCCGAACGAGATGTGCAGGCCCGCGTCGTCGATGCGTTCGTAGTTGACGCCCGGGATCTGTTCGACGCGCTTGGACTTCAGGGCCGCCCGGTGGACCCAGCCTGTCGTCTTGCCCAGGCCCGCGCCGATGCGGCCTTCCTTGCGCTGCAACAGGAACACCTGCCGCGGCGACGCCTCCGGCTTCGGCTTGGTCAGGGTGTTCTCCGCGTCCACGCCCCACTCGGCACGCCAGGCGGTCAGGTCGAGGGCGGGAGACTCGGCGTGGGTGAGGAACTCGCTGACGTCGACGCCGATGCCGCCCGCGCCGATGATCGCGACCTTCTCGCCCACCGGCTTGCCGTGCCGCACGACGTCCACATAGGACAGCACCTTCGCGTGGTCGATGCCCGGGATCGACGGCACGCGCGGCGCGACGCCCGTGGCGAGCACGACCTCGTCGAAGCCGGAAAGGTCGTCGACGGCCGCCCGCTTTCCCAAGTGGACAGTGACGCCGGTGACCGCCAACTGGCGGGCGTAGTACCGGATCGTCTCGTCGAACTCCTCCTTGCCCGGGATCTTGCGGGCGATGTCGAACTGCCCGCCGATCTCCGAGCGCTCCTCGAACAGCGACACCTCGTGCCCGCGCTGCGCCAGCGTCACCGCCGCCGACAGGCCCGCCGGGCCTGCCCCGACCACCGCGACGCGCTTGGTCCGCCGCGTCGGCAGCAGCACCAGTTCGGTCTCGCGCGCCGCGCGCGGGTTGACCATGCACGACGCCTTGCGGTTCTGGAACACGTGGTCCAGGCATGCCTGGTTGCACGCGATGCACGTGTTGATCTCGTCGGCGCGCCCCTCCTGCGCCTTCACCACCCAGTCCGGGTCGGCCAGCATCGGCCGCGCCATCGACACCAGGTCGGCGTCGCCGCGGTTCAGGACCTCCTCGGCGACCTGCGGCATGTTGATCCGGTTCGACGTCACCACCGGAATCGACACGTGCGGCCGGAACCGCGCGGTCACCGACGTGAACGCCGCGCGCGGGACCGACGTGACGATCGTGGGCACCCGGGCCTCATGCCAGCCGATGCCGGTGTTGATGATCGTGGCGCCCGCCGCCTCGATCTCCTTGCCCAGGGTGACGATCTCGTCCCAGGTCTGGCCGTCCTCGACGAACTCGGCCATCGACAGCCGGTACACGATGATGAAGTCGGTGCCCACCGCCGCGCGCGTCTGGCGCACGATCTCCACCGCGAGCCTGCGCCGGTTCTCCGGCGAGCCGCCCCACCGGTCGGTGCGCTTGTTGGTGCGCGGGGCGAGGAACTGGTTGATGAAGTACCCCTCCGACCCCATGATCTCGACGCCGTCGTAGCCCGCGGACTTGGCGAGCACCGCGCAGCGGACGAAGTCGCGGATCTGCGCGCGGACGCCGTGGTCGGACAGCGCGCGCGGCCGGAACGGGTTGATCGGCGCCTTGATGGCCGACGCGGACGCGCTGAACGGGTGGTAGGCGTAGCGGCCTGCGTGCAGGATCTGCAGCGCGATCTTGCCGCCCTCGGCGTGCACGGCGTCGGTGATCTCGCGGTGCTTGCGGGCCTCGGCCTCGGTGGTGAGCTTGGAGGCGAACGGCTTGAGCCAGCCGGTCCGGTTCGGCGCGTAGCCGCCGGTGATGATCAGGCCGACGCCGCCGCGGGCCCGCTCGGCGAAGTAGGCGGCGAGCTTGGGGATGTCGGCGGCGCGGTCCTCGAGGCCGGTGTGCATGGAGCCCATCACGACCCGGTTGCGCAGGGTGGTGAAGCCGAGGTCCAGCGGGGACAGCAGGGTGGGGTAGCTCATGACTCGCCTTTCTCTCGCCGCAGGGCCGCGGCCGCCTCGTCGCACCACGCGACGAAGCCCCGCTCGGCACTGACGCCGCCGCGCAGGACAAGGAACTGGTGCAGGGCCGACCCGGTCAGCGCGTTCGGGTCGGGGAAATCGCGCTCCGACATGGCCTCGTAGAGGGCGAGTCGCTCGGCGTGGTGGGCGCGCCGCCGCTCGACCTCGGCGATCATCACGTCGGGATCGCTGAACGCGGCCGCCCGCAGCTTGACCGCGAGTTCGTCGCGCAACTCCGGCGGCGCGGTCGGCTCGGCCAGCCAGCGGGCGATCTCGTCGGCACCCGCCTGGGTGACCGTGTAGACCTTCTTGTCGGGCTTGCCGTCCTGCGGCACGTGCTCGACGGCGACCCAGCCCGCCTCGTCCATACGCTTGAGGACGCGGTAGATCTGCTGGTGGGTGGCACCCCAGAAGAACCCGATGGACTTGTCGAACCGCCGGGTCAGCTCATAGCCGGACCCGGCCCGCTCGGTCAGCGAGACCAGGATCGCGTGTTCCAGTGCCACGCGACCCACGATAGATATGCAACTAGTTGCAGTGCAACGCGACGCATATCTCAGCGCAAACGTTTGCGCCTACAAGAACCCAAGAACCTGCCTGGCCAAAGCCGCCGCGAGCGTCGGCGGGACGGCGTTGCCGATCTGCCGCGCGATCTCGGCCTTCGTGCCGCACCACTCGAACGAGTCGGGGAACGTCTGCAGCCGAGCCGCCTCCAGGTGGGTGATCGGCCGGTGCCACGTCGGATGCAGGTACTGCCCCTTCTCCGGCTTGAAGAACTCCGTGCGGATGGTCAGCGACGGCTGGTCCCAGCGCATCCGCCCCATCACGTCCGTCGTCCCCGTCTTCTTCTCCCGCCAGCACCGCGGCAGCAGGTGGTCGGGCAGGTCGAACCGGCCTCCCCCGGGCGGGATGTGCCGGTACCGCTCCAGCGACAGCGCCGTCGGGTTGCGGCCGAGGTGCAGGTCGAGGCTCTTGAACCGGCCGGGCACGTCGACCCCGAACACCGTGACCGACGACGCGGGCAGCGCTGTCGTCGCAGGCCGCGCGGGCAGGTCGGCGAGAACCGTCCCGACGCCAGCCCACGGCGAGGCCCCGACCGGAAGCGGGATCGGCCCGATCCGGGACCCGATGACGAACGCCCTCTTGCGCCGCTGCGGCACCCCGAAGTCGGCCGCCAGCAGGGTCCCGCTGCTCAGCGCGTACCCCAGCCGGGTCGCCTCGGCGGTCAGCAGCGCGAACTCGGACGAGGCCAGGAACCGGTCGACGTTCTCCACCACGAATACCGAGGGACGGGCGGCCGCGACGATCCGCAGGTATTCCTTCCACAGCTGGTTGCGCGGGTCGTCGACGTCGCGGGAGCCGAGGTTGGAGAAGCCCTGGCACGGCGGCCCGCCGATGACGACGTCGGCGCGCGGGATGTCGGACACCGTGGCGATATCGGCGCACAGGGTGTGGTCCTCGCCGAAGTTCGACGCGTAGGTCGCCGCGGCCCGCAGGTTGTGCTCGACGGCCAGGATCGGCGCGAAGCCCGCGGCCGTGAAGCCGGAAGTCATGCCGCCGCAGCCCGCGAACAGGTCGATCACGGTAGGCGCCACGCGGTCAGATTAGCCGGCCCGCGCGGCCACCGCGGCCGACACGCGGGCGGCGGCGGTGATCGGGTCCTCGTGTTCCCAGACCCGCACGACGAGCCACCCCGCGGCGGCGAACACGGCGTCGGTGTCGCGGTCGCGGCCGCGGTTGGTCTCGATCTTCAGCCGCCAGAAGTCGGCGTTGGCGCGGGGCCAGGTGGCGTGCTCGGGGCAGCCGTGCCAGAAGCAGCCGTCGATGAACACCGCGACCCGCGCGCGGGTGAAGACCACGTCGACCTCGCGGCGCACACCCGGCAGCGGGCGGCGGTGCACCCGGTAGCGCAGCCCGAGCGCGTGCAGTGCCCGGCGCAGCGCCAGTTCGGTGTCGGTGTCGCGGGAGCGCTGCCTGCTCATCCGCGCGCTGATCTCCGGCGTGGTGTCCATCATCCCGTACGCCGTTCCATCAGCACAGTGTCGCGCCAGACGCCGTCCAGCTTGGCGATGCGCTCGCGGACACCGACCACGCGGAAGCCCGCGGAGCGGTGCAGCGCGATGCTTCCCTTGTTCTCCGGGAAGATCGCCGCCTGCACCGTCCACAGTCCGCCCGTGTCGGCGGCGGCCACCTGGCGGCGGATCAGCGCCTTGCCGACGCCCCGCCCGCGCGCCGACTCGGCCACGTACAAGGAGTTCTCCACGACCCCGGCGTAGCAGGCCCGGCTCGATGACGCCGTGAGCGTGGCCCAGCCCGCGGGCTCGCCGTCGACCACGGCAATCCAGCGGTGTCCGCGCAGCCATTTGCGGTCCAGCGACTCGCGGCTGGGCACCCTGGTCTCGAACGTCGCCACCCCGGTGGCGATGCCCTCGCCGTAGATGGCCCGTACGGCGGGCCAGTCGCCCTCACGCATCGCGCGAACCACCACCCCGGGCACCTGGGCCGCCCGCCGCCGCGGCGGGACCAGCGCGCCGAGCACGGCCGCGGCGACGTGCGGGGCGACGACGCGGCTGGACTCGTCGACCGACACCAGCGTCTGCGCGCCTTCCCTGCGCACCACCGCGAAACCGGCGTCGACCAGCTTGCGCACGTGGTGTGAGCACGTCGGCTGGGTGACCCCCACCGCGGCGGCGAGCGCGCCGACCGGGACCGGTTCGGGCGCGGAGGCCACCGCGTGCAGTACCTTCACCCGCGTCGGATCGGCGAGGCAGGCGAACCGCCCCGCGACCGCCGCCGCGGTGTCGTCATCGAGTGCGACCACCCGGCCATCATAGATAACCGTCGATATCCGCGCCCTGGATCATAAAGTCCAGTACCCCTACGGATACCGACCCTGATTGTTCCTCACCTGGCGTCACTCGAAAGTGACGAGCAGCGAACCGCCGTCATCCCTGCCCTGAGACGAGCGTTCGCCAGATCCGGAAAGGAACCATCGTGAAACGAACAGCACGGTCCTGGGGCGTGGCCGCACTGGCCGCGGCCGCGGTGCTGGTGCCGCTGGGCACCAACATCGCCACCGCGGCCGAGTCGGGCGCCGCGGCGAACCTGCCATCCGCGAATTTCGAGGGCTCAACAGTTCCGACCGACCTGGGGGACGCGAGCGCGCAGCACTACGGCGGCACCCCGGCCAAGGTCAGCGAGTTCCCTGGCATCATCGGCGGCCTGCGTGCGGGCGGTTCCCGTCCCCAAGGCCAGACCTGCACCGGCACCCTGGTCGCGCCCACGAAGGTCCTGATCGCCGCCCACTGCGCCGACGCGGCGGGCGAGAAGTCCTTCGTCTACGGGCTCGACGACCTCAAGCAGTACGACGGCGGCAACGGCACGGGCTTCCAAGCCTCCAAGGTCGTCAGCTACAAGAAGCACCCCAAGTACGTCAACTTCGACCAGGGCTACGACGTCGCGGTCGTCACCCTGGAGAAGTCGATCACCCTGCTCGGCGGCGCGTCGTTCCCGACCTACGCGACCTCGGCCGACTCCAGTGACGTGCTGATCGGCAAGACCGGCCTGAGCTTCGGCTACGGCAAGAAGGACTTCAACGACACCACCCAGGACGTCACCCTCACCAAGGCGAACATGCCGATCGTGAACGGCGACCAGGTCTGCCAGGGTGTCGGCGCGGGCTTCAAGTCGGCCACGATGATCTGCGCGGGCGACCCCAACGGCAACCCGACGATCCTGCCCGGCGACAGCGGCGGCCCGCTGATCGTCAACAACAAGATCTACGGCGTCGCGTCGTGGAGCCGCTCGGACTTCAAGTGGTACGGGGTCTGGGGCAGGCTCAACAACGACATGGGTGACTGGGTCAAGTCGGAGGTCGGCACCACGCCGGTCCCCACTGACTTCAGCCTGTCGGCCAGCCCGGCCAGCGGCTCGGTCAAGGCCGGTGCCTACACCTCCGCCACCGTCACCACGGTCGCGGGCAGCGGCGGCGCGGAGAACCTGAAGCTGACCGCGAGCGGCCTGCCCTCCGGCGTCCAGGCGGTCTTCCAGCCGACCGACGTCGCCGCGGGCGGCACCGCCAAGGTCACCTTCGACGCCGCGGCGAGCGCCCCGAACGGCACCTACGACGTCACGATCACCGGCACCAACGCGGGCGGCAAGACCGCGACCACGAAGTACAGCCTGACCGTCACCGACGGCGGCACGCCGAACCCGGCGGACTTCAAGGTCACGATCGACCCGACCAGCATCACCGTCAAGGCGGGCGAGGGCGCGGCAACCGCGCTGTCCACCGTGGCGGGCACCGGCGGCGCGGAGCAGATCACGCTGACCGCCTCCGGCGCGCCGAGCGGGGCGACCGTGTCGTTCTCGCCGGACACCATCCAGACCGGTGACGGCGCCAAGGTCATCGTCGAGACCGCGACCAGCACCCCTGCGGGCACGTACTCGGTGACGATCACCGGCACCAACGCCGGTGGCAAGACCGCGACCGCGACGCTGAGCCTGACCGTCACCGGCGACACCGTCCCGGCCGACTTCAAGGTCGCGGTCAACCCGAGCAGCCTGACCGTGGCCAAGAACGCGTCGGTTTCCGCGGGCGTCACCACCACCGCGGGCAGCGGCGGTTCGGAGAACATCACCCTGTCCGCGTCCGGTCTGCCGACCGATGCCCAGGCGACGTTCCAGCCGTCCTCGGTGCAGACCGGCTCCCCGGCGAAGCTGTCGATCAAGACAGCGTCGACCACCCCGTCCGGCACGTACAACGTGACGGTCACCGGCACCAACTCCGGTGGCAAGACCGCCACGGCGGCGCTGTCGCTCAAGGTGGAGGGCACCGACCCGCCGCCGCCCGGTGACGTCAAGGTGACCCTGTCGCCGTCGTCCGGCACCGCGCAGCAGGGCCAGATCGCCCAGTTCAACGCCTCCGCGACCGGCGGCACGGGCAGCCTGACCCTCACCGCGACGGGGGTGCCGCCGGGTGCGCAGCTGTACTTCAACCCGGCCACGATCAGCCAGGGCGGTTCCTCGCTGATCTGGGTGTTCACCAACTTCCAGACCACCCCGGGCACCTACCCGATCACGATCAAGGCCACCTCGGCCGACGGCAAGTCGGGTACGGCGACCTACTCCCTGACCGTCACGCGCTTCGGCTACTCGATGGGCAGCGCGGGCCGGTACTGATCCATCAGCTCCACCCATGATCGAGGACGGCAGGCCCACTTCGGAGGGCCTGCCGTTCTCCGTTTGAAGGCGAGGACCCATGCCGCACCCCACTTCCCAGCCGCTCCCCACCCGCGACCAGCTCGCCGCGCCGCGTGAGTCGTTCCCCGTCGCGCTGAGTCGGGCCATCGATCGCAGCGGGATGAGCCTGGAACACCTGCAGCGGAAGCTGTCGCTGCACGACGTCCGGGTCAGCCTGTCGACGCTCAGCTACTGGCGGCGCGGCCGCACCCGGCCGGAGCGGCCGGAGTCGCTGCGGGCGGTCAGCGTCATCGAGGACGTCCTCGGCCTGCCCAACGGATATCTCATCTCGCTGCTGGGCCCCAGGAAACCCCGCGGCCGGTGGGCGTCGCGCTCGTCGGCCAAGCCCCATGAGGCCCTGTGGGAGGGCGCGAGCGAACTGACCCCGCTGCTGGCCGAGCTCAACGATCCCGGCCCTGGCGAGCTGACGTTCCTGAGCGTGCGAGAGCAGCACTTCGTGAACCGCGACGGCGTCGACGAGCGCACCCTGGTGCACGCGGTCATCCGGTCCGAAGTGGACTGGCGGCGCACGTGCGTGGTGCTGCACCACGCCGAGCCGGGCGACTCGGCGCTGCCGGTGATCACCGCGGCGAGCGGGTGCGCGATGGGCAAGTCGCGCACGCACGAGCCCGGCCGGTTCGTGCTCTCGGAGATCCTGCTCGACCGGACCCTGCGCGTCGGCGACACCGCGGCGTTCTCCTACGAGGTCACCTGGTTCGGCACCGCGCCGTCGTCCAACTTCACCCGCGCGATGCGCCAGTGCGCGCGGGAGTACCTGCTGGAAGTGGTGTTCCACCCCGACGCGGTGCCCAGCTCGTGCCACCAGTTCCGCCGCGAGTCCGCGCGCCACCCCGAGGTCGACCACGGCGAGCTGCGCCTCGGCGCGTTCCACAGCGTGCACCTGCTGACCCACGACGAGAAGTCGGCGATCGTCGGCATCCGCTGGCACTGGTGAGCACGCCGCTGAGGGAGGTGTCCGGTATGGACACCTCCCTCAACGATGTTCAGTTGTCACGCGACCCTTAGAAGGTCAGGGTCCAGGCGTCGATGTTGCCGGTGTCGTAGCGGTAGACGTCGGTCACCCGCAGCCGCCAGGTGCCGTTCTTGGCCGTCTCCGAGCCGGTGTTGACGGTGTAGGTGGTGTGGATGCCGCCCGCGGAGCTGGCGCCACCCGGCTGCTTGAGGACGAACGCCGCGCCGCTCGGGCCGACGAGCTCGACCTTCAGGTCACCGGTGTAGGTGTGGTTGATGTCGACCTTGACCGAGGTGGCCGAGGTGCCGCCGCCGGAGCAGCCGGTGACGTTCACCGACGAGGTGACCGCGGTGTTGTTGTCCGGGATCGCGACGTCGTCGCTGTTGGACGCGCCGGAGCACGGCGGGTCGACCGGGCCGTTGAGGAAACCGGTGTAGAGCAGCCGGTTCGGCGAGCCCTTGACGTCGGTGATCTTGTTCGGGGTGGAGTTGTCGATCAGCACCTTGGCGACCTCGGCCTGTGTCTTGCCACTGTTACCCGAGGTGCCCAGGTACAGCGCCACGGCGCCCACGACGTGCGGGGTGGCCATGGAGGTGCCGCCGTTGCTGAAGGTGCCGCCGCCGTTCTTGGTGGAGATGATGTTGCTGCCGGGACCGAAGATGTCAACACAGGTGCCCCAGTTCGACGACTGGGTGCTGGTCCAGATCGAGCGCTTGTCCGCGCCGTCGCTGGCCGCGACCGTGATGGCCTCCGGAGTGCGCGCGGGCGAGATCTGGCAGGCGTCGCCACCGTTGTTGCCCGCCGCGACGACGGTGATGATGCCCGCGTTGATGGCCTTGCGCGCCCCATCGTCCAGGATGGAGCTGGCGCCGCCGCCCAGGGACATGTTGATGACGGCGGGCTTCTGCGCGTTCTGGACGACCCAGTCGATGCCCTGGGTGATCGAGCTGCCCTTGCTGTAGCCGCCGCAGTCGAGCACGCGGACACTGACCAGGTTGACCTTCTTGGCGATGCCGTAGGTCGCGCTGCCGACGGTGCCCGCCACGTGCGTGCCGTGGCCCTGGCAGTCCGCCGCGTTGCTGTCGTTGTCGATGAAGTCGTAGCCGCCCTTGACCCGGCCGCCGAAGTCCGGGTGAGACGCGTCCACGCCCGTGTCGAGGATGTAGGCGGTGACGCCCGCGCCCGCGGTCGACGGGTAGGTGTAGGTGTTGCTCACCGGCAGGTCGCGCTGGTCGGTGCGGTCGAGGCCCCAGGTCGGGTTCTGCTGGGTGTCGGTGATGTGGAAGATCTGGTCCTGCTCGACGTAGGCCACCGACGGGTCGGCGGCGAGCTGCTTGGCCTGGGCCTCGCTGAGCTGCACGGAGAAGCCGCCGACGGCCTTGTAGATGCTGCTGAGCTTGCCGCCGTGCTTGCCCGCGAGCTGCTGGGCCTTGGCCGCCACCGCGGTCGAGCCGACCGAGTCCTTGAACTTGACGACGTAGCTGCCCGCGACGGAGTTCGCTTGGTTGGCGTGGCGAATCTCGGCCGACTGGGCGCTGGCCGGGGCCGACGTGACCACCGCGAGGGCCAGCGCGGACGCACCGGCTGCCACGCTGGCCACGAGGACCCTCCGGCGGGTCTTGCGATCGTGTCGCATCTAGGGTCTCCATTTCACTCCACCGAGCGGGGACACCACTCGGAGGTGTGGCTGTCGGGGCAGGGTGAAGTAACTGACAGCCACCTGCGGATCACCTTCAAGCCGACCGAGATCGCGAACAATCCGGGTATCAGTACGTAGGGATACCCGTCTTTCGTAGGGCGTTCCCCGTTAAGATCACTTTCTTCCCGGGGAAGGCAACTGAGTTCCGGATCACTGCCGTTCGGCCTACGCTCCGAAGACCGCCGGTCGCGACCAGTGATCCATAAGGCCCAGGAGGGGTGGATGGCCCAGAAGCCGAGGCAGCCCACGGCGAGCCTGGTGCGCACCACCTCGCCCGTGCTTGTCGGTCGGGGCAGCGAACTCCACGCGCTGCGCGACACCGTGGTCAGGCAGCCCGCCGTGGTGATGATCGACGGCGAGGCCGGGGTCGGGAAGAGCAGGCTGGTCCGCGAGCTGCTCACGGCGGGCGATCTGGGCCCCCTGCAGGTGCTGCTGGGGACCTGCCAGCCGCTGCGCGAGCCGTTCCCCTACGGCGCGGTCCTGGAGGCCCTGCGGGGCTGTGGGGACCGCATGGCGCACCGGCCGCCGCTGAGCAGGGTGACCGGCGTGCTGAGCCCGCTGCTGCCGGAGCTGGCCGACCTGCTGCCCGAGGCGCCCGCACCATCGGGTGACCCCCGATCGGATCGCCACCGCCTGTTCCGCGCGGTGCGCGAGCTGCTGGCCGCCACCGGGCCGGTCCTGATGGTGATCGAGGACCTGCACTGGGCCGACGACGGCTCCCGGCAGCTGCTGCGGTTCCTCATGGCCGACCCGCCGCCCACGCTGTCGATCCTGGTCACCTACCGGCGCGAGGACGTGCCGGGCGGGATGCCGCTGGGCACCGCCTACCGCCCGCCCGCGGGCATCACCAGCCTGCTGATGCAGCTCGACCCGCTCGACGCCGACGGCGTGCGGTCGCTGGCCTCGGCCATCCTCGACGAGGACACCGTCTCCGGCGAGTTCGCCGCCAAGCTGCACGAGCGCACCGCGGGCATCCCGTTCGTCGTCGAGGAGACCTTGCGCGCGCTGCGCAACCCGGCGGGCGCCGTGCACGCCGACGGCGCCACCGCGCGGCGGCTGCTGGAGAACGCCGAGGTCCCGGTGCTGCTGCGCGACGCCATGGCCGAGCGGCTGGCCGGGCTGCCGATCGCGGCGACCAGGCTCACCCAGGCCGCCGCCGTGCTCGGCGTCCCCGCCCCGGCCGAGGTGCTCGGCGAGGTCGCGGGCATCGGCGAGCAGCGGGTGCGCGCCGCGCTGGGCCACGCGCTGGCCGGGCACGTGCTGCACGAGGCCGAGAGCGGCCGCTACACCTTCCGCCACCAGATGGCCCAGGACGCCGTCTACGACACGCTCAGCGGCCCCGACCGCCAGCAGCTGCATCTGCGCGCCATCGCCGCGCTGGAACGCGCGGTGCCGCGGCCGCTGCTGCAGCTCGCCGAGCACAGCAGGCGCGCCGACCGGGTCGAGGACTGGCTGCGCTACGGCGAGGCCGCCGCCGACCGGGCCACCGAGGTCGGCGACGCGGCCACCGCGACCAGCCTGCTGCAGCGCCTGCTCACCGAGCCCGCGCTGTCGGTGGCCGACATCGACCGGCTCGCGATCAAGCTCGGCCAGGTCGCCCACACCGGCCTCGACCAGCTCAACCCGGTGGCGACGCTGCGCAAGCTGCTCGCCGACCGAAGACTCTCGACGTCGGCGCGCGGCGAGGTGCGGCTGTTCCTCGGCCTGCTGCTGATCCGGCAGGCGGGCGGGCTGGAGATCGCCCGCACTGAGATCGAGCTCGCGATCGCCGACCTGGCCGAACGCCCGGACCTGGCCGCGCGCGGCACCGCCGTGCTGGGCCAGCCGTTCATCGGCGACACCCCGCGCGCGGAGTTCGAGCCGTGGCTGCGCCGCACCGAGGTCCTGATCGAGACCACCGACGACGTCGAGCTGCGGATCGCGCTGATGGCCAACAACCTCGGCTCGCGGATGCACACCGGCGACCCCGCGGTCGCCGACGAACTGGATCGGCTGCCGCGCTCGGCCGAGACGCCCAGCGCCCAGCGCCAGCTCGCGCGGGTCAACTGCAACATCGCCGACGCGTCGGTGTGCGTCGGCCACTTCGCCCGCGCCGAGGACTACCTGCGCACGGGCCTGCGGCTGGCCGACGACTGCGGCGCCCCGTTCGTGGTGAGCACCGCGCGGGCCACCAAGGTCCGGCTCGACTGGTTCACCGGAGAGTGGACCGGGCTGGCCGAGCGGGCGGGCAGGCTGCTCGACGAGTACCGCGACCTGCTGCCGGTGGCCAGCGAGCTGTGCCTCGTGCTGGGTGGGCTGGCCGCGGCGCGCGGGGAGTGGGCCGAGGCGCTGAGCTACTTCACCGAGACCGGCGCGTACGCCCCGCAGGAGTCGATCGCCCAGATCGCGCTGGGCGGCTGCGCGGGCCTGGCGCGCACCTGGCTGGCGCAGGACGAGCTGGTCAAGGCGTGCGCCGACGTCGACCGCGGGCTGGCGCTGCTGCGCCGCAAGAACGTCTGGGCGTGGGCGCTGGAGCTGGTGCCGGTCGCGGTGTCGACGTACCTGCGGGCGGGCCGCGACGAAGACGCCGCCCGGGTGGTCGAGGAGACCGCGGCGGGCGTGGCGGGCAAGGACGCGCCGATGGCGGCGGCGGCCGTGGACAGCTGCCGCGGCGAGCTGGCCGAGGCGGAGGGCGACATCGCCACCGCCGTCGAGTACTACCAGCAGGCGCAGGCGGCCTACGAGAAGCTCAACGCGCCGTACTACGCGGCGATGGTGGCCGAGCGGCAGGCGCTGTGCCTGCTGCCGACCGACGGGTCGGGCGCCGCGGCCCAACTGTCCACTTTGATCGATGCGTACGACGGGCTGGGCGCCACCCGCGACGCGGCCCGGTGCAGGCACCTCTTACGCGGCGTCGGCGGCGTCAAGCCGTCCCGGCGCGGCAGACGCGGGTACGGCAACGAGCTCTCGCCGCGCGAGCACGAGGTGGCCAGGCTGCTCGCCGGCGGCCACACCAACCGCGAGATCGCCGACGTGCTGTTCCTGTCGCCGCGCACGGTCGAGCAGCACGCGGCGCGGGTACTGCGCAAGCTCGGCGTCACCTCGCGGGCCGAGCTGCAGGCCGAGGACTTCGGCTGACGCCCTTGCCCTCCCGCCGATCGACGGGAGGGCAAGGGTTCCAGGACTTACGCGATGTTCAACGACCACGAGTTGATGTAGCCCGAGTCGAACGAGTAGGCGTCGCGCACGCGCAGCTTGAACTCACCCGAGCTGGTCTCCGAGGACAGGTTGACCGTGTAGGTCTCGTTCACGTTGGCCGCGGCGTCGTCCGCCTTGGCCGCCTTGAGCGGGTACACCGAGCCGTCCGGCGCGACGAGCTCGATCACCAGGTCGCCGCGGTAGGTGTGGACGATGTTGACGGCGACCTTCGAGGTGGCCGACGGGGTCACGGTGCCGTTGGCGTTGACCGACGAGGTGACCGCGGTGTTGTTGTCGGTGATCTGGACGTCGGTGTCGTTGGACCACGACGTGCCGCCGGGCGGCGGAGTGCCGCCGGAGACGCACTTGGTCGCGTCGGGCAGACCGGCGCCGTAGTACTTCGGGTCGGTGTAGGTGCCCGAGCACTCCTTCATCTTCTTCTCGATGTCCTTGCCCTTGAGGCTCGGGAACGCCGACTTGATCAGCGCCGCGATGCCCGCCGCGTGCGGGGAGGCCATCGAGGTGCCGGTCATCTGCTGGTAGCCGCCGCTGACCGAGGTCGAGTTCACGTTCACGGCCGCGGCGGTGACGTCGACGGCGCCGTTGGTGTCGTAGTTCGAGCCGCTGTAGCGGTTGCCCTGCTGGTCGATGCCGGAGACGACGGTCGAGCCCTCGGCCTCCTGCGGCATCAGCGGGCAGCCGGTGACGGTGCGGTTCTTCGGCGTCGAGTCGTTCGGGCTCAGCGAGGTCGACCCCTTGTTGGAGTAGTCCTTGCTCTCGTTGCCCGCGGCGACCAGGTTGACGATGCCCGCGTTGCTGGCGTGGTTCACCGCGCGGCGCACGCCGACCTCGATGGCCTTGAGGTCGCCGTCGTTCTCGTTGGCGCACAGGCCGTACCAGGGGTCGGTCCAGTAGCTGTTGTTCGTCACGTCCACGCCGACCTCGACGGCGTACATGAACGCGCAGACCGTGTTCTCCGGGAAGAACAGCTCGGCGGCGGGCTCGGCGACGCGGATCGAGGCGATCTTGGCCCCGGGCGCGACACCGACGATGCCGCCGTTGTCCTTGGCCGCGGCGACCGAACCGGCCACGTGCGTGCCGTGGCCGCTGGAGCCGACGCTGCGCCACGCGCCCGACCGCTTGTCGACCTTGCCGTAGGCGCAGGACGCCGACTTCGACGCGTCGAAGTTGGGCGCCAGGTCCTTGTGCTGGTCGTTGACGCCGGTGTCGAGGATGGCGACGGTGGCGCCGCTGCCGTTCGCGGTGGCCCATGCCTGGTCGGCCTTGAGCTGCTTGACGTCCCAGCCGACGGCCTCGGTGCCCAGGTTCTGGCCCGCGTTGTTGCTCGGGATCGGCGGGTTGTCGGCGTTGGTCGGCACGTCGGTGGTGCGGGTGGCACCGACGTACTGCACGCCGGACACCGCGCGCACCTTGGACTTGAAGTCGGCGGCCGTCGAGTGGGCGACGATGACGCCGATCGCGTCCCACGAGTTCCACACGGTGCCGCCGCTGTTGGTGACGGCGGACTTGCCCGCCGCGACGTTGGCGGGGTCGGTGATGACGAAGTACGCGCGCGTGCCGGTCGGGATGGCCGCGGCCGACGCGGCGGCGGCCGGACCAGCCGCGCCCGCCGGTGCCGCCATCGCGATCCCCGCGGGCGTCACCACCAGTCCGAACGCGATGGCCGCGGCCACGGCGGAGCGCCGCAGCCGGGTGTTTGAGCGCAGGAACACGGATTCCTCCGAACAACTCAGGGGGCGTCCGCGCCGGACGGCGCGGTACAGGGTGGCCCCAGGTGCACTGCCGATAATGCGCATTCCCGGTCGCGTGAACCATGCCCAGAAGGTATCTGGGGGGCAAATTGCCCCGACCGGTCCATAAACTCTGAAATCGCCCTTTCGGTAATATGGGAAAACGGGGAGGCCGCCCCCTGCGTGGAACGGCCTCCCCGCTGTATCAATCGCGGCGGCGCTATCCTGTCCCCCGCATCCGGGCAGGTCAGCGCATGTCCGGTGCCGCAGGACATGGTCACCGCGATAGGAATGCCGCGTGTGTGAGGACCGCGCGGCTTGGTTTGTCAGTTGCCCCAGCGGGAAGGGAGACGAGGGCGTGGGCGTCTCCCTTCCCGCTCTGTCGACGACGCCGCCGAGGTTTATTCGGCGGCATCGCCACATCCATTAGCACCACCCGAGTTCTTCGGGCGGGCGGACCGCATTTGCAGGGTGTGCGATCCGCCACGGACAACGATGCTGGGCGGGCCGGACCGGAACAACCCAGGGAGCACTACGTAGCCCTACCTATCTTTTGCGGCCACTTGACCTCGACCAATCTGGAGGTACGAGCATCGACCCCATGGCGACAGTGATCAGGTTCAGCGAGTTCGGCGGCCCGGAGGTGCTCACCGCGCACGAGGTCGACGACCCGGTGCCCGGCCCGGGCGAGGCACGGGTGCGGGTGCGGGCGGCGGGGGTGAACCCGGTCGACGCCCGCATCCGGCGCGGACAGCTGACCGCGGTGGTCGAGGTCCGGTTCCCGCAGGGCCTGGGCAACGAGTTCGCGGGCGTGGTCGACCGCGTCGGCCCCGGCGTCGCGTTCCGCGAGGGCGACGAGGTGCTCGGGTTCACCAACGCGCGGGCGTACACCGACGTGCTCACCGTGCCCGCCGACCAGCTGATCGCCAAGCCGCGCGGCCTCGCCTGGGATGTCGCGGGATCGCTGTCGGCGGTGTCGCAGACCGCCTACAACGCCTTGCGCCACCTGCGGGTCGGCGAGGGCGACACCGTGCTCATCCACGCGGCCGCGGGCGGCGTGGGCACCATCGCGACCCAGCTCGCCGTCCTCTGGGGCGCGCGCGTCATCGGCACGGCCAGCGAACGCAACCACGCGTACCTGCGCTCTCTCGGCGCCATCCCGGTGGCCTATGGCGACGGGCTCGCCGAGCGGGTCCGCGCGCTGGGCCCGGTCGACGCGGCGCTGGACGCCGTGGGCGGCCCCGCGCTCGATGTCTCGCTCGGCGTGGTGGCCGACCGGACCCGGATCGGGACCATCGCCGACCACGCCAGGGGTCGCGCGCTCGGCGTGCCGCCGATGACCTGGACCCGGTCGACCGAGACGCTGCGGCTGCTGGCCGCTCTGCACGCCGACCGCACGCTGACGATGCCGGTCGCGTCCTACGCGCTCGCCAACGTCGTGGCCGCGCACCGGGAGCTCGACGCGGGTCATGTGCGCGGGAAGCTCGTGCTCACCCCTGGCACTCGAAAGTAGAACGCGTTACGTTTTTCCGGCGGGCTCGATGACGAGGAGCGGCCGATGGCAGCACACGCACGTCCACTGATGGGCAAGGTCGCCGTGGTCACCGGTGGCGCCCGGGGCATCGGGGCGGCCATCGCGGCCGAGTTGGTGCGGGCCGGGGTCAAGGTGGTGATCGGCGACCTCGACGGGGACTTGGCGAAGCAGACCGCCGAGAGCCTCGGGGCCACGGGACTGCGGCTCGACGTGTCCGACCGGCCGGGGTTCACCGCGTTCCTCGACCACGTCGACGCCGAGGTCGGACCGGTGGACGTGCTGGTCAACAACGCCGGGATCATGCCGATCGGGCTGATCGAGGACGAGTCGGACCAGGTCACGCAGGCCCAGCTCGCGGTCAACCTGCACGCGGTCATCCACGGCACCCGCGAGGCCGTGCGCCGGATGCGGCCGCGCGCCACCGGGCACGTCGTCAACGTCGCGTCCGTGGCGGGCAAGCTGCCCGTCGCGGCGGGGGCCACCTACTGCGCGACGAAGTTCGCCGTCGTGGGGTTCACCGAGGCCGTGCGGCAGGAGACGCGGGGCTCGGGGGTCGAGGTGTCCTGCGTGCTCCCCGGGATCGTGCGCACCGAACTCGCGGCCGGGCTCAACGACAGCAAGGGCATCAAGGTGGTCACCCCGCAGGACGTCGCCGCGGCCGTGGTGGACGTGCTGCGCCACCCGAAGCCCGAGGTGTTCGTGCCCAAGTCGGCGGGCAGGGCACTGCGTTCGGCCGCGTTCTTCCCGCGCGGCCTGGCGGAGTGGATCGGCCGCAAGACCGGCGCCGAGCGCCTCTTCCTCGACGCCGCCGGGTCCGCCGACCGGCGGGCCTACGAGCAGCGTGCCGCCCACAGCGCCCCAGGAGAGCAAGCGTGACCCTGCCCGCGAGCATCACCCCCGAGCTGATCGCCCGCCTGTCCCGGCACGTGGCCGCCTCGACTGACGCGACCGTGTCCACCGTCGAGGTGTTCACCGGCGCGACCCTGGCGACGCTGCCGTGCTCCACCGAACAGGACGTCGCCGACGCCGTGGCGGCCGCGCGAGGGCCGCAGGCCGCTTGGGCCGCGGTGGACCCGCAGGAGCGGATGGCCGTGTTCGCGCGCTTCCACAAGCTCGTGCTCGACAACCGCGACACCATCGCCGACCTGATCCAGGCCGAGACCGGCAAGGCCCGCCGCTACGCCTTCGAGGACCTCATCGAACCGGCGATCACCACCGCGCACTACCTGAAGGCGGCGCCGCGGCTGCTCCGGCCGCGCAAGCGCAAAGGGATGATGCCCTTCGCGATCCAGACCACCGAGCTGCGCGTGCCCAAGGGTGTCGTCGGGATCATCTCGCCGTGGAACTTCCCCTTCGCGCTGGGGATCTCCGACTCCATCCCCGCGCTGATGGCCGGGAACGCCGTGGTCCTCAAGCCCGACACCCAGACCGCGCTCAGCCCCCTGTTCGGCGTCGACCTGCTCTACCGCGCCGGCCTGCCTGACGGCCTGATCACCGTGGTCATCGGCGACGGCCCGACCGTCGGCGGCGCCCTGGTCGACAGCGCCGACTACGTCGGGTTCACCGGCTCCACCCGCACCGGCGCCGAGGTGGGCGCCAAGGCCACCGGCAGGCTCATCGGCTGCTCGCTGGAACTCGGCGGCAAGAACCCGATGGTCGTGCTCGACGACGCCGACTTGGATGTGGCCGTCGCGGGCGCGGTGACCAGCGCGTTCGCCAACACCGGCCAGCTCTGCATGCACATCGAGCGGGTCTACGCCCACGAGTCGGTCTACGACGCGTTCGTCCGGAAATTCGTCGAGAAGACGGGAAAGCTGAAGCTCGGCGCGGGCTATGACTACAAGAACGACGTGGGCTCGCTGATCTCCACCCGCCAGCGCAAGGCCGTCGCCGAGCACGTGGACGACGCCCGGGCCAAGGGCGCCACCGTCCACATCGGAGGCGCGGCCCGCGACGACCTCGGCCCCGCGTTCTACGAGCCGACCGTCCTCACCGGCGTCACCCCGGACATGCTGTGCCACGCCCAGGAGACCTTCGGCCCCGTGGTGGCGATCTACCCGGTCCGCGACGACGACGAGGCCGTGGCGCTGGCCAACGACACCGCCTACGGCCTCAACGCGAGCGTCTACGGCCGCGACCTGGCCAGGGCCAAGGCGGTCGGGGCTCGGCTGCGCGCGGGCACGGTGAACATCAACGACGGCCACGCCGCGGCCTACGCCAGCATCGACGCGCCGATGGGCGGCATGGGCCGCTCCGGCCTCGGCCGCCGCCACGGCGTCGAGGGCCTGCTGAAATACACCGAATCGCAGAACCTGTCCGTGCAGCGGATCCAGGTCATCCCGCCGCCCAAGGGAATCCCGTACGGCCGGTACACCTCGATCATGGCGCGATCGCTGCGGCTGCTGCGAAAGCTCGGTGTGCGCTGAATTCTGTGTATTGCGATGTGAACGAACGGGAACCGCCCGCTCTTGTCCACACCTGATCACCGATGGATATTCGTCACGCACGATCCGGACCAAAGGCAGGTCGTGAGGGCGCCCAGCACGGGTTCGACCCGCCGGTCCGGTGACCTCCAGTGCCCGGATGGTCCGGCACTCCTTGCAGGAGGCAAGCGTGAATCGCAAACTTCTCTCCATGACGACGGCGGCCGTGGCCGCTTTCGCCTTGGTCGTCACGATGAGCGGGAATCCCGCCACGGGCGAGTTCGCCGCCCAGAGCGCCCGCGCGTCCGCCGAGTACCTCGTCAGCGGGGTCCGGACAGCCCAAGAGCGCAGCGCGATCGCGGCCACCGGCGCGGCGGTCAACGGCACCGACGACAGCAGGCTGCAGATCAGCGCGACACCGGGCGAGGTCGCCAAGATCCGCGCGCTGGGCTACCGGGTCGACCCCGACGCCGCGCCGGTCCAGACGCAGGGCACCGCCGCCCCGGCGGACTTCCCGAGCCAGGACTCCAACTACCACAACTATTCCGAGATGGTCGCCAACATCGACAAGGCGGTGGCGGACCACCCGGGCATCATCTCCAAGCAGGTCTACGGGAAGTCCTATCAGAACCGCGACCTGATCGCGGTCAAGATCTCCGACAACGTCGGCACCGACGAGAACGAGCCGGAGGCGATGTTCAACGCGCACCAGCACGCGCGTGAGCACCTGACCGTCGAGATGGCGCTGTACCTGATCAACACCCTGACCGACGGCTACTCGACAGACAGCCGGATCAAGGGACTCGTGGACTCCCGCGAGATCTGGATCCTGCCCAACGTCAACCCCGACGGCGGCGAGTTCGACATCTCCACCGGCAGCTACCAGATGTGGCGCAAGAACCGGCAGCCGAACTCGGGATCGTCCAACGTGGGCACCGACCTCAACCGCAACTGGTCCTACAAGTGGGGCTGCTGCGGCGGATCCTCCGGCGACACCGGCTCGGAGACCTACCGTGGCCCGTCGGCCGAGTCGTCGCCCGAGGTCAAGGCGATCGTCAACTTCGTGGCCGGGCGCGTGGTCGGCGGCGTGCAGCAGATCACCGTGGGCATCGATTTCCACACCTACGGCGAGCTGATCCTGTGGCCCTATGGCTACACCTACAACGACACCGACCCCGGCCTGAGCTCCGAGGAGCAGCAGATCTTCTCGACCATGGGCCGCGGGATGGCGCAGAAGAACAACTACACCCCGCAGCAGGCGTCGGACCTCTACATCACCGACGGCTCGATCCTCGACTACCTGTGGAGCAAGTACAAGATCTACGCCTACACCTACGAGATGTACGGCAACGGCACCTTCTACCCCGGTGACGAGATCATCCCCGCGCAGACCTCGCGCAACAAGGAGTCGGTGCTCTACCTGCTCGACTACGCCGACTGCCCGAAGCGCGCCATCGGCGGCACCTGCGGCACCACCCCGCCGCCCCCCGGCAAGGTCTTCGAGAACGCCAACAACGTCAACATCCCCGACGCGGGCGCCGCGGTGACCAGCGACGTCGCGGTGAGCGGCCTCTCGGGCAACGCTGGATCGCTCAAGGTCGACGTCGACATCAAGCACACGTGGCGCGGTGACCTCGTCATCGATCTCGTCGCCCCCGACGGTTCCACCTACCGGCTGAAGAACTCGGCAGGCAACGACTCGGCGGACAACGTGCTCGCGACGTACACAGTGGACGCTTCCAGTGAGGCGGCCAACGGCACCTGGAAGCTCAAGGTCCAGGACATCGCCCGCTACGACACCGGCTACATCGACAACTTCAAGCTCACGTTCCCGTAATCCGCCGGCAACAGAGGCGTCCCGGGCGGGCACTCCCGCCTGCTCGGGACGCGTCCGTTCCGGAGGCCGCGCGGCGGGCGAGGTTAAGCAAGTGTGAAAGAAACGGGAACGACGACCTTCATTCGTAGCCTTGTGATGGCTGTCTCCACCAGTGGATATTCGACTGGTCATACCGGACAGATGGGGCGTGAGGGCACCCTCTCGGGTTTCGCCCCGCTGGCCGAACAAGTCAACACCCTCCAGTGCCGGAACGGCCGGCACTCCTTGCAGGAGGCACGCGTGAATCGCAAACGCCTGTCCGTCATGGTGGGGGCGCTCGCCGCCTTCGCCGTGGTCGCCTCGATGAACGGCAGTTCCGCGGGCGGAGAACAGTCCGCGCAGAACACCCGGGCATCGGCCGAGTACCACGTCACCGGGGTCAAGACCGCCCAGCAGCGCAGCGCCATCGCGGCGACCGGCGCGGCGGTCAACGGCACCGAGGACTCCCGACTGCTGATCACGGCCACCCCGGCCGAGGTCGCCAAGATCCGCGCCCAGGGCTTCACCGTCGAGGCCGAGGCGGCCCCCGCGGTCACCCAGGGCACGCAGGGCGCCAACGGGGTCAACGACTTCCCGAGCAGCGACGCCAACTACCACAACTACGCGGAGATGGTCTCCGTACTCAACACCGCGGTGGCGAACTACCCGAGCATCATCTCCAAGCAGGTGATCGGCAAGTCCTACGAGAACCGCGACATCCTCGCGTTCAAGATCTCGGACAACGTCGCCACCGACGAGAACGAGCCCGAGGTCCTGTTCACCCACCACCAGCACGCGCGTGAGCACCTGACCGTCGAGATGGCGATCTACCTGGTGAAGACCTTCACCCAGGGCTACGCCACCGACACCCGGATCAAGGGCCTCGTCGACTCCCGCGAGATCTGGATCCTGCCCGACGTCAACCCCGACGGCGGCGAGTTCGACATCGCGACCGGCTCCTACCGCAGCTGGCGCAAGAACCGGCAGCCGAACGCGGGCTCGTCCTACGTCGGCACCGACATGAACCGCAACTGGGACTACAAGTGGGGCTGCTGTGGCGGCTCCTCTGGCAGCACCAGCTCCGAGACCTACCGCGGCACGGCGCCCGAGTCGGCCAAGGAGGTCAAGGTCCTCGCCGACTTCGTCCGCAGCCGCGTCGTGGGCGGCGTGCAGCAGATCAGCGTCGGCATCGACTTCCACACCTACAGCGAGCTCGTGCTCTGGCCGTTCGGCTGGACCTACGACAACACCGCGCCCGGCCTGACCGCCGAGGAGGAGCGGATCTTCCGCACCATGGGCACCGCGATGGCCCAGACCAACGGCTACACCCCGCAGCAGTCCTCCGACCTGTACATCACCGACGGGTCGATCGACGACTACCTGTGGGGCGTGCACAAGATCTGGGGCTACACCTTCGAGATGTTCCCGACCGGCGCCGGTGGCGGCGGCTTCTACCCCGGTGACGAGATCATCGACCGCGAGACCTCGCGCAACAAGGCGGCCGTGCTCTACCTGCTCGACTACGCCGACTGCCCGAAGCGCTCCATCGGCCTGACCTGCGACGGCACCCCGCCGCCGCCCCCGGGCAAGGTCTTCGAGAACGCCAACAACGTCACCATCCCCGACTCCCCCGGCGCCGCGGTGTTCAGCGACGTGGTCGTCTCCGGTGTCACGGGCAACGCCCCGGCGACGCTGAAGGTCGACGTCGACATCAAGCACACCTGGCGCGGTGACCTGGTCGTCGACCTGATCGCCCCGGACGGCTCGGCCTACCGGCTGAAGAACTCCTCGTCCAACGACTCGGCGGACAACGTGATCGCGACGTACACGGTCAACGCCTCCACCGAGGTCGCCAACGGCACCTGGCGGCTGAAGGTCCAGGACGTGGCGCGCTACGACACCGGCTACATCGACAACTTCAAGCTCACCTTCTAGAAACGAACGGCGAGTCCCCGCAGCACCGTGACGTGCCCCGGGTCGATGCACCACTTCGGCCCGGGGCACCTCCATACCGGGGCGCCGTTCCCCATTGACGGCCACCAGTCCCAGGTGGTTGGCAAGTAAACAACAACGCGGCCCGCTCCTCCCTGTGATCTGCGGACGGGCCACGGAAGGATCCAAAGTGCGAAAGTTCCTGTTCAAGGCGAGCCTCATGGCAGCGGGCCTCGCCACCGCTCTCGCGGCCACGGCGGCCCACGCGGCCGCCGCGCCGCCCCCGTCGGAACCCGGCGACATCACCCCGCAGGTCGTCGGCGGCACCCTGGCCGCCAAGGGCGACTACCCGTGGCTGGTGCACCTGTCGATGGGCTGCGGCGGCGCCATGTACACCGAGCAGCTCGTGCTCACCGCGGCGCACTGCCTCGACGGCACCGGCCCGGACACCAGCATCGGCGTCATCTACGGCGTCGTCGACCGCCAGGACCCGGCCCGGATCACCCGCACGTCGACCTACGTGCACTCCGCGCCCGGCTTCACCGGCGTGACCACCGGCAAGGACTGGGCGCTGGTCAAGCTGAACAGCCCGATCGTCGGGGCGGCGACCCTGCCGATCGCGACGACGACGGCCTACAACAACGGCACGTTCGACATCATGGGCTGGGGTGGCACGTCCGAGGGCGGCAACTCCGTCAACCGCTACGCCAGCAAGGCCCAGGTGCCGTTCGTGGACGACACGGCGTGCAGCGCGCAGGCGTCCTACCCGAACCTGGTCAAGTCCGACATGCTCTGCGCGGGCTACAAGGCGGGCGGCGTCGACACCTGCCAGGGCGACTCGGGCGGCCCGATGGTCCGCCGTGACGCCAACAACAACTGGATCCAGGTCGGCATCGTGTCCTGGGGCTCCGGCTGCGCCCGGCCCGACAAGTACGGCATCTACACCGAGGTGAGCACCTTCGCCGCGGCCATCGCCGCGGCGGCGGCCGAGCTCGGCGGCGGCACCCCGCCCCCGCCCGGCGGCAAGGTCTTCGAGAACGCCAACAACGTCAACATCGCCGACGCGGGCGCCGCGGTCACCAGCTCCATCGCGGTCACCGGCGTGACGGGCAACGCCCCGTCGACCCTCAAGGTCGATGTCGACATCAAGCACACCTGGCGCGGTGACCTCGTCATCGACCTGGTGGCCCCGGACGGCACCGCCTACCGGCTGAAGAACTCGTCGTCGAACGACTCGGCCGACAACGTGATCGCCACCTACACGGTCAACGCCTCGACCGAGGTCGCCAACGGCACCTGGAAGCTCAAGGTCCAGGACGTCGCGCGTTACGACACCGGCTACATCGACAGCTGGAAGCTCACGTTCTGAGCTGATCGCTGAGTCACGTGTCTGATCAGCCCCGGGGCGGGACCGCGTCCCGCCCCGGGGCACCACGAACGAACCGGGTCACCCTGACAGCCCGGTTTGGCACCACAACCCGCATCAGTGGTCGTGTGAAAGGACTCGAACGTGATCGAGCGCAACTGGGTGAGGAAGTTACGCAAGACACTGCTGGTCGCCGTGGGCACGGCGGCCATGGTCGGCACCGCAACCGGGCACGCCTTGGCCACCCCGCCGCCGTCCGAGCCGGGCGACGTCAGCCCGCAGGTCGTCGGTGGCACCCCGGCCGCCCAGGGTGAATACCCGTGGATGGTCCGGCTGTCGATGGGCTGCGGCGGCGCGATGTACTCCGAGCAGGTCGTCCTGACCGCCGCGCACTGCGTCAGCGGCACCGGCAACAACACCTCGATCACCGCGACCTACGGCGTGGTCGACCTGCAGAGCCCGAACCGGGTGACCAGGACCTCGTCCTACGTCTACAAGAACCCGGGCTACTCGACCTCCGCGGGCGGCGACTGGGCGATGATCAAGCTGTCCAGCCCGATCACCGGCGCGGCCACCCTGCCGATCGCGATGACCAGCGCCTACGACAACGGCACGTTCGATGTCATGGGCTGGGGTTCGGCCTCCGAGGGCGGCGCGCAGCAGCGCTACCTGCTCAAGGCCCAGGTCCCGTTCGTCAGCGACGCCACCTGCAAGGCATCCGGCGGCAGCTACGCCAACCTGATCGACGCCGTCGAGATCTGCGCCGGTCTGCCCGAGGGCGGCGTCGACACCTGCCAGGGCGACTCCGGCGGCCCGATGGTCCGCCGCGACGCCAACAACAACTGGATCCAGGTCGGCATCGTCTCGTGGGGCGAAGGCTGTGCCCGCCCGAACAAGTACGGCGTGTACGCCCAGGTCAGCGCCCTGTCCGCGGCGATCAAGGCCAAGGGTGACGAACTCGGCGGCACCCCGCCGCCGCCCCCGCCGCCCGGCAAGTACTTCGAGAACCTGAACAACGTCAGCATCCCCGACTCCCCCGGCGCCGCGGTGTTCAGCAACCTCGCCGTTTCCGGCGTCACCGGCAACGCCCCGTCCACGCTGAAGGTCGGCGTCGACATCAAGCACACCTGGCGCGGCGACCTCGTCATCGACCTGGTGGCACCGGACGGCTCGCTGTACCGGTTGAAGAACTCGTCATCGAACGACTCGGCCGACAACGTGATCGCGACCTACACGGTCAACGCCTCGACCGAGGTCGCGAACGGCACGTGGAAGCTGAAGGTCCAGGACGTCGCCCGGTACGACACCGGCTACATCGACGCGTTCAACCTGACCTTCTGATCGGTTACTGACAGACCCTGCTCCACGCGATAGCCGCAGGCCCCGTTCCCCCGGACGGGGCCTGCGGTCTGTTCAGGGGAAGGGATCGATCTCGACGAGGTAGCCGTCGAAGGACTCGGCGGCGTCGCCCACCTCGGTCCCGTCGGCCCAGCGCACCGGCGTCAGCCTGCCGGTTCCCGGGATCCGATGGGCCGACCTCGTCCGCGGATCGACCTCGACGCGGCTGGTGAGGGCCTGGATGAAGGTCACCACGCCGCGGGTGACCGGGGTGCCGGGCTCGGCGCCGTCGTGGTGTTCCTCGCTGAACTCCGGCTCGGCGACCTCCGCGCCGACCAGTTCCCCCAGGTCGAAGGGCAGATCGGCGGGCGTCAGCGTCCAGGCGACCGTGTCGCCGACTTGGAACGGGTCGCCGCAGCACTCCATCTGCCACGCTTCGTAGAACACCTGGATGGCCACGGCACCAGTATCAGCGGATAGGCGCCGGGGATGTACCGATTTGTCATCATCCTCTAGCCGTCAGAAGGTGTGACAGGCAAGATACCGACAAAGTTACCGATAGGTAGCCGTCCGGGTCAGTGCCGGTGACCTGGACGTGTGCCGCGGTGTGTGCCCGGAGGAGTAGCTCATGCCCGAGTTCGCCGTCCCTGCTGTCGCGGTGCGAGAAGAGGCGGGCGGCCTGGCCGACCTGATCTACACCAACGCCAAGGAAGCGCCCAACGGCGTCGCCTTCCGGCGCAAGGACGGTGGGCAGTGGCGCGACGTCACCTGGACCCAGTTCGTCGCCGAGGTCGACGACGTGGCCAAGGGCCTGGTCGGGGCCGGGGTCGGCGCGGGTGACCGGGTCGCGATCCTGGCCGCGACGCGCTACGAGTGGACGCTGCTCGACTTCGCCATCTGGGCCGCGGGCGCGGTGCCGGTGCCGATCTACGTGACCTCCTCGGCCGAGCAGATCCAGTGGATCCTGTCCGACTCGGGCGCGGTCGCCGCGATCGTCGAGACCGACGAGCACCTCGGCAGGCTGGAGAGCGTGCGGGAGAGCCTGCCCGCGCTGGCCAACGTGTGGCAGATCGAGAAGGGCGCGATCGACGCGATCGTCGCCGCGGGCGCCGACACCGACGTCGCCGAGATCGCCTCGCGGCGGGCGGCGGTCCAGAAGTCCGACGTCGCCACGATCATCTACACCTCGGGCACCACCGGGCAGCCCAAGGGCTGCGTGCTGTCGCACGCCAACTTCTTCGCCGAGTGCGCGGGCGCCACCGACGTGCTCGCCCCGCTGTTCCACGGCCTCGGCAGCACCGAGGACGCCACAACCCTGCTGTTCCTGCCGGTCGCGCACGTGTTCGGGCGGATGGTCGAGGTCGGCTGCGTGTACGCGCGCGCCACCATGGGCCACGGGCCGGACGTGAAGAAGCTGCTGGAGGACCTCGGCACGTTCCAGCCGACGTTCATCCTGTCGGTGCCGTACGTGCTGGAGAAGGTCTACAACGGCGCGCGGCAGAAGGCGCACGCGGCGGGCAAGGGCAAGATCTTCGACGCCGCCGCGGCCACCGCGATCGCCTACAGCGAGGCCGAGGGCAAGGCCGGGCTGGGCCTGAAGATCAAGCACGCGGTGTTCGACAAGCTCGTCTACAGCAAGCTGCGCGCCGCGATGGGCGGCAAGGCGAAGTATGCGATCTCCGGCGGCGCCGCCCTGGGCCTTCGGCTCACGCACTTCTTCCGCGGCATCGGCCTGGTGGTGCTGGAGGGCTACGGCCTGACCGAGACCACCGCGGCGTCGACGGTGAACGCGCCGACGAACTTCAAGGCGGGCACGGTCGGGCTGCCGCTGCCGGGCACCACGGTCAAGATCGCCGAGGACGGCGAGATCCTGATCAAGGGCGGCGTCGTGTTCGAGGGCTACTGGAACAACGAGGCCGCGACCAACGAGGCGATCAAGGACGGCTGGTTCGCCACCGGCGACATCGGCTCGCTCGACTCCGACGGCTTCCTGAAGATCACCGGCCGCAAGAAGGAGATCCTGGTGACCAGCGGCGGCAAGAACGTCGCCCCCGCCGTCATCGAGGACCGCATCGCCTCGCACCCGCTGGTCGCCCAGGCCATGGTCGTCGGCGACGGCCAGAAGTACATCGCCGCGCTGATCACCGTCGACCCCGAGTACTTCACCTACTGGAAGACCACGGTCGACAAGCCCGCCAACGCCAGCGTCGCCGACCTGGTCGACGACCCGGACCTGGTCGCCGAGGTGCAGAAGGCGGTTGATGAGGGCAACCAGGCGGTGTCGACGGCCGAGTCGGTCCGCAAGTTCCGCATCCTCGCCGCCGAGTTCACCCCGGAGACCGGCCACCTGACCCCGTCGCTGAAGCTCAAGCGCCGCGTGATCATGAAGGACTTCGGTGCGGAGGTCGACAGCCTGTACTCCTAGGTCACCCGATCGGCCCAATCCGGCCTACGCTCACGGGTACTGACCAGCACCAACGGAAGGCGCGGCGCCATGGGACGGCACTCAACGGCGAAGGCCGGACCGGGCCTGCGCTCGCCGGTTGTCCTGCTGGCCGTGCTGTTGGTGCTGGCCCTGCTCGGCTGGTTCGGGTACGGCTTCGTCAAGGACCGGCTGGGCGGCAGCGACTGCGACCAGACGACCGTCCTGCAGGTGACCGCCGCCCCGGAGGTCACCGGGATCGTCGACGCGGCCGCCAAGCGCACCGCCGAGGCCGACGCCGCGGAGTGCCTCCGAGTCGCGGTCACCAGCCGCGACTCGGCGGCCACCGCGGAGTCCCTCGCCCTGTCCGACGGCTCGGAACTGCCCGACGTCTGGGTCCCCGAGTCAACTCTGTGGCTCCAGCGCGCCCAGGACAAGGGCGCGTGGAACACCCCGGTTCAGGGAACGTCGATCGCGTCGTCGCCGGTCGTCCTCGCCCTCACCGAGGACACCGCGACGGCACTCGGCTGGCCGGGCAAACAGCCGACCTGGGCTGATGTGCTGGGCCCGGACGCGGCCAACGTCCCGATCGGCCTCCCCGACCCGGCCCGAGACCCGGTCGGCGTCTCCCTGCTGTACGGCGTCCGCGGCCTGACCGCGACTGCCCCAGACCAGGCGGCGGCCATGACCGGGCTACTCCGGCGTCTGTCGGCCAACACGCTTCCCGCCGCGGCGGACCTGTTCACCCGGCTTCCGGGCGGGACCAGCTCGGAGCCGTTGGGGGCGTTTCCCACTTCGGAGAACACGTTGCTGCGGCACAACGTGAAGGGCTCGGAGGCGCCGCTGGTCGCTTCCTACGCCGATCCCGCGGTGCCGTCGCTGGACTACCCGTACACGGTGCTCCCCAAGGCGACCGACGCCAAGCGCACGTTCGCGCAGCGGTTCCTCACCCGGCTGTTGGACCCGTCGTCGGTCAATTCGTTCGCCGACGCGGGATTCCGCGCGCCGGACGGGAAGGCGTTGCGGGACCGTTCGCAGGACAAGCGGACCTCGGCGGCTCCTGTTGACCAGGTGGCGCTTCCGGTGGCTACTGAGGTGGACCAGCTGCTGAATCAGTGGGCTGGGGTGAACCTGAGTTCCCGGATGCAGGTGCTGTTGGACGTTTCGGGCTCGATGAACCAGCCGGTGCCGGGGACTGGGTTGAACCGGATGGCTGTGACTTTGAAGGCGGCGGAGCTGGGGATTGGACTGTTCCGGCCGACGTCGAAGTTTGGGATGTGGCTGTTCTCCACCAATTTGGATGGGGACAAGGACTACACGGAGCTGCTGCCGGTCGCGACGGTGACTGATCAGTTGGCCGGCGGCGCGCTGGACAAGCTGCGCGGCGTCAAGGCGATCGAGGGCGGGGCTACTGGGCTGTACGACAGCGTGTTGGCGGCTTACCAGTCAGCCCGGGCGAATTGGGAGCCTGGGCGGATCAATGTGGTTGTCGTTCTGACCGATGGGAAGAACGAGGACCCGAATGGGATCAATCGGGAGCAACTGCTCGCGGAGCTGGCCAAGCTTCAGGACCCACGCAGGCCGCTGGTCATCGTCGGAATCGGCATCGGCCCGGACATCGATGTCGCGGAACTGGACGCGATCTCCAAGGCGACAGGCGGCCAAGCCTTCACCACACCTGACCCGACCAAGATCGGCGAGATCTTCTACGCGGCACTGAGCAAGCTCCTGTGCCAGCCGCCCACCTGCAAGCCGGGCTCTTGACTGGCCTTTCCGTGCTGCGAACGTTGCCTTCCTGCGTTGGTCGTGCGACGTGCAGGCGTATCTGCTAGTTCATACTGAGCCCCACAGGTCGGGGGGCTACGTGAACTGGGGGCTTCCTTGACCGTCGTCGATCGACCATCCGGCAAACACAAGAGCGCCCCCCAACGGGCCCTGACCATCCGCCTGCCGTCCCTGCTCGGCTGGGCCGCCCTGGTCCTGGGCGCAGCCCCCTTCGCCTACCACCTCTGGTTCCTGGCAGGCGGATACTTCGCCCACGACGACTTCCTGATGACCTACCTGGCCGACCGCTCCGGCCCTCTGGACCCCGGCTACCTCTTCCAGAACTACAACGGCCACATCGTCCCCGGCGTCTTCGTCCTGGTCTGGGTCGTCACCGCCCTGGCGCCGTTGAACTTCATCGTCGCCATGGTTCCGTTGGTGCTGATCCACATAGCCGCGTTGGTCGTGTTCTGGCGCCTGCTTGTCCGCTGTTTCGGCCCCCGCCGCGCCCTGTTGATGCCGTTCGGCGTCGTGGCCGCATCCCCCCTGATCCTCGCGTCAACCCTCTGGTGGGCCTACGCCGCGCAGCTGCTTCCCCTGCTGCTGGCGATGTTCGCCGCTCTCTACTGTCAGGTCGGGTATGTCCGGACCGGGCGACGGCGGGACGCGGTCCTCACCTTGATCTGGACCGCCGTAGGCATGGCGTTCTTCGAGAAGGCGGCGCTCTTCATCGGGCTCCTCTTCGGACTGACGGTCCTGCTCTCCGCCGAGCGCGGGCTCAAAGCGCTGGCCTCGGCTTGGCGAACCCACCGCAAGCTCTGGATCGCCCACATCGCCCTGTTGACCGGGTACGCCATCCTCTACTTCGGACTCGCGAGTCCGCCGGTCCACGAGACCGCGATCAGTGGCAGCAGCGTCCTCACGCTGGCCAGGCTGATGGCGATCGACACCCTCTTCACGCCGCTGCTCGGGTTCCCCGTGGTCACCTCGGGCGCCGACGGCTCACCGGCCCTCAACGAGCCCGTTGCCGCCGTGCGGATTCTGGGGTCGCTGCTCACCGTCGCCATCCTTGTCGGGGGTGTGCTGATCGGGCGGACGCGGGCGGCCTACGCCTGGGTGCTGCTGGCGGGCTACCTGGCCGTGGACATCACGCTGGTGGCGCTCGCCCGGATGCCGTTGATCGGGCCGCTCATCGGGCTCGACATCCGCTACATCGCCGACGCCGTTCCCGTGTTGGCGCTGTGTGCGGCCTTCGCCTATCTGACGCCGATGACGGCTGACGGTGTGCGGCCCGCGGCCATCCCCGGGCGGGCGTTGCGGGTGGGGCTGGTGGCGGCGACCGCCGTCATGCTCGCGGGTGCGACCGTGAGCGCGGCGCGGATCTCGCCGAATCTGCAGTTCGCCGGGGCCAAGGCGTACGTCGCCACGGCCAGGGCGGCGTTGCAGCGGGACCCGGAGATGGTCCTCTACGACTCGCACGTGCCCAACAGCGTGATGGTCTACTGGTTCGGCGACCAGGGGCGGGTCTCCCGCACGATCGGTCTCCTTCCCGGGCCGCCGAGGTTCGACGAGCCGACGGCGAAGATCTACATGCTCGACGGCAAGGGGATGCCCCGCGAGGTGACCGGCGTCGTCAACACCGTCGTCGGCAAGCCCGGGCCGGTGGAGGGGTGCGGCTACCCGGTCGCCGACCAGACCATCGTGGTACCGCTGTCGGGGCCGGTGAAGGGCAAGCGGCTCATCCGGCTGGAGTACTACACCAACGCCGCGGGGCTGGTCACGATCAACGCGGGCACCCGGTCGTTCACCCTCCAGCTACAGGAAGGTGTGCACCTGTTGCAATTGGTGACCGACACCGAATTCGATCGAATCGACTTGAAACGCGCGCCGGGCTCGGTCGCGGCGTGCTTCGTCGGCGTGGTGATCGGCGAACCGCTCGTATAATTGTCGCGGCGAACAATAGCTATTGTTCTGTCCGACAATGGCTCGGCCGGTCCGCCGAATTCGTTGGACCGGCCGAGCCACGTCAGCTTGTCGACTACGGCGCGTTCTGGCCCGCCGGGATGGCCGCGATGGTGGCCGCGCCCGGGGTGAAGGTCAGGTCCATCTTGTTGCCGGGGCCCGACATCATCGACGTGATCACCGGGGTCAGCAGGCCGCACTTGGTGAAGCTCGGGATGGCGAACTCGCCGGTGAGGCCCATCGGCTTGAACAGGTCGATCGGGGTCGTGTTGGTCAGCGTCGAGACCGAGTCGGCCGAGGTGGTGCAGCCCGCCGGGACCAGGTTCAGGTTGGGCAGGAAGTCCACGCTGAGCTTGATGATCTGCAGCCGAAAGTAGCGGTTGACCTGTACCTTTCCGTCCACGATCCCGCCGTCGAGGGGCTTGGTGGCCACCTGCCGGACGATCGCGGTGTAGGGCACGGCGTTGAGGAGTTTGCCCTTGGAGACGAGGTCGGGGATGGTCGTCTCGCCGGTCAGCTTCCAGTCGGCGAGGTCGATCTGGCCGACGAACTTGGCGCCCGGCGGGATGGGGACACTCAGGCCGGGCTTGGCGATCGTCGTGGTCCCGGTGATGCTCCAGGTGAGCGGGATGATCGGGTCGGCGGAGGCGGCGGGGGCGAGCGCCACACCGATGGCCGCGGCGAGTGGCAGCGCGAGGGAACGGATCAGTGCACGCATGCGAGATGACCTCATTCATGGGTGAGAGCCGGAGTCCGGCCGGATTCCGAGGCGGACCTACTGGCCGGTAGTCATCGACATTACCCACGAGTCACATAAAGTCAACAATCGATTTCGCAACCACCGGCCCGGTATTACTGCGAATGGCCTATACCCTCGATTGTGCGGCTACCAGCGGGTATCTTTCAGCAAAAGCCGACGAGGTGAGGAGCAAGGATGGGGCGTCACTCGCCCAGATCCGGCCGGGCGGCCCACCGGTCACCGGTGCTGGTCCTGAGCCTGCTCCTCGTCGTGGCGCTCGTCGGCTGGCTGAGCTTCACCGTGCTGCGCGACAAGCTGGGCGCGTCGGACTGCGACTCGGTGGTCGCGCTGTCGGTGGCCGCGGCGCCGGACATCGCCGCCGTGCTGACCCAGGTCGGCAAGGACACCAGGGAGAGCGGCGAGGAGTGCTACGACGTTCGGGTCACCGCACGCGAGTCGGCCGCGGTCGCCGAGGCGCTGGCGGTGTCCGACGGCACCGACCCGCCGGACGTGTGGGTGCCCGAGTCGGCGATGTGGCTGCAGCGCGCGCAATCCAACGGCGCCTGGCAGACGCCGGTGAAGGGCACGTCGATCGCGTCGTCGCCGGTCGTGATGGCTGTGGCCGACGACGTCGCGGGCCAGTTCGGCTGGCCCGCCACGCGGCCGTCGTGGGCGCAGCTGCTCGGCTCGGAGGTCGTCGTCGGCGCGCTCGGCTTCCCCGACCCGGCGCGCGACCCGGTGGGCACCGCGACGCTGTTCGCCATCGCCGAGCCCGCGGGCGGCGACGCCGCGGCGCTGACCTCGACCATGCGCAAGCTCTCGGCCAACACCGTGGCGCAGGCATCCGAGCTGTTCCTGCGGCTGCCTGGCTCGGCCGGCAACCTGCCGCCGCTGTCGGCCTTCCCGACCTCGGAGACCGCGCTGCTGCGGCACAACGTCAAGCAGAGCCCGACCAAGCTCGTCGCCGTCTACGCCGACCCGCCGCCGCCGTCGCTGGACTATCCGTTCGTCGTGCTGCCCAGCGCGAGCGAGGAGAAGCGCGCGGCGGCCGAGCGGTTCCTGACCAGGATGCTGGGCAGCGGCGCCACGCAGCTGCTCGGCTCGGCCGGGTTCCGCGGCCCCGACGGCGCCGCGCTGCGCGACCGGTCGCAGGACAAGCGCGTCGTCGCCGACACGCTGCCGCCCGTCCCGCTGCCCGACAGCGGCGAGGTCGACCGGGTGCTCAACGAGTGGGCCGGGGTGAACCTCAGCGCCCGCGTCCAGGTGCTGCTCGACGTGTCCGGGTCGATGGCCGAACCGGTGCCCGGCAGCGGCAAGACCAGGATGGCCGTCACCCTCGACGCCGCCGAGCTGGGCATCCGGCTGTTCAAGCCGACGACGAAGATCGGGCTGTGGATCTTCTCCACGAACCTCGACGGCGACAAGGACTACCGGGAGATGCTGCCGGTCAAGCCCGTCGCCGAGCACCTGGCGAACAACGGCATCGCCACCGTGCGCGGCATCGAGAAGCAGACCAAGGGCGCGACCGGCCTCTACGACAGCACGCTGGCCGCCTACCGGGTCGCCAGGCAGAACTGGGAGCCCGGCCGGATCAACCTCGTCATCGTCATGACCGACGGCAAGAACGAGGACCCCAAGGGCATCACCCGCGAGCAGCTGCTCGCCGAACTCGGCGGGCTGGTCGACCCCAAGCGGCCCATCCCGATCATCGGGATCGGCGTGGGTCCCGACATCGACGTCGCCGAGCTGAAGGCCATCACCGGCGCCACCGGCGGCGAGACCTTCAGCACCCCAGACCCGACCAAGATCATCGACGTGTTCTACAGCGCGTTGAGCAAGCTCCTCTGCCAGCCACCGGCGTGCAAGCCCACGCCAGGAAACTGATAGGACCTCTATGAGCTTCGAGCAGGTCAAGCGCGACTGGACCGAGTTGGGCGCCCAGGACCCGCTGTGGGCGGTGCACGTCGCCCCCGACAAGCGCGGCGGCCGATGGGACGTCGACGACTTCCTCGACCTGGGCAGACGCGACGTCGGCGCCGCGCGCAAGTGGCTCGCCGACCTCGGCCTGGCCACCGAGTGGGAGCGCGTGCTCGACTTCGGCTGCGGCGCGGGCAGGCTGTCGCAGGCGCTGGCCGAGCACGCCGACGAGGTCATCGGGGTCGACGTGTCGGAGCCGATGCTGGAGACCGCGCGGGCGCTCGACCGCACCGACGGGCGCTGCCAGTTCGTCCTCAACGAGGTGCCCGACCTGCACGTCTTCACCAGCAACAGCTTCGACCTCGTGTACTCCGAGCTCGTGCTGCAGCACCTGCCCGGCAAGGTCATCGCGGGCTACCTCGCCGAGTTCGTCCGGGTGCTGCGGCCGGGCGGGGTCGCGGTGCTCCAGTGCACGACGCGTCCGCTGTGGACGCTCAAGGGGACGATCTGGCGGCTGGCGCCGTACCGGCTGGTGCGGCTCGGGCAGAAGCTGGTGCTGGGCTACCCGGCGCCGATGCGGATGACGGCGCTGCCGCCCGCGCGGGTCCGGTCGGTCGTGGCCGCGCACGGCGCCGAGGTCGTCGCGAGCGTGACCACCGACGAGCCCGACACCCACTGGCAGTCGACCAAGTACGTGATCGTCAAGGGCGGCACGGCCTGAACGCGAGCCAGACGGCGGTCACACAGAGCGCCACTACTATTCCTCCGATGAGCACAGCGGAACCGGCGACGGTGCGCGCGCCGGGCCGGGTCCGCGCGTGGCTGGCCGGGCTGCCGCGCAACCTGACGGCGTGGGTGATGGCGGGGCTGGTCCTGCTGTCGTTCCTGCAGCGGCCGGGCCGGACCACGTTCGACACCAAGCTCGACCTCGCGGTCGACCCGATCGCCTTCCTCGGCCGCGCGCTGCACCTGTGGAACCCGGCCGCGACCGGCGGCGAGCTGCAGAACCAGGCGTACGGATACCTGTTCCCGATGGGCCCGTACTTCGGCTTCTGCCAGCTGGTGGGCCTGCCGCCGTGGGTCGCGCAGCGGCTGTGGTGCGGGCTGCTGCTGTGCCTGGCCTTCGGCGGTGTCCTCGCCGTCGCGCGGGCGCTGCGGATCGGAACCGAACCCGCCCGCTACGCCGCCGCCCTCGCCTACGCGCTGGCGCCGCGGATGCTCACCGAGATCGGTCCGCTGTCGGCCGAGATGCTCGCCGCGGTGATGCTGCCGTGGGTGCTGCTGCCGCTGATCCGGGTCGACAAGATCGGCTCCCCGCGCCGGGCCGCGGCGCTGTCGGCGCTGGCCATCGTGTGCATGGGCGGGGTCAACGGTGCCGTCGTCATCCTCGCGCTCGTGCTGCCTGGCTTGTGGCTGCTGACGCGCACATGGACGCGCGCCCACGTGCGGCTGGTGCTGTGGTGGGGCGCGGGCGCGCTCGCCGCGGTGCTGTGGTGGTTCCTGCCGCTGGCGCTGCTGGGCGAGTACAGCCTGCCGTTCGTCGACTATGTCGAGTCGGCGACGAACACGACCACGCCGACGTCGCTGTTCCAGGTGCTGCGCGGCACCAACCAGTGGGTCGCCTACGTCGTGCAGGGCACGCCGTGGTGGCCGTCGGGCTTCATGTTGATCGACAACCCGGTGCTGATGCTGGCCACCGGCGTGCTCGCCGCGATCGGCCTGCTGGGGCTGGTGCGGTCGCGGCTGCCGGAGCGGCTGTTCCTGACGCTGGGCGTCGTCGCCGGGGTCACGTTCCTGACCATCGGCTACGTCGGCACGCTCGACAGCCCGTTCTCCGAGCCGGTCCGGGCGCTGCTCGACGGCCCGCTGGCGCCGCTGCGCAACGTCCACAAGTTCGAGCCGGGCCTGCGGCTGCCGCTGGTCCTGGCGTTCGCGCACGCCATCTCCGGCAGGCTGCCGGGCCTGACCCGCAAGGCGTCGAGCCTGTGGGCGACCCGGGCGCGGCTGGCGGTCGGATTCCTGCTGGTCACGATCACCGCGGCGCCCGCGTGGCTGTTCACGCTGCGGCCCGGACCCGGGTGGGACGAGGTGCCGGACTACTGGCGCTCGGCGATGACCTGGGTGGCCGACGCCGACGCCGACGCGCGGACCCTGCTGATCCCGGGCACCGGCTTCGGCGAGTACACGTGGGGCAAGACGATCGACGAGCCCGCGCAATCGCTTGCGCGTTCACCGTGGGCGCTGCGCAGCCAGATCCCGCTCGGCTCCGAGGGCAACACCCGGCTGATGGACGCCGTCGAGGACGCCTTGGCCGACGGCCGCGGCGCGCCGGGTCTCGCGGACTTCCTCGCCCGGTCGGGCCACCGCTTCCTGCTGCTCCGCAACGACATCGACCGCTCGACCACGGGCGCGCCGCCCCGGAGCGTCCTGCGGGCCGCGCTCGCGCGGTCGCCGGGGATCGAGCGGGTGACCGGCTTCGGCCCGGAACTCGACGGCGGCGACGGGATCGACAAGCAGGCCCCCAAGGCCCAGGCCATCGAGATCTACGAGGTCAAGCGGACTGTTCCGCGCGCCGTCGCGGTGCCGACGGCGGACGTGGCCACGGTCAGCGGCGGCCCGGAGTCCCTGTTGCCGCTGCTCGACTCCGGCCTGCTCGCGCCCACCCGGCCGACGGTGCTCGCGGGCGACGGCGGTGCCCCCGACGCGCGGGACTGGCTGGTCACCGACGGTCTGCGCTACCGGGAACGCAACGTCGGGCGGGTCAGGGACAACCTGAGCCAGACCCTGACGGCGGAGGAGAAGGCCAGGCAGAACCGCCCGGCGATCGACCTGGTCCCGTTCGAGGGCATCCAGCACCGCACCCTGGCCACCTACCGCGGCATCCGCGCCGTCACGGCGTCCTCGGCGGCCAGCTTCGCCGACGCCGTCCGCGGCTCCGACCCCTCCACGATGCCGTTCGCCGCGATCGACGGCGACCCTTACACGGCTTGGCAGTCCTCCAGTCTTCGAGGTCCGGCTGGCCAGTGGTTCGAGGTCGAACTCGACACCCCACGCGTCGTCGACCACGTGACCCTGCGGGTCGTCGACGACCCGCGCCTGGGCTGGCCGGTCACCCGAGTCCGCATCACCACCGACAAGGGCTCCGTCGAACGCGACGTCGAACGCGGCAACGACGCGCAGGTCTTCACGGTCACCCCGGGCTTGACCAGCACCATCCGCGTGACCTTCCTCAGCGTCGCCGCCGACCGCGACACCGGCAACGTCGGCATCGCCGAGCTGACCTTCCCCGGCCTTGAGGCCGAACGCGCCTTGCGCGTCCCCGCCGACGTCACCCCCGGCGTCGACCAGCACACCTCCTTCGCCTTCACCCGCGGCGCCCTCCCCAGCTTCTCCTGCCTCCGCGAGATATCCCTGACCCGCTGCGACGCCGGTCTGACCCGCTTCGGCGAGGAACCGACGGGCATCCACCGCCTGTTCCGCACGTCCCTCGACAAGAACTACGAGGTGGCGGGCACTGTGCTGCCGGTCGCGGGCGCGAAAGCCCCGCTCCAGGTCCCCGGCTTGGAGGTCTCCGCCACCAGCCAACTGGCGGGCGACCCGGCCGCGGGCCCCCTCGCCGCCATCGACGCCGACCCGGGGACGACGTGGATCGCGGACTACACCGACCAGCGCCCGATCCTGAAGCTGCGGTGGGGCAAGCCGTCGGACATCACCGGCCTGAAGTTGGTGACAGACAAGGACTCCGGCGCGGGCGCCCCCGCCGAGGTCGAGATCGAGTCGTTCGCGGGCAAGGTGCGGCTGCCGGTGTTCACCGATGGTTCGGTGGACTATCGCGGCACCACGGACTGGATGAACATCACCATCACCCGGACACATGCTGTCGACGGTGATCCGGTTCTCGCGCCTGGCATCACTGGACTGACGTTGCTCGGGGCGCCGGATGCTCTGCCGCGCATCGACGGTTCCACTCGCTTCACGGTTCCGTGCGGGTCTGGTCCGAAGCTGCGGATCGACCAGTTCGACTACGCCACCAAGGTGACGGGCACACTCTCGGACTTGAACAACCACCGCGCCCTGCCGCTGGGCATCTGCCCCGACTTGGCCGAAGGCGTCGATCTCCCTTCCGGGGAACACGAGATCCGCACCGACCGCTCGGACGCGTTCCTGATCCAGGATCTGTGGCTCCGACCTTCAGACGCGTCGGCCGGGACTGTTGGTTCGCGGGCGGTTGATGTTCGGACTTGGGAGGTCTCCTCTCGGGAACTCACCGTCGCCGCGGGGCCGCGTTCCGTCCTTGCGGTGCCGGAGAACGCGAATGACGGTTGGGTGGCCACTGTGGACGGTCAACCGCTGGAGCGGACGCGGGTCGATGGGTGGCAGCAGGCTTGGATCCTTCCGGCCGGCGGCGAGGTTGACGTGTCACTGGAGTTCGCGCCGGACACGTCGTACCGCGTCCGACTCCTGATCGGCTTGATCGCTGTCCTTGGTTTGGTTGTGCTGGCTTTCGCCCCCGCCCGCCGAACCCAGGTCTCCACCGAACCGGGCGGCGAGAAGTGGGTCCCCATCGCGTTGATCGTCCTACTAGGCGCCATGGGCGGCATGCTCGCCATAGTCCTGCTGATCGCGTGCCTACTGCTGCGAAGCCTGATGCCCCGCTATCGCCGGGCAATCTCGATGACGCTGGCAGCACTGGGAATGACGGTCGCGACGGCGACCGCGGTCATCGGCCGGGTCTTGGACCACGGCCAGGAGTGGGCCTACGGCGCGACCGCCCAGGCCGCGATCATCGTCGCCTTGGCAGCCGTAGTAGCGGCAAGAATCCCTTGGTTCGACAAGGACCCATCCCCCGCCACCCACCACACCGCCACGGCCACGGCCAACCCGACCGACGCCTGACTCAAAGAACGGCCCCGCAGATTCCTTCTTGGGTGGCCCCGCTCGATCCAGCTTCTAACAGCGGGCTCCGCGCAAGCGGTTCAGTGCATCGTCTTGACAGGTTTGCGGTGGTCTCTGGCCTCGATTGCCGCGCCCGCCAAGGCCAGACAACCTGTCGCGATCACCGCCGCAGTCACCACGTTGATCAGCGTTCCATTGAGGACAGTAACGACCAGAACGATCTCGATGGCGACCGCCAACCAGGTAAGGACTGTCGACTTCCGGTCAGCGCTCGCGATCCGGGAGAACAGCAGGATCTGAACAAGGGACAGAAACGAGCCGACCAGCGCGAACGGCCACAACGGAATGGTGCTGTCGGTGTAGTTGGCGCCGCCGATGATCTTCACGCCCAAGTCGCCGAATAGCGCTGTTCCCAAGACCACCATCCCATCCAGAGCCGCGCACAACGCCAACGCCTTCGGGATGACCTTCCGTCTGCCTTCCTCGCTCTTCATCTTCGGCAGTACGACAACGGCGATCGCGAACGGGAGCCAGTAGGCGATCTTCGTGACGACAGCACCGATCGCGTACTCGCCTGCCGTCACCTCCGGCAACGTGTGCCGAGCCAGCACCAGGTCCAGATTCACCAGCAGCACCAACGCCAACAACGCCTGCGCGGCATGGAGGACATCCCGCACATGCGCCAAGTCAAGGCGCGTAGGGCGAGGGCGACCGCAGATGAACCAGCCCGTAATGGCAACGAAGGTCGCGCCGATAGCCGCGCCGGCCAGGGCGCCCGTCGGGGTCCTCGTGACAACCAAACCGACCAGGGTCCCGCCAATGCGGCCGACGCTTTCCGTCAGTAGCAGCTTGGACATCGTGCCGAAGCGTTCAGTGCCCTGGAGCGTTCCGTAGAAGAGGCCGTTCAGCGTGATCGGGCCAAGGGTCCAAGCCAGGAACAGCATCGATGCGGGGCTGTCGAGGTGGAGAAGCCAGACGAACAGGGGTGTGCTGAGCAGCGCCACCACCACGATCGTCAGCGCCGTGCCGAAACCCAGGGCGACGAGCGGTCCCGGGGGTCGCCTGGATGGGTGATCCTCTTTCGCGACGCGCAAAGCCACGACGGTCTGCAGGCCCAGCGCGGGAACGGCGCCGATGACGAGGATCGCCAGCAAGGAGCCCAATTCGCCGAAGGCTTCCGGGATCAGGAGGCGGGCGGCGACAAGCGTCATCAGGTAGCTGGCGATGTTGTTGGCCGCGAGTGCGCCCGCGACCAGGACAGCGCCGAGCCCGCCACGCCGAGTAGCCTCTTCGGAACCGCTTACAGTCAACGGGCACCCCTCTGGTTACCTGCCGGTAACTGTAGCGGCGAGACAACCTGGAGAACAGGTGTGAGTGGAAGCCCTTTGGCGTTGCGGCGGGTCGCCCTGCCCGCGGTGAGCGCGCTGTTGGCCTTGGCGGTGACGGCTCCGCTACTCGGACGCGGATTCGTCCTCAACTACGACATGGTCTTCTCCCCCACCCAGCCCCTCGTCCCGGACAGCCTCGGCCTCGGGTCCGCACCAGCCCGCTCGGTACCCGCCGACGCGGTCATGTCGCTGCTGACGCACCTGTTGCCAGGCGACATCGTGCAGAAGCTGGTGCTCTTCCTCGCCTTCTTCCTCGGACCGCTGGGCGCGGGCAGGCTCGTTCCCACCCAATCCACCGCCGTCCGACTGGTCGCGGCGCTGGCCTACGGGTGGACGCCATATCTCGCCGAGCGGCTCTTCATGGGGCACTGGCCGTATCTGCTCGCTTACGCGTGCCTGCCGTGGATCGCCGCGGCCGGACTCGACTTCCGCGCGGGCGAACCCAAGGCGTGGGCGCGGATCGTGCTCTGGTCGGTGCCCGCCGTGCTGACCCCGACCGGGGGACTCCTGGCCGCGGGCACCGCGCTGGTCGCCGCCGGGTGGCGGCGTGTCGTCCCCACTCTGGGGATCGTGTTGGGGCTCAACGCGCCCTGGCTCGTACCGTCGGTGCTTCTCCCCGGTGGCGGGCTTTCCGCGCCGGACGCGGTGGAGCGGTTCGGGGCGCACGGGGAGAACTGGGGCGGCGCGCTCACCGCCGTGCTCGGGCTCGGGGGCTACTGGAACAGCGAGGTCGTCCCGGCCAGTCGGGCGCTTCCGCTCATTCCCGTCATCACCATCGGCGTCACGGTCGTCGCGCTCATCGGGTGCCGGGACATCGTTCGGCGGTGGGGGCCTGGTTTGCCCCTTCTCGGCGGCCTCGGCGTCGTCCTCGCCCTGCTCACCACGGTCCCGCCCGGTGCCGCGCTGGTGCGGTGGGCCGTGACGGCCGTCCCCGGCGCGGGTTTGCTGCGGGACAGCCAGAAGTGGGTCGCGTGGTGGGCGCTCCCGCTGGCCATCGGCTTCGCCCTGGCCATGGAACGCGCCGTGCGGCATCTCAGCGGCGGACGGCTCGCCGCGCTGGCCGCGGCTGCATTGCTGCCCGTCCTCACCCTGCCCGACCTCGCGTTCGGCGGGTTCGGGAGGCTGGCCACAGTCGACTATCCGGCCGATTGGGCCGATGTCCGCGCGAAACTCATCGACGACGACCGGCCCGGCGACGTGCTCACCCTGCCATTGTCGACATTCCGCCGCTTCGCTTGGAACGACGACCGAACCCAGCTGGACCCCGCGCCGCGAATCCTCCCGCGCACCACGGTCATCGACGACACCGTCTACGTCGACGGCCACCCCATCCCCGGCGAGGATCCCCGGATTCCCGCTGTCCGCACCGCGATCGACACCCGCGGCGACCTCGGCGCACTCGGATTCGGTTGGGTGCTGGTGGAACACGGCACTCCGGGAGAGGTCGACCCCGCGGTTCTCGCGCCACTGACCGAGACCTACCGCGGCGACTGGTTGACGCTGTACCGAGTGCCCGGACCGATCGCCGATCCGCCCGATCTCGGCCCGCCAAGGGCCCCAGTCTTGGTCGGCGACTCCATCGCGTTGCTGATCGTGACTTTAGGGTTGTTGTGGCAGGCGTTACCGGCCGGTAGATTGAGCGAAATCAGTCGGCGCGAGGAGTAATCAGGTGGGCAAGATCGTTGCGGCTCTGGTGGCCGTCCTGGCCGGTCTCGGCCTCGCCACGGGCGTCACCTTCGGGGTGACCAGCGCCGCGAGCCCGGATGCCCCGTCCAAGCTCGACCTCAACGAGCGTCCCGCGGGCAACGGCGCCAACGGCGTCGTCAACTACGGCACCTCCGCGCCCTGACCCCGCCGCCGTGGCCGCGTCCGGCTTCGGGGATCCGACAGTCAGCTGGAGCATCCTGCTGCGCGCCGACCTGCGCGCGGCTGCTGACCCCGGCGCCGTCGGCCGTGGCCTGGCGCAGGCCTGCGCGCGGTATCCGCACCTGGGGCCGCCGCCCGCGGTCGAGCAGGCCGAAGACCTAGCCTGCCCGCGCGCCCGCTTCGCCGAACTCCCCTACGCCGACGGCGAACCCCGCGTGCGCGCCGCCGTCAGCACCAACGAGCCCGCCCTGCTCATCGCCGCCCACCACGGCGCCTGCGACGGCCTCGGCCTGCTCGCCCTGCTGGGCGCCGCACTCGACATCCAGGTGACTTCCGGCGCGACCGGTGTGGGTGACCGTCCTTCGGCGGAATCCTTCGTCCGTTCGGCCGCGCGCCGCGTCAACGAGGCCCTGTTCCACCCGCCCGCCCGCGTCGAACCGACCCCGACCGGCCAGGCGGGCGAACTCCTGCTCACCCACCAGGAACCGCGCACCGCATGGGGAACCGGCGTCCTCACCGCCGCCGCGGCCACCGCCGTCGCGGCCTGGAACCGCCGCCACCACGGCCACCCAACGCCTTTGGTCGCCGCCGTCGGCGTCTCGCGCCGCGGCGGGGACAACATCGCCCCGCGCGACGAGAGCGCGTTCCTCCGCCTGCCCATCCCTCGCGACGCCGATTCCGCCGACATCCGCGCGCGCCTCGCCGAACAGGCGCCGGAACCGCAGTTCCCCAGCTCCCCAGGCATGTTGACCACCCTCGGCACCCGCCTGCTGGGCCACCGCCTCGGCTCCAGCTTCCTCGTCTCCAACCTCGGCCCGGTGTCCACATCGGACGACGTGCGGGCACTGGCCTTCCACCCGGCGGCCTCGGGCCGCTCAGCGGTCGCCTTCGGCGCGGTCACCGTCGCCGACACCACCACCCTGACCCTGCGCGTCCGCGCCCGCGACTTCCACCGTGACAGCGCCGCCGAACTCCTGTCCGGCCTCGTCACCGAACTGCGCGACCCGATTGGACATCGATGACGACTCAGACCCCGTTCGCGGCCACGCTCGACCGGTCCGTGCGGCTGTTCAAGGCTTTCCGGAACGAGCAGACCGACCGCGAGACCTTCTACAAGACGCTCGCCGAAGACTCTGTCCGCCAGGTCAACGCCTACGCCCCGCTGGACGGGAAGATCATCCTCGACGTCGGCGGCGGCCCGGGCTACTTCTCCGACGCCTTCCGCGCCGCGGGTGCCCACTACCTCGGCCTCGACCCCGACGTCGGCGAGCTGTCCGCGCGCGGGCAGCACGGGGAGAACATGATCCGGGCCAGCGGCACGGAACTGCCGGTGCGCACGGGAAGCGTCGACATCTGCTACTCGTCCAACGTCCTCGAACACGTGCCGACCCCGCACGTGATGCTCGACGAGATGGTCCGCGTGACCAAGTCCGGCGGCACCGTCTTCATGTCCTTCACCCCGTGGTACTCACCGTGGGGCGGCCACGAGACATCGCCGTGGCACTTCCTCGGCGGCCACTACGCCCGCCGCCGGTTCGCCGAGAAGACCGGGGCGGAGCCGAAGAACAAGTTCGGCGAGAGCCTGTTCGCCTTCTCCATCGCCGCGGCGATCAAGTGGGCCAAGCAGTGCGAGGACGCCACGCTCGTGCGGGCCTTCCCGCGCTACCACCCGTCATGGGCGACCTGGATCGTGCACGTCCCCGGGCTGCGCGAGGTCGCGTCCTGGAACCTGGTCTTGGTACTGCGCAAGAACTGAAAGACGGGGGACGCCGACCCGGCGTCCCCCGTCCACTGTCCTGATCAGACGCCCGCGCCGACACCCTGTCGCCGGGTCGGCGGGTTGCCCGTGCGCTTGGCGGGCTGCGGCGCGCCGCCGCCCATCACGAGCAGCACGATCGCCGCCACGGTGATCACCGCGCCAGAGATCCACAGGATCGTCGGGAGCGTGGTGATGGCCCACAGCTTGGAGATGTTCTTCTTCGCCTCTTCGACGTTCTTGGAAACCGTCTCGTCGTTGAGCTGCAGCGTCCCGTTGAACACGTACGTGCCCTCACCCGCGGCCTGGCCGGACTCCCGCAGCTCCTGCTTGCCGTCCTGACGGCCGGCGAGTACCGCGCCCGTGGTCGGCTCGACCCACAGCGTCCGGGTGACCTCGTAGTACAGGTCCGCCTTGACCGTCGGCACGTCCGGCTTGCCGATCAGGCTGCCCGGCACCTCGCGCGTGGTGAGCTTCGTCGGCGGAATGGTGATCACGTACTTGTTGACGTCGACACCCTTGATCTGTTCCTCGCCGGTGAACCGCGCGTCCACGGCCTGCTTGATCTCGGTGTCGAACCACTTGTAGGTCTTCTGCTCCGCGCCGAACGGGAACTTGAAGTTCAACCCGGGCTGCAGCAGCTGGTTGCGGCTGGCGCGCTTGCGGTCGCCCTTCTCGTCCTCATAGAACTGTCCCTCGCACGGCACCACGGCCTCACCGGTGTGCCGGTTCATGCACAGCCCGCGCAGCCCCGCGGTGACCACCAGTTCGTCGCTGTCGTCCTTGACGATCGTCGACTCGGTCCACGCGGTCACCTCGCTGTCCTTGGCGACCTCCGGCTGGCTCAGGTCACCGGTCACGTGCGTGGTGGAGGTCAGGCTGATGTTCTCGCGGATCTCCGGCTTCGCCGACGAGCCGCTGGGCACGTAGACCAGCGCCGTGATGCCGCTGCCCTGGGCCACCGACTTGGTGTCGATGTTGTGCGGGACCTTGGCGAGCCGGGGGTAGGCGTACAGCTGCAGCAACAAGCCGGTGGCCACCGCGAACACCCCCAACCCGAGCAGGACGAAGGTGATGACGCGACGCACGGGTCCTCCTGGAACTCAAAGACCGTTGGGACGGTCGTCTTCGGTTGCTTACTCGACGGTAATACCAGCGAAAGATACGTCCGATATGGGTTCGGGCAACACTGCTGAACGGCTGATTGAGTCAATCCGTTACGTTCCACGCCTGCTTCGTAAGGACCCACCCAACAATCGCTCCGCATCGGCGGCGGCGCGCACCGCGACAGGCCCGTGGCCAGCGCTTTCCAGCGCCGCCACCACCCGCCCCGCCGAGCATTGCTCGACCAATACCCACTGGCCGATTCCGTCCGTTCCCGACCGCGCGGCAAGCAGGGCCGGACGGGCGGTAACACCTGAAAGGTCGAATTCCGCGACCAGCGCCTCCGGCATTCGGGGCAACCAGCCACCCATTTCCAGACCAGCGCGCAGATCGGCGACGAGCGCGGTGAACCGCTCTCCCGTGGCCGTCCAGTCGAACCTGTTCGCCCAGTCCCGGCAGGCTTTGGCCACCGCGTCGGCGCGCGCCGGATCGCTCAGGTCGGTGAGCGCTTGGTCAACCGCGCCGACGACCGCCGGGTTGATGTCGCTGACGTCGCCGTCGACGAGCCAGCCGGTGTCGCCGTGGCGCACCGAGTCGCGCAGGCCGTCGACGTCGCGGCACAACGTCGGCACGCCGTGCGCGGCGGCCTCGATCACCGCCAGGCCCCAGCCCTCGCCGTCGGAGAGCGTGACGTTGACCCAGGATTCGGCCAGCAGCGCCGACTTCGTCTCGTCGTCGACGTACCCGTGCACCTGGACGCCCGCACCGGCCATCGCCCGCAGCGCGGCCTCCTCCGGCCCGCCGCCGACGACGTGCAGCCGCAGCGTCGGCCACTTCGCGCGCAGCGCCTCGACTGTCTCAATGAGACGGTCGACCCGCTTGTGCGCGACGAGCCTGCCAAGGCACACCAGCGTCGGCTCGGCGGCACGCGCGGCCGACTCGGCCGGGGGATGCTCCATCCCGTTGGGCACAACGTAAACCGGCCCGGACCAGTGCAACCGCGTGCGCATGGCGTGCACCGTCGACGGCGACACCGCGACCGTGACCGCGCGCCGGTACGCGACCCGCGCCACCGGCCCCTCCAGCCACCGCCCGACCGCGGCGAGCCACGGCGGGAAGTGCACCGCGAACTGCGCGTCGTGCACGTGGTGCATAAGCAGGACGACATCGGTCCGACGGCGCAGCACGAGCGGACTGAAGAACGGGATGCCGTTCTGGCAGTCGACCACCACGTCGACCCGGTTTCGGTTGCGCAGCAGCCAGAACAGCGCCCAGAGGTACACCGTCCACCGGCCGCCGCGCCGCACATACGTGAGCGTCGAGGTCTCGCCCGCGGTCTGTCCTTCGTCGCGCGCGGTCAGGAACGTCACGTGCGCACCGGCGTCGGCCATCGCCTCGCCGACGCGCACGGCGTACTCCTCCGCGCCGCCCGCGAGCCGGTGGCCCCGGTCCCGCCAGTTGACGATGACGATCCGGGCGCCGCGCAAGGGCTTGGGCCCACCCACCTACGCGACCTCCGCGATGACCGTGTCGGACGCGCGGACCGGCGTGGCGGTGGTCTCGCCGTCGAGCAGTGCGCGGATCTCCCGCAGCGCGGCGAAGCTGCGGTAGCCGTCGCGCATCGGGCTGAAGGTGGAGCCGGGCACGTCGGTCCAGCGGACCGGCAGCTCGGCGACGACGGCCCCGTGCGCCTGGGCGCGGGCGAGCAGCTCGACGTCGAAGGCGAAACCGGTCGTGCGCAGCGGGGTGAACACCGCGGTCGCCGTCGCCCGGTCGAAGAACTTGAAGCCGCACTGGGTGTCGGCGACCCCGGGCACCAGCGAGCCGACGGCCCGGCGGAACGCCCACGCCCCGGCCTGCCGCAGCACGCTGTGCCGCGCCCGCACGTCGGACATGGGGTGCGCGCGGGAGCCGACGACGACGTTGACCCCCGCGTACAGGTGCTCCAACGTTGGCTGCAGGGCGTCCATGTTGGTCGCGAGGTCGGCGTCGCAGAACCCGACGTAGGCGCTGTCGGTGTCGAGCACTCCCGCGCGCACCGCGGCACCCTTGCCGCGCTCGGCGCAGTCGATCATCCGGATCGGCACCGGGCCCGCGCGGTGCGCCCGCACGACCTCGGCGCTGCGATCGGTGCTGCCGTTGTCGACGACGACGATCTCGGTCCGCCGCGACACCCCGCGCAGGGCGTAGGCGAGGCCGACCAGGGTGGCGGGGAGTCGCCGCTCCTCGTTGAGGACGGGCACGACTACGGAGAGCAGCGTCCGCAAGGGTCCTCCTTGAGTGAGACCGGGGTCACAACCAGCGCGAAGTTACCCAACGGTAGTACCGGGGTCACGCCGCACTAGCTGTGACGGACGCCACACTGGTTCATGAAGTTCGATTCAGGTTAGTTCCGAGACTGCGTTCGGCCCAGTTTCCTTACGCCGAATAGTCGAGCGGACCAAACAAGACTGTCACCGGATACAAACCCAGGTATCGACGCTGGTCATGAATCGTTGACCCGACCACGGGGCAACGGCCCTCACTCAATGACAGCGCGACATCGAATAGTCGCGCTTTGTGATGCCGCCCTGGACTCAGGCCTCGGCCGGGCCACCCAGCGTGGGGTCGAGCCGGGCGGTCTCCACCGCGGCGTAAAGCTCGGCCACGCTGCGCGGATCGGCCAGGTCGCGCTTGGTCAGGTCCTGGATGCGGCGGATGCGATAACGGACCGTGTTCGGGTGCACGAACAGCCGCGCCGACGTCGCCTTGGCCGATCCGCCCTCGGCGTACCACGCGTGCAGCGTGCGAAGCAGGACCTCCTGCTCGGCCTTGGGCAGCTCCAACACCCCGGCGAGCACCTCGCGGGCCAGTTCCCGCGCCAGTTCGAGCCCGCCCGCGACCAACGTGGTCAGGGGCTGGTCGCCGAAGCCGGCCACACCGGTCTCCCCTGGCGCGAGACAGCGCCGGGCGATGCGCGCGCGACGCAGCGCGGCCGGGATGCGGCGCAGCCCGGACACCGGGGGGCTCATGCCGATGCCGAGCCCGGCGGCCTCCAGCGCGTCGCGCAGCTGCTTCAGATCCGTCGCGCGCTCCACGGCCACGATGCCGACCTCGGCGTTTGGCAGGCTGCGCCAGACCAGCCGCCAGCGTCGCGCGTCCACGATGGCCCCGGTGGGCAGCCGGTCGGCGACCCGGTCGGCGACGACAACTACAAATGTCCCAGTCCCCGGCAGGCGGAGCGCCTTGGCCGCGTCGTCCAGTTCGGACTGTTTGGTGAACCGGCCGTCGAGCAGGCCGTCGATCAGGCCGAGCCGCGCCTTCTCGTCGTAGCGCGCCGAGTCGGCCTCGAACTCGGTGTAGGCGGTGGCGATCACGCTGGAGTAGTTGTCGATGATGCGCCAGACCGTGTTGCTGATCGGCAGCATCTGCTCGGCGGTGAGCACACCCGTGGGCAGTGCCCGCTCCATCAGCACCTCGTAGATGTAGGTGCCCGCCATGCGGAACGCGCGCAACACCGCAGAGAGCGGGATGCCCTGTCTCGCCTGCGCGAGCGCGGTCTTGTGCGCGGACTCGACGCTGACGTCGCGGCCCTCGAGGAACGCGGTGAAGGCGTTGCGCAGGTTGACCTCGCACACCTTGCGCAGCTCTTCTGGCGCGGCCAGGTTCACGCGCCGGTAGAACTCTTCGTTGTCGCTGAGGAGCGTCGCCAGTTCGGACGCGAACTCCGGCAGCCTCCGGATGAGCTGACGCACCAGATCCGCCAACTCAGGAGGCAGCGGCGACGCCAGCGTCGGGGCTCCCACGGCACGACTGTAACCCCTCGTTCGCCTTCCTTGATAGCGAACGACCTTCGGATTTATTGGATCTGGCTAGTCGCGGTCTGAGGTGTCACCGAGTCCAACGACGGTCGCCACCTGCGGTGACGGCCTCAGGCCAGGCTCATCCCGAGCGCGGCGAGCAGGGTGTGGAATTTCGCCGTGGTCTCGGCGAGCTCCGATTCCGGAATCGAGTCAGGCATGATCCCCGCGCCCGCGAACAGCCGCATCCGCGCCCGCTCGACCTCGGCGCAGCGGATCGCCACGATCCACTCGCCGTCGCCGGAGGCGTCGCTCCAGCCGACCACGCCGCTGTAGAAGCCGCGGTCGAACGGCTCGTGGTGGGCGATGGCCGCGCGGGCGGCCCCGGCGGGCGTGCCGCACACGGCCGGGGTCGGGTGCAGCGCGGCGGCCAGGCGCAGCGCGGACACGTCCGGGTCGATCAGCGTCCCGGAGATCCGGGTCGACAGGTGCCACACGGTCGGGGTCTCCACCAGCGACGGCGCGGACGGCACGGTCAGCTCGCGACAGAACGGCCGCAGCGTCTCGACCACGGCCTCCACCACGACCCGGTGCTCGCTCTGGTCCTTCGCCGAGGCCAGCAGCGCCTCGGCGACCGCGCGGTCGGCGACCGGGTCGGCCACCCGCGGCACCGAGCCCGCCAGCGGGTTGGAGAACACCGCGGTCCCGGTCCGGCGCAGCAGCAGCTCCGGGCTGGCGCCCAGCAGCGTGCGGTCGGCGTCGGCGCTGATGTCGGCGGCGTAGGTGTAGCCGAGCGGGTTGGCCTCGATCAGGCCGGGGAGCAGCGCGGCGATGTCGACCGGGTCGGCGAAGCCGAGGTCGAGAGCGCGCGCCAAGACGACTTTGCGCAGGTCGGGGTCGGCCCGCAGGTCGGCGATGGTGTCGGCGACGGCCCGCGCGTACGCGGCGGGCTCGGGCACGGGGGTGACGCTGGCGGCGACGGTGTGCGGCCGGGCGGGCGGCACGAGCCCGTGCGCGGGGCCCGCCCAGCTGACCGCCTCGGGGATCACCACGCGCGGCTCGGCGTCGGCGTCGAACGGCAGGACGCCGACGGCGGCGGGCGCCCCGGTGTCGAGGATCAGCTTGCCGACGCGGGCGGCGAGTTCGTCGGGGTCGGTCTCGGCGACCACGGCCTGGCACCCGGTGGCCAGCAGCGTGGAGGCCGGTCCGGCGAGCAGGAAATCACCCGGTCGGTATCGCTCGACCAGGCCACGCGGTCCCTCGTCCCCTGCCACACCCCAATCATGCCCAGTAGGGGTCGGTCCCGCGTTATGGGATTGCTTACGCCGGGGAGAGCGGTTGGAAAAGACAGCCGGGGGTAGGCGACGGAGTTCCGTCGCCTACCCCCGGCCGGGGGTCATCGGGTCAGTTGAGCGCGTCGATCAGCGCGGAGCGCTGCCGGTCGCCCAGGCCCGCGGCCCGGCGGTCCGGGTCGATGCCTGCCTGCTCGAGCAGCGCGGCGACCTTCACCGCGCCGAGGCCGGGGACGGCCTTGAGCAGGGCAGCGACCTTGGTCTTGCCAATGGTCTTGTCGTCCTTGGCCTTGCCGAGCACCGACGCGATGGTCCGCTCACCGGACTTGATCGACGCCAGCAGCTCGGAACGCGCCTTGCGCGCCTCTGCGGCCTTGGCGAGCGCGTCAGCGCGCTGCTCGGGAGTCAACGTGGGCAGAGCCAACGTGGTAGTCCTTTCCTTCTTCACCCGCCGCGGCAGCGGAGGGTCAGACAAAGTTGTCTGGCGAACAATTGGCTACCGAACGTCACCAGAGCGCTAGCGGTATCCCGCCCTCGACCCACGATGCGACTCCGGTCGCCAGTTGCCTTTCGCCAGTAAACGACACCTCGACCGGCAACATACCCCCGACACGCGCAAACCTCCTGCTGAGCGTGCACCTTCGAGTGTCGCGACACAGCGTGACAGCATGATCAACAGGCCCGCGTGGCCGATTTCCACCATGTCGCGGAGGCGTTTCGCGCACTATCGTCTCTGGTTACCAGTCAGTAGTCGGGGTGACCCCAGGGAGCTTGATCGACGATGTTGAGCACCATGCAGGACGGCCAGCTGTCCATCGCCACGCTGCTGCGCCACGGCTCGACCGTGCACGCGGGCAGCGAGGTCGTGACCTGGACCGGCACGGAGGGCCGGGTCACCACGTTCGCCCAGGTCGGGACCCAGTCCGCGCAGCTCGCGAACGCCTTGCGCGGGCTCGGCGTGACCGGCGACCAGCGCGTCGCGACGTTCATGTGGAACAACGCCGAGCACCTCACCGCCTACCTCGCGGTGCCCGCGATGGGCGCGGTGCTGCACACGCTCAACATCCGCCTGTTCCCCGAACAGGTGACCTACATCGCCAACCACGCCGAGGACCACGTCGTCATCGTCGACGGCACCCTCGTGCCGCTGCTGGCCCAGCACCTGCCGACGTTCAAGACGGTCAAGCACGTCATCGTCGCCAACGGCGACGCCGCGGCCCTGCAGGCGCCCGAGGGCGTCCAGGTGCACTCCTACGCCGAGCTGCTCGCCGCGCAGTCCACCGAGTTCGACTGGCCCGAGATCGACGAACGCTCCGCCGCGGCGATGTGCTACACCTCGGGCACCACCGGCAACCCCAAGGGCGTGGTCTACTCCCACCGCTCGATCTGGCTGCACTCGATGCAGGTCTGCATGGCCGACGGCATGGGCCTGTCCTCGGCGGACCGCTCGCTGGTGATCGTCCCGCAGTTCCACGCGATGTCGTGGGGCATGCCCTACGCGGCGTTCATGTCCGGCGCGTCGCTGGTCATGCCCGACCGGTTCCTGCAGCCCGAGCCGCTGGTCAAGATGATCGAGGCGACCAAGCCGACCCAGTCCGCGGCCGTGCCGACGATCTGGCAGGGCGTGCTGTCCTACCTGGACGCGCACCCCGCCGACCTGAGCTCGCTGCGCGAGGTCGTCGTCGGCGGCTCGGCGTGCCCGCCGTCGATGATGCACACCTTCGCCGAGAAGTACGGGATCCACATCGTCCACGCGTGGGGCATGACCGAGACCTCGCCGCTGGGCACCCTGTGCCGCCCGCCGGCCGGGCTGTCCGACAAGGAGACCTGGGCCTACCGCTACACCCAGGGCAGGCTCCCCGCGGGCGTCACCGCGCGCCTGGTCGGCGACAGCGGCGAGGAACTGCCGTGGGACGGCGAGAGCGTCGGCGAGCTGGAGGTCCGCGGCCCGTGGATCACCGGTTCCTACTACCGCCTGGACGAAGACGGCGAGGGCGCGGAGAAGTTCGAGGGCGGCTGGCTGCGCACCGGCGACGTCGGCACGCTCACCCCGGACGGCTTCCTGACCCTCACCGACCGCTCCAAGGACATCATCAAGTCCGGCGGCGAGTGGATCTCCTCGGTCGAGCTGGAGAACGCCGTCATGGCCCACCCCGCGGTGGCCGAGGCCGCGGTCATCGGCATCCCCGACCCCAAGTGGGACGAGCGTCCACTGGTGACGGTCGTGCTGCGCGAGGGCGCCGAGGCCCAGCCGGAGGAACTGCGCGGGTTCCTCACCGACAAGGTCGCCAAGTGGCAGCTGCCGGAGAACTGGGCGTTCATCGCCGAGGTGCCCAAGACCAGCGTCGGCAAGTTCGACAAGAAGGTCCTGCGGGCCCAGCACGCCGACGGCAAGCTCGACGTTCGGCACCTGGACTGACACCCACGGTGGGGGCGGTCGACCGACCGCCCCCATCGGTACCGCCGAACGGGCGCGGTCATACAACCGACTAGGTAGGGTCATACAGTCCCGTTAGCCAGGAGGTGACCCGCCCTGCCCGCCTCGTCCCCGCGCGACCGCAAGCTGAACGCGACGTCCTATGTCGTGCTCGGGATGCTTAGCCATGGCCCGGCCACCAGCTACGACCTCAAGCAGCGTGTCGGCTACACGATCGGCAACTTCTGGGCCTTCGCCCACTCCCAGCTCTACGACGAGCCCGCGCGCCTGGCCGAGGACGGCCTCGTGACCTCGGCGGTCGAGGAGAGCGGGCGGCGCAGGCGCACGTACTCGATCACCGACGCGGGCCGGACCGCGCTGGCGGAGTGGCTGTCCTCGCCGACCCCGGAACAGACCGAGGTCCGCGACCTCGGCCTGCTCAAACTCTTCTTCGCCACCTTCGGCGGCGAGTCGAACCTGCTCGAACTGGCCCGCGCGCGGCACGCCTCGCACAAGGCCAGGGGCGACGGCTACCTCGCCCAGCGCGAGCAGATCATCGACCACGCCGACCGGTGGCAGGTGAAGTCGCTGGAACTGGGCATCCGGTTCGAGCGCTGCGTCGAGGAGTTCTGGGCGGAGTTCATCACCGAGCTAGAGGCCGACCAGCGCTAGCGATGTTCGTCGACGCCGACTACCCCGCCCTGCCCTACCCCGGCGGCTGCCCGCCGTTCTCCTACGTCCACGACGAGGGCACCGGGTGGCCGCTCGACGGGCTGGACGTGGACCGGTGGCTGCGCGACCGCGGTGCCCCCGTCCAGGCCGAGCGGGTGCCGGTGCTGGCCTACGGGTCCAACGCGTGCCCGTCGAAGCTGAGCTGGCTGCGCTCCGAGCTGGGCATGTCCGGTCCAGTCGTGGTCCTGCGCGCGAAGTGCACGGGCCTCGCGGCCGTGTGGGCGGCGGGCCTGCGGAGCGTGGACTCGTCGCGGCCGGTCGTGCTGGCCGCGCTGCCCGGCGTCGAGGAGCACGCGGTCCTGCTGGTCACCCCGGAGCAGGTCCGGGCGCTCGACGCGTGCGAGGGCCGCGGCACCCGCCACCACCTGGCGTTCGTGCGCACCGGCGAGGTCACCCTGGCCGCGGGCGGCAGGCTGGACGGCGTCCTGGCCTATGTCGGGGCCACCGAGTCCCGCCGTCCGCTGCTGGTCGACGGCGCCATGGTGCGCAGTCTCGAACCACCCAGGCCGGGCGTCGCCGGATCGTCCGACGGGCTGGTCTACGACGTCCTGGCGGGCGATCCCGTCCCCGACGCCTACCCAGGGTCCCTGTTCGTCTACGGCACTCTCCAGCCCGGCGCGTCGGCGTGGGACGTGCTGGCGGGCGGCACGGTCGGCACGCCGCGGCGGGCGCGGATCGCGGGCACCCTGTTCGACACCGGCCGCGGCTATCCCGCGCTCACCATCGGCGCGGGTCCCGGGGTCGACGGCTGGCTGGTCGAGCTGGCCGGGCCGCAGGTCCTGGCGGCCGCCGACGCCTACGAGGGCGGCGAGTACAGCCGGGTTCGAGCGGTCCTCGACGACGGCACGCTGTGTTGGACCTATGTCTGGATCGGACCGCACGCCGGGCTGGTCCCGATGGCCGCGGCCTGGCCGTCCGGGTCCCCGATGGGGTGAACCACGGGTGAGGCCTGCCCGCTCGCGGTTGCGGGTCGGGCCCACCGGAGTGACCGTGGTCGCTATGAGACCGCAGGACCTGATCGGCCATGACGTGTACGACCCGGACGGCCGCAAGATCGGCCGCGTCGGCACGGTGTACCTCGATGGGGCGACCCGCGAACCCGGATGGGTGACGGTGCGCACCGGGCTGTTCGGCCACCGGGAGAGCTTCGTCCCGCTGACCGGCGCCCACCCCGGCGCCGAGGGCCTCCAGGTAGAGGTCGCCTTGGACGTCGTCAAGGACGCTCCACAAGCCGAAGGGACGCTCTCGGCGGAGACAGCGACCGAGCTGTACCGCTATTACGGGCTCCCGGACGCTCCCCCACCCATCCCCGTCCAACGGGTCCCCAAACCGTCGGACATGCCCCGAAAAGCCCCCGCCCACTAAGTCCCCTGGTGGGCGGCGCCGAGACCCGACGCCGCCCACCGGGCCCAGGTTTTATCCGGCGAGTGCTTCCTCGCCCGTCAGCCGAACCGGGAGCCGCCGGGTGCGCACCGCCCTGCGCAATTCCGCCGCGATCGCGGCGTATTCCGCCGACCGGCCCGCGCTTTCCCGATAAACGAGCGCGATACGCCGCCGGGGCGCGGGTGAGGTGAATCGGGTGACCGCCAATCCCGCTCGTTTCGCCTCGATGGCGACCGCCGTTTCCGGCAGCACGGTCACCCCCATTCCCGCCGAGACCAGCTGGGTGAGCGTGGTGAGGCTCGCCGCCCGCGCCGCCGATTCCGGTTCCAGCCCCGCCGACGCGCAAATGTCCAATGCCTGGTCCCGCAGGCAATGGCCTTCCTCCAGCAGCAGCAAATCGAGCGTGCCCAATTCCGCCGCGTCCACCGAGTCCCGTGTGGACAGTGAATGGCCGCGCGGGGCGACGAGCACGAAGTCCTCATCGTAGAGCGGGTCGACCGCCACGCCCCGCGACCCGACCGGCACGGCGAGCACGGCGGCGTCGATCCGGCCGGACTGGAGCCCCTCGCTCAGCGCGGCCGTCCGCTCCTCGTGCACCTCGACGGTCAGCGCCGGGAACGCCTGCGCCAACCCGCGCAGCACCACCGGAAGCAGGTACGGCGCCACGGTCGGGATGAACCCCAGGCGGACCGTTCCGGAGAACGGCGCGCGAACACTGTCCGACTCGGACACCAACGAGTCCACCGCGGCGAGGACCGCCTTCGCGTGCGGCAGCAGGCGTTCACCCGCCCGAGTGATCATGACCTTGCGTGTGGTGCGTTCCACAAGCCGCGACCCGAGTGCTTCCTCGCATCCGGACAGTCCGGCCGAGAGTGTGGGCTGACTCACCCCGAGCGCCGCCGCGGCCCTGGTGAAGTGCAGGAACTCGGCCACCGCGACGAAGGCGCGCACCTGGTTGATCGAGGGTCCCCCGGTATTGATCCCCATGGCCGATGAGTCTATGCGGCGACGCTGATTTCTCGGATCAATGGGATGTCGCCAAGATGAAGCCCTCCACAAAACGATCTTTAGGAGCATCCCGTGCTGACCGTGGGCGACCAGTTCCCGGAATACTCGCTGACCGCGTGCGTCGACCTCGACGCCGACAAGGCCTTCACCACGATCGACCACAAGTCCTACCAGGGCAAGTGGCGCGTGGTGTTCTTCTGGCCCAAGGACTTCACCTTCGTCTGCCCCACCGAGATCGCCGCGTTCGGCCGCCTCGAGTCCGACTTCGCCGACCGCGACGCCCAGGTGCTCGGCGTGTCGGTCGACTCGGAGTTCGTCCACCACGCCTGGCGCAAGTCGCACGACGACCTGCGGGACCTGCCGTTCCCGATGCTGTCGGACATCAAGCGCGAGCTGTCGGCCGAGTTGGGCGTGCTGGGCAAGGACGGCGTGTCGCAGCGCGCGACCTTCATCGTCGACCCGGACAACGAGATCCAGTTCGTGATGGTCACCGCGGGCTCAGTCGGCCGCAACGTCGAGGAGGTCCTGCGGGTCCTCGACGCGCTGCAGACCGACGAGCTGTGCCCGTGCAACTGGAACAAGGGCCAGGACACCCTGGACGCGGGCAAGCTCCTCGCGGGCGTCTGACATGTCGCTGGACACGCTGAAGGACGCCCTGCCGGGCTACGCCAAGGACACCAAGCTCAACCTGGGCTCGGTCATCGGCACGTCGACCCTGCCCAAGCAGCAGGTCTGGGGCGCAGCCCTGGCCTGCGCGGTCGCCGCGCGCAACGGCGAGGTGCTGCGGCAGATCGACGCGGCGGCCCGGGAGCACCTGAGCCCCGAGGCGCGCGAGGCGGCGCTGGCCGCGGCGTCGATCATGGCGATGAACAACGTCTACTACCGGGCCAAGCACCTCATCGGCGACCCCGAGTACGCGAACCTGCCCGCGCGGCTGCGCATGCAGGTCATCGCCAAGCCGGGCGTCGACAAGGTCGACTTCGAGCTGTGGTGTCTGGCGGTCTCGGCCATCACCGGCTGCGGGGTGTGCCTGGAGTCGCACGACAAGACGCTGCGGTCGGGCGGGGTCTCGCGCGAGACCGTGCACGAGGCGCTGCGGATCGCGTCGGTCGTCCACGCCGCGGCGGTGACGCTGGAGGCCGAGTCGGCGCTGTCCGTGACGGTCTGAGAAACGCGCGACGGCCCCCGCTCTGATGAGCGGGGGCCGTCGCTTTCCCTCAGAGCGAACCGAGGTCGATCGCGTTGGCCATCGCGCGGTAGCCCGCGTCGTTGCAGTGCAGCTTGTCGCCGCCGTCGAACTCGTCGCGGATCTCGTCGCGGTTGTCGGGGGTGGTCACCGCGTACTCGAAGTCGGCGACCGCGTCGTACTCGCCGCTGGTCCGGATCCACTCGTTGACCGCGTCGCGCACGGCCTCGCCCTCCTCGGAGTACACGCCCTCGTACGGGTTGTTCTTGTACGGCAGGATCGTGCCGCCGATGATCCGCAGGCCGCGCGCGTGCGCCAGGCGGATCAGCTCGCGGTGCGAGTCGATGAGGATCTGCGCGGTCAAGCCGGGGACGGGCGGGCCGCACGGGTGGTCCTCAGTCTGGGTGAGGGCGATGACGTCGTTGATGCCCTCCGAGACGATCACCGTGCGCACACCGGGGACGTCGAGCACGTCGCGCTGGAAGCGCTTGACTGCCTTGTCGCCGAAGCAGAGCGAGTCGTCGAGCATCCGGTTGCCCGCGAGGCCGGCGTTACGCACACCCATCGGCTTGCCAACCGCGACGAGACGCTCGGCGAGTTCGTCGGGGTAGCGGTTGTCGGCGCCGACGGTGGAGAACGAGCCGTCGGTCAGCGAGTCGCCGAAGGCAACGACGGCCTTGCCGGGACGGCCCCAGAAGCCGGCGACGTCGACGCCGGTCAGGAAGTAGTTCGACACCGTGGTCTCGGTGAACGCCGCGCCGTCGCGGGCGAAGCGCTGGTCGCCGGTCGCGCGGTAGGCGTTAGCGGAGGCCCACGCGTGGAAGGTGGCCTGGCCGGTCTGCTCGGCGAAGTACAGCGAGACGGTCAGCTTGTCCAGCGGCGACGTCCGCAGCCACGCGGCGTCGCTGTAGAGCTCGGCGCCGACCGGGATCGTGGCGGAGGCGCGGTGGCCGAAGGTGAGCACGCGCGTGGTGCCCGGGCGCACGGCGGCGCCGTCGCCCGCCTTGGCGATGGTGGCGCCGGTCAGCTTCAGCGGGGCTGTGCCGTACACATTGGACAGTTTGATTCGCGTGGTGTCGCCGCCGGTGCTGACCCGCACGACCTGGCGCACGGTGTGGTTCACGAAGCCCGACTGCGACCAGTTCGGCTCGAAGGTGAACTCGTTGGGCAACTCGGCGGACATCGACCACGCGCCGACCCAGCCGGTCCCGGCTGTGGTGCTCTGCTCCGGCGAGGCCGCGGCGGCCGGGGACAACAGCGTGAGCGCGGCGGCGGACGCCGTCAACACCCGCGTCAATCGCGATGAGGTCATGCGCCAACGATCAAGCGTCCGGCGTTGACCGGGCTACCTCCGCCTTGCCATACCCGATATCCGGTCGGATTTCACCCTGTCGTGGGTGCCTGTGGATGATTTCGGGGATGGGTCTCGGCTGTGGATGGATTCCGCCGAACGAGCGAGATCTTTGCCAGGATCTAGGCATGAGCACCGAACCTGAAGACCCGCTGGACCGCATCACCCTCAGCCCGGCCCGCTTCGCCGCCGTGCTGGTGGTCGTGGCGCTGCTGCTCGGGCTGGTCCTGGCGCTGGTGCCGGTCAAGGTGGCGAGCCCGGCGGTGGCCAGACCGGCCAAGGTGAGTTGCGGCAACACCATCGGCGGCGTGGAGACGCGGTCGATCGTCGAGGGTCTCGGCGAGGACAGAGCGGCCACGGTGGACTACATCGACATGTGCGAACGCGCGATCAGCGAGCGGACGACGGTCTCCTGGCTGTTGTTCTTCGGCGGCTTAGTCGGCGGGATCGGGATGGGGGTGGTGCGCAGACGCCGCTGAGATCGGGAAGTGTCCAGGTGGGTGAGGTGGTCTTTGGGGACGACACGCGCTAGGGTGTGACACATGACGTCTAAACGTCACACCTCGTCGGCCAGGGTCGATGACGATGTGCTGCTCGACGCGGCTCGGGCGTGCGTGCTCGACCAAGGAGTCAGCCGGACCACGCTGACCGATGTGGCCCGGCGGGCCGGGGTCAGCCGGATGACGCTGTATCGGCGGTTCCCGGACGTGCGCTCGCTGCTGGCGGCCCTGATGACCAGGGAGTTCTCCGCGGTCCTGACCGAGGTCGGCGCCACGGCGACCGGGCTGGCCACGGCCAGGGAGCGGCTGGTCGCGGGGGCGGTGGCGGCGGTGCGCGCCCTGACGGCCGACCCGCTCATGCGCACCATCCTCGACCGCGACGGCGCTCTGGTCCTGCCCTACATCGTCGAGCGGCTGGGGACCACCCAGCACCTCGCTGAGGAGTTCCTGCGCGCCCAGATCTCGATGGGCCACGAGGACGGGTCGGTGCGCTGCTCCGACGCCGACATCCAGGCGCGGGCCGCCCTGCTCGTCGTGCAGTCGTTCGCCTTGTCGTTCACCCCGGCGACGGCGGCACTCGACCCGGAGGGTCTACTCGCCGAACTCACGCACGTGCTGGACATGAGTCTGCGCCCGATCACCCCGGACCCCCGATGACCGCCACCCACCGCGAGATGAACCTGCGCCTGAGCGCCCTGGCCCCATTGACCAAAGCCCATCCCAACACCCGCAAGCCCGCCACCCACCTCACCGCGCCTGCCGCGGGCGTGCGGCACATGAGCAACCCGGAGTCCCGATGACCGACACCCACCTCAACGCCCGCAGGCGTGCCGCCGATCTCGCCGCGCTCGCCGCCGGGGAGGTCGTGGACGTGCTCGTCGTCGGCGGCGGGGTGACCGGGGCCGGGGTCGCGCTCGACGCCGCGTCGCGGGGGCTGTCGGTGGCTCTGGTGGAGGCCGAGGACCTGGCGTTCGGGACGTCGCGATGGTCGAGCAAGCTGGTCCACGGTGGCCTGCGGTACCTGGCCAAAGGCGACGTGGGGCTGGCCCACGAGTCCGCTGTGGAGCGCGGCATCGTCATGACCCGCACCGCCCCGCACCTCACCCGGCCGCTGCCGCAGGTCATCCCGCTGCACGCCAACGTGTCCACTATGGACGCCGCGATCACCTTCGCCGGGCTCGCGGCGGGCGACGTGCTGCGCCGGGTGGCGCGGACGCCGTCGAGCCTGCTTCCCCGGCCGCGCAAGGTCTCGGCGCCCGAGACGCTCGCGTTGGCGCCGGGACTGCGCCGTGCCGGGCTGCGCGGCGGGCTGCTGTCGTTCGACGGTCAGCTCATCGACGACGCCCGGCTCGTCGTCGCGCTGGCCAGGACCGCGGCCGGGTTCGGCGCCCGGGTGATCACCAAGGCCAAGGTGACCACCCTGACCGGCACCGGCGCCGACGTCGTCGACCGGCTGACCGGCGACACCGTGCAGATCCGCGCCCGCGCGGTGGTCAACGCCACCGGCGTGTGGGCGGGCACCCTGGTCGACTCGGTCACGCTGCGCCCGTCGCGCGGGTCGCACCTCGTCCTCGACGGCAAGGCGCTCGGCATCGAGAACGCCGCGCTCACCGTGCCCGTCCCCGGCCACTTCGGCCGCTACGCGCTGCTGCTCCCGCAGGCCGACGGCCGGGTCTACCTGGGGCTGACCGACGAGCCGGTCGACGGCCCCATCCCTGACGTCCCGGCCGTGCCCGAGTCCGATGTGGACTTCCTGCTCGACATCGCGGGCACCGTCCTGGCCACCCCGCCCACGCGGGCCGACATCCTGGGCCGCTTCGCGGGCCTGCGCCCCCTGCTCGACGCCCCCGGCCGCAGCGCCGACCTGTCGCGCCACCACGCGGTGCTCACCGCCCCCGACGGCGTCATCACCGTCGTCGGCGGCAAGCTCACCACCTACCGCAGGATGGCCGCCGACGCCGTCGACCGCGCCGTCGAGTCCGCGAAACTGGCCGCGGGCCCCAGCCGCACCGCGGCACTGCCACTGGTCGGCGCCGCCTCCCGCCCGCAGCTCGCCGCGGTGGACGCGCCGGAGCGGTTGGTCCGCCGCTACGGCACCGAAGCGGTCAAGGTCCACGCCATCGGCCTGCTCGACCCCGCACTCGCCGAGCCGATCGCCGCGGAGATCACCGCCGCCGAGGTCGTCTGGGCCGTGCGCAACGAGGGCGCCCTGGACGCCGACGACGTCCTGCAGCGCCGCACCCGCATCGGTCTCGTCGACGCCGACGCGGAAGCGGCCAGGCCCGCCGTCACGGACCTGGTCGCCCGCGCCCTGCACGGCGTGGATCAGCGGTAGCAGTCCTGGGCCTTGAGCTCCAGGTCGACAGCCTTGACCTTGTCCCCGTCGACGAACAGCACGTACCGAGCGGCGGGATTGCCTGGAACGTCGGCGAAGTAGCCACTCGGGATGGCGTCCAGCTTCGGGTAGGCGCGCTTGACCGCGGGCAGTGTCGCCCCCGCGCCGATCCCCTCCGGCGTCCGCGCGCCTGCCGGATACGCGATGGCGGCGAGCCCGAGGCGCGCCGAGATGAACACCCCCGTGTCGCCCGCCTTGAGCTTGTGCACCGCGCAACTGGTCGAAGCGGGCACGTCGGTGATCAGCTTGGTCGCCAATGCCTGGTCCCTGGACATGCCCAGCTTGAGTCCGCCGAATCCGTCGGGACCCAGCAGCGGCGCGGGAACCGCCGAACTGGGCGCACCGCTTCCCGGCGGTGCCGCGGTGGCGCTGGGAGCGGTAGTCGCCGCGGTGGAGGTGGGCGTCACCGTGGTCGGCGAAGCGGGCGCCGAGGTGCACGCGGTGAGCGCGAACCCGCCCATGGCGAACGCGGCGGCGAGCGAGATTCCCCTGCGGTACAACGACATGACGGGCTCCTTGGCGTCGTGGTGACCGCCTCTCGGCCACCGACACCCTCAACACGCCCGCCCCCGCGATCCCGTTGCCACGGTGATCGAACCGTGACAAACGAAAGCGGCCCCACTCGCGAGAGCGGGGCCGCTGACGAAACGAGAGCTACCGCTGGGGGCCGAACGAAGGCGCCGTCGCGGCGAAGGCGTCCATCAGGCTGTCCCACTGGGCCAGGAAGTACATGACCCCGGCGAGCATGTTGTCGACCGGCGACCAGATGTTGTCGTAGCCCTGCACCTGGTGCTGCTGGAACACCGGGTCGGTGATCTGCATGAGGCCCTTCGGCGGGTAGCCCTCCGCCGCGCTCGGGTCCTGCAGGTTCATCGCGTGCGGGTTGCCGCCGGAGTTGCGGTCGACGATCTGGGCGATCTGCTCGGCGTTGATCCGGGACGGGTCGACGCCGTGGTTGATCAGGATCTCCACCGCCGAGCCGATCCAGCGGGCGCGGTCGACGCGCGACGCCGGGGCGCCCGCGTCCGGCGGCGGGCCGCTCGGGCCATAACCGCCCACGGGCGGCTCGACGTGCGAGATCGGCCCCGGCACACCGGTTCCCGGGTAGACCGGCATGCCCGCCTGGCCACCCGTCGGCGGGCGGTACGTCGACGGCGCGGGCACCGCCCCGTGCGAGTAGGTCGGCTGACCCGCCCCACCACCCGTCGGCGGGCGATACGTCGACGGCGTCGGCACCGCCCCGTGCGTGTACGTCGGCTGACCCGCCCCACCACCCGTCGGCGGGCGATACGTCGACGGCGTCGGCACCGAGCCGTGCGCGTAGTTCGGCGCCGTCGTCGCGGTGCCCGGCTGGTACTGGTTGTAGCGGTAGTCCTCGTGCGCGGGCTTGCGGTAGTCGGCCGCGGCGGGACCGGCGTCGTGGCTGTAGCGGGCGTTGGCTGCCGCGTCGATGCCGGTGGTGTTGATCGGGGCCGTCTGCCTGGTCGACGCACCTTGGGTGTTGTTGGCCCGGCCGCCGATGGTCTGCAGCAGCTGCTTGACCGCCTTGGCCAGGTTCACGATCTTCTGGATCGTCTGCATGATCTTCTGCAGCGACGAGACGAACTTCTGGATCTTGCCGATGATCTTCTGCGCGGTCTGCACCGCCTCGGCCACCGACTGCACGATGCCCTTGGCGATGCTGGCCCCGAAGCTCAGCCACGCCTCGGCCAGCGCCTGGATGATGATCTGGATGACCTTCTGGACGCACTTGTTGATGAAGTCCAGAACCGTCTTGCGCACCTCGGCCAGCAGTTGGCCCGCCTGCTGGATGGCCTGCCCGATGCCCTGGCTGACCTGGGCGAGCGCGTCGAGGCCCTGGGCCTGGGTGGCGCTGGCGCGGCGGTAGCCGTCGGCGGCGGCGCCGTGCCAGTTGCAGGTCTCGGCGCGCGCGGCCTCGCGGTAGCGCTCGGCGGTGGCGGTGATCTGCTGGCTGGTCTTCATCCAGCCGTTGGCGCTGCCCATGATCGAGTTGGCGTCGCCGAGCAGCGCGTCGAAGGGCTCGCGCAGGAACGAGATGTGCTCGATGATCCAGCCGAACCCGGCGCTCGCGGCGGCGCCCAGGGGGTCGCCCGCGATGTTGATGACGTCCATCGCCACGTTGGTGATCGACAGGCCCGCGTCGAGCCAGTCGCCGCGTTCGATGGCGTCCTTGGCGCTGCGCACGTCGTTGGCGATGTTCGCCGCGCCCTGTTCGGCGGGCGACGAGGTCGTGGTGGCCATCTATGCCCTCCGGCCGTTCAGCGTGGACGCGTTGGCGTTGTCGATGTTCTCGTATTCCTTGGCGATGTCCTCCAGCCCCTGGCGGACGTCGTCGAGCGACCCGGCGACCTTCGCGATGCCCTGCACCACGTCGCCGCACGCGCTGAGGATGGCCGAGGCGAAGAACTGGCCGATGACGCCGTAGGCGCCGTCGGTCACCGACTGCGCGGAACCGGTGGCCGAGTGGACCTGCGTCGAGCAGGTCTGGACGGTCCGGGTGTGCACCCGGACCTCGGTCACGTTGACGTTGAAACCGCTGCCCATGTGATCCGCCTCGTCCCTAGTTCACGACTTCGGGTGGGTTCTCGAAGTAGTCGTCGTCTGCCCTGGTGTCGCGCAGCGCGTCGAGGTTCGTCGGGTCGTCCTTGCCGTCGCCGGCGAAGCCCTCCGGCAGGTGGGACTTGACCACGTCGAGCGCCGGGCCGTCGCCCATGAACTCCTGCATGGTGGCCACGACCTGGGCGCTGGCCTCCCGCTGGGCCTGCCTGGTCAGCTCCATGATCTGTCGGGCGAGGTGCTCGGGTTCCACATCGCGCACGCCCGGCCGCAGGATCAGCCCGGTGGTGGCGCCGCTGGCGCTGACCCGGACGGTGATCTCGCCGTCCTGTGACGTCGCCGTCCCGCCGACCTCCCGCAGCGCCTTGTCCGCCTTCTGCGCGTTCGCCGCGGCCTGCTTCAGTTTCTCGTCGTACTGCGCGAGCCACTGCTCAGGGTCGTTCATCCTCGCCCCTCCAATGGTCCAACCAGGATCATTCGCCTCTTGGACGGAGCATCCTCCGATCGGTTCCCCCGCAGACCCGAAACGGCGAACTCGTTTGCAGCCGCACCCGACCGGGCGGCGACGCGGGCCCCGGACACGGGATACTGGCTGGGACGAACCGGGGAAGGGGTCAGCGTGCCTGCTGCGGCGATGCTGGAGGTCGACAGGGTCTCCAAGCGCTACGGCGAGGTCCTCGCGTGCGACCACCTGAGCTTCCAGGTCCGGGCGGGTGAGCTGTTCGGCTTCGTCGGCGGCAACGGCGCGGGCAAGACCACCACCATGCGGATCATCCTCGGCGTGGTGCGCCCCGACAGCGGCCAGACGCGCTGGGCGGGCGCCCCCGTCGACCACGTCGCCCGCCGCGCTTTCGGCTATCTGCCGGAGGAACGCGGCCTTTATCCCAGGATGAAAGTGCTCGACCAGTTGGTCTATCTGGCCGAGCTGCACGGTTTCGGCGTCAACGAGGCCCACCGCGACGCCGAGACCTGGATCGCCCGCCTCGGCCTGCGCGACCACCGCGGCGACGAGGTGCAGAAGCTCAGCCTCGGCAACCAGCAGCGCGTGCAGCTGGCCGCGGCCCTGGTGCACGATCCCGAGGTGCTGGTGCTCGACGAGCCGTTCTCCGGGCTCGACCCGATCGCGGTCGACCTGCTCGCCGACGTGCTGCGCGAGCGGGCCGACATGGGCGTCCCGGTGCTGTTCTCCAGCCACCAGCTCGACCTGGTCGAGCGGATCTGCGACCGGGTCGGGATCATCCGAAGTGGACACATGGTGGCCTGTGGCACGGTCGACGAGCTGCGCGAGGGCAGCGGCACCATGCTGGTCGTGCACGCCCCGGCCGCCGCCCCCGGCTGGGCCGACGGCGTCCCCGGCGCCACGGTGCTGAACGTGCGCGACGGCCGCACCTGGCTGCGGCTGGCCGAGGGCGCCGACGACCAGCCCGTGCTCAAGGCCGCGCTGGCCACCGGCCCGGTGCACGAGTTCAGCCGCCACCGGCCCTCGCTGACCGAGCTGTTCCGCGACGTCGTCGGGGGTGGCGCGTGACCAGGGCCCGGCAGGTCGGCGCGGGCCGCACGGTGTGGCTCATCGCCCGCCGCGAGCTCAACACCCGGCTGCGCACCAAGTCGTTCCTCATCGGCACGGCGGTGTCGCTGGCCGTGCTGACCGCGTTCGTCCTGATGCAGAGCACTCTGTTCGCGGGCGAGTCGGAACAGCGGGTCGGCCTGTCCGGCCAGGCGACGGCCATCGCCGCCCAGCTGCAGGAGCAGTCCAACGCGCGCGGCGTCGCCGTGCGCACCTCGACGGTCGACGATCTCGGCGCCGGCGAGGCCATGGTCGCCGACGGCGAACTCGACGTGCTGGTCAGCGGCGCTCCCGCCGCGCTGCGCGTGCTGGTCCGCGAGTCCCTCGACGAGGACGTGCGCAAGGCGCTCAACGCGATCGTCCAAGAGCAGGTCCTGCGCGCGCAGCTGGCCGCGGTGGAGGACCTCGACCCCGACCAGGTCCTCGACACCGTCGCCGACGCCACCGCCGACGTGCACGCCCTCGGCCCGCCCGACCCGAGCCACGACCAGCGGCTCGCGGTGGCCCTGGTGATCGTCGCGATGCTCTACATGGCCCTGCTGCTCTACGGCACGATGGTCGCCCACGGGGTCGTGGAGGAGAAGTCGAGCCGGGTCGTGGAGATCCTGCTGGCCACGGTGCGCCCGTGGCAGCTGCTGCTGGGCAAGGTCGTCGGGCTCGGCCTGGTCGGGCTGGCCCAGTTCACCCTGATCGGCACGGTCGGCCTGGTCCTGGCCACCGCGACCGACGTCCTCACCATCACCGGCGCCGCGACGAGCACGCTCGTCTGGGGGATCGTCTGGTACCTGCTCGGCTACCTGTTCTACGCCACGGTGTTCGCCTCGGCCGGGTCGCTGGTGTCGCGCCAGGAGGAGACCCAGTCGGTGCTGCTGCCCATCACGATGGTGCTGGTCCTGGCCTTCGTCCTCGGCTTCGGCCTGCTGTCGCGCGCGCCGTCGGGCACCGCGACGACGGTGCTGTCCTTGCTGCCGCCGTTCTCGCCCATCCTGATCCCCGGGCGCATCGCGATGGACGCGGTCCCCGGCTGGCAGATCGCCCTGGCCGCGGTGCTGACGCTGCTGTCCGTCGCCGGTCTGGCGTGGCTCGGCGGCCGGATCTACGCGGGCGCGGCCCTGCGCACCGGCTCCCGGCTTCGGGTGCGCGAAGCCCTCAGTTCTTGATCGCCGCGTACCGCTCCAGCGCCACCTGCCGCTCGTGCGCGTGGTCGACGATCGGCGCCGGATACCCGTCGACGGACGCGGTGTGCACGGCTTTCCCCGCTACGGAACGAAGTTCCGGGACATACCGCCGCACGTAGTCGCCGTTCGGGTCGAACTTCTGGCCCTGCGTCGTCGGGTTGAACACGCGGAAGTACGGCGCCGCGTCCGTCCCCGACCCGGCCGTCCACTGCCAGCCGTGCTGGTTCGACGCCAGGTCGCCGTCGACCAGGTGCCGCATGAAGTGCCGCGCGCCCCACCACCACGGCAGGTGCAGGTCCTTCACCAGGAAGCTCGCCACGATCATCCGCACCCGGTTGTGCATCCAGCCTTCGGCGAGCAGCTGGCGCATCCCGGCGTCCACGATCGGAAAGCCCGTCCGGCCCTGGCACCAGGCGTCGAACAGGGAGGCGTCGTCATAGGCCATGCGGTCGAACTTTCGGTCGTAGTTCTCCCGCGCGGTCTCCGGCCGGTGCCAGAGGACATCGGCGTAGAAGTCGCGCCAGGCCAGCTCGGCGCGGTAGGTGTCGTCGGGGCACTCGGCGAGCAGGGTGCGCGGATGCACGCAGCCCCAACGCAAGTAGGGCGACATCCGGCTCGTCCCCGGCAGGTCGGGCCGGTCGCGCAGCGCCGCGTAGTCCGCGCCGTCGAGGAACCGCCGCCACGTCCGCAGCGCGGCTTTCTCGCCCGCCTCGGGCAGTTCGGCGTCGACGGCGGGATCATCCGGGATCTCTTCGCCCGGGACGTCCATCCATTCCACTGTGGACTTCCCGGCGGGCGCGCGCCAACCGTGCCGCACCCACGCGCGGTAGAACGGGGTGAACACCTTGAACGGCTCACCGTCGGCCTTGAGGATTCGTCCAGGCGTTACCGCGTAGGGAGATCCGGTCGCGACCAGCTCGACGTCCATTTCGGACAGTGCGCGCCCGACCGCCGCGTCCCGCCGCCTGCCGTACGGCCCGCAGTCCGCCGAGATGTGCACCGACCCCGCGCCGATGTCCGCGGCGACGCGCGGAACCACCTCGGCGGGACGCCCCGAGAGCACAAGCAGCCGCCCGCCCAACTGTGCGTCGAGATCACGCAGGCAGCGGAACAGGAACGCGACGCGCGCCGCCCCCGCGGGCTTGAGCAGCACCGGGTCCAGCACGAACAGCCCGACCGCGTGCGGCGAACGTTCCGCCGCCTCGAGCAGGGCCGGATGGTCGCGCGTGCGGAGGTCGCGACGAAACCAGACGATCACCGGAGCCATCGTCCGAACCTACCCCGTACAGCGGAGCGGGGCCGCCCCAGCCATGGGACGGCCCCGCTCCGGGGAGACTCAGCGCTCGGTGACCGACTTGTAGTCGCGCTCGGTCGGCCCGGTGTAGACCTGGCGCGGGCGCCCGATCTTGGTGGCCGGGTCGTTCATCATCTCGCGCCAGTGCGCGATCCAGCCCGGCAGGCGGCCCAGCGCGAACAGCACGGTGAAGAACTTGGTCGGGAAGCCCATGGCCCGGTAGATCAGGCCGGTGTAGAAGTCCACGTTCGGGTAGAGCTTGCGCTCGACGAAGTAGTCGTCGGTGAGCGCGCGCTCCTCCAGCTGCTTGGCGATGTCGAGCAGCGAGTCGTCGCCGCCCAGCTTGGCGAGGATGTCGTCGGCGGTCTTCTTGATGATGGCCGCGCGCGGGTCGTAGTTCTTGTAGACCCGGTGGCCGAAGCCCATCAGCTTGACGCCGTCTTCCTTGTTCTTCACCTTCTTGATGAAGGACTCGACGTCGCCGCCGCCGTCCCGGATGCCTTCCAGCATCTCCAGGACCGCGCTGTTCGCGCCGCCGTGCAGCGGACCGAACAGGGCGTTGATGCCCGCGGACACGCTGGCGAAGAGGTTGGCCTCCGACGAGCCGACCAGGCGCACCGTCGAGGTCGAGCAGTTCTGCTCGTGGTCGGCGTGCAGGATGAACAGCAGGTCGAGCGCGCGGACCAGGTCCGGGTCGACCTCGTAGTTCTCCGCGGGCAGGCCGAAGGTCATGCGCAGGAAGTTCTGCACGAGGCCCAGGGAGTTGTCCGGGTAGAGGAACGGCTGGCCGACCGACTTCTTGTAGGCGTAGGCCGCGATGGTCGGCAGCTTGGCCAGCAGGCGGATCGTGGAGATCTCGACGTGCTTGGCGTCGAACGGCTTGAGGCTGTCCTGGTAGAAGGTCGACAGCGCCGACACCGCCGAGGACAGCACCGGCATCGGGTGCGCGTCGCGCGGGAAGCCGTCGAAGAAGCGCTTGAGGTCCTCGTGCAGCAGGGTGTGCCTGCTGATCTTGTGCGTGAAGTCCTCGAGCTCGGCGGCGGTCGGCAGCTCGCCGAAGATCAGCAGGTAGCTGACCTCGAGGAAGGTCGACTTCTCCGCCAGCTGCTCGATCGGGTAGCCGCGGTAGCGCAGGATGCCCGCGTCGCCGTCGATGTAGGTGATCGCCGACGAGCACGCCGCGGTGTTGACGAAACCGGGGTCGAGGGTGACCAGCCCGGTCTTGGCCAGCAACTTCCCGAGGTCGACACCCGAGGTGCCCTCGGTGGCGGGGACGACCGCCATCTCATGCTCGCCACCCGGGTAGGCGATGGTGGCGGTCTGCTGCTCGGTGCCAGTGGGCGCTACGGTCCCGTCGGGCATGGACTTACCTCTCACACTCGGTCGCGAGGCGGCGGTCCGAGCCGAGCCGGTACGGCCCGTGGTCGGGTGCGAGCGCGGGCGGGTGACCGCCGCGGCACAGCACCGCCCCGTTGGGGTCCTGAGCCCCCTACGCTAGTGGTCCGAGCGCGTCTCGGACAGCCGTGGACTGCCCGGACGGCTTGCGTTGGGACACGTATCACACACCCGATCGTCCTGGGTCCAGGCCACGCAGCAGCAGATCCGCCAGTCCGGCGAACGCCTCGGAGTCCGAAACGTCGGCCCGCGCGCCGAGTACCCCGGTCTGGATGCCCTCGATGATCCAGCCGACCATCTCGCCCACCAACCGAGCGTGCACGTCCCGGAACAGACCGTCCGCGACACCCTCCTGGATGAACGCGCGGATGCGCGCGGCCGCGGCGGCGGCGTTGCGCTCGTAGACCCGCCTGGTCGACGGGAACGCGGCCACGTCGGCGACGAACTTGGCTGTGGCCTTGCTCATCTCCTCGCCCGCGCCGGAGAGATAGCGCACGATCCGGTCCCTGGCGTCGCGGGCGGCGGCGACGTCCTTCTCGATGCGCTCGGTGGCGCCGCGGAAGAAGTGGCCGACGACCTTGCGGGCCAGCTGCTCCTTGCTGGGCGCCAGCGCGTAGAGCGTCGACTTGGAGCAGTGCAGGCGCGCGGCGAAGTCGTCCAGGGTCGACTCGGCGAACCCGTCGCGCAGGAACAGCGCGAGCAGCTCCTCCAGCAGGGCCGCCTGACGGGCGGTCGGCGCGCGGCGGGCGGTCGTCATGACACGCAGCGTATCGACAGCGGCATTCCAGAAACAGTACTCTGAGGCGTCCGCCAGTACTGTTTCTCGTACACTCGCCAGTACTGCTCCCCGTATCCCCCGGAGGCCAACGATGCCCGCCGAGCGCCTGCTGCCGACCACCGAGGCGGAGGACCTGCTCAAGCTCACCCGCGAGATCGCGCGCGACGAGCTCGCGCCGCTCGCCGCCGAGTACGAGGAGCAGGAGCGCTTCCCCCGGGAGCAGTTCAAGCTGCTCGGCCGCAGCGGCCTGCTCGGCCTGCCGTACGCGGAGAAGTGGGGCGGCGCCGCGCTCTCCTACGAGGTCTATCTGCAGGTCCTCGAAGAGATCGCCGCGGCGTGGATGTCGGTCGGCGTCGGCCTCTCAGTGCACACGATGTCGTGCTTCGCGCTGTCGGAGCACGGCACCGACGAGCAGCGCGACCGCTTCCTGCCCGACATGCTCGGCGGCGACCTGCTCGGCGCGTACGCGCTGTCGGAGACGCACGCGGGCTCGGACGCGGCGGCGCTGTCCACCCGCGCGACCCGCGACGGCGACCAGTACGTGGTGAACGGCACAAAGGCGTGGATCACCCACGCGGGCCACGCCGACTTCTACACGACGATGGTCCGCACCGCGGATACGGGCGGGAAGGGCATCAGCTGCCTGCTCGTCGACGCCGACACGCCTGGCCTCTCCGCGGCGGCGCCGGAGCGGAAGATGGGCCTCACCGGGTCCACCACCGCCCAGATGATCTTCGACAACGCCCGCGTCGACGCCGACCGACTGCTCGGCGACGAGGGCCAGGGACTCAAGATCGCCTTGGTGGCGTTGAACTCCGGCAGGCTCGGCATCGCCGCGTGCGCGGTCGGCCTCGCCCAGGCCGCGCTCGACGAGGCCGTGGCCTACGCCAAGCAGCGCACCCAGTTCGGTTCGGCGATCATCGAGTTCCAGGGCATCGAGTTCCTGCTCGCCGACATGGCCGCGGCGGTCGAGTCCGCCCGCGCGATGTACCTGGAGGCGGCCCGCAGGCGCGACCGCGGTCTGCCGTTCGTCCGTCAGGCATCTATCGCGAAGCTTGTCGCGACGGACGCGGCGATGAAGGTCACCACCGACGCGGTGCAAGTACTCGGCGGCGCCGGATACACGCGCGATTTTCCTGTCGAAAGGTACATGCGGGAGGCGAAGGTTCCTCAGATATTTGAGGGTACGAACCAGATCCAGCGTATGGTGATCGCCCGTCAGCTGCGCAACGGGTGATTGGCGACTATTGGACACCGCCGCCCACTTACGTTGTCGACGCTTCCGACGATCAACCCGGTACCCGGAAGTCTGTCCCAGTCAGTGGGGGTTCCCTTGAGTTTTCCGACGCTGGCCGAGCATGTGGTGGAGGTCCTCGCCCAACTCGGGGCGGGGACGATCACCGGCCCCCGTCGACGCGCGGCCGACACACTGTTCGACGCGGTGATCGGCAGGCTTCGGCGCACCGGCACGGCGAGCACGTTCGACCTGTTCGCCGCCGACCCGGCCGCGCCCGCGCGGCGCAGGCCACTGGTCGAGATACTCAACCGGCAGTTCAAAGACGACCCCGCCTTCCGTGACCTGATCGCGGGAATGGTGCGGGCGACCGACATCGCCGCCCCGGCACCGCAGGAGCCCGCCAGGTCCGTCTTCCCGGCGCGAAAGGTGGCCGTGGCCGCCACGGGCATCCTGGTGGCCGCGGGCATCGCGCTCGGCGCCCGCGCGCTGGTCCTCAACCTCACCGAGAAGCCACTGCCCGACGGCACGTGCCGAACGTTCTTCGCGATGACGGGCGAGGACCAGCGGTCGCTGCTGGAGCGGGTCTACCACGCCCGCAACCAGCCGCTCATGGAAGGCGATCCGTACATCGTGTCGAGCGTGCTCTACGGCTGCGGCCAGAACCCTGAGCGCACGGTCAACGACGTGATCGGCTGATCTCCTCCGCAAGGCGGGGCGACATCAGTAGTTGGTCCACTCCTCGCGCGCGTAGACCAGGATGATCGGGTTCATCAGCGTCGACACCGTCAGATCGCCAGGGTTGCGGCGGTCGGGCGGGAACACCGTCGCCGCAGCCAGGGTGGCCGCGTCCAGCGACCGCAGCGGCATCCCTGGCGGCAGCACGAGCGCGGGCGCGGTATCGCGGGCGGCGAGGTGGAATCCCCACTCGCCGAACGCGGGGACCGACACCTCGTACGGCACGGTCTTGAGGCCAGCGGCCCGCAGTGTGTCCTCGACGCACCAGAACGCGTTGGGGGCGAAGTACGGGGAGCCGGACTGCACGGTCACCCGCCCGCCCGGAGCCAAGGCGCGTTCGACCAGGCCGTAGAACTCCAGCGAGTAGAGCTTGGCGGTCGCGGTGGAGTCCGCGTCCGGCATGTCCACGATGATCACGTCGTACCGGTCGGCCGCGCCGCGCAGCCAGGTGAAGGCGTCCTCGGTCCGCACGACCACCCGCGGGTCGGCGAACGCGTCGCGGTTCAGCGAGGTCAGCCGTGGCTCGGTGCGGGCCAGCTCGACCATCGCCGGGTCCAACTCGACCAGCGTGACCCGCTCGACGTCGGGGTAGCGCAGGATCTCACGCAGCCCCAGGCCGTCGCCGCCGCCGAGGACGAGCACGCGGCCGTGCGGCCCGGCCATCGCCGGGTGCACCATCGCCTCGTGGTAGCGGTATTCGTCGACCGAACTGAACTGCAGGTCGCCGTTGAGGAACAGCCGCACATCGCTGTTTCCCGCGAGCGTGACCGACTCGGTCAGCACGATCTCCTGGTACGGCGTGCGTTCCGCGTGCACGACCGGGTCGTCGTAGAGGGCCTGGCGGGCGGTGACCTCGAAGTCCTCCGCCATGAAGTACGCGCCGCCCAGCACCCCGCCGACCACGACCGCCGCGCCGATCAGCACTGCCTTGGCCCGGCGGCCCAGGTCGGCGCGGAACACGGTGAGCACCAGCCCGAGCCCGGCGACGGCGTTGACCATGCCGACCACCAGCGCGCCCTCGATCTGGCCGAACAGCGGCAGCAGCACGAAGGGGAACGCCAGCCCGCCGAGCAGCGCCCCGACGTAGTCGGCGGCGAACAGGTCGGCGACCGCGGAACCCGCCTCCTGGCGGCGGATCCGCTGCAGCATCTCCATCAGCAGCGGGATCTCCGCGCCGATGAGTGTGCCGAGGACGAGCGCCATCGCGATGAGCGCCGGGGTGTAGAGGCTGAGCCACGCGAACGCCGCGTACAGCAGCAGCACGCTGAGCCCGCCGAGCAGCGCGAGCACCAACTCCACCACCGCGAAGGAGGCGGCGGCCTTGCGCTGCAACGGCTTGGCCAGCAGCGCGCCCATACCCATGGCGAACACCATGAGGGACAGCACGATCGACGCCTGCCCGACGGTGTCACCGATCAGGTAGCTGCCAAGCGCGACGAGCGCGAGTTCGTAGACGAGCCCGCACGCCGCGCACACGAACACGGTCGCCAGCAGCGCGATCCTGGCCGACCGGGCCCGGGTCATGAGATCGCGGCGGCGATGATCACGCTGACGACGAGGTGCGCGGTGGCCGAGACCCAGACCCCCGGATGGCCCTCCTCGGTGCAGATGACCTCACCGAGGCTGCCGGGCGTCACCGCGTCGATCACGACGAACGCGAGGCTCATCATGGCCAGGCCGACGAAGCCGTACACCGCGGTGTTCAGCAGGCCGATCACCACATTGTCATCGCTGATCATGATGGCCGTGGTCAGGATGATGCCGATGCCGAGCAGGCCGGAGCACAGCAGCACCGCGGCGTTGCGGTTGCGCTCGACCCAGATCAGGTCGCGCAGCTTGCCGGGGGTGGCGACGTCGACGAGCACGAAGCCCAGCGACATGAGGACCAGACCGACGGCCCCGTAGGCCAGCGTCCCGAGCAGTCCGTTGAGCAGGTCGGACACGGTGACTACCCTTCTTGACCGCGCTTGCGGCGCAGGATGAATCCGATGACCAGGCCGACCAGGGCCGCTCCACCGAAGATCGACAGTGAGATGATCGCGCCGCTGTGGGTGGCGGCGAAGTCCGAGCCGGGGCGGCTGATCGGCGCCGTGGGCGCGGCCGCGGCCGGTTCGGGCTCCATGGGCTCGACGTTGCCCTTTTCGGCCAGCAGCAACGGAAGCGCGAGCGCGCCGTACGCGGTCGCCGTGGTCGGCTCCTCCAGCAGCGTCGCGGTGTCCACGCCGACGCGGGACAGGTCCGCCGAGGCCAGGTGGGGCAGGCCGGTCGAGGTCTTCACCCGCACCGACGCGGAGTCCTCCGACTCGCTCGACGCCGACGTGTAGTTGATCGTGCTGATCAGGATCGCGTAGTCGTCGCAGGTGTCGGCGGACACGCCGATGCCGCGGCTGGACCCCGACGTGACCGGTTTGCCGGAGCCGCTCTCCACCGCCCAGCCGTAGCAGACGCCTTGCGCGGCCTCGGCCTTCGCCAGCCGGGCGACCAGGTCCTCGCCGTCGGCCTCGGACAGCGTCGGGATCGTGGTGTCGTTGTCGGTCGACGACCACCAGTCCGCCTCAAGGCCGATCAGGAAGACGCACACCGCGATGACGGACGTCCAGATGATGGCTTTCTTCACTTGCCCGCCCCCGGACCCCGACCCCGGAACGACTCGCCGTGCCCGGACGTCCAGCCCCAGTTGCCGCCGACCGACGAGTGGTACGCGCGGTAGGCGCGCGCGACGTCATCGATCCGGATGACACTGCCGGTCCCCTCGGGCCGGACCAGGACCATGTCGTCGTTGTAGCGCAGGTACACCCCGCTCGCGTCGGCGTACTGCGACACGGGCTTCCACTGCCCCGTGATGTTCGCCGCGACCCTGGTCGGCGCCTGGTCGCTGGTGAACGCGATCTCCTCGCCCCGGTCGAGGCTCGCCGCGCGGGTGTAGGTGTCCTCGACGTAGTCGCGCACGGTCGTCCCGCGCACGAGCATCGCGATCGCCATCATCCCGGCGATGGCGCCGAGGATGCCCGCCATCCAGAACCAGAAGCGCGGCTTGGACGTCACCGGTGGCGGCGGGGTGGGCTCGGTGGGTTCGGGTTTGCTCACGCCTGCCCCGCCGGATAGATGCGCACATCGTGGATGGACAGCTTCGCGCCGGTCGACGCTTCCCAGCCCGCGTCGCCGTATGCCTCAAAGGACAGCAGCGAGTCACCGGCGGTGTAGTCGTGGTACCTGACGACGCCATCGGCGTTGAGCCCGGTGGTCGCCTCGCTGCGGAACTTCGCCTTGCCGGACTCGTCGGAGCGGTACTGCCCGCTGCCGTGCGACAGCGTCTTCGCCCCCGGCACGAGGTCGATGTCGACCTCGGTCCAGGCGACCAGCTCCAGCTCCGGGTCCTCCTCGACGGAGAGCCACACCCGCTCACCGTTGGCCTGTTCCAACAGGTGCTCGGACCACGACCACCCGCCCTCGTCGAGCCGCAGCGTGCCCCGCACCATGAAGGACTCCCCGCGCAGCTCGACGACATCGCCTGCCTTCAGCGCGCGCGGATCACCGTGGACGGCGTGATGATCGTTGTCCGCGAACGGGTCGACCGGGCTCTTGGCGGCGGTGGGCTTCCGCTTGCGCAGCAAGAGCCCCGTCACCACCGCACCTATGGCCGCCGCGAGGACGACGAGCAGCAGGACGACAAGCAAGTCCATTCAAGACCCCCCTACCCAAGACCCGACACACCGGCTCACACCGTAGGTCATCGCGCAGCGTGGTCGAGCCCGCACGGTCGAATCTGGTCGGGGCGTCTTCGATCGACTGTCGGTCGCTACAGACTCACCGACTCAACGCTGTTCCTGATAAAACGGGTTCTCGGTGACGCCGACACCGGTCGCCTCGTCGAAGCGGTAGACCTCGCGGCCCTCGACGAACACCCGCATCGCGCGGCTCATCACGTCGAGCGGGTCGCCGGACCAGATGACCACATCGGCGTCGAGGCCGGGCTTCAGCGCGCCGACACGGTCGTCCAGGTCGAGCATCTGCGCCGGGTTGACCGTGATCGAGCGCAGCGCGGTCTCGGCGTCGAGCCCTTCCTTGACCGCGAAGGTCGCCTGGTGCACCAGGAAGTTGATCGGCACGACCGGGGCGTCGGTGGTGATCGCGATGCGCACGCCCGCGCGGGCGAGGATGCCCGGGTTGCGGAAGTCGCGGCGGCGCACCTCGACCTTCGACCGGGACACGATCAGCGGGCCGATGACCACCGGGATGTCGCGCTCGGCGATCAGGTCGGCGATCAGGTGCGCCTCGGTGCCGTGGTTGATCACCAGCCGGTAGCCGAACTCGTCGGCCAGCCGGATCGCGGTGGCGATGTCGTCGGCGCGGTGCGAGTGCTGGCACCAGGGCAGCTCCCGGTCGAGCACCTTGACCAGCGCCTCGTTGGTGAGGTCGCGGTCGAACGGCTTGCCCTCCTCGGCCGCGTTCGCCTTTCGCGCCTTGTAGTCCTGCGCCTTGGTCAGCGCCTCCCGGATGACCGCGGTGACGCCGAGCCGGGTCGACGGCATGACCTTCTTGTCGCCGTACACGCGCTTCGGGTTCTCCCCCAGCGCGCTCTTCATGCTGACCGGGTCGCGCAGCAGCATCTCGTCGACCGTGCGGCCCCACGCCTTCACCGCGACGGTGTGCCCGCCGATCACGTTGCCGGAGCCGGGTTTCACCACCAGCGTGGTCACCCCGCCCGCGAGCGCGTCGCGGAAGCCCTCGTCGTCGGGGTTGATGGCGTCGATGGCGCGGACCTTCGCGGTGACCGGGTCGGTCATCTCGTTGGTGTCCTGCCCCGCCCAGCCCTCGCCCTCCTCGTGGATGCCGACGTGTGCGTGCGCCTCGACGAAGCCGGGCAGCACCCACGAGCCCGCCGCGTCGACGATCTCCGCCTCGTCGGGCACCTCGACGTCCTCGGCCGCGCCGACGGCGACGATCTTGCCGCCGTCGATCAGCACCGTCCCGCCCTCGATGGGCGAGCCGTCGATGGGCACCACGTATCCGCCAGTCACCGCGATCATCACAGCGCCAACCCTAGTGGCGTGAGGCCCCACGACCCGGTCCACGACGCGCCCGGCGCGACCTCCAGCAGGTCGGTGCCGGAGTTGAGCGCGTCGGCCGGGCAGGTCATCGGCTCGATCGCGATCACCCGGCCCGGCGCGCCGGGGAACAGGGGCGTGGTGAAGACCTGGACCCACCGAAACACCGGGTCGGCCCACACCACGACGCCGCCGTCCGGCCCGGCCAGGGTGTGCCGGACAAGGCCGTCCTCGCCGAGCACACAGTCGCCGAACGCGTCGTCGAGGTCGAGTTCGCGCACGGGTTTCTGGTGGATCTTCGCGGGCGTCGCCTGCCCGGACGGGACCTTCAGTCCGGGGTCGAGCGGCTGGTGGCTCGTGGCGGCGAGGGTGAGCTCGCACTGCTCCAGGTCGCTGCGGCCCGCGCGGGGGTACGGGTGGGTGCCCAGGCCGAAGGGCATCGCGCGCTCGCCGAGGTTCTCCACGCCGTGGGTGATCACCAGGCCGCGGTGGTCGAGGGTGTAGGTGACCGACGTGCGGAAGCGGAACGGCCAGCCGGGCTCGTCGGCGACCTCGACCGCGAGCGTGATCGCGGCCTCGGCGACGTCGACCGCGGTCCACTCCAGTGTCCGCACCAGACCGTGGATGGCGTTGCCGCGCTCGGGTTCGCCGACCGGGAGCCGCTGCGGTTCGCCCTGATATGTCCATGTCGCGTTCGCCGTGCGGTTGGGCCACGGCAGCAGAATCGCGCCACACGACATGGGCGCGGGCTCGTCGGCGGCGAACGTCTCGACGTACGGCACGCCGTCGACCTCGTACTCGCGCAGGGTCGCGCCCACCCCGGCGACGGCCGCGCGGGCACCGCCGTATCGGATCTCGTAGTCCATGCGGTCAACCTACTGGACAGAACTAGACCGGTCTGTATAGTTCACCGCATGGGCCGCAGAACCGACACCCGCGAGCGGACGCTGCGCACCGCGGCCACGCTGTTCCGAACCCAGGGCTACCACGGCACCGGTCTCAACCAGATCCTCGCCGAGGGCGGCCTCCCCAAGGGATCGCTGTACTTCCACTTCCCCGGCGGCAAGGAACAACTCGCCGCCGAGGCCGTCACCCTGGCCGCGGGCGAACTCTGCGACTGGGTCCGCACCACCCTGGCCGCCGCGCCGGACCCGGCCTCCGGGCTCGACGCGGTGATCGCCGGACTCGCCGAACACCTTGCCGCGTCGGACTTCCAGCGCGGCTGTCCAATTGGGACTGTCGCACCGGACGGCGGCGACGTGGTGCGCGCGGCGTGCGCCACGGCGTTCGCGTCCTGGCACGCGGTCACCCGCGATTTCCTTGTCCACCACGGCGTCCCGCACGCCGACGCACTGGCCACCACGGTGCTCGCCGCGCTCGAAGGCGCACAGCTGCTGGCCAGGACCACCCACGACACCGCGCCGCTGTACGCGGTCGGCGCGACTCTCCGAACCCTGGTGAAAGGACTCTGACGTGCGCGTGCACCACCTGAACTGCGGCTCGATGCGACCTCCGGGCGCCAAGCTGCTCGACGGCGAGCCGGGCTACTTCCGCTTCGCCGAAATGGTCTGCCACGTGCTGCTGGTCGAGAGCGAGGCGGGGCTGGTCCTGGTCGACACCGGCTTCGGCGAGGCCGACCTGGCCGGCCTGCCCGGCACGCTGCCGCGCGAGTTCGTGAAGCTGGTCCGCCCGGTGGCCGACCCGTCGCTGTCGGCGATCCGGCAGGTGGAAGCGTTGGGGCACAAGCCTTCCGACGTCAAGCACATCCTGCTGACGCACATGGACCTCGACCACGCGGGCGGCCTGCGCGACTTCCCCGGCGCCACCGTGCACGTGTACGGCCCGGAGCACAAGATCGCCACGGCCCAGGCGAGCTACCGCGACCGTCAGCGCTTCCGCCCGGGACAGTGGGCGCACCAGCCGAAGTGGGAGATCTACCCCGACGCCGACGGCGAGCGCTGGTTCGGCTTCGAGGCGGTACGCGGGCTCGTCGGGCTGCCGGAGGACTTCCTGCTGGTGCCCCTGGTCGGCCACACCCACGGCCACGTCGGCGTCGCGGTGAAGGGCGACGACGGGTGGCTGCTGCACGCGGGCGACTCGTTCTTCCACCGCAGCGAGGTCGACCCGGCCGAGGGCCCGATGCCGCCGCTGCTGGCGACCTTCGAGTCGCTCATGCAGGTGGACAAGAAGTCGCGGCTCGCCAACCAGGTCCGGCTCCGCGAACTGGTCCGCGACCACGGCTCGGAGGTGCGGGCCTTCTCCGCCCACGACGCGGTCTCCCTGCGGCGGATGACGGCCGCCGCGGTGTGAGGAGACACGAACGGCCCGGCTGAAATCCAGCCGGGCCGTTCGCTTCGTCTGTCAGAGGTGGGCGATGGCGTCCCAGCCCTCGACCTCTTCCGGCCGACGCGGGGCCGGGCCGATGTACTTCGCGGCGGGCCGCACCAGGCGGCCGGTCCGCTTCTGCTCCATGATGTGCGCGCACCAGCCCGCGGTCCGGGCACAGGTGAACATCGCGGGCATCATGTGCGGCGGGACCTCGGCGAAGTCGAGGATGACCGCGGCCCAGAACTCCACGTTCGTCTCGATCGCGCGGTCCGGCCTGCGCTCGCGCAGTTCGGCCAACGCGGCCTGCTCGAGAGCGGCGGCGACCTCGTACCGCTCGGCGCCCAGTTCCTGGCAGGTGCGGCGCAGCACGCGGGCGCGCGGGTCCTCGGCGCGGTAGACGCGGTGGCCGAAGCCCATCAGGCGCTCGCCGCGGTCGAGGATGCCCTTGACGAAGCCGCGGGCGTCGCCGGACTTCTCGACGGCCTCGATCATCGGCAGCACGCGGGCCGGGGCGCCGCCGTGCAGCGGGCCGGACATCGCGCCGATGGCGCCGGACAGCGAGGCGGCCACGTCGGCGCCGGTGGAGGCGATGACGCGGGCGGTGAAGGTGGAGGCGTTGAGGCCGTGCTCGGCGCCGGACACCCAGTAGGCGTCGACCGCTTGGACGTGCTTGGGGTCGGGCTCGCCGCGCCAGCGGGTCATGAACCGCTCGGTAATCGAGCCGCACTCGTCGATGCGCTTCTGCGGCACCGCGGGCTGGTGGATGCCGCGCGCGGACTGGGCGACGTAGGACAGCGCCATGACCGACGCGCGGGCCAGCTGCTCGCGGGCCTCGTCGTCGGAGATGTCGAGCAGTGGCTGGTAGCCCCAGATCGGGGCGAGCATCGCCAGACCGGCCTGTACGTCGACCCGGACGTCGCCGGAGTGCACCGGCAGCGGGAAGGGCTCGGCGGGCGGCAGGCCGGGGCCGAAGCGGCCGTCGACCAGCAGGGCCCACACGTTGCCGAAGGTCACCTTGCCGACGAGGTCCTCGATGTCGACGCCGCGGTAGCGCAGCGCGCCGCCGTCGCGGTCGGGTTCGGCGATCTCGGTGCGGAAGGCGACGACGCCTTCCAGCCCTGGGCGGAAACCGTCATCCGGTTGAGCGGGTACTTCTTTCTCCTGCACCGCGTTGTGCATTGCCATCGCCTTTCGCGCGCCATGTCCCCGACGGAATCGCGCAGCGGCGGCGGGAGGCCGTCTGTGCAGGCCACCAGCGCCGGGCACCACTGCACGGCTGGCAAAACCTTGCTCCTTTGACCGACGGTTAGCAATCGTTCACGGCGGTGTCTTCGGTCACGATCCAGTGAATCGATTCAGTTTGTTGATCGCCACCAACGCGCAACCCGTCGTTCCCCGTTCGTGGTGGCTGTCACCGCACGGGCGGTTTCCGTTCACCTGGATTCCCCGTAACGTCGGTTGTCCAAACCTTCACGCGAGGAGAGCTGCGGATGGCGGACGGCGACATCACCTTGGAACTGCCCACCATGCGGGTCTCGTACGACCAGGGCGCCTTGACCGAGGCCGAGCTGGCCGCGACCTGGCACGAGCAGCTGCAGGGGTGGCTGGACGCGGCCAAGCGGGCCGGGGTCGCCGAGCCCAACGCGATGGTGCTCGCCACCGCCGACTCCGACGGCAAGCCGTCCTCGCGCACCGTGCTGGCCAAGGGCCTCGACGAACGCGGGCTGGTGTTCTTCACCAACTACACCTCCGCCAAGAGCCACGACCTGCTCGCCACCCGCTACGCGTCGGCCACTTTCCCTTGGTACGCGATGCACCGACAGGCCACGATCCGCGGCACCGTCGAGAAGGTGTCCGCCGCCGAGACCGCCGAGTACTGGGCCAAGCGCCCGCGCGGCTCGCAGCTGGGCGCGTGGGCCTCGCCGCAGTCGATCGTGGTGAACGGCCGCGCCACCCTGGACGCGGCGCTGGCCAACGTCGAGCGCCGGTTCGCCAACTCCGAGACCGTGCCGGTGCCGCCGCATTGGGGCGGATGGCGCATCCAGCCGGAGGTCGTCGAGTTCTGGCAGGGCAGGCAGGACCGAATGCACGACCGGCTGCGCTACCAGCAGACCCGGGACGGCGCGTGGCGGGTACAGCGGCTGGGACCGTGAACAAATCACAGGAAGTCCGTTAGTTAGCTGAGCTAAGCTCATTGGGTGACCCTGGAAGCCGAGCCCAAGCGCGGTCTGCTCAGCCGGGTTCTCATCGACGTGCGCCCGCTGCGGGTGCGCGACTACCGCAGGCTCTGGATGTCGACCGCGGTCACCGCGGTCGGCAGCCAGCTCACTGCCGTCGCCGTGCCCAAACAGGTCTACGACCTGACCGGCTCGTCCGGCTGGGTCGGCGTGACCGGCGCGGTCGGGCTGCTGCCGCTGCTGGTGTTCGGGCTGTGGGGCGGGGCGATCGCCGACGCGCACGACCGCCGCAAGGTCATGTTCATCAGCAACATCGGCGTCGCGGTGACGTCCGGGCTGCTGTGGCTGCAGGCGTTCGTGTCGCTGGGCTCGGTGTGGGTCGTACTTGTCCTGCTCGGGCTGCAACAGGCGTTCGTCGCGGTCAACATGCCGACCCGCAGCGCGGCCGTCGCCCGGCTCGTGCCGCTTGAGCTGCTGCCGCAGGCCAACGCGCTGAGCTTCACCACGTCGACGTTCGGCATGGTCTTCGGCCCGCTGGCCGCGGGCTCCCTGATCCCGGTGCTCGGCCTGTCCACGCTGTACCTGATCGACACCGTCGCGCTGACGCTGTGCCTGTGGCTGGTGTTCCGCCTGCCGCCGATCCCGCCGGGCGAGGGCTCATCGCGCAAGGCCGGTCTCGGCGACATCGCCGCGGGCTTCCGCTATCTGCGGGGCCGAAACATCCTGCTCGTCTCGTTCCTGGTCGACATCATCGCGATGGTCGCCGGGATGCCGCGCGCCCTGTTCCCGGAGATGGCCGAGCGCACCTTCGGCGACCCGCCGGGCGGCGGCATCGCCCTCGGCTGGCTCTACGCGGCCATCCCGATCGGCTCGGCCCTGTTCGGCCTGTTCTCCGGCTGGTTCGCCCGGCTGCCCCGGCAGGGCGCGGTGGTCACCGTCGCGGTGATCGCCTGGGGACTGGCGATGGTCGGCTTCGGCCTGTCGACCGCGCTGTGGCTGGCGGTCGTGTTCCTCGCCATCGGCGGCGGCGCCGACCTGGTCAGCGCCGTCCACCGCAGCTCGATGCTGCAAACCGAGGCCACCGACGAGATGCGCGGCCGCATGCAGGGCGTGTTCACCGTCGTGGTCGCGGGCGGCCCCCGCATCGCCGACCTGGTCCACGGTTGGGGCGGCGCCGCCGCGGGCACGGCCGCCGCGGCCACCGTTGGCGGCTTCGCGGTCGTAGTCCTGACCGTCGTGACGGTCGCCGCGGTGCCGACCTTCTGGCGCTACCGCTTCCACCCGAATCAGCCGGACGCCGAGTAGGGCGCCGGCCTGATGGCGGCCCCGCGGTCCACCGCGGGGACAGTCAGCCCGGGGAACGCGTGAACCGTCCCGAGCTGATCACCAAGGCGATCACGGCCAGCGCGGCGAGGTAGGGCAGGTGCGGGCCCAGGTCCGGCGCGGTGAGCGCGGCGAGTTGGGCGTGCGAGAAGTCCGCCGACCACACCGCGCCCGCGCCGGAGCCGAACAGGCTGGACATCGCCCAGTTGCCACCCCAGTGCAGCCCGATCACCAGCGGCAGCCCGCCGGACCTGAGCAGCGCGTAGGCGAAGACCAGGCCACCGAGCAGCGACATGACGACCACGAAGACCGCGCCCATCGCCCAGTACGGCCTGCCGATCAGGTGGTAGGCGCCGAAGGCGACGCTGGTCACCACGACCGCTACGCCGGGGCCACCCAGCGCGCTGAGCTGCCGGAAGGCGTAGCCGCGGAAGACCAGCTCCTCGACCACGACCGAGACCAGCATCATCGTCAGCCCGGCCACGACCGCGCCGACGACCTCGGTACCGCCGAAGCGCCACGTGGCACCCACCATGGCCGCGTGGGTCAGCGCGACGCCGGAGAACACCGCGGTGCCGATCAGGAATCCCGCGCCCGCCTGCGAGAGTCGCCCTCGGGTGAACCGGAGGCCGAGGTCGGCAAGGCCACGCCCGTCCAACCGCAGCGCCAGCCAGGTCACCGCCAGCAGCGACGCGGCCAGCACCACCGGAAACAACCAGGGCGTGCCGACGAGTCCGACGACCACGCCGGTGATTCCGAAGGCGACCGCGACTGCGGCGGCGAAGCCCGCCAGGCGCCAGACCGGGTGGAGCTGTCCTGATCTCATCCGCGGCTCCCCGATCACGTGGACCACGATCGTGGCACGCCGGGCGGCGGACCGGAACGTCTGCCGATCGGATGCCCGAACCACGGCGTCGGCGCCACCGAGCGCATTGTCGCCGAGTCGATCTCGGCGGTCGTCGCGCCGACACCGACGAGACCGACTCGGATATCTCGCGGGTGGTCGAAGCAGGCGCGCCTGGTTATCTGTTGAAAGATGCCTCACGGTCCGAATTTCCGGCCGCGCACGCGGCCGGTCGCGGTGCGACGGCGCTCGCCCTTCGGCGACGCGCACCCCGGTCAAGCAGGGCTTTCCGCGCGGGAGACCCGGATGCCGCGGCTGGGCACCGGGAGCAGGACCAACGTCGAGATCGACCGCGCGCTACACATTGGCGCGGCCACTGTAAAGACCCATTTGGTCCGTTCTCTCGATATGCCAGGGTGTCCGATCGGACCCCGGCGGTCACCACCGCCATCTCCAAAGGGTTATTGGGTTGATTTATGGCCCACAATTCCTTACATGCTGCAGACCACTGAGTTCGCGCTGCTCCGCCGGATCGCGGCGGTGCAGGCGGACAGCCGCGCCCCTTCCCTGGTCGCGGCCGTCATCCGCGACGGCGCCATCGCCTGGACCGGCGCCCGGGGCAAGGTCGACGGCCAGACCCCGACCACCGACGTCCAGTACCGGATCGGCTCCATCACCAAGACCTTCATCGCGGTGCTGGTCATGCGGCTGCGCGACGAGGGCAGACTCGACCTCAACGACCCGCTGGACAAGCACGTGCCCGGCACGTCGTTCGGCGAGGTCACCATCGCCCAACTGCTCTCCCACACCGGCGGCCTGACCTCGGAGTCCCCCGGCGCGTGGTGGGAACGCGCCGAGGGCGGCGACTGGGCGGCGCTGGAGAGCAGCCTCGCCACCGACGCCGTGCGCCACCGCCCCGGCGCCCGCTTCCACTACACGAACGTCGGCTACGGCGTCCTGGGCGAACTCGTCGCCCGCGCCCGCGGCGCGAGCTGGCTGGAGGTGCTGGGCACCGAGATCCTCAAGCCGCTGGAGATGGCCCGCACCACCCCCGCGCCGACCGCCCCCGCCGCGCTCGGCTGGGCCGTGCACCCCTTCGCCGACGTCCTGCTGAACGAGCCGACCCCCGACTCCGGCGCGATGGCCCCCGCGGGCCAGCTGTGGTCCACGGTCACCGACCTGGCCCGCTGGGCCCGCTTCATCACCGGCGACACCGGCGACGTCCTGCACCCCGACACCGTCGCCGAGATGCGCACCCCCATCCACGTCGACGACAACGACGCCTGGACCATGGGCTACGGCCTGGGCTTCGAGGCCATCCGCCTGGGCGGGCGCCGCCTGTCGGGCCACAGCGGCTCGATGCCCGGCTTCCTGGCCAGCGTCCTCGTCGACTGGCGCACCGGCACCGGCGCCCTGGCGATGGCCAACTCGACCTCGGGCGTCCCGATCGTGACGATGGCCAACGAACTGATCAACATCGTCGAGGAGCACGAACCGTCGCTGCCCGCCGAGTGGGAGCCGATGACCGAGGCCGACCCGGAACTGCTCGCGCTGACCGGCCTGTGGCACTGGGGCCCGACGCCGTACCTGCTGCGCCTGCTCCCCGAGGGCTGGCTGCGGCTGGCGCCGGTCAGCGGGATCGGCAGGCAGTCACGCTTCCGCCCGGCGACCAAGGACACCTGGACCGGCCTGGACGGCTACTACGCAGGCGAGACGCTGAAGCTGCACCGGCACGCCGACGGTTCCCCCAGCCACCTGGACCTGGCCACCTTCGTCTTCACCCGCGAGCCCTACGGCACCCCCGAGGCCGTCCCCGGCGGCGTGGACACCGAGGGTTGGCGCACCCGAGAACCGTGACATGGCGTCCCCTCCGGGACGCGCGCTCAGCCGCCTCAAGGTGACGTCTCGGGCGCACGAACACGCCAGACTTCGTCGGCGCGTTCGCACACCCGAGACGTCACCGCGGCTGAGCGGTGGTCGTCGGTGTCGGGGTCCCCGAATCAGGCGAACCACCCAAACAGGCACCACCAGCACGAGAAGTGACCCCCGAACGGACAGTCGCGTTCGGATCGAGCGCCACTGACACCCGAGGTCAGCGCGTTGTGGCCGCAAGTCCGCGTCATGCGAGACTGGGAGCGCCCGTCAGTGTCGCCGGGGTCCCACATTCTCGTACCCGCGAAAGGCGCCGAGCATGACCCAGACCGCCGACCCGAGCACGCTCGTGCTCCCCGCCGACCTGCAGCCCTCCGACGGCCGCTTCGGCTGCGGACCGTCCAAGGTCCGTCCGGAGCAGGTCGCGGCGCTCGCGTCCGCTGGGGCCGAGCTGCTGGGCACCTCGCACCGGCAGAAGCCGGTCAAGTCGCTGGTCGGGCGGGTCCGCACCGGCCTGCGCGAGCTGTTCTCCGTCCCCGACGACTACGAGGTCGTCCTCGGCAACGGCGGCGCGACCGCGTTCTGGGACATCGCCTCGTTCGGGCTGATCCGCGAGCGTTCGCAGCACTTCACCAACGGTGAGTTCTCGTCGAAGTTCGCCGCCGCGACCAAGGGCGCACCGTTCCTCGGCGACCCGATCGTGGTCAAGGCCGACCCGGGCACCGCGCCCGAGATCGTCTACGCCGAGGGCGCCGACCTGGTCGGCTGGGCGCAGAACGAGACCTCGACCGGCGTGCAGATGCCCGTCGTGCGGCCCGCCGGGTCCGGTGACGCGCTGATCGCCGTCGACGCCACCTCCGGCGCGGGCGGCCTGCCGGTGAACGTCGCCGACGCCGACGTCTACTACTTCGGCCCGCAGAAGTGCTTCGCCGCCGACGGTGGCCTCTGGCTGGCGCTGATGAGCCCGGCCGCGCTGGCCCGCGCCGCCGAGATCGGCGCGTCCGACCGGTGGATCCCCGAGTTCCTGTCGCTGACCACCGCGATCGACAACTCGACCAAGGACCAGACCTACAACACCCCGGCGATCTCGACGCTGTTCCTGCTGGCCGAGCAGATCGACTGGATGCTGTCCAACGGCGGCCTCGACTGGACCGTCGCGCGCACCAAGGATTCCTCGACCCGCCTGTACTCGTGGGCCGAGGAGCGCGACTTCACCACCCCGTACGTCGCCGACCCGGCGCACCGCTCGCAGGTCGTCGGCACGATCGACTTCGCCGACTCGATCGACGCGGCCGTCGTCGCCAAGGTTTTGCGCGCCAACGGGATCGTCGACGTCGAGCCGTACCGCAAGCTGGGCCGCAACCAGCTGCGGGTGGCCATGTTCCCGGCCATCGAGCCCGACGACATCTCCACGCTGACCGGCGCCATCGACTGGGTCGTCGAGCAGCTGGGCTGAGCAACTAAACGGGTGAACGCGCCGAACCCGCGTGCGGATCTCCTTCGGGATACGGCAAGATCACGAGGGATATCCCCCGTGGGTCCGGCGCGCCTCGCTCGTCAAGGCGACTCGCCGATCTACCGTGGGACGCTGGCGAGTGAAGTCTGCTCAGATCGTATGGAGGTGCACGATGCGCGCGCTGCGGGTCGTCGGGCTCGGGGATGACGGCAAGACCGTCATCTGCGAGGACCTGGCGCGTGGCGAGCGTTTCACCCTTCCCGCGGACGAACGGCTGCGTGCGGCCGCTCGAGGAGACGTCACCCGACTCGGCCAGATCGAGATCGAGCTGGAGAGCCAGATGCGTCCTCGTGAGATCCAGACCCGTATCCGCGCCGGTGAGTCGGTGGAGCAAGTCGCCGAGGCGGCAGGCATCCCGGCACACAAGGTCGAGCGCTTCGCCTATCCCGTCTTACTGGAGCGCTCGCGCACCGCTGATCTCGCTCAGCGCGCGCACCCGCTCCGCGAGGACGGCCCCGACCTGCAGACCCTCGGTGAGGTCGTGGCCCACGCCTTCGGCCTGCGCGGCCAGGACTACGCCGCGGCCAACTGGGACTCGTGGCGCGGCGAGGACGGCAAGTGGGTGGTCCAGCTCGCGTGGACCGCGGGCCGTTCGCTCAACCGCGCCCACTGGTCGTTCCACCCGGGCGCGCACGGCGGCACGGTCGGCGCGCTCGACGACCACGCCCGCGACCTGCTCGACCCGCAGCCCAACCGCCCCCTGCGCACGGTGCGCCCGGTGACGGAGCTGGCCCAGGCCGCGCTCAACCTCGACACCTCCGCGATCGAGACGGTCGAGGTCGTGGACGTGGTGGAGACGGTCGAGCCGCCCGCCGCCCCGGTCGCGCCCCCGCCCGCCGTTCCCGCGGCGCAGGTGGCGGAGGACCGCGACTTCGTGGAGGACTTCGAGCTGGCCCCCGAGCCCCCGGCCCAGGCCGAGCCGGTGGCCGACGTCGTCGACGAGCCCGAGCAGCCCGCCGCGGTGGTCGAGTTCCCGGACGAGGAGCCCGACCCGCGCGAACGGGACGAACCGGACGCGTTGATCGAGGAGCCCGCCCGCAAGCCGGAGCAGGCCAGGCGGCCGAAGCCCAAGAAGGCGCGCCCGATCGTGCCGTCCTGGGAGGACGTCCTACTCGGCACGCGCTCGAACCGCGGGTAAGACAGCTTGGTTGAAGGGGTGGCTTCCACGGAAGCCACCCCTTCAGCGCGTTGAGGGCACGTGGTCCAGCAGGTTGAGGTCCCAGCCCTCCCGCTCGCACCAGTCCTCGGCGGCCTCGCGGCTGAGCCACACCGCGGTCGACGGCCGCTCCCGCCCCAGACGCGTCCAGCCGTCGGCGGCCAGCACGTGGACGGCGCCGTCGCGCAGTGCCAGCAGGCGGCCCTCGGGGAAGGCCATGCTCGCCTCCGTGCGCAGGAAGCGGACCGGCTCCGGTCGAGTCATGCCCTTCATCCAAGCAAAATTCGGATGACCCAGCCATCCGCCCTGGCTACCGTCGAACGGACGACAGGGGGCAGGGCATGGACGACTCACCGGGTACCCGGATCTCGGTCCTGCGCAGACTCGCCCCCTACCTGCGGCCAGTGCGCTGGCGGATGATCGGCTCGGGCTCGGCCGTGCTGGGCTCGATGGCCTGCGGCCTGACGATCCCGCTGCTCATGCAGCAGATCCTCGACGGCCCGGTCGCGGCCAAGGACACCGGCCCGCTGCCGTGGCTGGTCCTGGCCATCGCGGCCCTGGGCGCCACCGAAGCGATCTTGTTCTACGTGCGGCGCAGGCTGATCTCCCGGCCGAGCACCCAGGTCGAGGCCGCATTGCGCGCCGACCTGTACGAGCACTTGCAGCGGCTGCCGATCGCGTTCCACGACCACTGGCAGTCCGGCCAGCTGCTGTCGCGCGCGGTGTCGGACCTGTCGACGCTGCGCCGGTTCATCGCCTTCGCCGGGATCTTCCTGGTGGTCAACACCCTGACGCTCATCGGCGGGCTCGTGGTGCTGTTCATCCTGTCCCCGACGCTGGGCCTGATCACGCTGGTGTGCGCGGCCCCTCTGGTGCTGATCTCCACGCTCTACGAGTCCAAGTACTCGGTGCTGTCCCGCCGCTCGCAGGACCAGGCAGGCGACCTGGCGACGCGGGTCGAGGAGTCCGTGCTGGGCATCCGCGTGCTGAAGGCGTTCGGCCGCGGGCCGCACCTGGCGAAGCGGTTCGCCGCCGAGGCCAACGAGCTGCGCACCACCGAGCTGCGCAAGATCAGTGTGCTGGCGCTGCTGTGGGGCGCGATCATCCTGCTGCCCGAGCTGGGCATCGCCGCGCAGCTGCTGTTCGGCGCGCGCGGGCTGGTCGACGGGTCGATGACGCTCGGCACGCTGGTCGCCGGGATCACCGTCGCGACCTACCTGCGCTGGCCCACCGACTCGATCGGCTGGCTGCTCGCCGAGACCAACCACGCCGCCACCGCGTGCGAGCGGTACTGGGAGGTCCGCGACGCCGAGGTGACCATCACCGACCCGGCCGACCCGCGCCCGCTGCCCGCCGACGGCGTCGGCAGGCTGCGGTTCGATGGCGTGCACTTCCGTCACCCCGGCGCCGAGCACGGCGTGCTGCGCGGCGTCGACCTCGACGTCGAGCCGGGCGAGACGATCGCGCTGGTCGGGCCGACCGGGTCTGGCAAGACCACGCTGACGGCGCTGGTCCCCCGGCTCGCCGATGTCACCGAGGGCCGGGTCACGGTCGACGGGGTGGACGTCCGCGAGGTCGCGCTGACCGAGCTGCGGACCGTAGTGGCCATGGCGTTCGAGGAGCCGGTGCTGTTCTCGGCGAGCGTGCGCGAGAACGTGGCGCTGGGCGCCGAGGAAGTCACCGACGAGCAGGTCCGGGTGGCGCTGCGGATCGCGCAGGCCGAAGAGTTCGTCGACAAGCTGCCATGGGGGCTCGACACCCGCATCGGCGAGCAGGGCCTGTCCCTGTCGGGCGGCCAGCGGCAGCGGCTGGCGCTGGCGCGCGCGGTCGTCGGCAGGCCGCGGGTGCTGGTGCTCGACGACCCGCTGTCCGCGCTCGACGTGCACACCGAGGCCGAGGTCGAGCACGCCCTGCGCAGCGTGCTGGCCGGGGTGACCGCCCTGGTCGTGGCGCACCGCCCGAGCACGGTGCAGCTCGCCGACCGCGTCGCGATGATCGACGACGGCCGCGTCGTAGCGCTGGGCACGCACACCGAACTGCTGGCGACGAACCCCGCCTACCGCGCACTGCTGTCCACTATGGACCGAGAGGAGGTGACGACGTGAGCGAGCTTGCGAGTGAACCATTGACACAGTGTCTTCGCGAGTGGAGCCACCGACCTTGGGAGGTGGCCGCGTGAGCACCACCCAGGACGCTTCCGACCACACCAAGGACCGCGTGGAACACCCCCGCGAAACCGAGGCGTGGCGCGGGGTCGCCGCGGAGGACACCGAGGAGGTGGCGCACGCCGTCGGCCTCAAACTCAAGGCGCGCTCCCGCAAGCTGCTCGGCTCGCTGATCCGCCCGCACCTGTGGCCGTCGCTGCTGGCGCTGCTGTTCGTCGTCGCCGACAACGCCGCGACCCTGGCGGGCCCGCTGATCATCGCCGTCGCCATCGACTCGGGCATCCCGGCGGCCATCGACGGCGACACGTCGATCATGGCCTGGTGCGTGGCGGGCTACGTCGGCACCGCGGTCGGCTCGTCCGGCCTGCGGTACCTGTTCCTGCGCCTGTCGGGCCGCATCGGCCAGGACGTGCTGCTCGACCTGCGGCTGCGCATCTTCCGGCACGCGCAGAAGCTGTCCCTGGGCTTCCACGAGTCGTACACGTCGGGCAAGGTCATCTCCCGCATGACCAGCGACGTCGACGCGCTGGACGATCTGCTGGAGGACGGCCTCGACAACCTGCTGTCGGCGGTGCTGTCGGTCACCGGGATCGCGGTGCTGCTGCTGGTGCTCGACACCCCGATGGCGCTGCTCGTGCTGGTCGGGTTCGTGCCGCTGCTGCTGGTGACGCGGTGGTTCTACAGGACTTCAGGCCAGGCCTACCGCAACACCCGAGGCGCGATCGCCAAGATCATCGTCCAGTTCGTCGAGTCCATGAACGGCATCCGCGCCGTCCAGGCCTTCCGCCGCGAACACCGCAACGAGTCCATCATGGGCGATCTCAACGACAGCTTCCGCGAAGCCAACCGCGCGGCCCTCAACGTCGTCGCCCGCTTCACGATGACGGTCCGCCTGGTCGGCAACCTGTCGCTGGCCGTCATCCTGTTCATCGGAGCCTGGCGGGTCGCGCACGGCGGTCTTGAACTCGGCGTGCTGACGGCGTTCACGCTGTATCTGCGCCGGTTCTACGACCCGCTGGACGATTTGGCGATGGTCGCGAACTCCTACACGTCGGCGACGGCGGCGTTGGAGAAGATCTCCGGGTTGCTGGAGGAAGAGCCGGACGTGCTCGATCCGGCGACGCCGCGACCGCTGCCGCCGCATGTGTCGGGTCGGGCAGTGGACTTCGCGGGCGTGGAGTTCCGGTACTCGGCGGACGGTCCCGTCGTGCTGCCCCCGTTTGATTTGTCGATCCCGGCTGGTCAGACGGTGGCTTTGGTCGGCGCGACCGGCGCTGGCAAGTCGACGATCGCCAAGCTGGTGGCGCGCTTCTATGACCCGAGCGCGGGGACGGTGTCGCTGGACGGCGTCGACCTGCGCTCAGTGTCCGATGTGGACTTGCGACGGTCGGTGGTGATGGTGACGCAGGAGAACTTCCTGTTCTCAGGCTCTGTCGCGGACAACATCGCCTTGGGCAACCCAGCCGCGTCACGGGCGGAGATCGAGGCCGCCGCGACGGCTGTGGGCGCGCACGAGTTCATCACCGCTTTGCCTGAGGGCTATGACACTGACGTCCGAAAGCGCGGCGGCAGGCTGTCGGCGGGCCAGCGGCAGATGGTCGCGTTCGCCAGAGCATTCCTCGCCGATCCCGCTGTATTGGTGTTGGACGAGGCGACTTCAAGCCTGGACGTCCCGACCGAGCGCGCAGTCCAGTCGGCCTTGGAGTCAGTCCTGGCCGACCGAACGGCACTGATCATCGCCCACAGGTTGTCGACAGTCCTGATCGCCGACCGAGTCCTAGTGGTGGAAGACGGCCGAATCGTGGAAGACGGCACCCCCACATCCCTGATCGCCGACGACGGGCAATTCGCCACCCTGCACAACGCCTGGCGTGATTCTTTGGCCTGATGAGCGACCCGAAGGCGCCATCATTACTATGAACGTAGGCTCTCAGCCTACGGAGGTAGTAACGATGGCTATCGGCGTCCCGGCCGAGTTGGCTCGCAGGCGTAACCGGGTGTTCCGCCCGAGGGACCTTGGCGATATCTACGCGCATCCCCGCGCCGAGGTCGCCAGACTCGCCAACGCAGGCGCCGTCCGGCGACTCGCGAACGGGTACTACGCCTTGGTCCCCCAGCAGCGCTGGGGTGATCACACCTGGTCGCCGGACCTGAACGCCGTGGCAATGGGCGTGGGTCAGGCCGACTACGGCGTCGACTCCGTGGCACTCATGGGCCTCAGCGCGGCCCGGATCCACGGCGCCATTCCACGCGCGCTCGCCACCGCCGTCGTCGCGGCGCCCAAGCAACGTCCGCCCCTCATCGTGGACCGGGGAGCAGTCGTCTTCGTTGCGCGCGTGGTGTCCACTTTGGATGTCGAGCGCACCCGAACGGAACTGACCGATGGCTGGGTGACGACGGTCGAACAGACAATCATCGACCTCGCACATCGACCGACACTCGGTGGAATCACCGAACTGGACGCTCACGAGGCGATCCGTGCCATGACCACACAAGCCGACTGGACGCTCGTCAAGGAACTCGCGACGAGAAGCCACCGACCCTCGGCCCTCCGCACGGCGTTGGAGATCGCGGATGCTTGACCCCACGGAACTGGCACGAACAGCCGCCGAGTTCGGCGTCGCCGATGATCAGGTTCACCGAGACCACCTGATCAGCCACATTCTGCACGCCCTCGGCGAAATGGACGTGCCCGTCACCTTCTTCGGCGGAACCGCACTCGCCCGGACCTGGGCGTCGAATCCGCTCGACGGACGGCTGTCCGAAGACATCGATCTGCTGACCCCAGACCGCGGAACCGTAGCGTCAATGATCACCGACGCGCTCCCCCGCGCCCTCCGCCGCGAATTTCCCCGCACCACCTGGTCCCCGCCACTGACCGATGTTCGAGCGGTCGATCCGGCGACACTGGTGACGTCCGAGGGGCTCAGGGTTCGTGTTCAACTCCTGGACTCGAGCGAACACCGTGAATTCGCGGCCTGGCCAACGGCACGCCACCCAATTGAGATGCGATACAGCGACGTCGAACCGACCGAATTGCTTGTCCCCACACTGACATCATTCGCTGGAATGAAGACAGTCGCCTGGATGGATCGAGGGGCGGCACGCGATCTCTACGACCTCGCCGTACTGGCCCGCTTGGACGCATTGACAGCAGAAGCAGCGGATCTCGTCCATACGATAACCGGATGGTCCGTACGACCGTATGCGTTCCGCACACTTCCCTCATTTGACTGGCACGCACAACTCGGGCACCAGACCAACCAACTCCCACCAGCGGAGAGTTGCCTCAGCGCCGTCCGAGCGGCCTACGCGAAATCACTGGAGTGGGAACCCGCCTCACGCGATTAGGCCCCTAACTTCGTCGAGACGTTCAGCCCGTGTTTGTGGGGTCGGTGATCACTTGCGGGCCGTGATCTGCTGTACCGCCCAACTGTTGCCGTCCGGGTCGTCGAAGAAGCAGAAGCCCTGGTTGTTCAACTCGTCCTCTTCAGTCGCGGGCCGGAAGCCCGAAGGACCCGCCACCTTGATCTCGCTCACCTCAACACCCCGCGAAACCAATTCCGCGTGCCCCGCCCGCAGGTCCCGCACCACCAACTGGAGACCCTTGATCGACCCAGGCGTCATGTCCCCGATGCCCTTGCCGATCACGATGGAGCAGCCCGATCCCGGCGGCGTCAGCTGGACGATGCGGAGTTCCTCGCTGAACGGCGAGTCGTGGTCGACGTTGAAGCCGAGTTTGTCCGCGTAGAACTCCTTGGCGCGGTCCACATCGGTGACAGGGACGACGACGACTTCCAGTGTCCAGTCCATCAGGCGATTCCTTACGCGAAGAGGATGAAGGGCAGGCTGATCCATCCAACCGCGATCCCCGCCGCCGTGCCGAACGCGAGCCAGCGCAGGATCGGGGTGTGTCGGGCGAGCCACACCGACGGCAGCAGACCGGCCGTGATGACGACGTTCGAGCCGATCGCCAGCAACGTGCTTGTCTCCAGCAGTGTCGCGGCGAGGGCGTTGATCGCCACGACGACGAACAGGAAGACGAACGCCGACACGGCCAGGCCGGTGAGCCAGGGGGTCGGCTCCTTGGGCTTCGGCTTCGGTGGTTCGGCGGCGGGCGGTTCGATCAGGGAGACCTCGCCCGACAGCGGGTCGACATAGTTGATCGGCAGGCCCATGGCGTCGGCGACGCGGGTGGCCAGTTGCTTTCCGCGCTGGGACACGACGATCCCGGCGGACTCGTCGGTGGCCTCGGTGCGGCGGACCGCGCCGACGACCTTGGCCCACTCGTGTAGGGCGTCGGACAGGTCGGCGCCCAGGGCGAGGGTGTGGGGGTCGACCTCCCGTTCGTCGGCGCCGTCGTGGCCGACGAGCACGGCTCGCTCATCCCTGGCGTGCAGTTCCACCGGTCTCCCCTTCACTGAGCGCGTAGAACGCGACCGCCCCCGCGGTGGCCACGTTGAGCGAGTCGACGCCGCCCGCCATCGGGATGCGCACCGCCAGGTCGGCCGCGGCGATGGCCTCCTCGGTCAGCCCCGGCCCCTCCGAGCCGAGCAGCACCGCCACCCGTTCGCCGGGGCGGACGGCCTCGGACAGCGGTACCGATCCGGGCGCCGGAGTGAGCGCGATGACTTTGAATCCACTGTCGCGCAACCACTTCAGCCCGTCGGGCCACGGCTCCAACGGGGCGAACGGCACCGCGAGCACGTGCCCCATCGACACCCGCACACTGCGCCGGTAGAGCGGGTCGCTGCACCCCGGCGCGAGCAGCACGCCGTCGACGCCGAGGGCGGCGGCGTTGCGGAACAGCGCGCCCAGGTTCTCGTGGTCGCCGACGCCCTCCAGGACCGCCAGCGTCCGGGCGTTCGCGGCCAGTTCCGCGAGGTCCGGCGGGGCCGCCCGGTCGGCCGCGGCCAGCACTCCCCGATTGAGGTGAAAGCCCACGGTTTCGGCCATGACCTCGGCGGAAGCCACGTACGCGGGCACGTCCAACCCGTCGAGTTCCGGGCCGAGCGCCTCGATGCGCCGACGCACCCCGAGCAGCGCGCGCACCGGGTAGCGCGAGGCGAGCAGCCGCTGCACCACGACGACACCCTCGGCTATCACCAGACCGCGCCCGCCGGGCCGGTCCGGGCGGCGGTCGGCGGTCGACAGGTCGCGGAAGTCGTCGAGCCGGGGGTCCGACGGATCCGTCACCTCAATCACCTGCGCCACACCGCGCAGTTTCGCACGCTCGGGACCCGCGTGAGCACCGACTGACACTGTTCGCTCAGCGTTACCTCGACATAACTCACGGCACCAATTTGGCCGCTAGTAAGGGAGTCGACCCTGTGAAACCGTTGTCCTCCCGCACGAATGCCGGGCACAGATCCGGCCGGACGGGAGGGCGGCATGGGGCAGAACATCGCGAGTGAGGCATTCAGCCGCGAGGACCGACAGCGCTATCGCCAGAAGGTGCAGCGGTGCCTCGACGCGCTGGAACGCATGCTCACCGAGGGCGGTTTCGCGAAATCCCCGCCGTGGATGGGCCTGGAGATCGAGCTGAGCCTGGTCGACGCCGACCTGCAGCCCGCGATGCTCAACGACACGGTGCTGGAGAAGATCGACGACCCCTGCTACACCACCGAACTCGGCCAGCAGAACCTCGAACTCAACGTGCGCCCCCGCCCGCTGCGCGGCAGGCAGTCCGCCGACCTGGAGACCGAGCTGCGCGAGTCGCTCACCGAGGCCGGGCACGCCGCGTCGGCCGCGGGCGCGACGCTGGTCATGATCGGCACCCTGCCGACCCTGCGAGGCGAGCACTTCAACTCCAAGTGGCTGTCGCACAGCCCGCGCTACCGCAAGCTCAACGACCAGATCTTCGCCGCCCGCGGCGAGGAGATGCTGCTGAACATGGAGGGCGCGCCGCTGCCCGGCCAGCGCCCGGAACGGCTGCGCAGCCTGCAGGACTCGATCCTTTCGGAGTCGGCGTGCACGTCAGCGCAGCTGCACCTGCAGGTGCCGCCGGAGAAGTTCGCCGCCAACTGGAACGCCGCGCAGTGCCTGGCCGGGGTGCAGGTCGCCCTCGCGGCGAACTCGCCGTTCCTGCTCCGCAAGGCCCTGTGGCACGAGACGCGCATCCCGCTGTTCCAGCAGGCCACCGACACCCGGCCGCAGGAGTTGAAGAACCAGGGCGTGCGGCCGCGCGTGTGGTTCGGCGAGCGCTGGATCACGTCGATCTTCGACCTGTTCGAGGAGAACGTGCGCTACTTCCCCGGCCTGCTCCCGGAAGTCGACGACGAGGACCCGTTCGAGGCCCTCGACTCCGGCCGCGCGCCGAAGCTCGCCGAGCTGCGCCTGCACAACGGCACGATCTGGCGCTGGAACCGCCCGGTCTACGACGTCATGGACGACATCCCGCACCTGCGTGTGGAGAACCGGGTGCTTCCGTCCGGCCCCACGATCATCGACCTGATGGCGAACGCGGCCTTCTTCTACGGCGCCCAGCGGGCGCTCACCAAGGAAGACCGTCCCGTTTGGACACAGATGTCGTTCCAAGCCGCCGAGGAGAACCTGCACGCGGGTGCCCGCAACGCCTTCGACGCGCAGCTCTACTGGCCCGGCATAGGCTGGGTCCCGCCGGACGAACTGGTCCTGCGCCGCCTGCTTCCGATGGCCCACGAGGGCCTGATCGACTGTGGCGTCTCCGACCAGTCCCGCGAGCGCTACCTCGGGGTGATCGAGCAGCGCTGCCTCGCCCGCCGCACCGGCTCGACCTGGCAGCGCGGGACCGTCGCCCGCCTGGAGTCCCGCGGCCTGAGCCGCGACGCCGCCCTGGCGGAGATGCTGCGCCGCTACATCGAACTCAGCGAGGCGGGCGAGCCCGTGCACACCTGGCCCGATTACTGAGACACCCCGCGCGCTCCGAGCTTGTTGCCAGTAAGTTGCAGTTAGAACTGACTGGCAACAAGCGAGGAGTGCGCGGTGGCGCCCTACACCCTGCCCGACCTGGACTACGACTACGGCCTGCTGGAACCGGTGATCAGCGGCGAGATCAACGAGCTGCACCACGGCAAGCACCACGCGGCCTACGTCAAGGGCAGCAACGACACGCTCGACAAGATCGCCGAGGCGCGCGCCAAGGGCGACTTCGGCGCCATCGCGGGACTGGAGGCCGCGCTCGCGTTCAACCTGGCGGGCCACGCGCTGCACACACAGTGGTGGAAGAACCTCAGCCCGGACGGCGGCGACAAGCCGACCGGCGAGCTGGCCGCGGCCATCGACGAGGACTTCGGCTCGTTCGACGGCCTGCGCGCCCAGCTCAACGCGGCGTCGGCCACGATCCAGGGCTCCGGCTGGGGCGTGCTGGCGTGGGACCCGCTGGGCGAGCGCCTGATCACTCAGCAGCTCAAGGACCACCACTCGAACCTGTCGATCTCCACCACGCCGTTGCTGGTGATCGACACCTGGGAGCACGCGTACTACCTGCAGTACCGCAACGTGAAGACCGACTACATCGAGCGGCTGTGGGACATCGTGAACTGGGCCGACGTGAGCGCCCGGTTCGACGCGGCCCGCGCGGGGGCCAACGGCCTGCGCCCGCCCGCGGCGTAATCCGAGAACTCGGCGGCGGTGCTCCGACAAGCCCTTGTCGCCGACGAAACAGTGCGGCCCCACTCCCGGACGCTGGGAGCGGGGCCGCACTGCGTTCCCGAACTGACTGCCGCTCCCACCACGAAGCGACGCGACTTAGGTTAGCCTAACTTCACTTGACCGGCAAGCCCGGCCGATCACGCCGGAGCACGTGCTGACGACCCCACTTCCGGACCGGCAGCTTCACCCCACCCCGGCGGACGAGCACGATGCCGCACACCACCGCCGTCAGCGCGGCCACCGCCCCGCCGACGTAGATCGGCGACCGCGGCCCCCACTCCGCGGCCATCCAGCCGACCATCGGCGCCCCGATCGGATTCCCGCCAAGGAAGACCAGCATGTAGAGGCCCATGACCCGGCCCCGCATCTCCGGCGCGACCGCGAGCTGCACCGTCGAGTTGGCCGTCGTCATGAAGGTCATCAGCGCGATTCCGACCGGGATCAGCGCGATGGCGAAGGTCGTGTAGGTCGGCATCAGCCCGACCGTGACTTCCAACACACCGAAGGCGAACGCCGAGCCGAGCAGCACCCTGGTCCGCGGCCGGGCCCGCCGCGCCGCGAGCAGCGCGCCGCAGAGCGTGCCGATCGCCAGCGCCGTCGACAGCAGTCCGTACCCGTCGGCGTCGCGCCCGAACACCTTCGCCGCGACCACCGCCAGTGTCACGAAGAACGTCATGCCGAACGTGCTGACGAAGAACACCAGCACCATCACCACGATGATGTCCGGCCGTTTCCGCACGTAGCGAAGGCCCTCGACGAGCTGCCCCTTGCGCCGGGGGATCTTCGGCGACGGGTGGAGCTCACCCGGCCGCATGACCAGCAGCCCGACCACGACCGCCAGCGTCATCACCGCGTTGGCCAGGAACAGCCACCCGGTGCCGATCAGCACGATCATGATTCCCGCGATGGCCGGACCGATCACGCGCGCCAGGTTGAAGCCCGTCGCGTTCAGCGCCACGGCGTTGGTGACCTGCGAACGCCCGACGATCTCGGCGACGAACGACTGCCGGACCGGCACCTCGATCGCGAAGAACACCCCGACCGCGACACACAGCACGTATACGTGCCACACCTCGACCAGGCCGGTGATGTCGAGGATCCCGAGCACCAGCGCACACGCCGCGAGGCCGATCTGCACGGCGACCAGCAGCTTGCGCTTGTCGAGCCGGTCGGCGAGCACGCCCGCCCACAGCGACAGCAGGATGGTGGGCGCGAACTGCAGCGCCGCGGCGATGCCGAGGGCGAGGGGGTCATTGTCGGTGAGGACCAGCACGAGCCAGTCCTGGGCGATGCGCTGCATCCAGGTGCCGAGGTTCGACACCAGGTTGCCCGCGGCGTAGGTCCGGTAGTTGCGCACCCGCAGCGACGAGAACATCCCGCCGCGCACCGGGGTTGACTCTGGGGCGGGCCGCGAAGGCGGCGGGGGCAGTAGGTCGGTCCGTTGCTCTCGGGTACCACCCGCTTGTGCCTGCACTAGTCCGCGTTCCCTGCCATCCTGTCGATGATCTCGACCGCGCGAGCGAGGATCTCCCGCTCGCTGTCGTCCAGTTCGGCCAGCCGTCGGTCAAGCCAGGCTTCCCGGGCGCTGATGTCGGCGTCGACATAGGCCCGCCCCGCTTCGGTGATCGCCACGATCGCCTGCCTGCCGTCGTGGGGGTGGGGGCTGCGCGTGAGGTAGCCCAACTCCTCCAGAGCGGCGATCACCCGCGTCATCGAGGGTGGCTGCACACCTTCTTTGGCGGCGAGCTCCCCCGGGGAGAGCGGGCCGCGCTTGTAGAGACACGACAGCGCCGACAGCTGGGTCAAGGTGATCGACGCGTTCGAGCGCTGAGCCCGCAGCCTGCGGTTCAGCCGCACCACCGCCAGCCGCAACCGGCTGGTCAGCGCCCGTTCGGTCGATCCAGAACCCTCCGACGACACATTGTTAGCATACCTCACTATTTATCCGCGCGCGCCTGAGATCTTGCGGAGCGGGACTCGTGGGGGTCTCGAAGCCCGCTCTATCCGATGGCCGCCTCGATGGGCCCGACGGCGAAGTAGACGACGAACGCGGCGGCCACGACCCACAGCAGCGGGTGCACCCCGCGGGCCTTGCCGGTGACCGCGCGCAGCACCACGTAGCTGACGAACCCGGCGCCGATGCCGTTGGCGATCGAGTACGTGAACGGCATGACCACGATCGTCAGGAACGCGGGCAGCGCGAGGGTGAAGTCGGCGAAGTCGATCTCCCGGATCTGGCCCATCATCAGCGCCCCGACCACCACGAGCGCGGGCGCGGCGGCCTCGATCGGCACGACTTGGTAAAGCGGCGTGAAGAACATGGCCGCGATGAACAGCAGGCCGGTGACCACGTTGGCCAGCCCGGTCCGCGCTCCCTCGGCGATGCCGGAGGCCGACTCGATGTAGACGGTGTTGGAGCTGGTCGACGCCGCACCGCCCGCGACCGCGCCCAGGCCGTCGACGAACAGGGCCTTGCTGACGTTGGGGAGTTGGCCGTCCTTGTCGATCACGCCCGCCTCCTTGCCGAGGCCGGTGATGGTGCCGATCGTGTCGAAGAAGTCGGTCAGGACCAGGGTGAACACGAACAGCGCCGCGGTGATCGCGGGCACCCGCCACCACGCGCCGAACGAGACGTCGCCGAGCAGCGACAGGTCGGGCAGGCCGACGACCTGGTCGGGCAGCGCCGGGTAGCCCAGGTTCCAGCCCTTCGGGTTGACCCCGAGCGACGGCCCGGCCTTGACGATGGCCTCCAGCACGATCGCGAACACCGTGCCCGCGAGCACGCCGATGAGGATCGCGCCCTTCACCCGCTTGGCCACCAGGATCGAGGTGATGATCAGCCCGACCACGAACACCAGCGTCGGCCACGACGCGATCGAGCCGCCGATGCCGAGGCCGACCGGGACCGGGGTGTTGGCCGCGTCCGGCAGCCTGCGCACGAACCCCGCGTCGACCAGCCCGATCAGGGCGATGAACAACCCGATGCCGACCGCGATCGCGGACTTGAGCCCGGCCGGGACGGCGTTGAACACGACCGTGCGCACGCCCGTGACGACGAGCAGCAGCACGACAAGGCCGTTGACCACCACCAGCCCCATCGCCTCCGGCCAGCTCATGGTCGGCGCGATGGTCACCGCGACCAGGGTGTTGATGCCCAGGCCGGTGGCCATCGCGAAGGGATAGTTCGCCACGAGTCCGAAGAGGATCGTCATGACCCCGGCGACCAGCGCGGTCGCGGCGGCGACCTGGTCGACCGGCAGGATCGCCCCGAACAGGTCCTTGTGCGCGGCGGCGTCCGTCGCGGCGAAACTGCCGATGATCAGCGGGTTCAGCACCACGATGTAGGCCATGGTCACGAAGGTGACCAGCCCGCCCCGGACTTCTCTGCCCGGCGTCGAGCCGCGGTCGGTGATCTTGAAGAACCGGTCGAGGGCGGATCGGGTGCTGGTCGCCATGGCGTAACCTCCGGGTCGTGGCCGAACCCGACCAGCCCCTGCGCCCCCCGCCGCCCCTTCCCGCGCGGCTGCTGGCGCTGGCGCCCATCGTCTACGTCGGCACCGGTGTGTGGTTCCTCGTCGCTGTCGCCCTGCTGGTGGTCGACACGATCCCCCGGGTCTGGCTGTGGACGGCCGTGTCTGGTGCCACTTTGGGCATCCTAGGCATCCTGATCATTCTTTGGCAGCGTCGAGCAGCCCAGCGTGGATCAAAGGGTGCCCAAAAGGTCAGCTAGATCAGGTGGTTCGACGGGTCCTCGATCAGCTCGGCGAGGGTGTGTCGGTCTTCCCAGCGGTCCGTCGTCCAAGCCAGCGCGCGGGCCAGCGCCTGTGGGGTGTCCTCGCAGTGCGCCACGTCGTCCTGGACCCACCAGGAGGCGGGACGGTCGCCGTCGGTGCAGTTGATGATCAGTTTGTCGTGGACGATCGGGCCGCCGTCCGGGACCGCGACACCCAGCAGCTCGCAGGCCGCCGCGACCGCGCCCAGGTCGGCCCAGGGCACGAACTCGCCGGTCGACGACGGCTCGCCGCCCACTTCCTCCGAGGCCAGCGGCAGGTCCAAGAGATCAGCCAGCGGCTCGGCCAACGCGAAGTCCGGTCCGGCTGAGACCACCGCGTCCTCGGCGACGACAGCCAGCAGCCACGGCGCGTCCAGGACCGAGCACTCCTGGGCGACTGTGCCCGCGAGCGTGCGGACGCCCGCCGGTGGGCGGACGTCGGCGGGGTCGAGCGTCTCGTCGAGCACGGCCTCGGCCAAGGCCGCGTGCGCGCGCAGGACGGCGCCGGTGCCGATGCCGCGGTCCAGGTCGCCGAGGCGGCCGAGCAGCTCTTCGGCGTCATCGGGGGTGTCGAGGACCAGTGCGGCGCGGACGCCGATGGCGGTCAGCACGCGTGGGTCGAGGCCCAGATCGGGAACGACGTCGTACAGCCCGGCCAGCTCAGTGGCGTCCGGCATGCGCCACTCGGTGGGCGCCGCGCCGCCGATGACGCCGTGGCGGGCGATCCACCAGCCGGTGTAGCCGCGCGGCTCCAGCAGGGCGCGCCAGGTCTCGGGTTCCGCGGCCAGCAGGCGCAGGGCGCGCGGCCAGGCGTCGGGGGTGACGAGGTCGAGGTCGCGCACGGCCAGCAACCGGTGCGGGGGCTCCGGGGCCTCGTCCCACCACTGCGCCTCGTCGGCGAGGTCGTGGTCGGGACCGGTCGGCGCGTCGTCCACGACCAGGGCGAACGCGTCGAGGACGCCCAGCGAGATGAGGACCGACTCGGGCCAGTCCAGGGTCGAGGACAGCACGCCGATGGGCGAGTCCTCGTCGAGCACGTCGAGCAGCGGCGAGCCAGGCAGCGCCAGCTCGTCGGCCCGGCGCCAGTCGCCGACCGAGTCGGGCAGCGCCAGGGCGCCCAGCCACGGCCGCTCCCCCACGCGGACCCCGGCGTCGCGCACGAGCCGCAGGACCACCTCGACCAGGCCGCCAATGTCCACACCGGACTCGACATCGTCCATGCTGCGCTCGACGGCCTCCTGCAGCCCGTCGAGCACGTCGAGCGCGCCGCCGCGCTGCGCGCCGAGGCGCTCCAGCATCGGGTGCGCGGCCTCGGGGTGCACGACGCGCAGCGAGCCGACCTCGGTGTGCGCCAACAGGTCCAGCAGGTCGGCGTCGCCGTCCATCAGGACCGTGCCGCGCGGGCCGGGCAGCGTGCGCCCGTCGGCCAGCGGCACCGGCAGGCCGCCGAGTTCGGTGCGCGCGGTCGGGTCGGTGTCGACCGCGGGAGCGAGCGCGGCGTACAGCTCGCGCCACCACGACGGCGGCCGGGTGATGCCGGTGATCGACTCGACCACGTCGGCCAGCCCGATCCGCTCGACGTCCAGCGCGGACAGCGCGGCGGCGTGACGCTGGTCGGACAGGTCGGCGAGGTCGGGCAGCACCTGGGAGAGCAGTTCGGCGAGGCCGTCGGCGTCGACGACGCGGGCTCGGGCGGGCGCGATCAGCTTGTCCGTCCCGGCGCGCGGCAGCCACTTCGCCTGGCGCAGCTCGGAAAGCACGAGCTCGCGCAGCCGGTCGTCCACTTCGGACAGCGGGAAGCCCGCCTTCGGCACCAGCAGTGTCCGGTGCTCGACGGGGATCTCGGACAACAGCGCCGGATACGCCCGCGCCGCCTCGGCCAGAACGGCGTCGGCCGCGAGGCCGGGCCGCAGCCGACGCCGCGACGGCTCGATCGGCAGCGTCGCGATCAGCCGCGCGGGCAGCGACAGCCGGTCGTCGGTCGGGGTGGGCGCGTGCAGGACGTCTGGGCCGAACGGCTGCGGCACGTTGTGCTCGTCGACCGGCAGCGCCCAGCAGACCATCCACAGCGGGCGGGCCTCGACGCCGAGGGTGCCCGCGACCTCGTCGGTGAACTCACCGGAGACGCGGTGGACCAGCCAGGTCGACACCCCGTCCGGCCCGTGCACCCGGACCCGGTCGCCGTCGGTGCGCTCCCACACCTGGTCGGCGATCTCGATGCGCCGCAGCCCGGGCAGGGCGAGCAGCAGGTCGACGGCCTGGGCGGCGAAGTCGGCGAGCAGCCGCGCTCCGTCCACATCGGACCGCAGGGGCAGCCGGACCTCGGTGGCGAACCCGGCGGGCGGCGCGTCGGCGACCGGCCAGGCAAGCCGCAGCACCGGCACCCGGCCCGACCGCTCCGCGACGCGCGCGCTCAGATCAGGATTACCGGCGACGGCGGCGCGGGTGTCCTCAGCCGAGAACCGCACGCCGCCGTTGAGACTGAGGACCACGGGATCGTCGGTCACCGCGAGCACCGCGGCGAACCCGATGCCGAACTGGCCGACCCCGGCGCCGCGCTTGGCCGACGCGCGCAGCGACGTCAGCGCCGCGACCCCGGCCGCGTCGAGCGGGTGGCCGGTGTTGGCCGCGCGGAGTTCGTTGTCCACAAGGGACACCCGGAGCGTGCCGGGCTCGTCGGCGGCGTCGGCGGCGTTCTGCGCCAACTCGACCAGGAGCCGGTCGCGGTAGCCGCCCAGGTAGAGGTCTTCCTCGGCGTTGGCGTCCTCACGGAAGCGGGTGGGCGAGGACTCCCACGCCCCCACCACGGCCGCCCGTAACGCGGCGGTGTCGAACGGGTCTGGCGTGTTCACCCGTCTGTGTCGCTACCGGCTAGCGGAGAACCCGACGGATCCACTGGATCAGTGCTCTCACCAGCAGCAGGGACGCCAACAGCAGAACCGCTGACCTCCACCTCGGGACTATCGGCCGAAGATTGACCTACCGGCAGATCTTCTAGAGGGGTCTCTTCCTCGACCGGCTCGGCGACCGGCTTGGGCTCGTAGTCCAGCGTGGCGTCGTCGTAGATGAGGTCGGCGACCAGCACCGGCGAGATCTGCTCGACCTCGGCCTCGGAGTGCGCGCCACAGCCGTACTCGGCGTGCACGACCCGGCCGTCGGCGGGCGCCAGCTCGTTCGCGCACACGCCGAACGCGGCGCCGAGCGAACCGGCGACCTTGGTGTAGAAGCCACAGGTGCCGCAGTGCGCGGGCGCGCTGCGGGCCATCTCGGCGGCGGGGCCGAACTCACTGGCGAACCAGCGGTCGGCGGCGTCGAGGCGGCCGATGCGGGAGAGCACCCGGATCCGACCGAGGCCCAGCTCGCGCGTGGCCTCCTCGATCTCCGGGTCGTCGCTGCCGATGTAGCCGGGGACCAGCCGGTCGTCGTCCTGGGCGGTCGGCAGCAGATCGCCGACGCCGAGGTCGCCCGCCTGGACGCGGTTCTCCCACGGCACCCACGCCGGGGCGGTGAGCGCGTCGGGGCCGGGCAGCAGCACGACCTCACTGACCGTCACCGGGGTGCCGGGGCCCGCGTGGGCCACCGTCACCGCCCAGCGCCAGCCGCGGTAGCCGGGCTTGTCGGCGTCGAAGAGGTGGGTGACGGCCGCGGAGTCCTCCGGCTGGGCCGCCACGTGCCTGCCGACCTCGGCCCCCGCCTGGGTCTCGGCGGCGGCGCGCGCGAACTCGACCGCCGACAGCAGGTCGGGGTCGGCGGGCGCTTCTGGTGCGGGCGTCGGGCTCATCACCGCAGATTGTGCCCCACGCCGATCAGAGGTCCGACAGCCGTGCCACGCTTGCACTGTGTTACTCCGCCGCACCGCCGCCCTCGCCGCGCTGGCCTGCCTGGCCGCCGCGTGTTCCGCGCCCGCCCAGCCCGCCCCCACCAGCACCCAAGCCGCCGCGCCGACGAGCGTCGTCGCGCTGACGCCGAAGGTGCTGGAGGAGCGGCCGCACGACCGCGCGGCCTTCACCCAGGGCCTCGAACTCGTCGACGGGGTCCTCTACGAGGGCACCGGCCTGGTCGGGCAGTCGGAGATCCGCGCGACCGACCCGACGACCGGCGCGGTCAGCAGGCGCACCCCGCTGCCGAGCGAGTTCTTCGGCGAGGGCATCACCCTTGTGGGCGATCGGATCTGGCAGATCACCTGGCAGGACGGCGTGGCCATCGAGCGGGACAAGAACACCTTCGCCGAGCTGCGCCGGGTCGACTACACCGGCGAGGGCTGGGGCCTGTGCCACGACGCGAAGAACCGGCGCCTCGTCATGAGCGACGGCTCCGACAAGCTCACCTTCCGCGACCCGGTCACCTTCCAGCCGACCGGCCAGGTCGCCGTCACCGCCGACACGGGGCCTGTGACCAGGCTCAACGAGCTGGAATGCGTCGACGGGACGGTCTACGCCAACGTCTGGCAGACCGACCTCATCATGCGCATCGACCCCGCCTCGGGCGCCGTAACCGGCCGCGCCGACCTCGCCGGGCTGCTCCCGGCCGAGGAACGCACGGGCACCGACGTCCTCAACGGCATCGCCGCGGTGCCCGGCACCGACGAGTTCCTGGTCACCGGGAAGCTCTGGCCCAAGCTGTTCCGGATCAGGTTCGACGGCCATCCCTGAGCGGGCTCGCACGTCTTGATACTCGGAAGTACCCCAGTACGGCAGGATGGATGATGTGATGCGCCCCGGGTCCGATCAGCCGCCGTCCGGCCGCCGCCGCGACGGTGGGGGCCGCAAGCGCTGGGGCTACCAGCCGCCCGCGCAGCAGGGCGCCGCCCAGCCGCCGCGGCCGGTCGACCCGCACCGCCAGCCCGCCGAACCCCGGCGCAGGCCCGTCGAGCCGCACCCGCACCCGCACGGTTCGTCGCGGTCCGAGCCGCCGCCCTGGCGTCGTGACCCCGAGCCGCCGCCGTGGCGCCGCGAGGAACCGCCCACCGACGCGATCCGGGCCCAGCGCCCGCCGACGCGCAGGCTGGAGCCGGGCCACGAGTACGAGACCTACGGCGACGTCGGCGACTACCCGCCGCCGCGCGACCCCCGCGACGTCCCGCCGCCGCAGTACCCGAAGAAGCTGACCGTCACCCGGGTCGCCGCGCTGCGCAGCAAGCAGCTGACCCAGCAGGCCGTGACGGCGTTCAAGCGCGCGGCCAACGCCGACGGCGCGGACAAGTCCGGCCTGTCCTCGCTCACCTACGCCACGATGCTCAACTACGCGGGCGACGCGGCCTTGGCCGTGGCGCTGGCGAACACCCTGTTCTTCTCGGCGGCCAGCGGCGAGAGCAAGGGCAAGGTCGCCCTCTACCTGCTGATCACCGTGGCCCCGTTCGCCGTCCTCGCCCCGGTCATCGGCCCGCTGCTCGACCGGATGCAGCGCGGCCGCCGGTTCGCGATGTGCGCGGCGTCGCTCGGCCAAGCACTGATGTGCCTGATCATGGCGATGCACTTCGACGACTGGGGCCTCTATCCGGCCGCGCTCGGCAAGATGGTGCTGTCCAAATCGTTCACGGTGCTGAAGTCGGCGATCACGCCGAGAGTGCTGCCACCGGACATCACCCTCGCCAAGACCAACGCCCGGCTGACGATCTTCGGCTTGGCGGGCGGAGCTGTCTTCGGCGCGATAGCCGCGCTGTTCGCCAACATCTTCGGCTCGCCGGGCGCGCTCTGGTTCACGGTCGTGATCTGCCTGATGGGCGCCGCGCAGGCGCTGCGGATCCCGGCGTGGGTCGAGGTCACCGAGGGCGAGGTGCCCGCGTCGATGAGCGCGCGGCTCCCGGTGCAGGCCAAGCGGCAGCCCATGGGCAGGCACGTGCTGATCTCGCTGTGGGGCAACGGCACGATCCGGGTGCTCACCGGGTTCCTGATGATGTTCTCCGCGTTCGCCGTGCGGGCGCAGAACGAGTCCGACCCGGTCCAGCAGCTGCTGCTGCTCGGCGTCATCGCGGGCGCGGCCGGAATCGGCAGCTTCGCGGGCAACGCGATCGGCGCGCGCATCCACGTCGGCCATCCCGAGCAGGTGGTGATCGGCTGCGTCATCGGCGCGCTGACAGCCACCATCGTGGCCACCTTCGCCGCGGGCATCGTGACGGCGGCCATGGTCGGCCTTGTCGGCGCGGTGGCCAGCGCGCTGGCCAAGAACAGCCTCGACGCGATCATCCAGGACGACCTGCCGGAGGAGTCGCGGGCGTCGGCGTTCGGCCGGTCGGAGACGGTCCTGCAGCTCGGCTGGGTGTTCGGCGGCGCGATCGGCGTGCTGCTGCCGCCGATCTGGTGGCTCGGCTTCCTGGTCGTGTCGGTGCTGCTGGCCACCGGTCTGACGCAGACGCTGCTGACCAAGCGCGGCCAGTCGCTCATCCCCGGCTTCGGTGCGGGCAAGCCGCTGAAGCTCCACATGCCTGGGCTGCGGCAGGCGTCACTGCACGAGGGACCGCCGCCGCACCCCGGTCCGCCCGGGCCGTAGGGTCTGACCTGTGCGTCGTTTCCTGATCGCAGTCGCTGCCGGTGCCGTGCTGACCGGGTGCTCGGCCACCCCGCCGCAGCCGGACGTGACCTTCTACTCCGACGGCGAGAGCGCGCGGGCCACCCCGTTCGTGCTCTTCGACATCGAGACCCGCACCCAGCAGCAGGACCGCGACGCGATCGTCCGGCTGAACATGCGCCCCGGGCAGCCGGTGCAGGTGTCGGTGTCCAACGAGATCGCCGAACAGCCCTGGGGCCTGGTGTTCTCCTACCTCGACCGCGACGGCAAGCGCGTCGACGCCAGCAGCAAGGTGTTCCTGCCCACCGACAAGCAGCACGCGTACACCCTGGAACTGCCCAACAAGGACGACCGCCTGCTGATCGCGGCCGTGCAGCGGCTCGCCGTCGTCAACGGCGACCAGCTGGTGCAGACCGGGTACTGGGTGCTGGCGGCTCAGGACGCCTGAGCCGCCGCGTCCCTTCGATTTACGGGTCGAGCTCGCGCGCCACGGCGCGCATGACCTCGGCGATGCGCTTGGACAGCTTCTTGTCCGGGTAGCGGCTGCGCGCGAGGTCGGGCTGGACGGCCGACTCCAGCATCTTGATCATGTCCTCGACCAGGCCGTGCAGTTCCTCGGCCGGCCTGCGCCGCGCCTCGACCACCGACGGCGGAGCGTCGACGAGCCGGACCGAGAGCGCTTGCGGCCCGCGGCGGCCGTCGGCCACCCCGAACTCGATGCGCTGGCCCGCCTTGAGGCCCTCCACCCCCGCTGGCAGCGCGGACGCGCGGACGTAGACGTCCTCGCCACCGTCCTGCGTGACGAACCCGAAGCCCTTCTCCGAGTCGTACCACTTGACCTTGCCGGTCGGCACTGATCTCACCGTTCCCTCGTTGTTGTCCCGCCCGCGCGCACGGACCCTCGTCGCACGCAAGACGAACGCGCCCTAGGGCGTGCCCGGGGCGCGTCCCACCAGAGTAGGCCACCCCGGGACGCTCGGGTTAGTTCGTATCCACACCCACCCGGTGTTACGTCGGACCTTCGCTGACGGCGAACTATCCTGGGCCCATGACCGAACCCGCCCGCGGCAACCGGATGCTCACCGCCGCGTTCGTCCTGTTCGCCGTCGGGCTGCTGGCGGTGGTCGCCATCTTCGTGCTCGCCGCGGCCGACCGGCACGCGCCGTGGCTGTGGATGCTGACCATGGGGCTGCCGATCGGCCTGCTGCTCGGCATCGGCCACGTCGTGCGGGCTCGCCGCTCCTAGCCTTCCCGCGGCGGCGAGACCAGCGCGTCGACGTGCGGGCCGAAGACCTCGGCGACGGCCGCCGCGGTCTCGGCGGCCGACTTCGACGGTGAGGCCGCGTAGCTGACGGCCAGCCGGACCAGCAGTTCCGCCACGGTCCGCAGCGCCGCCGGGTCGGCCGACGGCCAGGTCCGCGCCAGGTACAGGCTCAGCCGGTCGGTCGCCATGGACAGGATCGGGCCCGCGTGGTTGGTCACCAGCTCCAGCAGGCCGTCGCTGTCGTCGCCCGCGACGATGGCCTTGATCAGCGGCTCGTCCTCGGCGCCGACCAGGAACACCTCCAGCGCGGCGGCCAGCGCGGCGCGCGGGTTCTCGACGTGTTCGGCGACGGCGGCCTCCACGTCGCGCAGGAACCGGTCGGCCTCCCGCAGGATGTACGCCTGCGCGAACCCTTGGCGGGAGAGGAACTCCTTGTAGAGGGTCTGCCTGCTGACCCCGGCGGCCTTGGCCACCTCGGCCATCGTCAGCTCCGGCCAGGGACGTTCGCGCAGGAGGTCGCCCGCCGCGGACAGCAGGGTGTCGCGCAGCAGAGCTTTGGCGGCCTCGGCGTACGGCACGCGCACGGTCACCCTGACCAGGCTACCGGCCGAATGTCCAGAAACTGGACATTCTCGCGCTTGAGCGCAACCAACAGCGAATTTCACAGTTAACTTGGCAAAGTGATTGACACGTGAACCACATGTGTCAAGCTCGGTGGACTGAGCGGGAGGGGGTCGCGTGGCCGTCACCGTCCCCCGCGCACGCACCGGGGTGCCGCTGCTCGGCCCGGGATTCGTCGCGGCCATCGCCTACGTCGACCCGGGCAACGTGGCCACCAGCACCGCCGCGGGCGCCCGGTACGGCTCGACGCTGCTGTGGGTGGTCGTCGCCACGACCGGGATGGCCGGACTGGTGCAGTACCTGGCGGCGAAACTGGGGCTGGTCACCGGCAAGTCGCTCACCGAGGTCATGCGCGACCGGCTGAGCACCCCCGCGAGGCTGGCGTACTGGGCGCAGGCCGAGGTCGTGGCGATCACCACCGGCCTGGCCGAGGTGCTCGGCGGGGCGATCGCGTTGAACCTGCTGTTCGGGCTGCCGCTGCTGGCGGGTGGCCTGATCACCGGCGTGGTGTCGACGGTGCTGCTGATCCTGCGCGACCAGGCGGGCCAGCGGATCTTCGAGCATGTGGTGATCGCGCTGCTGGCCGTGATCGGCGTGGGGTTCGTCGCGGGCATGTTCGCCGCGCCGCCGACCGACGCCGACATCCTGTCCGGCGTCACCCCCGGTTTCGCGGGCGCGGACAGCTGGCTGATCGTGGCGATGTTCGGCGCGACGGTCATGCCGCACGCGGTCTACCTGCACTCGGCGCTGGCCAAGGACCGCGGGCCGCGCACCAGCCCCGACGGGCTCACACGGATGCTGCGCACGACCCGCACCGACGTCACCATCGCGATGACCGTCGCGGGCGCCATCAACCTCGCCCTGCTGCTGCTGGCCGGTTCACTGGCCGGTTCGTCCGATGTGGACTCCCTGACCGGCACCCACCAGGCCATCGCGGGCGGCCTCGGCGACGACTTCGCGCTGCTGTTCGCCATCGGCCTGCTCGCCTCCGGCCTCGCGTCGACCGCGGTCGGGACGCACGCGGGCGCGGAGGTGATGGCGGGCCTGCTGGTCCGCACGGTGCCGATGGCCGCGCGCAGGCTGATCACGCTGGTCCCGGCGATCGCACTGCTGTCGCTGACCGGCGACCCGACGCGGACGCTGATCGGCAGCCAGGTCGTGTTGGCCTTCGGCCTGCCGTTCGCCCTGGTCCCGCTGATCGCGCTGACGGCCCGCCGCGACGTGATGGGCACGCGCGTCAACCACCGGGCGACCACGGCGGCGGCGTGGGCCATCGCCGCCGTGGCCGTCGGACTCGACGCGGTGCTGCTGTGGGCGTTGGTCGGCTAGCCGGTCTGGTGCAGGCAGAGGATGTTGCCCTCGCTGTCGGTGAACCAGGCCGCCTTCTCCCCGCCCATGTCGGCGATGTGGTCGACGGTGCGCAACTCGGGGGTGTCGTAGTCCTCGAAGTGGACGCCGCGGCCTTCGAGGTCGGCGATCTCGGCCTTCACGTCGTCGACCTCGAAGGACAGGACGGTGTGCGTGCTCTGCGCCCCCGCTTCAGCGGGGAGCAGGCCGATGGCGTCGCCCATCCCGGCGGCGAAGATCGGCGAGCCGTCCGGGCCGGTACCGGTCTGGCTGAGCCCGAGGCATTCGGCGTAGAACCGACTGGCACGGTCCACGTCGGACACCGGGAGCATGGTGGTTATCGCGGATTTGGTGAGCATGGGGTCTCCTGGGTCCTCGCGCCGCTGTGACGCGGCTCACCCATGCTGCGCTTCGACATCCCGGCCGCGCAACGAGTCCAACGGCCCCGACCGCGTTTCGTAAGACGTCCGACGACTCCGCCTAGGCGTGCTTGATGTCGGCGTTGAGGCCCAGGAGGCGGACGGCCTCGGCGCGCATCTCGACCTTGCGGATCTTGCCGGTGACCGTCATCGGGAACTCGGTGACGACGTGGACGTAGCGCGGGATCTTGTAGTGGGCGAGCTTGCCGGTGCAGAACGCGCGGACATCCTCGGCCGTGAGGGGCTCCTGGCCGTCCTTCATCCGGATCCACGCCATCAGTTCCTCGCCGTAGCGCTCGTCGGGAACCCCGATGACCTGGGCGTCGAGGACAGCCGGGTGGGTGTAGAGGAACTCCTCGATCTCGCGCGGGTAGATGTTCTCGCCGCCGCGGATGACCATGTCCTTGATGCGGCCGGTGATGTTGAGATAGCCCTCTTCGTCCATGACGGCGAGGTCGCCGGTGTGCATCCAGCGCGCGGCGTCGATCGCCTCGGCCGTCTTGTCCGGCTGTTCCCAGTAGCCGAGCATGACCGAGTAGCCGCGGGTGCAGAACTCCCCCGGCTCGCCGCGCGGGACGGTCTGGCCGGTCACCGGGTCGACGATCTTGACCTCCAGGTGCGGGTGCACCCGGCCGACGGTCGACACCCGCCGGTCGACCGAGTCGTCCGCGCGGGTCTGCGTGGAGACCGGGGACGTCTCGGTCATGCCGTAGCAGATGGTCACCTCCGCCATCCCCATCCGCTCGATGACCTGCTTCATCACCTCGACCGGACACGGCGAGCCCGCCATGATCCCGGTCCGCAGCGCGCTCAGGTCGACGTCGTCGACGTCCGGCTCGGCCAGGATCGCGATGAACATCGTCGGCACGCCGTAGAGGGACGTGCACTTCTCCTCGGCGACCGCTTTCAGGGTCGCCTTCGGGTCGAACGCGGGCGCCGGGATGACCATGCACGCGCCGTGGGTCGTCGCGGCCAGGTTTCCCATGACCATTCCGAAGCAGTGATAGAACGGGACGGGAATGCAGATCCGGTCCTCTTCGGTGTAGTTGCAGAGTTCGCCGACGAAGAAGCCGTTGTTGAGGATGTTGTGGTGCGACAGGGTCGCGCCTTTGGGGAATCCCGTGGTGCCCGAGGTGTACTGGATGTTGATCGGGTCGTCGGCCGACAGCTCGATCCCGTCGAGGTCCTGCCCGGCGCCGCCGTCGACCAGCGCGTCCCAGGATTCCCGGCCGATCAGCACGACGTCCTTGAGTCCGGCGCACTTCGGCTTGACCTCGTCGATCATCGCCGCGTAGTCGGAGGTCTTGAAGGAGGGCGCGGCGACAAGCGTGCGTACACCGGCCTGGTTGAGCACGTACTCCAGCTCGTGCACGCGGTAGGCGGGGTTGATGTTGACCAGGATCGCGCCCAGCTTCGCGGTGGCGTACTGGATGAACACCCACTCCGCGCAGTTCGGCGACCAGATCCCCACGCGGTCACCCTTGCCCACGCCCTTGGCTCGCAGCCCGCGCGCGACCTTGTCGACCTCGTCGGCGAGCTGGCGGTAGGTCCACCGGCGCCCCTGGTCGACCAGCGCCTCCCGGTCGCTGTGGGCGGCCACGGTGCGGTCGAGGTTCCCACCGATCGTGTCGCCGAGCAGCGGGACGGTGGACGTGCCGGACGTGTAGCTGGGCAGCATGGGGCCTCCTTCGCTCGGCCCCCATCCTGCTCGCGGCGGCCCGTTGTGGCGAGTCTCAGGCCGGACTGGGAACAATGGGACAGGTGCGACTGCTGCTGAACCTCATCTGGCTGGTGTTCTGCGGGTTCTGGATGGCCATCGGCTATCTGATCGCGGGAATCATCTGCTGCGTCCTGATCATCACGATCCCCTTCGGCCTCGCGTCGTTCCGGATCGCCAACTACGCCTTCTGGCCCTTCGGCCGCACCATCGAACCCCGCGCCGAAGCGGGAGTCGCCTCCCTGCTCGGCAACATCATCTGGATCGTCTTCGCCGGCTGGTGGCTCGCGATCGGCCACATCGTCACGGGCGTGCTGTTGTGCGTGACGATCATCGGGATCCCGCTGGGCATCGCGAACTTCAAGATGATCCCGGTGTCGCTGGTTCCCCTGGGCGCGCGCATCGTGCCGGTCCGGTAGCCCGCGTTTCGGGGGTGGAAACGCCCTTCGCGAACGAGGGAATTCCGGCGCCGCAGGCGATCTGAGCCGCCGGGATTCCCTACCGTTCAAGGAATGGTGACGAAGTACAGCGCGGGCGGCCGCGAACTGGGCGACCTGCTCCGCACGCACCGCGAGGCCGCGGGCCTGACCCTGATCGAACTCGGCGAACGGGTCGGCCAGTCGGCCCCCGTCCTCAACCGCTTGGAGTTGGGCCTGCGCGCCGCCACATCGGAGACCGAGGTCGTCCACTACCTCGCCTCCTGCGGCGCGCCGTATCAGGACGTCCATGAGCTGACCGAGTTCTTCAAAGACCTGCGCGCCAAGCGCGGCCATTGGCTGTGCCCGAGCGGCCACTGGATGCCGGACTCGCTCCGATCCCTGATCTTCCACGAGACCAACGCCAACCGGGTTGTGAGTTATCAGCCCGAGGTGATCCCCGGGCTGCTGCAAACCGAGCCGTACATCCAAGCGCTGTTCGCGCGGAAGGAAGCCGACCCGGTTGCCAGGCAGGCGTGGGTGGAAGCGCGCATGGAGCGGCAGCGGATCTTGTCCCGCGCCAAACCGGCCATGTTCACCTTCTTCATCCACGAACGCGCGCTGCGACTGGAAGTCGGCGATTACCGCGTGATGGCTGAGCAGATGCTCGCGATGCTGTTCCTCGCCGACCAGCAGAACATCGGCATCCGAATCGTACCGGCCATGGCCCGCGAGACCGCGCTGTTCGGCGGGTCCTTCCTGTACTTCGGATTCGCCCGATACCGCCCGCTCATCTATCTCGACGGCGCGGTCACCGGGGTGTTCCTCGAAGATCGTGGATATGTCGACCGCCACCGGTCACTCATCCGCCAGATAGCCAATGTGGCGCTTAGTGCGGGACAATCCCGTGAACTCATCGCCACGCTGGCGGACGAGTACGACCGGTCGGAGGGCACCTGGGATGACCACTGGCAGGTGGCGAAAGAGCAGCTTTAGCTCCGGCACACAGAACGACTGCGTCGAGATCGCCCTGACCCCGGACCACGCAGGTATCCGCGATTCCAAGAACGCCCACGGCCCCACCCTCACCGTCACACCCGCGACCTGGTCCACCTTCATCACGGTTTTGACCAGCACCTAGGAGCCCCATGTCAGTCGCGGCGCTCGCGGCTGAACTCCGCCGAATCATGGCGGCGCTCCCGAAAGCACACCTCGACCATGCAGCCGAGCAGGTTGCTGGGGCACACACGACCCTTGATGCGACCGCCAAGGGCGCCCAATCACCGGCGATCCGTCACGCGGTGAGGCAACTCGCCGAGGCGAACACCGCCGTCGGCCAGGCTCGACAACTCATTGCCGCAGCAAAGACCAAGATCGAGTGGTACCTAGAACGTCTCGGAGTCGAAGTCGGGCCCGCCACTCCAATCGCGGTGCGGAGGCACGCGGCCTCGGGAGGCGACTCCGCGGGAGTCGAACACCTCAAACACAAGCTCCCTCCTGCCGTGCCGAAGCCGAACCCAACCGGCCGGAAAACCCACGGCCTGTGGCGTGACGAGTCAGGAAAGCTCCGGGAGGAGGTCAGCGGACGCGACGAGGACTCGGCGGAGGCGTGGGAGTTGCTCAGACAAGCCCGGATCCCACTCCCGTCCGAACCTGTCATCGTCACACACGTCGAAGTGAAACTGGCCGCCCGAATGGTTCGGGAGCAGCGGCGCCACGTGGAGATCGTGATCAACAATCGCCCGTGCCCCGGTCGATTCGGCTGCGATGTCCTGCTGCCGGTTATCCTTCCCGAGGGCTACTCGATGACAATCCACGGCCCCGGCTACCGCCAGACGTTCACCGGAGGAAAGAAGCCGTGGTGGCACTAGAGATCTGGTACGACCAGGACTCGGCCAACGACCTTGGGCCGGGCGATCCCGCCATCATTGTCAATACCCTGACCGAACTCGACGCGTTCGTCGATCAGGTCATCGCCGACACCAGGGATCACGTCGCTCCACCGATGGTCGAAGTGAGTGTCGCCGGAGATCCCACGTCACCCGTCTTGAATGTCGGCCTTGGCCAGGACCGCGGATTCATCTTCTACATGACCGCCGATGGCGGCTGGACCCAAGGCGACCCCACTCGCACCGACACCGTGACCTATGTCTATGCGGGCAGCGCAAGCGAGATCGCGGGCTCAGCCGAGATTCCGCTCCCTGCCGTGCGAGATGGTCTGCGGGAATTCATGAAGACCGGCGCCAAACCGCGCAACATCGCGGCGAGTCAATGAGATCCGCTCAGTCGGTCACTGTGCTGGGCTTGGCGCCGTAGACGAGGTCGACGTAGTCGCGGTGTTTGCCGATCCAGTCGCGGATGAACGGGCATAGGGGCAGCACCCGCAGGCCCTTCTCCCGGACGTCGTCCAACCCGGCCCGGGCCAACGCCGACCCCACGCCCTGGCCCTCGAAAGCCGGGTCGACCTCCGTATGGGTGAACACCACCAGTTCCCGCGCCGCCTGATACTCCGCGAAGCCCGCGAGTTTCCCGTCGACGCGGGCCTCGTACCGGTTCTCCTCGACGTTGTTGACGACCACTGCTTCGGACACGCGGCCTCCCCATCAAACGACAGTCCTGGCAACGTACCCAGCCGACTCGAGGTGCGCCCGTCCTGACTCGCCCGCATCATGGGGGCCGAGCGAGGGAGAGATCATGGAGCGCGCCGAGGTTCGGGTTCTGGTTTTCAGTGCGTCGCTGCGTGCCGGGTCTCTGAACACGCGGCTGGCCGGGTTGGCCGCGAAGATCCTGCGCGACAACGGCGCCCACGTCGACGTCGCCGACATGCGGGACTTCGCCGCGCCCAGCTACGACGGTGATCTCGAACGGGCGCAAGGGATTCCCGGCCAGGCGGCCGAACTGCGAAACAGGCTGGAGGCGAGTGACGCCTTCGTGATCGCCTCGCCCGAATACAACGCGTCGATGTCCGGGGTCCTCAAGAACGCGATCGACTGGACGTCGCGGTTCCGGCCGCAGCCGTGGACCGGGCGGAACGGGCTGCTGATGTCGGCCTCACCGTCGATGGTCGGCGGCAACCGGGGGCTCTGGGCGCTGCGCGTCCCGCTGGAGCACCTCGGCGCGAGCATCCACCCCGACATGTTCAGCCTCGCCCAGGCGCACAACGCCTTCAACGACGACGGCGGGCTCGCCGACGAGACGCTGGCCGAGCGGCTGACCGGGACCCTGGTCGCCTTCCTCGACATCGCCGAGGCGGGCAAGCACTACTTCTGCGCGCGCCGGGCCTGGGTGGAGTTCCTCGGCGAGCGGGCCGACCCGCTGATCGACCGGGTCGAGCGCGTACAGGCTCCCTAGTCCGACCAGGGCAGCTCGACCACGAGACACGGACCGCCCACGAACACCCCGGCGTCCACGCCCAGCGCCTTGCCGCCCGCGTAGAGGTGCGGCCCGTCGATCTCCACCGGCAGCCGCCCGACCTGGTCGGCGATCACCGAGTGGCCGTGCACGACCTGAGAACCGCCCAAAGCGGACAGGACGTCGTCGGCGACCTCTTCACCGTGCGGCCCGCGGAAGGCGTACCGCGTGGTCATCCGCCGCCAGACCTCCCACCACTCCACGATGTCGTCGGAGCGCAGGACCTTCCGCACCGACTCGTTGATCGCGTCGATGTCGGCGCCCCAGTGCAGGTACTCCAGGGTGTCGGAGTGCATCAGCAGGTGGTCGCCGACCAGCGCGAGCACCGGGCGCTCGATGAGCCACTCCAGGTGCTCGCCGGTCAGCGCCTCCTGGTCGCTGACCATGCCGCCGTTCATCTCCCAGCTGCGGGCGAAGCTGCGGGGGCCGTGGTCGGACGGCACCTCGGTGTCGCCGAACTTGTGCATGCCGAGCAGCAGGATCTCGTGGTTGCCCAGCAGGGTCTCGACGTGGCCGCCCGACTCGGCCGCGGCTTCGGCCAGCGAGCGGACCAGGTCGATCACGCCGATCCCGTCGGGGCCGCGGTCGACGAAGTCGCCAAGGAACCACACGTGCGCGTCGCCGCCGGACCAGGTGCCGTCCGTGGTCACCAGGTCGGCCCGGTGCAGGGCGTCGACCAGTTCGTCGCGGTGGCCGTGCACGTCGCCGACCACGAAGGTGCGGGTCACGGCTCTGTCTTCCTCCACGGGTCCGACGATAGGCGAGCAAACCCCCGGTCGCGCAGTGATCGGGCGATCATTCGGGAAACGGATTCGCCGTGTTCCCCACGAGGTCGGCGATGGACTCGATCACCCGGGTCGGGCGGTACGGGAACAGCTCGGCGGTCTCCCGGCCGGAGATCCCGGTGAGCACGAGGATCGTGCGCAGCCCGGCCTCCAAGCCGCTCCTGACGTCGGTGTCCATCCGGTCGCCGATCATCAGCGTGTTCTCCGAGTGCGCGCCGAGCGAACGCAGGCCCGAGCGCATCATCAGCGGGTTCGGCTTACCCACGTAATACGGTGCGCGGCCGGTCGCGCGCTCGATGAGCGCGGCCACCGAGCCGGTCGCGGGCAGCGAGCCCTCGCGGCTGGGGCCGGTGGCGTCGGGGTTGGTCGCGATGAACCGCGCGCCCTCCTCGACCAGGCGGATCGCGCGGGTGATCGCGGTGAAGCTGTAGGTGCGGGTCTCGCCGAGGACGACGTAGTCCGGGTCGCGGTCGGTCAGCACGTAGCCGATCTCGTGCAGCGCCGTGGTCAGGCCCGCCTCGCCGATGACGAACGCCGAGCCGCCGGGGCGCTGGGTGTCGAGGAACTTGGCGGTTGCCAGCGCGGAGGTCCAGATCGCCGACTCGGGCACGTCGAGGCCGGTGCGCAGCAGCCGGGCGCGAAGGTCGCGCGGGGTGTAGATCGAGTTGTTGGTCAGCACGAGGAACGGCGTGCCCGTCGACGTCAGCTCCGCGATCACCGCGTCCGCGCCGGGGATGAGGTGCTCCTCGTGCACCAGCACCCCGTCCATATCCATCAAATACGTCCACGGTCCGCTCATAGGCCGGAGGCTACCCAGTGACCTTGCTCGCGGCGGCACGGAGCACAGTGGAATCCGCCATCCGGAACTACGGCTCCCCGGCCCGACCAGGGCCGCATCCACGTTTCGGTTACCCATAGCACCGGCGCAAACACGGTGATCGCCCGATTTCGCGGTTGTGCGAAGGTGCACTCCGCATGAGCCGGATCGAAGAAATCGCGACTACGCTTGATCGGGTGACAGCGGTAGATCTCGGACTCCCCGCGGTGCCCCGGACCTCGTCGGGCACTCGACCCGACACGCCCGCGCTCATCGACCCCTTCGGCCGGGTGGCCGCCGACCTGCGGGTCTCCCTCACCGACCGCTGCAACCTGCGGTGCACCTACTGCATGCCCGCCGAGGGCCTCGACTGGATGCCCGGCGGGCAGATGCTCAGCGCCGATGAACTCGTCCGGCTGATCCGCATCGCGGTGGAGTCGCTCGGAGTCACCAACGTCCGCTTCACCGGCGGCGAGCCGACGCTGCGGCGCGAGCTGGAGGGCATCATCGCCGCCACCGCCGCGCTCGACCCGCGGCCGCGGATCTCCATGACCACCAACGGCATCGGCCTCGTGCGCCGCGCCCGCGCGCTGGTCGACGCGGGGCTCGACCGGATCAACGTCTCCCTCGACACCCTGCGCCCGGAGCGCTTCGCCGAGATCACCCGGCGCGACCGGCTCGGCGACGTGCTCGACGGCCTGGCCGCGGCCCGCGAAGCCGGGCTGAGCCCGGTCAAGGTCAACGCCGTGCTGCTGCCCGGGATCAACGACGACGAGGCGGCCGAGCTGCTGCGCTACTGCGTCGACAACGGCTACCACCTGCGGTTCATCGAGCAGATGCCGCTCGACCCGCAGCACGGGTGGAGCCGCACGCAGATGATCACCGCCGACCAGATCCTTGAGCTGCTGCGGGCCGAGTTCGAGCTGACCCCCAGTTCGGCCCCGCGCGGCGCCGCCCCCGCCGAGCGGTGGCTGGTCGACGGCGGACCGGCCGACGTGGGCGTCATAGCCTCGGTGACCAGGCCGTTCTGCGGCGACTGCGACCGCACCCGGCTCACCGCGGACGGCGCTCTGCGGTCGTGCCTGTTCAGCCAGACCGAGACCGATCTGCGCGCCCCCCTACGCTCTGGCGCTGGTGACGACGAGATCGCCGAGCTGTGGCGGGCCACGATGTGGGCCAAGCTCGCCGGACACCAGATCAACGAGGCCGGGTTCGCCCAGCCGCTGCGGCCGATGAGCGCGATCGGGGGCTGAGCGTGACACTCACCCGGGTGGAAATCACAGTTCGGTACTTCGCGGGTGCGCGGGCGGCCGTCGGCGTGCCCGAGGAAAGCATCTCCCTGCCCCCTGACGCGACCGTCGACGACGCGCTGAGCGCCCTAGTCGACCGCCACGGCGACGCCCTCTCGCGGGTGCTGCGGGCGTCGAGCTTCCTGCTCGACGGTGTCGCCGTGCGCGACCGGACGGCTCCGGTGGGCGACCGAACCGGCCTGGATGTGCTTCCGCCTTTCGCGGGCGGCTGAGTCGTGGCCACTCCCAAACGGCCCAGCGGACGTGAGTCACGCCTCACCCAGCGTGAATTATCTCGGCACGGACACGGAATCATAACAGCGAAACGCAACCCCTTGACCTGCGAAAACGTGATGATCGCAGCCGTTTGCTCACCGTTACTGTGACGACGGTCACTCTCGGATAGATTTCCGAAAGCTCTCCCGGTTACGTACCGTCGCTTTTCGACTGGCCCCGACCAGTCACGCATGACCCGGGAGTCCGTAGTGCCGAACCCTGTCCGGCGGGCCTCCGGGAACCAACCCCGAGCGAAAGCGAACTTCCGGACAGGAGCGAGGGACCACGACGAGCGCGCTGTGACGCGTCAGGCGTGGCAGCCGGGTGAGAGCCCCGGCCGGGCCGTCAGGTCCGCCCGTAGCGACACGCTCGCAGGCACGGGAGGAGAGACCCAAATGTCGTACCGTGGCAAGCACCGCAAGCCGTCCGCCGCCAAGCGCACCATCGCCCGCGTCGTCGTCGCAGGCGTCGCGGTCGGAGCCCCGATGGCGTTCGCCGCCGCCCCCGCGTCGGCCGACACCGTCAACTGGGACGCCATCGCCCAGTGCGAGAGTGGTGGCAACTGGAGCATCAACACCGGCAACGGCTACTACGGCGGTCTGCAGTTCTCCCCGAGCACCTGGCGTGCGTACGGCGGCACGGGCAGCGCCCACACCGCCTCGCGCGAGGAGCAGATCCGCGTCGCCGAGAACACCCTGAAGGGTCAGGGCATCGGCGCCTGGCCGGTCTGTGGCAAGCGCGCCGGTTCGGCCGCTCCCGCCAAGAAGGCCGCGGCCCCCAAGACCAAGAAGGCCACCCCGGTCAAGGCCGCGCCGAAGAAGCCGGTCGTCAAGACCGCCGCTCCGGCCGCCCCGACCACCGGTGTCACCCAGTCGAACCCGACCGGCAGCTACACGGTTGTCGCGGGTGACACGCTGTCGGGCATCGCCCAGCAGCTCAACATCGAGGGCGGCTGGAAGGCCCTGCACTCGCTGAACAAGGACTACATCTCGAACCCCGACCTGATCCTCGTGGGTCAGAAGATCGCGACGAAGTAGTCTCGACGTCCCGTTTCCCGGGATCCCAACTCCGGACCTCTCACCGCGTCCCCCCGGCGGTGAGAGGTCCGGCCCCGTTTCCGGACAGGATGCGGCGGAAGGTGGGGCACTCCATGTGGCTGGGCGCCGGACACGCCGCGGCGTGCCGCAGGCCCTCGCTCATGACCTCCAGCTCGCGGATCTTCCGGTCCAGCTCGTCCGCCTTCGCGGTGAGCACGGCGCGATCGATGCGCGGCCGCCCGTCCGGGGCGAACATGAGCGCGATCTCGTCGAGCGCGAAGCCCGCTGACCGGCCCAGCGCGATCAACGCGAGCCGCTCCAGGACGGCCGGGTCGAACTGGCGGCGCAAGCCCCTTCGGCCGGTCGAGGCGATCAGGCCCTTCTCCTCGTAGAACCGCAGCGTCGACGCGGACAGTCCCGAGCGCGCCGCGACCTCGGCGATATCCACTTGATCACCCCACTTGACTTAAAGTCGACTTGAAGTAGGACAGTGGCAGCTCCGGTTCGTGGCGGCAAGGAGATGACTGTGAACGACGAAGACCAGACGGCCCGCTGGAACGGCCGCGCGGGCAACGCCTGGGTGGACTCGCAGGCCCTGCTCGACCAGCTGATGAAGCCATTGGAGGACGTCCTGGTCAGCGAGGCCACCGGACCCGCCGTGCTCGACGTCGGCTGCGGCACAGGCGGCACGACGGTGGCCGTCGCGCGCGAGGTCGACACATGCGTCGGCGTCGACATCTCCGGCCCGATGATCGCCGCCGCGGAGGAACGCGCGGCGAAGGCGGGCGTCGAGGCCACCTTCCTGCAGGCCAACGCGCAGGACCACGAGTTCGAGGCCGACGCGTTCGACACGGTCATCTCGCGGTTCGGGGTCATGTTCTTCGACGACCCGGTCCGCGCCTTCGCGAACCTGCGCCGGGCCGCGCGGGGCGGGCTGCGCGTGATCGTGTGGCGCGCGATGGAGGAGAACCCGTTCATGACGACGGCCGAGCGTGCCGCCGCGCCGCTGCTGGACCTGCCCGCCCGCGTGCCCGACGCCCCCGGCCAGTTCGGCATGGCGAACCCGGACCTGGTCCGCGGCGTCCTGACGGAGAGCGGCTGGTCCGACATCGAGCTGGAGCCGCTCGACGTGCCGTTCGCCATGCCCGAGTCGGAGCTGGTCGGCTACTTCACCCGGCTCGGCCCGCTCGGCCTGGTCCTGCCTGAGGCCGACGAGGACACCCGGGCAAAGGTCGTCGAGGTCGTCCGGCCCGCGTTCGACCCGTTCGTGCACGGCTCGGAGGTCCGGTTCACGGGAGCTTGCTGGGTCGTTCGCGCGACCAAGTAGCGGCTACTCGATGGGAACCTCGTTGCTCCGGACGAGGTTCCCATCGGGGCCGATCACGACCATCTCGCCGTCGCGGACCGCCTGCTCGACGTACGCCGACAGCTCCTCCCGGGACGCGCCGGGGTGCTCCTCGGCGATGCGCCTGCCGACCTCGTTGTTGTGCAGGTCCATGGCGTGGGAGGTGTCGGTGCCGCCGGGCCCGCGCTCGTGCGCGGTGGCGTAGTCCTCGGTCCACTCCGCGCCGAAGTCGTTGGCCATCATCGCGTTCCAATAGGCGTGCCGGTACGCGTCGGAGTGGCCGTCCTCCATGCCCGCGCCGTTGAAGACGGTGCGGGAGTCGTCGAGCGCGGTCTGGCTGAGGTCGTTCGCGACGACCCGGTCCTGCGGGCTGAGCTTGTCGAGCTGTTCGGCCTCCCCCACGGTCATCTCCCGCGGCGTGAACCCCAGCTGCTCGGCGAGCCAGCCCTCCGGCCCGGACGGGTAGGTCGTCATGCCGCGCGGGTCCAGGGTGACCTTGTAGCGGCTCATCAGGCGGTCGTGGAAGCTGCCCTGGTCGTCGCCCGCAGCGGCGGCGTCGGCCAGGGTCCTGGCTCCGCCGTCGCTGATCTCGGCGGCGGCGGCCCTGGACAGCACCGAGGTCAACTCGTCGTCGATCACCTTCGCGTGGTCGACGATGGCGGCGACCTGGCCGACGAGCTGCTCGCGAATGCGTTCGCGGTCCGGGGAGTTCCCGATCGGGACACCCATGTCCATGACGTCGCCGTCGTCGTTGATGAGGAAGAAGTGCACCGCGGCCAAGCCCTCGTTGTCGGCCACCGCGTTGGCCAGGGCCGTCACGCTGTCGGCGGCGTCGGCGACCGCGGCCCGGACAGCGGCGACCTCGGCCACCAGGTGCTCCATCCGGTCGCACAGGTCGGCGTGGGTGATGTGCGCGCCTTCGGCGGCGGGTCCGTCCCAGCTCTCCGGCGGCTTGGCCGACCCGAGCTCGTCGGACAGCCCGATCAACGCTGTCGCGGCGCCGTTCAACGCCGACACCGAATTCTCCAGCGGACCGGAGGCCCAGTCGCGGACCTGGCCGTAGGTCGCCATCAGTTGCCCCTGAAACGGTTGGCTTCGTCGTCGTCCGTGGCCGCGTAGGCGTCGGCCGACGCGGCGAGGCCGTCGGCATAGGCGCCCGTGTCCCGAACCCAGTCGTCGAGCTTCGTCCGCCACACCTGCGCGAGCCTGTCCGCGGCGCCCGCGGCCGCTGATCCGGCCATCCCCGGCGCGATACCGCTGAGCGCTTCAGGCAGGTCCACCCCGCCCGCTGTCGCCGCGGCGTCCCTGGCCGCGTCCGCTGCCCGGCGAAGATCGTCGACCACCACGTTGATTCCCACGAAACGTGCGACGGGCACCAGCGGCGATCGGTTCCGGCGTCGCTACGGGCAGTTGACCCACTCGTCGGTGCCGTCGGTGAACTTCTGGTGCTTCCAGATGGGCAGCCGGGCCTTCACCTCGTCCACCAGGTCGGCGCACGCGGTGAACGCCTCCCTGCGGTGCTCGGCGGCCACCGCGCAGGCCAGGGCGACGTCGCCGATGGCGAGGTCGCCGATCCGGTGGGTCACCGCGAGCGCCCGCACGCCCTGATGGCGGGCGGCCACCTCGGCGGCGACCTCGGCGACGATGTCCTTGGCGGTCGGGTGGCCCTCGTAGGTCAGGGCCGTGACGCCCCGGCCGTGGTCGTGGTCGCGCACGACGCCCGCGAACGTGACCACCGCGCCCGCCGCGGCGTCCTCGACCAGTGCGGCGTGCTCCTCGACGGAGATCGGGGACTCGCTGATGTCGGCGCGCAGGATTCGGGCGGGAGTGGGCTTGGCCTGCGGGTGGTCGCCGCCTTTGAGCTGGTCGACGGCGTGGACGAGCACGGGCTCCAGCACCGCGAGGCCGTCGCGAACCCCGCCGGAGGAGCCGGGGAGGTTCACCACGAGCGTCCGGCCCGCGACACCGGCCAGGCCGCGCGACAGCACGGCAGTGGGCACCTTGGGCAGCCCGGCGGCGCGGATGGCGTCGGCGAGGCCGGGGATCTCGTAGTCGAGCACGGCCCGGGTCGCCTCCGGGGTGCCGTCGGTCGGGGTGATGCCGGTGCCGCCGGTGGTGACGACGACGTCGACCTCGTCGGCCACGGCCGCCCGCAGCGCGGCCTCGACCGGGGCGCCGTCGCGCACGACGACCGGGTCGGGCGCGGTGAAGCCCTGCGCCCGCAGCCAGGCCACGATGACCGGACCGGTCTTGTCCTCGTAGACGCCATCGGCGGCGCGGTTGGAGGCAGTAATGACGCGCGCGGTGGTCACAGGTGGTCCTCCCGGATCCAAGTGCCGCTCTTCCCGCCGTCCTTGCGCTCCACCTGCACCGCGTCGAGCACGGCGGCCGGGTCGACGGCCTTGATCATGTCGTGCAGGGTGAGGCCGCAGACCGCCACCGCGGTGAGCGCCTCCATCTCCACGCCCGTGCGGTCGTTGGTGCGCACGGTCGCGGTGATCCGCACATCGGAGCCGACGAGATCCATGTCGAGCTTCACCCCGGAGATCGAGATGGGGTGGCACAGCGGAACCAGCTCGGGCGTCTTCTTCGCCGCCATGATCCCCGCGATGCGCGCGGTGGCCAGCGCGTCGCCCTTGGGCAGGCCGTCTCTACCGAGCAAGCCGATCACCTCGGTGGTGGTGCGCACAATCCCGGTGGCCACCGCCGTGCGCGCGGTGACCTCCTTCTCGGAGACGTCGACCATCCTGGCCGCGCCACTGGCGTCCACATGACTGAATTCGCCCACGCCACCGATGCTATGCCTGGTGGGCAAGTCGGTCGGACCCCTACCCGCCGCTATCCCGAGTGGGAAGTCCCCGCCGCCTTGCGCACGGCCTCGGCGACCGCGGGCGACACGGCCGGATCGAACACGCTCGGCACGATGAAGGAGGCGTTGAGCTTGTCGCCGTCGACCACGTCGGCGATGGCGTCGGCGGCGGCCAGCAGCATCGCGTCGGTGATGCCCCTGGCCTGGGCGTCGAGCAGGCCGCGGAAGACGCCGGGGAAGGCCAGGACGTTGTTGATCTGGTTCGGGTAGTCGGACCGGCCGGTGGCCACGACCGCGGCGTGCTTCTGCGCCTCCAGCGGGTCGATCTCCGGGTCGGGGTTGGCCAGCGCGAACACCACCGCGTCCTTGGCCATCGTCGCGACCTGGTCGGCGCCGAACAGGTTGGGGGCCGAGACGCCGATGAAAACGTCGGCGTCGACTAGGGCGTCGTGCAGCCTGCCGGTCATGCCCGCCTTGTTGGTGTTCTCCGCGACCCAGCGCAGGTTCGCGTCGCGGTCGCCCCGGGACTGGTGGACGATGCCGTCGACGTCGACGGCGATGATGTCGCCGGGGCCGCGCTGCAGCAGCAGGCGGATGATCGCCGAACCGGCCGCGCCGACCCCGCAGACCACGATCTTGCAGTCGGCGATGTCCTTGCCCACCACGCGAAGCGCGTTGCGCAGCGCGGCGACGACGCAGATCGCGGTGCCGTGCTGGTCGTCGTGGAACACCGGGATGTCGAGCATGTCGCGCAGCCGGGCCTCGATCTCGAAGCAGCGCGGCGCGGCGATGTCCTCCAGGTTGATGCCGCCGTAGACCGGGGCGATCAGCTGGACGGTGCGGATGATCTCCTCAGTGTCCTGAGTGTCCAGACAGACCGGCCACGCGTCGACGCCCGCGAACTTCTTGAACAGCGCGGCCTTGCCCTCCATCACCGGCAAGGCGGCGGCCGGGCCGAGATTACCCAGGCCGAGCACGGCCGACCCGTCGGTCACCACGGCCACGGTGTTGCGCTTGATCGTCAGGCGGCGCGCGTCGTCCGGGTTCTCCGCGATCGCCTGGCAGATCCGGGCGACGCCTGGGGTGTAGGCGCGGGAGAGGTCGTCGCGGTTGCGCAGCGCGACCTTGGCGTTGACCTCGATCTTGCCACCGAGGTGCATCAGGAAGGTGCGGTCGGACACCTTGCGGACGACGACCCCGGGCAGCAGGTCGAGCACATCGGTGATGTCGCGCGCGTGGCCCGCCGACACCGCGTTGCACGTGATGTCGACGACGATCCGGTCGGTGTGCGACTCGACGACGTCGAAGGCGGTGATGACCCCGCCCACCTTGCCGACGGCCCCCGCGAGATCCCCGGCGGCGCTGGCCGACGGCGGCGCCTCGACGCGGACGGTGATCGAGTAACCGGGACCGGGCACTGGCATGCGAAGCTCCATCGACGGCGCTGTCTACTCTGGAATACGCCGACTCTAGCCGGAACCGAACGATCACAGCGCGTATACCGACTGGTAGCTATCGCCGGGTGAAGAGGCGCGGGACACATGCCAGCGCCGCGCCGAGCATCAGCCAGCCGAACGCGGCCAGCCCCGCCGCCACCCACACGCTCGGGCCTTCGAAACTCCAGCGGCCGTCATGACCGAGGTCGACGATCGGGAGCGCGAGATCCATGGCGAGCAGGATCGGGTTCCACGTCATGAAGTCGTCGGCGTTGGTTTCCTTCCCCGTGTTGAACACGAACCACAGCGAACCGGCCAGGGTGACCACGGTCAGCCACACCAGCGCCCGCGCCGGGCGATACCCGTAGCCCACGAACGCGCGCAGCATCAGACTCCACAGCAGCACCCCGGCCGAGCCGAGCCACCGGCCGCCAGCCCTGGCGAGGTACCGCTGGTGCTCCTTGGCCATGAGCACCGTCTCGGCGTCGGTCTCGTAGCCCTCGTCGTAGTAGGCCGCCGCCAGCCGGTCGTAGTGCCGGGGCGCGAAGCGCGGCGTCCGTTCCCGCAGCTCACGCAGGCTCTGGCGGGCGGGCACGTACTCCTCGCGGGGCACCACGTCCTCGGCCCGCACCTCGGCCTCGGCATGGCCGGGCAGGCGCAGGGCGGGCGCCGACCCGTCCACGAACGCGGCGTTGCGCACGAGGGCGAGTTGCCCCGCGGTGTCCTTGGTCTGCTGGTGCGGCTTGGGCAGACCGGCGCGCGCGAGGGTCTGCGAGAGGTACGGGAACAGGAAGCTGCTGGTCAGCAGCTCCGGCCCGCCGTTGACGCCGTGCCGAAGGAGTTGGGTGAGGACGTCGGTGAACGCGGTGAACTCGTGCCCGTCCAGCACCCGCGCGGCCTGGCTCGCGCCGGACGCGGTGAGCACGTGGGTGCCCTCGATGTCGATCTGGTTGAGCACCGCCGACACCCCGCCGCCGAGCCTGCCCAACCGCACCATCGCCTGGCCGCTGTGGCAGCAGTCGAGAACCAGGATCCGGGTCCGCGCCGGGCTGTCGAGGATGATCCGCTTGACCCACTCGAACGGCACGCCCGTGCGGTGGATGGCCTCGGCCGCCGATCCGGCGACGGTGAGGTACAGCTCCTCGTCCTCGCCGATGAGCCCGTGACCGGAGTAGTAGACGAGCAAGAGATCGCGCGCGTCCCGGCCGATGCCCTCCAGCCACTCGTCCACCTCGGCCGGGGTGCCCGGGTCGAGCAGCGTCGGCACGTTGGCGACGGGCAGGCCGCCGAGGTCGGGATCGGTGAAGATCGCCTGGAGTTCGCGCAGGTTGTTGGCCACGGCGGGGACGTTCGGCAACGCGCCGCCATCGGCGTAGGTCGACGTGCCGATCAGCGCTATCCGCGAGGCCGACGGGTCGCCCAGGCGCATGTCACTCCTCGTCGAGGAAGGCTTTGACCTGCTCCAGGATCCGCGCGGCGTCCTTCGGGTTGCCCGCGTCGAGGTCGAGTTCCTTGCCCTTGCGCTTGATCCGCAGCTTGACGGCGCGCCTGCGGGTGGTCAGCCAGGTCGTGACGACCCCGGCCACGCCCGCGTGGAGCGTGGGGTCCAGCGCGACCTGGATGATCTCGTCGACCAAGCCGAGGTCCCGCGGGTCGGCCTCGCCGCGCACCAGGCGCGGGGCAAGGCCGGGCACATCATCGTCCGCGCGCAGTTTGCCCAGCAGCGTACGGACTTCAGCGATGTGGTCGTCGCCGCTTACGGCGAGCGCCACCAGCACCTCGGGCATCGGCGATCCTCCTGTGATCGACTCCGCCCGCCAGGCTAGCGGCCGCGGTTGATCTCCGTGACCGGGTGGATGTAGGGGACGGTCTCCAGCGGGAACGTCATGTCGCCGTACGGCGAGAGGGCGCCCTGGCGGTCCGAGGTCAGCTCGCTCACCGGGTGCGAGCCGTTGTCGTCGTCCCCCGCCCAGGTGGGGTCGACACGGTGGCTCTTGGCGGCCTTCGCCACGGGTCCTCCTCGGTCAGGCGCGAACGGCTTTCGCGAGTACGGAGATTACCGGAACAGGTGGCCGTATACCGTGGTCAGGGTGTCCAGCACCACGCTCACCGATTGGCTGCGCGCCCGGGACGACGAGGCGCTGGTCGCGATGCTGCGGGCAAGGCCGGACCTGGCCACGCCCCGCCCCGCCGACACCGCCGTGCTCGCCACCAGGGCCGGGACCAGGGCGTCGGTCGCCAGGGCCACCGAAGGTCTCGACACGTTCACCCTGGCCGTCCTCGACGCCCTGCTCGCCGCGGGGGCCGACAAGGCGCCGGTCCCGGTGGGCTCGGTCGACCTCGGCGACCGCACCGGCCAGGCGATCGAGACCCTCCGCGGCCTCCTGCTGGCCTGGGGCGACGACGAGATCAGCCTCGTCCCCGCCGCCCGCGAGGCAGGCGGGCCGGGCCTCGGCCGTTCGGCGCCTGCCCTGGCCGACGCCGACGTGCCCGCGCTGCTCGCCGAGATCGGCGACGACGAGCGCAAGGTCCTGACCACCCTGGCCCACGGCCAGCCGGTCGGCCGCACCAAGGACGCCGCCGAGGTGCTCCCCCTCGACCAGGCCCGGACGCCGGTGCAGCGCCTGCTCGCGCGCGGCCTGCTGCTGCGCGTCGACGCCGAGACCGTGGAGCTCCCGCGCGAGGTCGGCCTCGCGCTGCGGCCCGGTGGCGACCTGACCGAGCCGCCGCTGCGCCTGTCCGTCCATAAAGTGTCCACTGTGGACGCGACGGCGGCGGGCGAGGCACTGGAAGTGCTGCGGCACATGGAGACCCTGCTGCGCCTGTGGTCCGACGAGCCCGCGCAGTCGTTGAAGTCCGGTGGCCTCGGGGTGCGCGACATCCGCAGGATCACCAAGGCCGCCGACATCGCCGACCGCCAGGCCAACGTGCTGATCGAGCTCGCCTACGGCGCGAGCCTGGTCGCCGAGAGCGAGACCGGCGAGTGGGTGCCGACCAACCACGCCGACACCTGGCTGTCCGCCTCCCCCGCCAACCGCTGGGCGACCCTCGCCGCCGCGTGGCTCGACCTCCCCCGCCTGCCCGGCCTCGCGGGCCTGCGCGACGCCAAGGACAAACTGCTCGCGCCGCTGTCCGACGACCTGCGCCGCCCCGTCGCGCCGCTGGAGCGCGCCCGCGTGCTGGCGGTCCTGGCCGACCTGAAACTTGGCACGGCCGTCGCCTCCTCCGACGAGCTGGCCGCCGTGCTGGCCTGGCGCGCCCCGCGCCGCGGCGGGCGGCTGCGCGACGAGATCGTCCGCTGGACCCTGGCCGAGGCGACGTCGCTGGGCCTGGTGGCCCTGGGCGCGCTCAGCGGACCCGGCCGGGCGCTGCTCGACGAGGGCGCGGCCGCGGGCGCGAAGCGGATGGCCGAGGCGATGCCGGACCCGGTCGACCACGTGCTCGTCCAAGCCGACCTGACCGTCGTGGCCCCCGGCCCGCTCGAACCGCACCTGGCGAGCCAGATCGCCGAGGTCGCCGACGTCGAGTCCGCGGGCAGCGCGACGGTCTACCGGCTGTCGGAGACGTCGATCCGCCGCGCGCTCGACGTCGGCCGCACCGCCGGCGACCTGCACGAACTGTTCCGCACCCGGTCCAGGACACCGATCCCGCAGTCCCTGACCTACCTGATCGACGACGTCGCCCGCCGCCACGGCCGCCTGCGCGGCGGCTCGACGACCTCGTTCCTGCGCTGCGACGACCCCGCGCTGATCGCCGAGGTCGCCGCCCACCCGGCAGCCCCGTCGTGGCGGCTGCGCAAGCTCGCCCCGACGGTCCTGATCAGCGCGCTCCCGCTGCTGGACCTGCTCGACGAACTGCGCGCCGCCGGGTTCGCCCCCGCCGCCGAGGGCACCGACGGCCAGATCGTCGACCTGCGCGCAACCGGCCGCCGCGTCGAGACGCCCACCCGCGCCGCCCGCAGGCCGGTCGGCGTCCGCGCCGCCGACCCCGAGCAGCTGGCCGACATCGTCCGCACCATGCGCGCGGGCGACCGCGCCGCCGAGTCCCGCCGCTCGCGGCCGGTGTCCCCGAGCGGGGCGAACCTGGCCGAGGTGATGGACCTGCTCAAGGAGGCCATCGAGACGGGCCGCTCGGTGTGGGTCGGCCTGGTCGACGCGCACGGCGTCGCCACCCAGCGCGTGCTGAAGCCGCTGCGCATGGGCGGCGGCGTGGTCGAGGGCCACGACCCGACCGGCACCGACGTGCACCGCCTGCCCATCCACCGCATCAACACCGCGGCGATGGTGGAGGAATAGAAAAGGGGCCCCGGAGGGCCCCTTTCACCAAGCTTGAACTCAGACGGCGCGCGACATGCGCTGCTGCATCGCGTGCTGCACCAGGGTGATCAGGGTCTCCTTGGTGGAGTCCCTGTCCCGGGCGTCGGTCGTCACGATCGGCACCGACGGCTCGACGGTCAGCGCGTCCCGCACATCGTCGATCCGGTGGTGGAGCACCCGGTCGAAGCAGTTGAGCGCGATGACGTACGGCAGGCCGCGGTCCTCGAAGAAGTCGATCGAGGCGAACGCGTCGGCCAGGCGACGGGTGTCGACCAGCACGATGGCGCCGATGGCGCCGCGGACCAGGTCGTCCCACATGAACCAGAAGCGGTGCTGGCCGGGGGTGCCGAACAGGTAGAGGATCAGGTCGGAGTCCAGCGACACGCGGCCGAAGTCCATCGCGACCGTGGTCGTGGTCTTGTTCGGGGTCGCCGAGACGTCGTCGACGTCGACGCTGGCCTCGGTCATGACGGCCTCGGTGGTCAGCGGCACGATCTCCGACACCGAGCCGACCAGGGTCGTCTTACCCACTCCGAAACCACCGGCGACCACGATCTTGGCCGAGGTGGTCGGCTGCGGAGCCGCGCCACGCGCGCTGAGAGGACTAGAGCCTGCGGAGCCCACTGAGCACCCTTTCCATGAATTCGATCGACGGCCGGTCGCCCACGACCATGCCGCTCTGGTGGATCGAGACCAGGCCCATCCCTGCCATGTCCCCGATCAGGACCCGGGCCACCCCCAGCGGCAGCCGCAGGTGCGCGGCGACCTCGGCGACGGAGCGGGTGTCGAGGCACAGGCCGCAGATGGACCGGTGCTCGGGCCGCACCGCGGCGTCGGGGATGCGGCCGCGGTCGCTGGTGGAGACCAGGGCCTCGATCGCCAGATCGTAGTCGGACCGCGTGCGGCCGCCTGTCTTGGTGTACGGGCGGACCAGCGTCCGGGTCTCCTGGACCGGCTCGGGCTCCGGCTCAGGGTCGAGGTCGGGGATCGCGGGGATCTCCTTGCTGTCCCAGTCGGACTGGGCGGGGATGCCCGAGTCGCCATAGAGGGTCGCGCTCGGCCCACCGAACAGCCGGGCCCGGAACCCGTCGATGTCGAACCGGTTCGGCGCGTCGCCGATGGCGTGCTCTGGGAGATCCTCCCAACCGCGCTCAGACATCTCCGTCAGCCTCCGCTCGGGCTCATCCACTCGCTGATCGCGGGGCTCGTCGAGATCCGGGTCGCCGAAGGAGGCGTCCGAGTCGAACAGGTCCCGGTAGGAGAAGTCGTCCTCGGTGCGTCTGCCGGTCGCGCGACGACCAGTGCTCATCTCGTGCTCACCCCGCCCGTCTCGACTACCTGCGCTGCGTGCCCTGCAGCTGCGCGCGCAGCTCAGGCGTCATCTGCTGGCCGACTCGCTCGACCAGGAGGGTCATCTCGTAGGCGACGAGACCGATGTCACAGTTCGGCGCGGCGAGCACCGCCAGGCACGAGCCGTCCGAGATCGACATCAGGAACAGGTAGCCCCGGTCCATCTCGACGACGGTCTGGTTGACCGTGCCCGCCTCGAAGCACCGCGCGGCACCGGCGGTGAGGCTGACGAGGCCGGAGGCCACGGCAGAGAGCTGCTCGGCGCGGTCGCGGGGAAGCCCCTGCGACCCGGCCAGCAGCAATCCATCGGCCGAGACCACCACGGCGTGGGCCACGCCGGGCACCTGGCGGACGAAATCGGTGATGAGCCACCCGAAGCTGCCGGGCTGGTTTACTGACGCGGTCGTCACTCCTGCTCCTCGTCTTGGCGGCTCTGGTCTGAACCGGTCTGGTCACCAGGGTAGGCGTCAACCAAGGCATGTCTGCCCCGGCGGACCCCCTGCTGGAAGCTGGACATGCGGCCGCGAATCGCGTCCGCCGTACGGGGAGGCAGCGGAGGCACCGCGGGCTGTTCGCCCGTGGTCTCCGCGGGGGCCGCCGAACCCGGCACCAAGTGGGCTTTGGGAACCCGCTTGGGCAGTCCTGCGGTGGTCATCGTGTCAGCCGAGTGATCAAGCAGTGCACGCGCCCGTTGCCATCCGTCGTCACCCGGGGAGACCCAAGGGTCGGCCACGGGCTCTGGCTCGGGCTCGACGGCCACTGGGGGCTCGTCGTTCTCGCTCACGTCAACGGCGCTGTCGTCCGCGTGGACCTGCTCTTCCGGCAGGTCCAGTTCGGTGCCGTTGACCGTGCCGTTCGCCGCCGGGGTGGAGCCGGTGTCGCCCGCCTCGAACCACTGCGACAACACCGCCTCGTAGATCGGCAGCCGCTCGGTGGGGGCGTCGCCCCCGGAGGTCCGCTCCGCCGCGGTGGGCGGGGGGACCTGGTAGGAGCCGTTGGTGTACTCCTCGTACGGCCGCTCCGGCAGCGGCGCGCCGAACAGCGAGGCGGTCTCGTCGCGGAGGTGGCCGTTGAGCGCGGAGTTGATCTCCTCCGGCGAGGCGGGGGGACCCCAGCCGCCGGTGTCGTCGATCTCCGCGCCGCCGAACTGGGCCTGGAACGCCGGGTAGCCGCTGACCTGCTCTGCCGAGCGCTCCACCGGCGACTCCGACACCACGCCGCCGTCGGAGCGCAGGCGCGGGATGCTGCTGGTGAAGGCGCCCGCGATGCCGCTGGCCTTGGCCGCGGTGTCGCCGACGGCCGGGCCGAGCGCCGGGGTGGTGTTGATCGGCGTGAGGATGTTGTTGGTCTGCGCGGGGGCGCCGGAGCCGTGGACGAGCCCGGCGGGGACGGTGATGCGGGCGATGAGGCCGCCCTCGATGTCCTCGTTGTCACGCAGCCGCACGATGATGTCGTGCCGCTTGGCCAGCCGGGCGACCACGTACAGACCCATTCGCCGCGTCACCGCGACGTCGAGGTCCGGCGGGTCGGCGAGGCGGGCGTTGGCGCTCTCGATCTCGTCCTCGGTCATACCGACACCGGCGTCGGTGATCTGGATGGCCAGTTCCTTCTTCCTGGTCACGGCCATGCGGACGTAGACCTTCTTCTCCGGCTCGGAGAACGAGGTCGCGTTGTCCAGCAGTTCCGCGATCAGGTGGACGAGGTCGGACACGGCCCGGCCCTGCACGGCGATGTCGGGGGCGGAGAGCACCTCGATGCGCGCGTACTGCTCGACCTCGGACACCGCGGCGCCGACGACCTCGGCGGCGGGTACCGGGCGGCTGAGCTGGCGGCTCAGGCCGGAGCCGGAGAGCACCAGCAGGCTTTCGGAGTTTCGCCGCATGCGGGTGGCGAGGTGGTCGAGCTCGAAGAGGCTGGCGAGCTGGTCGGGGTCCTGCTCGTCCTGCTCCAGCCGGTCGATCAGCGACAGCTGGCGCTCGACCAGCGTCTGGGACCGGCGGGAGAGGTTGACGAAGATCGAGTTGATGTTGTCGCGCAGCAGCGCCTGCTCGGTCGCCATCCGGACCGCCTGGTCGTGTACGGCGTCGAACGAGCGGGCGAGCTGGCCGGTCTCCTCGCGGGTGAACACCGGGACCGGCTCCACGGCGTTCTTCGACGCCTCGACCGGGTCCGGGTCGGCGAGGATTCGCTGCACCGTCTCCGGCAGGCGCCGGTTTGCCACGTCGAGGGCGTCGCGGCGCAGCACGCGCAGCGGCACCAGCAGCGACCGGGCCACGACCAGGGTGATGATCAGGGCGAGCACGACGGCGACGAGGATGATCGCCGCGTCGCGCCAGGCGTCTTCCTTGGCCACGTCGGCGGCCGCGGCTGCCTTGGTGCGCAGCTTCTCCAGCAGCGAGATCTCGACCTTGCGCAGCGCCTCGGAGGTGGCCCGCGCGTCCTCACGCAGCGAGTCCATCGAGATCGCCAGCGGCTGGCCGGTCATGGCGTGGAAGAAGGCGAGCTGCTTGATGCTCTCGCGGTGGTCGACCTCGGCACCGGAGAAGGTGTCGGAGTAGAACTGCGCCTCGTCCGGCTGGGCGTTGGCCCGGAAGTTCGACACGGTCGCCCGGTAGGCGGCCTCGGCGCCGCGCGCCTGCTCCAGCATGCCGGACGGGAAGTTGTCGCGGGTGGCGGCGATCATCAGGATCGCGTTCTGGCGGCCGAGGAACTCCTTGCCCTCCACGACGCTGAGCGCGGCGCTGGCGAGCCGGTTGATCTCGGGGTCGCCCAGGGTGGAGGTGAACTCGGCGCCGGTGCTCAGCACGGCCTCGAGCAGCGAGGTGTAGGCGCCGTAGACGCCGACGTCGGGGTATTCCGAGCTCATCGCCGCGTTGCGGACCGCCTCGACGGCGCCGAGCCGGTTGGTCAGCGGTTCGAGGAGCTTGCTGTCGCGGTCGAACTGGTCGTTCTCGACGGCCTTGACCGTCTGGGCGAGGCGGTTGAGGCCCGCGTTGGTCTTCTGGAACTGGCCCTGGATGGCGCTGACGGCGTTCTGGTCGGAGCGCTTGCCCGCCACGTAGGCGACGACCATGTTGCGCTCGTTCTGCAGCTCGTGGACGAGCGCGACGACCTCGAGGGTGGCGCTGACGTCGCTGGCGGCGCGCTCGAACTCGCTCGCCCTCTCCAGCTCGTTCTGCGCGCGCAGCACGCCGAGCGCGACGGCGGTGATAACGGGAACGGTGAGGACCGCGATCAACTTGGTGCGGAGGCGCCAGTTGCGCAGGCGCCAGCGGGAGCCGCCTTCGACGGTCTTGCGGCTGGTCTGACGGGAGGCGAATGGCCGCGCCGAGTCACGCCCGGACGCGGCGCCACCGACTTTCCCGGGGTCGTGGTCGACCCCCGCGGTGTGATCGGGCACTGCCTGCACACTCCTTGCATCTGAGCCAGTAGCCCGTTACTCGGCTAGCTCGAACGGACAACTACCCCAGTGAAGGACGTCCCGGAAGCAGCCGCGCTTGCCGCAAGATGTCGGACCCACCGGGCCCGGCGTTACTCACGAACACGTCACGCCTGCCTTCTTCGCCGCTCGGATGAGCGTACGCCTCACTGTTGGACACAGAAGGTAGCGAAGTCTCCGTCGGGATGTAACCCTTCCAGGGCATCATCACATGCCTTATCAGGTACTTAGCAAGGGCAACAGTCCAGCTGCGTGATGATGTGGTGCTTATTCCTACCCCACTCTTCACTCCTGTGGCGGAAATAGGGGTGTGACCCCCGACCGGTGACTACAGACCGTTAACCCCTGGTCAGGGCCGGTGGGCAATTCGTCCGCTTGGGTCAACAGGTTCACGCCATTCAGTGAGAGAGTTCACCCCGCGACATCTGGCGCGCACTCATTGTGACCCGCTCCAACGGTCTCTAGAGTGCCCTGGTGTCCGAGGGGGGAACACCTCGACAAATCCGACCTCCTACGAGGAGAGGCTCCAATGCTCCGAAGCGTGACCGCCAGGCGGATCTCCCGCCTGCGGATGCCTGTCGCCGCACTCGCGGTGGCTCTGCTCGCCAGCTCGTGCTCACTGCTCGGCGGCGACGAGGGATCCGACGCCGCCAAGACCGGGACCGGCGGGGTGGAGAAGGCCAAGATCAAGGTCGGCGTGCTCCCCGTGGTCGACGTCGCGCCGTTCTACCGCGCCATCGAGCAGGGCTACTTCAAGGAGCAGGGCCTCGACGTCGAGCCGGTCGTCATGGCCTCCGGCCCGGCCAGCATCAACGGCGTCATCAACGGCGAGGTCGACATCGCCTTCGCCTCCTACCCGGCCCCGCTGCTCGCGCAGAGCAAGAAGGTCGCCGAGTTCAAGATCGTCGCCGACGCGCTCTCGGCCAAGCAGGGCCACCTCGTGGTCGTGGCGCCGAAGAACTCCACCAAGTTCACCAAGGTCTCCGACGCGCCGGGCAAGAAGATCGCCATCACCGCGCGCAACAGCTTCACCGACCTGGCGCCGATGTCGGTGCTGAAGAACCAGGGCGTCGACTACTCCCAGGTCCAGTGGGTCGAGATGCCGTTCCCGGACATGATGGGCGCCCTGGAGCGTGGTGACGTCGACGGCGCGGTCCTGGTCGAGCCGTGGGTCACCAACGCGATGAAGAAGCTGGGCGCGGTCCCGGTGTTCGACGGCGCGTCCGGCCCCACCGCGGAGATCCCGATGTCGGGCTACGTCGCCATCGGCGGCAACGGCAAGTTCGCCACCACCAGCCCCAACACCATCGCCGCGTTCCAGCGCGCGCTGGCCAAGGCGCACGCCGAGGCGACCGACCGCTCCAAGATGGAGCCGATGTTCGTCAAGTACGCCAAGATCGACCAGCAGACCGCCCAGCTGGTGACCATCTCCACCTACTCGACCTCGCTGGAGGCCAACCGCATCCAGCGTGTGGCGAACCTGATGGAGGAGTTCGGGGTCATCAAGGGCCACCTGGACGTCAAGACGATGATCCCCAACGGGGCAGCGTCCAAGTAGTCGGCAGGGGGTGGGTGCCCGGTCCGCTGGTGCGGGCCGGGCGCCGAGAGCAGTGAGTGGAACTCCACGAGTTCCCAGGAGCCTGATCGGTCTGGCCGGTTTCTTCGCCGTGTGGGAAGTGGCCAGCCGGACCGATCTCGTTCCGGGGACCTATCTCCAGCCGCCGAGTGTCGTGCTGCCCGCCATGGTGGACCTCCTCGGCGATGTGTCCTTCCTCCGCGCGATCGTGGCGACCGTGCTCGCGACGCTGATCGCGCTGGTCATCGCGGTCGCCGTCGCCGTTCCCGCGGGTCTGGTCCTGGGCAGCATCCCGCTGGCCCGCCGCGCCTGCATGGTCGTGGTCGAGTTCCTGCGGCCGATCCCGTCGGTGGCGTTGATCCCGCTGGCGCTGCTGATCACCGGCACCGGTCCCGACACCAAGATCGCGCTGGCCGTCTACGGCGCGCTGTGGCCGATCCTGTTCAACACCATGTACGCGCTCGACGAGCTGGACCCGCTGCACGTCGAGACGGCCCGCGCGTTCGGCGTGGGCCGGGTCGGGGTGCTGGCCAGGGTGGCGCTGCCGAGCGCGGCGCCGTTCGTGCTCACCGGGATCCGTCTGTCATTCGCGATCTCCCTGGCCGTGGTGGTCAGCGTCGAGCTGTTCGCGGGCGGCACCAAGGGAATCGGGCAGTTCATCATGGAGGCGGGCAGCGGCGGCGCGCACATGGACCAGGTGCTCGCGGGCACGGTCCTGGCCGGGCTGCTCGGCTACGCCGCCAACTCCGGGCTGGAGCGGCTGCACACGCGGCTGTTCGCCTGGGCCGCGCCGAGGGGCGGGGCCGAATGAGGGCGCTCAACACGTTCATCCAGCGCTGGCTCGTCTTCGCCGTCGCGGTGGGGGTCTGGCAGCTGGCGACGACCGCGGCGGCCGACCCGTTCTTCCCGACGCCGTGGACGATCGCCACGACCGCGCGCGACCTGTGGTTCTCCCCCGCCTTCGGCGCCCACATCGTGCCCGGCGTCGGCCGGATGCTGGTGGGCTGGGCGCTCGCCGGACTGATCGGCGTGGCGCTGGGCGTGCTGCTCGGCCGGTCACGCACCGCGATGAGCTACCTCGGCCCGCTGTTCAACTTCATGCGCTCGGTCCCGCCGCCGCTGTTGGTCCCGTTCTTCGTGGCGACCGTGGGCGTGACGAGCATGCAGCTGCCCACGATCGTCTTCGGCGCGATCTGGCCGGTGCTGCTCAACACCGTCGACGGCGCCCGGAGCGTCGACGCGACCAAGGTCGAGACCGCGCGCGCGTTCCGGCTGTCCAAGGCCCAGTGGATCTTGGGCGTGGTGCTGCCGTCCGCGGCGCCGAAAGTGTTCGCCGGCCTGCGGCTGAGCCTGTCGATCTCGCTGATCCTGATGGTCATCTCCGAGCTCGTCGGGTCGATCAACGGCATCGGCAACCAGCTGGTGCGCGCCCAGCGTGACTACGACCTGCCGGTCATGTGGGCGTGGATCGTGCTGCTCGGCGTGCTCGGCTACCTGTTCAACACCCTGCTGCTGATGGTCGAGCACCGGGCCCTTGCCTGGCAGCCGCGGCACTCGGCGCAGGCCAAGTCGCTGGCGACCGGAGGATGAGTCCCGTGGCAACCATGCTGGCCGTGAGTGATTTGGGTCACACGTACCAGGCGAAGGATGGCGCGCACGACGCCATCGACGGGCTGACGTTCACCGTCGAGGCGGGCGAGCTGGTGTGCGTGGTCGGGCCGTCGGGCTGCGGCAAGTCGACGCTGCTGCGGTCCATCGCGGGCCTGATCCGGCCGACCCGCGGCACCGTCAGCCTGCACGGGACGCCGGTCGACGGGGTGCCCGCCGACCTCGCCGTCGTCTTCCAGGACTACAGCCGCTCGCTGTTCCCCTGGCTTTCCGTGCAGCGCAACGTCGAGTTCCCGCTGCGCGCGCTGGCCAAGGCCGAACGCGCCGCCCGGGCGAGTGAGGCGCTGGCCGCGGTCGGCCTGGAGAACGCCACGCGCAAGTACCCGTGGCAGCTCTCCGGCGGCATGCAGCAGCGCGTCGCCATCGCCCGCGCCCTGGCCTACCGGCCCGCGCTGCTGCTGATGGACGAGCCCTTCGCGTCGGTCGACGCGCAGACCCGGTTCGAGCTGGAGGACCTGCTGCTGAAGGTCCGGCGCGAGCAGGACACCACGGTCCTGCTGGTCACCCACGACATCGACGAGAGCGTCTACCTCGGCGACCGGGTGCTGGTGCTGTCGAAGTCACCGGCGAACATGATCGCCGCGCTCGACGTGCCGCTCGGCGACGACCGCGACCAGATCGCGACCCGCTCGTCGGACGAGTTCGTGGAGCTGCGCGCCCAGGTGGCGGGCCTGCTGCACGTGGCACCTAGTTCCGCTTCCCACAGATGACCGTGGGCGGCTCGGTGTAGAGGAAGCCGTCGACCACGCCGCCGAAGGGCGGGCAGAGGGACATGTCGGTGGCGCCGTCGAGGACCTGCAACACCTCGAAGTCGGCCTGGTCGCACGGCACGCGCCGGGCGATGTCGATCAGGTCGAGCGCGGCGAAGCAGTCGCCGACGCGCCCGTTGACCATGAGGCAGAGCGAGTAGCCGTCGCCGCCCGCCGACCACTCGTACTCGGCGTAGTCGCTGGCCGACCCGCAGTCGTCCTGGATCGAGTCGAGCCGCTTGGCGACCTTGAACACCGCGGCCGGGTCGGCGCAGTCGACGGCGTTGACCGCCGTGCCGCGCTCGACCACGGTGAAGCTCACGCAGTCACCCGCGTCGGCCGCGGCGGGCGAGCGTTTGACCGAGAAGAACACGCTGAGCCCGACGGCGACGAGAAGGACGAGACCGACAGCGACCTTCGCCGTCTTCCCGTTGCCGCCGGGTGCCATTGCCTAGCCCTACTTCTTCTTCCCGCAGATGACGACCTTCGGCTCGTTGTACTTGAACCCGTCGTCGGCGTCCTCGGGGCAGGCGGAGTACTCGGTCTCGCCCTCGGCGACCGTGGTGATCTCCAGCTTCGCCTTCGGGTCGCCGCAGTCGACCTTCACTGCCGTCTCGGCGTCGCGCAGGTCGGTGAGGCATTCGCCGACCTTCGCGTTGACCATCAGGCACAGCGAGAAGCCCGAGCTCGACGACTTGCCCGTCTGCTCGTACTCCAGGTAGTCACTGTCCTGCGGGCAGTTCGCGCTTCCGCTGTCCAGCTTCTTGGCGACCTTGAAGACGGCGTCCGGCTTGCCGCAGTCGATCTTCTCGACGTCGGCGTCGGTCGCGCTGGCGCTCTTGACCTTGATGCAGTCGCCGACGGCGGCCGAGGCAGCCGACTTGTTGAAGAAGTAGAACGCGCCGCCACCGATCACGAGCAGCACCACGATGCCCGCGATGAGCTTGATCATCTTGCCCTTGCCCGACGGGGCCTGCCCCGGCGCGGCCCCCGGGAAGCCCGGCTGCTGCGGCTGCTGGCCGAACGGCGGCGGGGGCTGCTGGCCGGGGAACGGCTGGCCCTGCGGGGGCTCCTGGCCCGGGAAGGGCTGACCCGGCTGGCCGGGGAACTGCTGCTGCCCCTGCCCGGGGAAGGGCTGGCCCTGCGGGGGCTGCTGCCCCGGGAAGGGCTGACCCTGCGGCTGCTGGCCGAACGGCGGCGGCTGCTGACCTCCGGGAGGCGTGTGCGGCCCCTGGTTGAAGGGCTGCTGCGGGTCGCCGCCCTGGGGCGGCTGCGGGTTGGACATCGTGCACCTCGTGGAGTTCCAACAGCGGAAACGGTGATGCCGCGAGTCCTGAACCAGCGGCGCGCCAATCTAACGCGTCAGGCGGTCACCCGTTACGGGAACCGGATAGTCCGGATGCGACGGTCAGGAGGTGCCGGGGGTCTCGATGCAGAAGACGACCGGCGGGTCCGGGTAGCCGATGCCGTTGCCGTGCGGGCAGTCCTTCGGGTCGTCGGTGTCGTTGATGACGCGGCTGATCCGGATGGTCTCGGTGCCCGCGCAGTCGGCGATCCGGAAGCCCTGGTTCTTCTCGTCGGGGGCGAAGCACTTGCCCTCGATGAAGTTGGGCAGCAGGCAGATCAGGTTCTTGTCGTCGCGCAGCTCGCGGTAGGCGCCGTCCGGACAGCCCTTCTCGGTGAGCTCCTTCTTGGACGCGATCTTGAAGGTGGCGTTCTCGTCGGCGCAGTCGGCGGGGGTCAGCTTGGCCGTGTCGTCGGCGCCCTCGACCGCGGCGCACTCGCCGGGGGCGGCGGCGTCCTTGCCGAGGAGCTGGTAGGCGCCGAAGCCCGCGCCCGCGAGGACGACGGCGGCGACCAGGGCGAGCACCCAGATCGGCAAGCGTTTGCGCCCGGCCGGGACGGCGGCGGGTTCCTGGTCGACGGTCTCGCTCATGTTCGCCTCTGTCACTGGGGGTGGGCGGGGCAGCGTGCACGGTAGTGGCGCGGACCGGGGCGGTGGCAATCACGGTTACCGAACTGTGGCCTTGTCGTCGGGGTTTGCGACACTGGACCGGTGACCGACGGCCCGCTGATCGTGCAGTCCGACAAGACCCTGCTGCTGGAGGTCGACCATCCCAGCTCGCAGGCCGCCCGCATGGCCATCGCGCCGTTCGCCGAGCTCGAACGCGCCCCAGAGCACATCCACACCTACCGGGTCACCCCGCTGGCCCTCTGGAACGCCCGCGCGGCGGGCCACGACGCCGAGCAGGTGGTCGACGCGCTGTCGACGTACTCGCGCTATCCGGTGCCGCAGCCGCTGCTGATCGACATCGTCGACACGATGGGCCGCTTCGGGCGGCTGACGCTGCAGAACAGCCCCGTGCACGGCCTGGTGATGACCACGATCGACCGCGCTGTGCTCGAAGAGGTCCTGCGCAACCGCAAGATCGCCCCGATGCTGGGCGCGCGCATCGACCCCGACACGGTGGTCGTGCACCCCAGCGAGCGCGGCCGGCTCAAGCAGCTGCTGCTCAAGGTCGGCTGGCCCGCCGAGGACGAGGCGGGCTACGTCGACGGCGAGGCCCACCCCATCACCCTCGTCGAGGACGGCTGGCACCTGCGCGACTACCAGCGGATGGCCGCCGAGGCGTTCTGGGCGGGCGGCTCCGGCGTGGTAGTGCTGCCGTGCGGCGCCGGGAAGACCCTGGTCGGCGCCGCCGCCATGGCCCACGCATCGGCCACCACGCTGATCCTGGTGACGAACACCGTGGCGGGCAGGCAGTGGAAGCGCGAGCTGATCGCGCGGACGTCGCTGACCGAGGACGAGATCGGCGAGTACTCCGGCGAGCGCAAGGAGATCCGTCCGGTCACCATCGCCACCTACCAGGTCATCACCCGCAAGTCGAAGGGCGAATACCGCCACCTGGAACTCTTCGACTCCCGCGACTGGGGCCTGGTCGTCTACGACGAGGTCCACCTGCTGCCCGCGCCGGTGTTCCGGATGACGGCCGACCTGCAGTCCCGGCGCAGGCTCGGCCTGACGGCCACCCTGGTCCGCGAGGACGGCCAGGAGGGCGACGTGTTCTCCCTCATCGGCCCGAAGCGCTACGACGTGCCGTGGAAGGACATCGAGGAACAGGGCTGGATCGCCCCCGCCGAGTGCACCGAGGTCCGGGTGACGCTGACCGAGACCGAGCGGTTGGAGTACGCGACGGCCGAGCCGGACACCCGGTACAAGCTGTGCTCGACGGCGCGGACGAAGCTGCCGGTGGTGAAGTCCATTTTGGAGCGTCATCCAGGGGAGCCCGCGCTGGTCATCGGGGCGTACCTGGACCAACTGGAGGAACTGGGCGAGGCGCTGAACGCGCCGATCGTCCAAGGGTCGACGAAGAACAAGGAGCGGGAGGTCCTGTTCGACGCCTTCCGCCGGGGTGAGCTGCCGACCCTGGTGGTGTCGAAGGTGGCGAACTTCTCCATCGACCTGCCGGAGGCGTCGGTGGCGGTGCAGGTGTCCGGCACCTTCGGCTCCCGCCAGGAAGAGGCCCAGCGCCTGGGCAGACTCCTCCGCCCGAAGGCGGACGGCCGCCAGGCCCACTTCTACTCGGTCGTCGCCCGCGACACCCTGGACACCGACTACGCCGCCCACCGCCAGCGCTTCCTCGCCGAACAGGGCTACGCCTACCGAATCTGCGACGCCGACGACCTGCTCGGCCCACCCATCCCCGAGATCAACTGACACGATCGAGTGGTCGCTCACCGGCCAGGCCGGATCTCCGGCGAAACTGTCGGTCGTGATTTCTACCGTCGCCGCATGCGAACAACCCATGTGAGAATGGCGGAGGTAGAGGAGGTGGTGATCAGTGAGCGTGGCGCACGATCACGTCAGGCCCTGGGTGCGCGAGGAAGTCATGGCGCTGCCCGAGGACGGACATCGGTACGAGCTGATTGACGGCGGGCTGATTGTGAACCCCCCTCCTGGCCCACGCCACCAGTCCGCTTCCTACATCCTGCACAAGCAGCTCGAACTGGCAGCACTCGATGCCGATGCCGCGGTCGTGATCTATGAAGGTGTCGGCATCGCCATGCCAGAGGGCAACCTGTTGATCCCCGACCTTTTGATCGCGCGGGCCGACGCGCCGAGCCTCGACAAGCCGCTCATCGACCCCGCGGACGTCCTGCTGGTGGCCGAGATCGTCTCTCCAGGTTCGCGCCGCCGCGATCGGGCGGTTAAGCCCTACATGTACGCCGAGTGCGGCATTCAGCACTACTGGCGGATCGAGACCGACCGGTTCACCGACCTGACCCAGTCGCTGCCCGTAGTGGTAGTGCATGAGCTGGCCGGCTCGACCGAGTACGTAGTTCGCCGAACCGTGGGCGCGGGGGAGGTCCTCGCCGTGGACGAGCCGTTCCCGGTCAAGTTCGATCCCGCCGACCTCGTGCGGCGATGATCAACTAGTCGCGTTGCGGGTCGCGCGTCCCAGGAGGAGGGTTGGGAACGGCCGGTGGCGTCACCGGGACGTCACCCCGACACGGGACGGGGGTGGAATCGTGTTCGCGCGTTCCACCACACTTCAAGCACATCAGGACAAGATCGACACGGGCATCGCCCACGTTCGCGATGAGGTCATGCCCGCGCTGCAAGACATGGACGGGTTCGTGGGCCTCTCCATGCTGATCGACCGCTCCTCCGGCCGCTGCATCGTGACCACCTCATGGGAGTCCGAGGAGGCCATGCGGGCCACCACCGAGTCCGTCCGCTCCATGCGCGACCGCGCGGCCGAGATGCTGGGCGGCAACCGCGCGCAGGTCGACGAGTGGGAGATCGCGGCGCTGCACCGGGACCACAAGTCCCAGGAGGGCGCGTGTGTCCGGGCGACGTGGATGCGGGTCGGCGACACCGAGCCCGACCGGGCCACCGACGTCTTCCGGATGGCCCTGCTGCCCAAGATCGAGCAGCTCCCCGGGTTCTGCAGCGCGAGCCTGCTGCTCGACCGGGAGTCCGGGATCGCGGTGTCGTCGGTGACCTACGACAGCCGGGCGGCGATGGAGGATTCCCGCGCCCAGGCCGACCAGCTGCGCAGCTCGGGCGCCAAGGAAGCGGGCGTCGAGGTGCTGGAGGTCACCGAGTTCGACCTGGCCATCGCTCATCTGCGGGTGCCGGAGATGGCCTGACCCCGTTGGTGGCGAGGAAGTCCTCGCCGAGCGGGGTCAGTGAGTGCGCCACGAAGCGGCCCGCGCGGCCGGTCTCGATGAGGCCGGCCGCGCGCAGCGTCGCCGCGTGCTGGGAGGCGGCGGCGGGGCTGATGGCGAGCCGGGTGGCGAGGCCGCCGGTCGACCGGTCGCCGCCCTCGGCGATGGCGCGGAGCAGGGTGGCCCTGGTGCGGCCGAGCAGGGCCGCCAGGGTGTCGGTGTCCGTCGGTGACCGCCACGCCGACGCCGCGTCACGGGCCGGGTAGACGAGCAGGCCGGGGCCGTCGGGGTCGACGAGCAGGCGCGGGCGCGACCACATGAACGCCGACGGGTACAGGATCAGCCCGCGCCCGCCAAGGTCGACATCCTCGCCCGGCACGCCGACGATCTCCAGGACCGGGCTCGACCAGCGCACGTCGGGATGCAGGGTGCTGAACACCCGCTCGACGCCCCGCGCGCCGATCAGCCGGGTCCGGTGGGCGGTGTCGGCGTGGTGGTTGGCCGACATCGCCGCCCAGTGCGGGGCGATCGCGGTGTCGAAATAGCCGCGCATGGCGTTGGTGAGGGCCCGCCAGGTGTCGCGGTCGCCGTCGGCGAGCCTGCGGGAAGCCCAGGAACGCGCCTCGATCCGGCGGCGCGGGGTGGAAAGCAGCGCGTCCAGCTCGGCCTCGATGCCGCCGGACACCACCGGGGTCAGGTAGTCGGGGATGTGGCCCGTCGCGGGCACGACGTCGAACAGCGGCCGCATCGCCTCGTCCACGCGGACCCGACGCCGCCACGGGTCGTACATGGGCGGCGCGCCACGCAGCGCCTGCGTGCTGAGCACCACCGTGCCCAGCGGCGACAGCTTCTGCCCGAACCGGGTCCTGGCCAGGTCGTCGGCCGTCAGCCAGATCCGCACCACACGCCCCCGTTTCAGCCGTGCCGAAAATCCTTGCCCACCACGCCCGGCCATGGCGACGGTACCGCGTACCCGACCCGAGGAGGGCCCGAACATGGCCAGACGTGCTCTGATCGCCGCGATGGCCGCGGCACTGTTGCTCACCGGCGCGCCCGCGACCGCCACACCCGCCGCCCCGACTATCTACAGTGGACAGCTCGGCGGCGCCAGGTACCAGGTGGAGGTGCCGCCGCGGTGGAACGGCACCCTGCTGCTGTGGAGCCACGGTGCCTACGCCGCGGAGTTCCCGCCCGGCGAGGCCATCGACATGAGCAACCACCCCGCCACCCGGCAGTGGCTGCTCGACAACGGCTACGCGCTGGCGGCCAGCCGCTACGCCCAGCCGTTCGGCTGGCTGGCCGTCGAGTCCGGCCTGCGCGACCAGCGGGCGCTGCTCGACTGGTTCACCACCCACGTCGGCACGCCCCGCCGCACCGTGTCCTGGGGCGCCTCGGCGGGCGGGCTGATCGCCACCCTGCTCGCCGAGCGCGACCCCGGCCGCTTCGCGGGCGTCGCGTCGCTGTGCGGGGCCCTGGGCGGCACGACGTCGGTGTTCAACAGCGCGCTCGACTTCGGCTTCGCGCTCAAGACCCTGCTCGCGCCCGACCTGCGGCTGGTGGACATCACCGATCCCGCGGCCAACACCGCGCGGATCCGCGAGGTGCTCGACCAGGCCATGGCCAGCCCCGAGCAGCGCGCCCGGCTGGCACTGGCCGCCGGCCTCGCCGACACCCCTGGCTGGTTCACCTCACGACCGCCGCGCCCCGCGTCGGTCGAGGCCCAGATCCGGCACATGTACCTCTACGGCTACTACACCCACGCCGGGTACTGGGGCCAGGCCCGCGCCGACCTCGAACAGCGCGCGGGCGGCAACCCGTCCTGGAACACCGGCGTCGACTACACCGCGCTCCTCGCGAACTCCAGCCAGCGCACCCTGGTCGAGCAGTCCTACCGCGACGCGGGCCTGGACCTGGACACCGACCTCCGGGCGCTCGCCGCGGCGCCGCGGATCGCCCCGACCCCACGCGCGGTGGCCTACACCGCCCGCAACGGCACGCCGCGCGGGCACACACCTTGGCCGGTGATCACGCTGCACACGACCGGCGACGGCAGCGTCGCGCCCGAGCACGCGAGCTGGTACGGCGGGCAGGTGCGTGACCAGGCGAAACTGCGCCAGGTCTGGGTCGATCGCGGCTACCACTGCACCTTCACCGCCGCCGAGGAGATCGCGACCGTGCGGACGCTGCTCGACCGGATGGAGACCGGCCGGTGGGGCGAGGTCACACCGCAGGCGATGAACGGGGCGGCGGGGACGCTCGGACCGGAGTTCCACACGGTGTGGGACTGGAACCCCGAGCCCGGCTTCCACGCCGACACCCCGCGGTTCACCGCCTACGCCGGTGGGACGCTGGCGCGACCGGGGGTCAGGCCAACTCGGCCAGCACCGCGTCGGTAAACGGGGTCCACGCCTCGACGGCCCACGGCCCGAAGTCCCGGTCGGCCAGCGCGACGCAGGCCGCCCGGGCTTCCGGGTCGACCCACAGGAACGTCCCCGACTGTCCAAAGTGGCCGAACGTGCGCGCGGAGCTGGCCGTGCCGGTCCAATGTGGACTCTTGCCGTCGCGGATCTCGAAGCCCAGCCCCCAGTCGTTGGGCTTCTGCATTCCGTAGCCGGGGAGGACGCCGTTCAGCCCGGGGTACGCCACCGTGACCGCTTCGGCCAGCGTCGATGTCAGGGTCGGCGCCTGGAGTTCGGCGGCGAAGCGGGCCAGGTCGGCGCACGACGACACCGCGCCCGCGCCCGCGGAGCCCTCCAGCTTGGTCGAGGTCATGCCCAGCGGCGCGAACACGCCTTCGGCCAGGTAGTCGGCGAACGGGATGCCCGTGGCCTCGGCGACAAAGTCGGCCAGGACCTCGAACCCGGTGTTGGAGTAGATCCGGCGCTTGCCCGGCTCGGCCTGGATGGCGTCGGTGTCGAACGCGAGACCCGAGGTGTGGGCGATCAGGTGGCGGACCGTGGCGGGACCGGCGGGCTGGTCCCACTCGACCGCCCCCTCCTCGACCGCGACGAGCACGCCGTACGCGGTGAGCAGCTTGGTCACCGACGCCAGCCGGAACACCCGATCCTGATCACCCGAGGCGCCCAGCACCCGCCCATCCGCGGCGACGACCGCCACGGCGACGTTGTCCACCGGCCACTGCTCTACCAACCGCACGCTCTGCATGGCCCCAACCTTAGGAGGGGACCTCGCAGCCGTCCGGACCGCAGGTCTCGCCGTCCGCGAGGACCGAGATCGCCGGGTGCGACTCCGACCAAGCGCGCTCCAGCAGCTGCGTGAACACCTCAGCGGGCTGCGCCCCCGAAACCCCGAACTTCCGGTCCACCACGAAGAACGGCACCCCAGTCGCCCCGAAAGCCCGCGCCTGGTCGACGTCCGCCCGCACATCCGCCGCGAACTCGTCACCAGCCAGGACCTCGTCCACCCGACCAGGCTCCAGCCCGGCCGCGACCGCCGCCTTCCGCAGCACGTCGTGGTCGCCCATCGACTCGCCGCGGGTGAAGTAGGCGGCAAGGAGGGCTTCCTTGAGTTCGTGCTGGCGGCCGACGGACAGCGCCAGGTGCAGCAGCCGGTGCGCGTCGACGGTCTTGGTGTGGGTGGCCTCGTCGTAGGCGAAGGTCAGGCCCTCGTCCGCCGCGACCTCGGCGACCCGCGCCATCATCTGGCGGCCCGCCGCGGCGCCGCCGCCGTACTTGCGGCCCAGGGCCTCGGCGATCGTCTCGTGGCCGACCTGCGGCGCGGACGGGTCGAGCTCGAAGGACCGGTAGACGACCTCGACCTCGTCGCGGTGCGGGAACCCGGCCAGCGCGGTCTCCAGCCTGCGCTTGCCGATGTAGCACCACGGGCACACGACGTCGGACCAGATCTCGATACGCATGCCAGGAACAACACGCGTCCACGCGCGCCGCTTCCGGGTTGTGATCTACGACTCGTCCAGGTCGACCGGTTCCAGGCTGTCGCGCTCGGCCCACTCCAGCAGCTGGTCGATCTCGAAGACCGCGTCGTCGATGCCGTCGTGCAGGTCGCCGAGTTCGGCGAAGCGGGCGGGCATGGTGGCGATGGTGAAGTCGTCGGGGTGGGCGTCGTCGATCTCGTCCCAGCGCAGCGGCGCCGACACCCTGGCCTCCGGCACGCCGCGCACCGAGTAGGCCGCGGCGATGGTGTGGTCGCGGGCGTTCTGGTTGTAGTCGATGAACAGCTGCGCCGGGTCGCGGTCCTTGCGCCACCACGTCGTGGTGACGTCGTCCGGCGCGCGCCGCTCGACCTCGTGGGCGAAGGCCAGCGCGGCCTTGCGCACGTCCTGGAAGCCCCACCGCGGCTCGACGCGGACGTAGATGTGCAGGCCCTTGCCGCCCGAGGTCTTCGGCCAGCCGACCGCGCCCAGCTCGTCCAGCACCTCGTGGGCGACGTGCGCGACCCGCTGGACGGTGGCGAAGTCGCACGCCGGACCGGGGTCGAGGTCGATGCGCCACTCGTCGGGCTTCTCGGTGTCGGCGCGGCGGGAGTTCCACGGGTGGAACTCGACGGTCGACATCTGGACCGCCCAGATCACGCTGGCCAGTTCGGTGACGCACAGCTCGTTGGCGTGCCTGCCGTAGCGCGGGAAGTCGACCCGGACCGTCTCCAGCCACGGCGGCGCGCCGTGCGGGACGCGCTTCTGGTGGACCTTCTCCCCCGCCACGCCCTCCGGGAACCGGTGCATCATGCACGGCCGCTCGCGCAGTGCCCGGACGATGCCGTCGCCGACAGACAGGTAGTAGTTGACCAGGTCGAGCTTCGTCTCCCCACGCGCGGGGAAGTACACCCGGTCCGGGTTGCTGACGCGGACCGTGCGGTGCCCGACCTCGAGTTCGACCGCGGGCGGCTTGGCTGCCATGTCTGCCAAGGTAGTGCCCGTGGCTGACGTTCGCGTGTACTCGATCCCGATGCGCACCCGCTTCCGCGGCATCACCGTCCGCGAGGGCCTCCTCCTCCACGGCGACGCCGGCTGGGGCGAGTTCTGCCCCTTCTGGGACTACGACGACGTCGAGTCGTCCCCTTGGCTGGCCAGCGCGCGCGAGGCGGCTTTCGACGGCTGGCCCGCGCCGGTGCGGGACCGGATCCCGGTGAACTGCACGGTCCCGGTGGTCTCCCCGGAACGCGCGCACGAGATCGTCGCCGCTTCCGGCTGCCGAACCGCGAAGGTCAAGGTCGCCGAGTCTCCTTTGGCCGAGGACCGCGAGCGGGTAGCCGCCGTCCGCGACGCCCTCGGCCAAGGCGCCATCCGGGTCGACGCCAACGGCGCCTGGGACGTCGACACCGCGGTCACCGCGATCCGGGAGCTGGACCGGGCGGCGGGCGGGCTGGAGTACGTCGAGCAGCCTTGCCGGACGATCGAGGAACTGGCCTCGGTCCGGCGGCGTGTCGACGTCCCGATCGCGGCCGACGAGTCGATCAGACGGGCCGAGGACCCGCTGCGGGTGGCTTTGGCGGGCGCGGCGGACATCGCGGTGCTGAAGGTCGCGCCGTTGGGCGGCGTCCGGCGGGCGCTCGCGGTGGCGGAGGCGTGCGGGCTGCCGTGCGTGGTGTCGTCGGCCTTGGAGACGAGTGTGGGCCTCGCGGCGGGCATAGCCCTCGCCGCGGCCCTGCCGAGCTTGGACTACGCGTGCGGCCTGGCCACGTTGTCCCTGCTCACCAGCGATGTGACAACAACGCCCCTGCGCGCGGTGGACGGCTGGCTGCCAGTGCCGTCACGCGCCCCCGAGCCCGACGCGATGACTGAGGCCGACGCGGAGACCACGGCCCGCTGGCTCAACCGCATGACGAACGTGGCCGGATAAAGCCGAAAGGCCCGGTTCCGAGGAACCGGGCCTTTCGAGCACACCAGGCGTGGATCAGAAGTCCATGCCACCGGTCGGGTCGCCCGCGGGGGCGGCTCCGGCCTTCTCCGGCTTGTCGGCGACGACAGCCTCGGTGGTGAGGAACAGCGCGGCGATCGACGCGGCGTTCTGCAGTGCCGAGCGGGTCACCTTGGTCGGGTCCGGGACGCCCGCGGCGAGCAGGTCCTCGTACACGCCGGTGGCGGCGTTGAGGCCGTGGCCCTGGGGGAGACCCTTGACCTTCTCCACGACAACGCCACCCTCGAGGCCGGCGTTGATCGCGATCTGCTTCAGCGGCGCCTCGACGGCGACCTTGACGATGTTGGCGCCGGTGGCCTCGTCGCCCTCAAGGCGGAGACCGGCGAACGCGGCCTCGGCGGCCTGCAGCAGGGCGACGCCACCACCGGCGACGATGCCCTCCTCGACGGCGGCCTTGGCGTTGCGCACCGCGTCCTCGATGCGGTGCTTGCGCTCCTTGAGCTCGACCTCGGTGGCGGCACCGGCCTTGATGACCGCGACACCGCCCGCGAGCTTCGCCAGGCGCTCCTGGAGCTTCTCGCGGTCGTAGTCCGAGTCCGACTTCTCGATCTCGGCGCGGATCTGGTTGACGCGGCCCTGGATCTGCTCGGCGTCACCCGCACCCTCGACGACGGTGGTCTCGTCCTTGGTCACGACGACCTTGCGGGCCTTGCCCAGCAGCGCGATGTCGGCGTTCTCCAGCTTGAGGCCCACGTCCTCGGAGATGACCTGGCCGCCGGTCAGGATCGCGATGTCCTGCAGGATCGCCTTGCGGCGGTCGCCGAAGCCCGGGGCCTTGACGGCGACGGACTTGAAGGTGCCGCGGATCTTGTTGACGACCAGGGTGGCCAGGGCCTCGCCCTCGACGTCCTCGGAGATGATCAGCAGCGGCTTGCCGGACTGCATGACCTTCTCCAGCAGCGGGAGCAGGTCCTTGACCGAGGAGATCTTGGAGCCGAACAGCAGGATGTACGGGTCCTCGAGGACCGCTTCCTGACGCTCGGGGTCGGTCACGAAGTAACCGGAGATGTAGCCCTTGTCGAAGCGCATACCCTCGGTGAGCTCAAGCTCCATCCCGAGTGCGTTGCTCTCCTCGACGGTGATGACGCCTTCCTTGCCGACCTTGTCGAGCGCCTCGGCGATCAGCTCGCCGATGGTGGTGTCGCCCGCGGAGATGCTCGCCGTGGCGGCGATCTGCTCCTTGGTCTCGACCTCCTTGGCGGACTTGTGCAGCTGCTCGATGACCGCCTCGACGGCGATCTCGATGCCGCGCTTCAGCGACAGCGGGTCGGCGCCCGCGGCGACGTTGCGCAGGCCCTCGCGCACGAGCGCCTGGGCGAGCACGGTGGCGGTGGTGGTGCCGTCACCCGCGACGTCGTCGGTCTTCTTGGCAACTTCCTTGACGAGCTCGGCCCCGATCTTCTCCCACGGGTCCTCGAGCTCGATCTCCTTGGCGATCGACACACCATCGTTGGTGATGGTGGGCGCGCCCCACTTCTTCTCGAGCACGACGTTGCGGCCACGCGGGCCGAGCGTCACCTTGACGGTGTCGGCGAGGATGTTCAAGCCGCGCTCGAGGCCGCGGCGCGCGTCCTCGTCAAACGCGATCAACTTGGCCATTGCGGTGTGGTCCTCCGTTGGGTGGAAACACGTAGCTTGGCCAGGCTCGGTGCCCGCGACGGACGACCGGCATCCTGCGCCGGCCTCACCGTCCCGACCTTTGGCACTCGGAGAGGCCGAGTGCTAACTCGTTTTTAGCACTCCGAGGTGCCGAGTGCAAGAAACGCGGGCGGGGGTGTCAGCCGGAACACCCGATCGCGGGAAACGCTAGTGCTGTGTCCATGAACGTTGTCGGGCTATCGGCGGATCCAGGTTTCCGCTGGGCGTGCCGCCGGAATGCCGCTCGTACTGGGTGTACTTGGACGTTTCGGCGGTGCGGCCAGCGGGAAGCTGGGCCGTCGAGAGCCCGACAACGTTCGTGGACACAGCGCTAGCTCGACGGCGGCGCGACCACCGAGATCGACGGCAGCTGCTTCTTGCTCGTCGGCTTGCTCCCGCCCGACGGCTCGCCCGAGCCGGGGCCGACCGGGATCGACGGCCCGGTGGACTCCGGCTGCTGCGGCGGCTGCCCGTCGTCCGGGTTGGACAGGAAGAAGATCGCGCCGATGATCAGGCCGACCGCGACCAGCCCGACCAGCACCGGGGCCAGCCAGCGGTTGCCGGAGCGCTCCTTGCCGAACGCGGTGCTGCCGGCGGGCACCGGCGGCCGGAGCCGGACGGGCTCCGCGTGCGAGGCGTGCGAGGCGTGGGACGGCTGCGGCACCGGCCGCGGCGCGGGCGCCTGCTGCTGCGGCGACGGGAACTGCTGGAAGGTCTGCTGCGGCCGCGGCGGCGCGACCGGGCGCGGCGGCGCCGTCAGCGCCTGGCGGGCCGCGGCGATCAGCTCGCGGCAGCTCGCGTAGCGCTGGCCGGGCTGCTTCGACATGCCGCGCCGGATGACGTCGTCGATCGCGGGCGGCAGTGAGACGAACTCGGTGAGCGCCGGTGGCTCGCGGTTCAGGTGGCCCTGGATGACCTCGGGCACCTGCCCCTGGAACGGCGGGCGGCCGGACAGGCAGGCGAACAGCACGCAGGCCAGCGAGTACGCGTCGGTGCGGCCGTCGACCGGCTCGCCGCGCAGGTGCTCGGGGGCGGCGTAGGTGGGCGAGCCGAGGAAGTCGCCGCCGCGGGTGCGGTGGCCGGTGGCGCCGCGCCGGGTCAGGCCGAAGTCGGCGACGTAGATGTGCTCGGTGGCCGACTCGCGCGAGGTGACCAGCACGTTCGCTGGCTTGACGTCGAGGTGGACCAGGCCGCGCTCGTGCAGGTTGTCCAGCGCCTCGGCGACCTGGCTGAGCAGGCTGATCGCCCGCTGCGGGGCCAGCGGCTCACCCTTGATCAGCGAGGCGAGGTCGGAGCCCTCGACGAGCCGCATGGCGATGTAGAGCAGGCCGTCGACCTCGCCGAAGTCGTAGAGCGGCACGACGTTGGCGTGGTCGATCGCGGAGGTGTTGCGGGCCTCGTCGACGAAGCGCTCGCGGAACTCGGGGTCCTCGGTGAGGTGCTCGGCGATGACCTTGAGCGCGACCTTGCGGCCGAGTCTGATGTCGGTCGCCCGGTACATCACGCTCATTCCGCCCTTACCGAGCACTCCGTCGATGCGGTAATGCCCTAGGCGACGCCCGGTGAGGTCCTCCGACACGCGACGGAGCCTAACGCGCTGGCCATGGCGCCCGCGTTCGGTTCCTCGAGATCGCTCAGCGGGCGAGCCAGGCGGCCATCGCGCGAGGTGTGCGGGTCTGAGTCAGGAGCCTGCCCGGGCCGGCGAAATCGAGCATCAGGCCCTCCCCCGTGCGCACCGACTGCGGCCCGGACTGGGCCACGGCGCGCAGCCTGCACTGGGTGGTGTCGGTGAAGGCGAGCAGGCTCGCCGGGTCGACGGTGATCGCCTCGCCTGGCTCCAGCGCCACGACGTCGAGCGCGCCGCAGCAGGCCAGCACGACCGTGCCGACGCCGCTGACGTGTTCGAGGAAGCCGTGCTCGGCGCCGAACAGCGCGTGGAACCCCGGCCAGCCCGCGTCGGTGCGCAGCGTGCTGGTGAGAGCGAGCCAGCCGCCGCGGGCGACGCACCAGCCCGCGGTGCCGTCGAGGTCGAGCGAGTACACCTCGCCGGGCAGCCCGGGCGCGACGTCGACCCAGCCGCCCTCCGGGGGCGCGGTGAACACCGTGGGCCGGACCTTGGACCGGCCGCCGCCGCGCCGCTGGTCGACGTGCACGCCGTAGCTGGTGGCCAGCAGCGCGGTGTAGTCGGCCTGCACGGCCTCGCCCGGGGCCAGCATCAGCCGGGCCACGCCGAACGCGGGCGTGTGCCGGGTGCGGACCTGCATGGATTCCCCTATCGCCCAGGACAGCGCGCCCCGCCGCGCCAGTCCGGTACAGCAGTCTGGCACGGCCGGTTCGACTCCGAGACCGAGACCTAAGGGGACCGGGACGGCGGCTGACCACGGTGACCGACAGACCGCCGCTATCGTGCGGCTGGTGACCACAAGGGAGAAATTCGGGGAGGCGGACTAGTGCCGAAACGCTCCTACACCGCCGAGGAGTACCGCGACGAGGTCGCCGCGCTCCTGCCCCCGCTGCCCGTGACCCCGCTGCCGCTGGCCGACTGCCTCGGGCTCGTGCTGGCCGAGGACGTCGTCGCCGGGGTGTCGCTGCCCCCGTTCGACAACTCGGCCATGGACGGCTACGCCGTGCGCGCCGCCGACGTCGCCGCGGCCCCGGTGACCCTGCCGGTCGCCGACGACATCCCCGCTGGCCGCGTCGACGTCCGGCCGCTGGAGCCGGGGACGGTGCACCGGATCATGACCGGCGCGCCGCTGCCACCGGGCGCCGACTCGATCGTCCAGGTCGAGCTGACCGACGCCGGCACGACGAATGTGCTGGTCAACGAGGCTGTTGTGGCGGGCAAGCACATCCGGCGGGCGGGCGAGGACGTCGTCGTGGGCGACACCGTGCTGCGCGCCGGGACCGTGCTCGGCCCGCCGCAGTTGGGCCTCGCGGCGGCCGTCGGCCTGGGGACCCTGCCGGTGCGCAGGCCGCCGCGGGTGCTGGTGCTGTCGACCGGGTCGGAGCTGGTGGCGGCCGGTGAGCCGCTGCCGCCAGGGCACATCTACGAGTCCAACAGCGTGCTGATCGCCGCCGCCGTCCGCGAGATCGGCGGCCACGCGACGGTCCTGCGGTTCGTCCCCGACGACGTCGACAAGTTCCGCGCGGTGATCGCCGAGCACGCGCCGGGGGCGGACCTGCTGATCACCTCGGGCGGGGTGAGCGCGGGCGCCTACGAGGTGGTGAAGGACGCGCTGACCGGCCAGGGCGTGGAGTTCGTCCGGGTCTCGATCCAGCCGGGCGGGCCGCAGGGGTTCGGCTCGGTGGACGGGCTGCCGGTGCTGACGCTGCCGGGCAACCCGGTGAGCGCGGCGCTGTCGTTCGAGCTGTTCATCCGGCCCGCGCTGCTCGGCGCGCTGGGGCACGGCGTGGTCTCGCGGCCGCGGGCCAAGGCGCGGACCACGGCGGCGATGTCGTCGCCGGAGGGGCGCACCCAGTACCGACGGGGACGGCACGACGACGGGATGGTCGCGGTGGTGCCGGTCGGCGGGCCGGGCTCGCACCTGCTGTCGTCGTTCGCGGCGTCGAACTGCCTGATCGAGATTCCGCTGGGGGTCGCGGAGGTCGCCGAGGGCGCTGAGGTCGACCTGATCCTGCTGGACTGAGCGCCGCTGAATTCGCGAACGGTGGGTAATCGACTCCTCACCAGGCAGATTGATCGGCGGGTGAGGGGACGCGTACGATAGGGGTGCTCCAGTCTCGGGGCATCCGACCGGCCTGCGCGCCGTCGGGGGGCGTGCAGACTGGTCGGATGCCCCGTGTTCACGCTGAAAGCCAGACCAATTCGCGGTTGGCGTAGCGTGTGAGCAAATCCGGCCGACTCGCGAGGACCAGCCACCTGATGAGCGACCCGTCGCAGCCTTCCTCTTCTCCCGTGCAGCACGCGATCGAGCTGACGAAGAGCATCATCCCGCCGATCCACCCCGGCGGCCGTCCCTTCGTCTTCGGCGCGATCGGCGCGACGCTCGTCGTGCGCCTGCTCTCGCGCAAGGCGGGTGTCCTCGCCGGGATCTTCACGGCCTGGCTGGCGTGGTTCTTCCGCGAGCCCAAACGCGTCACCCCCCAGCGCCCCGGCATCGCCGTGGCCCCGGCCGACGGCACCGTCTCGCACGTCATCGAGGCCGTCCCGCCCGCCGAACTCGGCATGGGCGACGCGCCGATGCTGCGGGTCAGCACATTCCTGTCGGTCTTCGACGTGCACGTCCAGCGCGCCCCCGCGACCGGCCAGGTCGTGCGCGCCGTGCACAAGGAAGGCGAGTTCCTCTCCGCCGACCTCGACAAGGCCAGCGAGGTCAACGAGCGCAACAGCCTCCACATCCACACCGCCGACGGCTACGACCTCGCCGTCGTGCAGATCGCGGGCCTCGTCGCGCGGCGCATCTTCTGCCAGGTCGGCGACGGTGAGAAGGTCACCGCGGGCTCGACCTACGGCCTGATCCGCTTCGGCTCGCGCGTCGACCTCTACGTGCCCAAGGGCAGCCGCGTGCTGGTCGAGGCCGGTCAGCGCACCATCGGCGGCGAGACCGTGCTCGCCGAGCTTCCGGAGCACTGATGGCACCGGCTTCACCGGGAGTCCGCCTGCTCCCGAACGCGATCACCGTCCTGGCGATGTGCGCGGGCCTCTCGGCCGTCCAGTTCGCGCTGCGCGGGCAGTTGGAGGCGACCATCGCCGCCATCGGGGTCGCGGCCATCCTCGACAGCCTCGACGGCCGCATCGCCCGCCTGCTCGACGCGACGTCCAAGATGGGCGCCGAGCTGGACTCGCTGGCCGACGCCATCTCCTTCGGCGTGGCGCCCGCGCTGGTCATCTACGTCTGGAAGTTCCCGAACAACCGCTTCGGCTGGATCATCGCGCTGATCTTCGCGGTGTGCATGATCCTGCGCCTGGCCAGGTTCAACACGCTGCTCGACGACACCGAGCAGCCGCCGTACGCCAAGGAGTTCTTCGTCGGCGTGCCCGCTCCCGCGGGCGGCCTGCTGGCGCTGCTGCCGCTGATCCTCACCATCGAGTACGGCAACCACGGCGCCTGGTGGCAGTCCCGCTGGGCCGTGGCGATCTGGACCGTCGCGGTCGCGGCGCTGCTGATCAGCCGCATCCCGACGCTGTCGGTGAAGTCGGTCCGGGTGCCGCCGCGCGCCATCGCGCCGCTGCTGGTCGGCGTCGGCCTGCTGGCCGCCGCGGTGATCACGTACCCGATGATCGCGCTGGCCGCGGCGCTCGTCATCTACCTCATCCACATCCCGTACGCGGTGCGGCGCAAGCACTGGCTGGCCAACCACCCGGAGGCGTGGGACATCCCGGCGAGCGAGCGCCGCGCGATCAAGCGCGAGCACGGCACCCGCCGCACGCTGGGCCTGCGTCCCGTCCCGCTGCACAAGGTGGCGGGCGCGGCCCGCCGCGCGGTGCGGCTGCCCAGCCGGGGCGACCACGAGCACCCGGTCACCCCGGAGCCGCGCGTGGCCGGACCGGTGCGCAGGCGCGGCTGGCGCCGGACCGGCATCCGGCGCGAGAACCGGCCCTGACTTCGCCGCGCGAACCACGCCGCAACCAATAGGGTGGCGGCGTGGGAGCACAGATCACGTTGACCGCCCGGCTGACCCCCTCCGCGCTCGACACCCGGCGCGGGGTGGTGCGGCTGCACCGCGAGGTGCTCGACGCGCTCGGCCTGCGCCAGTGGGACGCCGTCCAGCTCACCGGCGCGCGGGTCAGCTCGGCGCTGGCGGCCGAGGCCGACGGCCCGACCGGGGTGATCCTGCTCGACGACGTGACGATGTCGAACCTCGGCGTCACCGAGGGCGCCGAGGTCGTGGTGGCCCCGGTCGAGGTCGCGCCCGCCCGCTCGGTGACGGTCGCGGGCTCGCGCCTGGCCGCCACCTCGCTGACCCCCGAGACCGTCCGGCTCGCCCTGGTCGGCAAGGTCCTGACCCAGGGCGACGCGGTCTCGCTGCTCCCCCAGGATCTCTCGCCGCCGCCAGAGGCCGACGTCTCGGCCGTGCGCGGCAAGCTGTCCCGCGCGATCGGCACGACGTGGACCAACGAACTGCTCACGGTCACCGCGACCGACCCGGCGGGCGCCGTCACCGTGCATCCGTCCACTGTGGTCGGTTGGCGCGACGGCCCGCGCACGGGCGACCGTCCCGCGGCGACCGGCAGCGGGCCGACCGTGCAGGCCACCAGGACGACCCGGGCCGCCAAGGTGGCTGAGGCGCCGCGCGTCGAGCCCGAGCACCCGCCGGTGCCGATCGCCGACCTGGTCGGCGCGGGCGAGGCCGCCCGCACGCTGGGCGAATGGTTCGAGCTGGCCTTCACCCGGCCGGAACTGCTCGCCAAGCTCGGCGCCGCCGCGCGCCTGGGCGTGCTGATCACCGGACCCGAGGGCGTCGGCAAGTCGACCCTGGTCCGCGCGGTCGCGCACGCCGCCGAGGCCCCCGTGGTCGAGCTGACCGGCCCGACCGCCGCGGTCCTGGAGGCCAACGCGACGGCGTCGCGGGTCGAGGAGGCCATCGCCGCGGTCCGCGCCCACTCCGACGCGGGCACCCCGGCCGTGCTGCTGATCACCGACATCGACGCGCTGCTGCCCGCGACGACGCCGCCGCCGGTCGCCACGGTCGTGCTCGACCTGCTGCGTTCGGCGGTCCAGATCCCCCGCGTCGCCTTGGTCGCCACCTCCGCCCACCCGGAGGCCGTCGACCCGCGCGTGCGCGGCGTGGAGCTGATCGACCGCGACCTCAGCCTGCCGCTGCCCGACGGCAAGACCCGCACCGAACTGCTGCGCGTGCTGTTCCGCGACGTCCCCGTGGTGTCCGATGTGGACTTCGGGGCGGTGGCCGAGCGCACGCCCGGCTTCGTCGCCGCCGACCTGATCGCCCTGCGCCGCGAGTCCGCGATCCGCGCCGCGCTGCGGCACAAGGACGGCGACCCGCGCATCGAGTCCGAAGACCTGTTCGGCGCCCTGGACACGGTCCGCCCCACGTCGATGTCGGCGTCCGACACCCTGCGGACCGGCGGCATCAGCCTCGACGACGTCGGCGACATGGCCGAGACCAAGCAGGCGCTGACCGAGGCCGTCCTGTGGCCGCTGCGCTACCCGGACTCCTTCGCCCGTCTCGGCGTCGCCCCACCGCGCGGCGTGCTGCTCTACGGCCCGCCCGGTGGCGGCAAGACGTTCCTGGTGCGCGCCATGGCGGGAACGGGCCAGCTCAACGTGCTGTCGGTCAAGGGCGCCGAGCTGATGGACAAGTGGGTCGGCGAGTCGGAGCGCGCGGTCCGCGACCTGTTCCGCCGCGCCGCCGAGGCCGCCCCCGCCCTGATCTTCCTCGACGAGATCGACGCGTTGGCCCCGCGCCGCGGCCAGTCATCGGACTCGGGCGTTTCGGATCGAGTCGTGGCCGCCCTGCTGACCGAGTTGGACGGCGTGGAGCCCCTGCGCGACGTCGTGGTGATCGGCGCGACGAACCGCCCCGAACTGGTCGACCCCGCCCTGCTGCGCCCCGGCAGGCTGGAGCGCCTGATCTACGTCCCGCCACCGGACGCCGAGGCCCGCGCCGCGATCCTCAAGGCCACGGCACGCAACACACCGCTGGCCGAGGACGTCGACCTGGACGAGTACGCGAAGGAACTGGACGGGTATTCCGCGGCCGACTGCGCCGCCCTGATCCGCGAGGCCGCACTGACCGCGATGCGCGAGAGCCTGGACGCGGCCGAGGTCACGGCGGCCCACCTGGCCCAGGCACGGGAGAAGGTGCGTCCGTCACTGGACGCGGCGCAGCTGGCGACCCTGGAGGCGTACGCGGAGGCCCGCGCCAGCCGCTGACTCACCTGCGCGAAACGGCGGTGGCCCCGGCCCGTGTCACACACGGTCCGGGGCCACCGACGAATCACCTTGCTACGAGATGGTCCACTTCTGGTTGTTCTGGCCGTTGCAGGTCCAGATGATCAGACGTGTTCCATTGGCAACGCCGTTGGTCTGGGCGTCCAAACACTTGCTGCCGTTGCGCAGGGACCCGTCTGTCCACTGGGTCCAGTTCTGGTTGGCCCCGCCGTGGCAGGTGTAGGAGCCGACGATGGCGCCATCGGTCTGGCTGGCGGCGGTGACGTCGAGGCACTTGCCCTGGACCTGCAGCGTCGCACCGGTGCGGGTCCACTTCTGGTTGAGGCCGCCGTGGCAGTCCCAGAGCACTACCTGTCCGGCGATGGTGGCGGAGTTGTCGAGGCAGCGGTTGCTGGCGACGCCCTTGATCTGCTTGGCCGGGTCGACGGTGGCCTTGCTGACTCCCGGGCCGCTGAAGGTGATCGAGTCCAGGTCGTAGCTGCGGTTCGTCGTGGTCTTGAACACCACGAACAGTTCGACCGTGCTGCCAGGGTTGGTGATGTTGACCGCGGGCTGCTGGACGTAGGTGTCCCAGCCGCCCGTGGCGGCCACCGGCGCCGAGGCGATCAGCGTGCCGGTCGGGGACCCTGCGCGCAGTTCGATCGTGCCACCGCCGTTGGGCGAGGAGACCTTGAACGACACCTGGTTGATGCCGGTGAAGTTGACCGGCTTGAACGAGATCCAGTCGTTGTTGTCGATGTCGCCGATCCGCCCGCCCGACTCGGCGCCCGCCTGGGAGACGACCCGGATGCCGCTCTGGCCGGTGAAGTACTCGGCCTGCTTGTGCTTGGGCTGCAGGATGAACTGAGCGGAACTGCTCAGCGCGGGAAGCCCGTTCGCACCCCGGTCGGTGTAGAGGGCGGTGCCGATGATGGCGGCGTTGCCGTTCTGGTGCTCGGCGTCGGCGGCGGCCAGGATCGTGCCGTAGCAGCCGGTGATCGGGTTGCCCAGCGGGTGCTTGTGCGAGTCGTGGCCGATGTTGCCCTGGGTGGTGATGTTGGCGCAGTTGATCGGGCCGTCCTCGGGGTCGGTGGCCTTCACCGAGAAGGGGATCGACTCACCCCACGAGTACATGGCGCCCTCGGGCACGCCGGAGAACGTCAGCGTCGGCGCGGTGTTGCCCACGCTGACCGAGATGTTCGCGGTGCCGGTCTTGCCGGTCGGGTCGGTCACGGTGAGCTGGGCGTTGTAGACACCGGCGGTGGTGTAGTTGTGCGAGGGGTTCGCCGAGGTCGACGTGCCGCCGTCACCGAAGGTCCACCTGTAGGTGAGCGCGCCGCCCTCCGGGTCACGCGAACCCGCGCTGGAGAACACCACGTTCAGCGGCACACCACCGGTGGTCGGGTTGGCCGAGGCCACCGCGATCGGGCTGCGCGCACCCTGGGTGTAGTCGATGCGGTACAGGCCGGACTCCGGCAGGTGCGTGGTGTCGTCGTAGCCGTTGCCCCACGCCAGCAGGTACAACGAGCCGTCAGGACCGAACTTCGCGTCCATCGGGCCCTTGAACGTCTGGGCCGCCAGGAAGTCGTTGATCTTCAGCAGGTTGCCCGACGAGTCCAGTCGGAACTCCCACAGCCGGTTGCGGCTCCAGTCGCCGAAGAACGGAGTCTGGTCGAAGTAGGCCGGGAACTTGGTCTCCGAGGGGTTGCTCGCGTCGTACTGGTAGATCGGGAACGCCATCGGCGCGTCGCCGCCGGTGTTGGAACCCATCTCCGGGAAGTTGTTGCCCACGCTGGCGCTGCTGCCGTACCAGATCGTCGCGCCGCGGGCCGCGGGCAGTGTGGTCAGGCCGGTGTTGTTGGGCGAGGTGTTGGTCGGCGCCGCGCAGTTGAACTTGGCTCCCGACGTGCTGGTGGCGAAGTTGTAGTCGTTGTACGGGGTGTTGTTGCCGACGCAGTACGGCCAGCCGTAGTTGCCCGGCGACTTGACGATGTTCCACTCGACCAGGCCCGCCGGACCGCGGTTCGCGTTGTCCGCACTCGCGTCGGGACCGTAATCGGCCATGTAGATGACGCCGGTGGTCGGGTGCACGCTGAACCGGAACGGGTTGCGGAAGCCCATGGCGTAGATCTCGGGCTTGGTCTTGGCCGTGCCCGGCGCGAACATGTTGCCCGACGGGATGGTGTAGGTGCCGTTCGCCTCCGGGTGGATACGCAGGATCTTGCCGCGCAGGTCGTTGGTGTTCGCCGCGGTGCCCTGCGCGTCCCAGTACTGCCTGCCCGCGCGCTCGTCGATCGGCGTGTAGCCGTCCGAGGCGAACGGGTTGGTGTCGTCACCAACACCGATGTAGAGGTTCTTGCCCGGACCGAACGTCAGGTAGCCGCCAGTGTGGCCGGGCTCGTTCTGACGCCACATCGGCACCTTGAGCAGGACCTTCTCGGTGGACTTGTCCAGCGTGTCCCCGTTCATGGTGAACCGCGAGACGTACGACTCCTCGGTCGTGATGCTCTTGGGCGCGTACATCACGTAGATGTAGTTGTTCGTCGCGAAGTCGGGGTCGAGTGCGACGCCGGTGAGCCCGTCCTCGGAGATCTGACCGCCGCCGTAGACGTCGAACGTGGCCGCGAGGACCGTGGTCTTGGTGTCCGGCTTGTAGATCTTCAGCTTGCCGTTGTACTCCGTCACGAAGACGCGGCCGTCCTTGGCGACATCGAGCGCGCCCGCCGCGATCGTCGTCTCGTCCAGCGAGACCTTCTCGTAGTTGCTCCACACGGTCGCGCCGCAGTCGGCGGCGACCTTGCCACCGGCGGTCTCCACACCGCCCGCGATGTGCGACTTGAACAGCGGCTCGGAGTAGCTCGACGCCACGTGGCCCATTCCGGTGGCCCAGAGCCTGCCGCCCTCGAAGTTGCGGCACCACGTGATCGGGTGGTCGTAGCCCATCTTGTCCGCGCCCGCGTCATAGGTCGACTCGTCGGCGGTGACCAGCACGTGCACACCGCCACGCGCGCTCGGCGGCTGGAAGTTGTACCACTCCTCCGTGCGGTTCCACTTGTCCGGCAGGCCCGCGCCCGACGGGTGCTTCTTGTCGGCGACCTTCGCCGTACCCGCCTGGATCGTCGAGTGGCGCGTCATGGTCATGCCCAGCATCTGGTCCCACCACGGGAACTGGGCCTCGATGTTCATGTCCGTCGCGTTGTGGATCGCCACGAACCCGCCACCGTTGCGCATGTAGGTCTGCGCCGCGGCGCGCTGCGCGTCGGTGTCCCAGACCATGCCCGAGGTCTGCAACATCACCACGACGTCGTACGTGGCCAAAGTGGCGTCGTTGAAGACCGCCGAGTCCTCGCTCTCGGTCAACTCCCACCCGCGCTCGGTGGCCAGCGACTCGAACATCGCCTTCGCGGCGGGGATCGAGTCGTGGCGGTAGGCACCCGCGGCGGTCTTGCTGAACAGCAGCACGTGGAAGCCATCGGCGTGCGCGCTCGCGGCGGTGGGGGCTGCCAGCCCGGCGACCACAAGTGTGGCCGTCAGCAGTGGCACTAGTCGGGAGAGCCAGGTTCGCATGTCACGTCCTCAGGGGTGCGATGGGGATCGATCAGTGGGCCCGCCGCCGCCAACGCCGGTATTGACGTGATGTCCCACACGTCGCGAACGTATGTCACGCGATATGGCGGGGTCAATACAAAAGTCCGCCCATCGGGAATGCAAATCCGGGCAAGTTCTGGCCGAACAGGACAAAACTTCGATCGCTACGCCCACCGGATCGGTCAACGCGGAAGCCCTGAAACGCCGATCACCCCGACCAGGATGGTCGGGGTGATCGCCCGCGGTCCCCTCGGCGGAGCGCGCGGGCCTACTTGTCGATCGAGGGCGAGCGGTAGTCCTTGGTGACGATGAGGATCAGGCCAGGGCTCGCCTGCTTGAGACCCTCGAACCGCTCCTCCGCCCGGATTCCGAACTCCTGCGCCAACTCCCGCGCGGCCGATTCCTCATCCGTGCCCGCCCGGTAGTACACCGTCGTCGTCGGGATGATGCCCTGGGAGTAGTTCGACTTCTCCGCGACCTGCCACCCGTGGCTCTCCAGGTCCTGCGCGGCCTTGGCGGCGAGACCGGTCTCCAAGCTGTTGTTGTAGACCCGCACCGGCTGGTCGTGAGTGGACGGTTCCGCGGGCGCGGTCGGCACCGGCGCGGCGGTGGTCGTCGGCGCGGGGGCGGCCGTCGTCGTGGTCGGGGCGGCGCTCGACGTGGTGGCGGTCGGCGAGGACGGGGCGCTGGTCGCTTCCGAGCCGGAGGGCGCGGAGGTGGTCGTGGAGGCCGCGGTGGACGACGGAGGCTGCTGGGCCTCGCTGTCGCCGTTGCCGCCGACCAGCGTGATCACCCCGATCACCGTCGCGACGGCGGCCACGCCGATCAGGGCGATGCCCGCGATCTTGCCCGGGCGCATTGCGGGGTCTGTGGTCATCGCTGTTCCATTCCCAACCTGCTCCTGGAGCGGGCGTTGAGTCGGGTGCCGCGCATCCGGCGCAGTCGCTTCACCAGCATCGGTTCCACGGCCAGCGCTTCCGGCTTCTCGATCAGCTCGTTGAGGATCTGGTAGTAGCGCGTGCTCGACAGGTCGAAGATCTCCCGGATCGCCTGCTCCTTGGAGCCCGCCGCCTTCCACCACTGCTTCTCGAAGGCGAGCATCGTGTGATCCCGCTCACTGAGTCCGCCCGAGGGCTTCGGTTGTGTCGGCTGCGATTCAGGCAGCTCGGGCACCTCAGCGGCGTTCATTCGACTCCTTCGCCTGGTAAGTCACTGGCGAATCCGTGCTCCCGCACCGGAATCACACAGGTGTGATCCTCAAGCGCCATTACACCACGTCACCACCCGATGTGATCGTCATGTCCACGGCGCGTCCGACAACCTCGCTATAACTACCCTGCCCGTATGACAGTTCACCCGATCCGGATCGTCGGCGACCCGGTCCTGCACAACCCGACCACGCCGGTCGACCGCTTCGACGGCGAACTCAAGACACTCGTCGAAGACATGTTCGAGACAATGGCCGCGGCCAACGGTGTCGGCTTGGCCGCCAACCAGATCGGCGTCGCCCTGCGGGTCTTCGTCTACGACTGCCCCGACGACGAAGGCGTGCGCCACCGCGGCACGGTCGTCAACCCGGTCCTGGAGACCTCGGAGATCCCCGAGGGCATGCCCGACCCGGACGACGACTTCGAGGGCTGCCTGTCTGTCCCCGGCGAGTCCTTCCCCACCGGCCGCGCCACCTGGGCGAAGGTGACCGGCCAGGACGTCGACGGGTCGCCGATCGAGGTTGAGGGCACCGGCTTCTTCGCCCGCTGCCTCCAGCACGAGACCGACCACCTCGACGGGCTGCTCTACCTCAACCGCCTGGTCGGCCGAAACCAGCGTGAGTCCAAGCGGATGCTGAAGGCCAACAAGTGGGGCGTGCCGGGCCTGTCGTGGGACCCGAGCACCAGCGAAGACCCGTTCGCCGACGACTAACTAGCACAAATAGTGCTAGCGTTCACATCCTGTCCATGACGAACGGAGCAGGCTCATGTGGGCGCTCGTTGTCCGCTTCGATCTCCGCGACGAGTCCGCCGCCGCGGAGTTCGACGCGCTGGTCGCCGACCTCACTCCGCGCATCGCGGCTGAGGAACCCGGCACGTTGGTCTATGCGGTGCACACCATCGAGGGCACGCCACTGTCTCGGCTGTTCTACGAGGTCTACGCCGACAAGAACGCGTTCGACCAGCACGAACAGCAGGAGCACACGAAGCGTTTCCTGGCCGCGCGGGAGCAGTACCTTCGCGACTTCCGCGTGGAGTTCCTCGGCGCGCCCAGCGGCAAAGGCGTACCCGAGTGACCTCGGCGGACCCGAGGGCGGTTGGCCGCAAAGTGGCGTTCCACCGCGGCCGGTGCGGGTTCTCCCAGAAGGAGCTCGCCGCCCGCCTGTCCCGCTCGGAGAGCTGGGTCAGCCAGGTCGAGCGCGGCGTGCGGCGAATCGACCGCATGTCCGTGCTCGAAACGGTGGCCGAGGTGCTGGGGGTGCCGTTGGCCGAACTCACCGGCGCCGACCGGGCGGCTCATGCGGTCGAGCGGCCACCTGCGGCCACCGCGCTCAGCCTCGCGTTGAGTTCGAGCGACGCGCTGCACGCGGTGCTGGCGGAGATCACGCCCGTGGCCGTGGAGCGCTTGGGCCGAGGGGCGGACCGGGCCTGGGAGTTCGCCCATGCCGCCCGACATGAAGACCTCAGCAAGTTGCTGGGCACGCTGATCCCCGAGTTGGAATACGGGACGCGAAAGACCAGTGGGGCCGAACGAAAGCGCCTATGCACCGCGAAAGCCAAGGCGTATCACTCGGCTGCCGCAGTTCTCTCGAAACTCGGCGAGACCGGCGCGGCTTGGGTCGCAGTCGACCGAGCGATCCGTGCCGCCGAGGACGCCGAGGACCCACTGCTCATGGCGGCGGGAGCGTTCAGACTGGCGATCCTGTTCCAGAGCGACCGAAGGTTCGACCTGGTCAACCGCGTGGCGTCGACCGCTGCCAACGCGATCAGCAGGCTGGTGGAATCCGGTGAACGAGCGGCGCTGTCGCTGACCGGCGCCCTGCACCTGCAACTCGCGGTCGCCGCCGCGAGATCCGACGACGCCGACTCGGCGTACAGCCACTTGGCGAAGGCCGAGCGGATGGCCAAGAAGCTCGGCACGGACGGGAACGACTACGACACGGAGTTCGGCCCGACCAACGTGTTCCTGCACGAGATCGGCATCGCCGTGGAGCTGGGCGACGCGGGGCGGGCGCTGCGGGTCGCGGGCAAGACTGATGCCACGAAGCTCTCGATCGAACGCAGGACACAGCTGCTGATCGAGGTCGCCACCGCTCACTCCCAGCGCAGGCAGACGAGCCTCATGGTCGAGGTGCTGGCGCGTGCGCACGAGACCGCGCCGGAACAGGTATCCGCGAGCCCGGTCGTCGCGCACCTCATCGAGGAAGCGCTCCGCGACGGCGGCGACATTCCCGAGCTACGGAGACTCGCAGCGGAGCTGCGCACCGCCGACCAGCATTAAAAGTGCGATACCGCACTGTGCGTGTTGCCCACTGGCTCCACCGCCCATAACTTCCTTCGAGACGACAGCTCGACGAGGGAGGCATGATGGCAAGGCGTGGCCTGGTTCGCACCGACGAGATCCGCATTCTCGCCCAAGCCAACGAGCGGTCAGCGCCGATCGGCCGCCGCGGGACGCCCCGCCCTCAGACTGGTTGACCTACCACCGGCGAAACGCCGCCGTCTACGCGGAGATCGCCGAGATCGATCGCGGACACCATCACGAGGCCATCTACTGGGCCAATCGCGAGCGGGCGCGAGCCGATGAAGTCCAGCACGAGCTCGACCGCTCGACTGGACAGCGATGACCAGTCACAAACCGGTGGCGATCAGCCGGACCGGTGTCGCACCATTCGCGGCATGACCTGGTCCGGCTTCCTCGCGTTCGTGTTCGCCTCGTTCGTCCTGGCCATGGTGCCGGGCGTGGGTACCGCGATGCTGCTGAAGCAGTCGATCCGCGGCGGCCGCCGGGGCGCGCTGGCGACGGTCGCGGGCATGGAGGTCGGCGTCGCGGTGTGGGCGGTCGCGGCGGGGCTCGGCCTCTCCGTGCTCCTGGTGGCCTCCGAGTACGCCTACCAGGCGCTGCGGATCGTCGGGGTCGGGGTGCTCGTCTGGTTCGGCGTCAAGGCGTTGTTCGGCAAGCACGACCACACCGCCGACGACGTCCCCACCAGCGGTTCCGGCTTCCGCGCGGGGCTGCTGGTCAACCTGGCCAACCCGAAGCTCGCCGTGTTCGCCATCTCGTTCCTGCCGCAGTTCGTCGCCGCCGACGCCCCGCGCTGGGTGCTGCTCGCGCTGGCCGGACTGTGGGTGGTGATCGACACCGTCTGGTACCTGATGGTGATCGCGCTGCTCAGCAAGGTCATGGGCTGGCTCAAGCGCACGGAGGTCCGCACGCGGCTGGAGCGGTTCTCCGGGGCCGTGCTGATCGCGCTCGGCATCCGGCTCGCCGTCGAGTCCTAGGCGGGCGCGCGCCAGGGCAGGTCGGGTAAGGCGGCCATGTCGGCGTACGTCGCGCTGCCCGACAGTTCCTCGGTGCGCCCCGCCAGCAGATATGTCCGCACCCGCTGGGCCTGCGCGCGCGTCACGTCCTCTCCGGTCAGCAGGAACGGCAGAGCCAGCCGCCAGTACGCGACCTGGTTGTCGCGGCGGCGGTGGGCGGCGCGCAGGCCCGCGACTGTGACGCGCAACGCGTGTTCGTTGTACGTCATCGACGCGGGCATGGCCGCGTAGTCCCACGCCCAGCGGGCCTGGTCGGCGCCCGCGCAGTGCAGGCAGCCGGAGTCCCCGGTGCCCAGCTCGGCGCGGCAGGTCGGGCACACGGTGAGCCGCATGGCCCAGTCGGTGCACGTCCACGGGTACGCGCCCGGCTCGGCGGCGAACACCCTGGTCACCAGGTCACGCTCCTCCGGCTCACCGGCCACGACACCCTCGGCGTCGAGCAGCGCGGCCCAGTCGGCCAGCCAGTACGCGTCGATCCGGTCGGTGCACGACTTGCACGCCGGATACCCCCGGCCCACCAGCTCGCCGCACGCCGGGCAGGGGACGGCCGCGTGGGGGCGGCCCAGGCGGCGGGCGCCCGGCGGGTACGGCTGCACCATGGTCAACAGGCTAGTGCTCAGTTGGCTTCCAGTCGTTAGCAGGCATGGGCGGGCTGACACCCGCCCACCCAAACAGTTAGGGTGCGACGACAACTGCAAACCGCACCGCGGGAGCTCGCGCCATGGCGGGCTGAGAGGGCGGCTGGTGTCCAGTTCCAGGACCCGGCGCCGCCGACCGATGAACCTGACCGGGTAATGCCGGCGTAGGGAGGATTTTCGTGACCGCTCTTGACGACCGCTCCGTTCGGCCCACCGTGACCACCGGCCCGATCATCGGGTCGCGCAAGGTCTACCGGGACACCGACGACGGCCTGCGCATCCCGCTCCGCCGGGTCGACCTCACCAACGGCGAACACGTCGACCTGTACGACACCTCCGGCCCGTACACCGACGGCACCGCCGTCATCGATGTCCACACTGGACTCCCGAAGCTGCGGGAGAGCTGGATCGCCGAGCGCGAGCCGGTCAACGGCGCGGTGACGCAGCTGGCCTACGCCAAGGCCGGGATCATCACCAAGGAGATGCGGTTCTGCGCCGAGCGTGAGGGCATGAGCCCGGAGTTCGTGCGCGACGAGGTCGCCATCGGCCGCGCGGTCATCCCGGTCAACCGGTGCCACCCGGAGTCCGAGCCCGCGATCATCGGCAAGAAGTTCCTCGTCAAGATCAACGCGAACATCGGCAACTCGGCGGTGTCGTCGTCGATCGAGGACGAGGTCGACAAGATGGTGTGGGCCTCCCGCTGGGGCGCCGACACGATCATGGACCTGTCCACCGGCAAGCGCATCCACGAGACCCGCGAGTGGATCATGCGCAACTCGCCGGTGCCGATCGGCACCGTGCCGATCTACCAGGCGCTGGAGAAGGTCGACGGCGACCCGACGAAGCTGTCGTGGGAGGTCTACCGCGACACCGTGATCGAGCAGTGCGAGCAGGGCGTCGACTACATGACCGTGCACGCGGGCGTGCTGCTGCGCTACGTGCCGCTCACCGCCAAGCGCGTCACCGGCATCGTCTCCCGCGGCGGGTCGATCATGGCCGCGTGGTGCCTGGCGCACCACAAGGAGAGCTTCCTCTACACGCACTTCGAGGAACTCTGCGACATCCTGCGCGAGTACGACGTCACGTTCTCCCTCGGCGACGGCCTGCGTCCCGGCTCCATCGCCGACGCCAACGACGAGGCCCAGTTCGCCGAGCTGCGCACCCTTGGCGAGCTGACCCACATCGCCCGCGCCAAGGACGTCCAGGTCATGATCGAGGGCCCCGGCCACGTGCCGATGCACAAGATCGCCGAGAACGTCCGGCTCGAAGAGGAACTGTGCGGCGAGGCGCCGTTCTACACCCTCGGTCCACTCGCGACGGACATCGCGCCCGGCTACGACCACATCACCTCGGCCATCGGCGCCGCGCAGATCGGCTGGCTGGGCACCGCGATGCTCTGCTACGTCACGCCGAAGGAGCACCTCGGCCTGCCCAACCGCGACGACGTCAAGGTCGGCGTGATCACCTACAAGATCGCCGCCCACTCGGCCGACCTCGCCAAGGGACACCCGCGCGCCCAGGAACGCGACGACGCGCTGTCCAAGGCGCGCTTCGAGTTCCGCTGGCAGGACCAGTTCAACCTGGCGCTCGACCCGGACACCGCTCGCTCGTACCACGACGAGACGCTGCCCGCCGAGCCCGCCAAGACCGCGCACTTCTGCTCGATGTGCGGACCGAAGTTCTGCTCCATGAAGATCACCCAGGACGTGCGCAAGTACGCCGAGGAGCACGGTCTGTCCTCTGTGGAGGCCATCGAGGCGGGCATGGCGGAGATGTCGACGGAGTTCGTCGACCAGGGCAAGAAGGTCTACCTCCCGGTGGTCGAGCAGTCTTGAGAAGGACCCCACTGTGACAACTCCAGCGAGGACGCTGACCATCGCCGGATCGGACTCCGGCGGTGGCGCGGGCATCCAGGCCGACCTGCGGACGTTCTTCGCCTGCGGCGTGCACGGGATGACCGCGCTGACGGCGGTGACGGTGCAGAACTCCCTGGGTGTCACCGGGGTGCACACGGTCCCGCCGGAGGTGGTGGCCGCGCAGATCGAGGCGGTCGCCAGCGACATCGGCGTCCAAGCGGCGAAAACGGGAATGCTGGCCACCGCGGCGATCATCGCCGCGGTGGCGGGCGCCTGCGACAAAGTCCACATCGGACAGACGATCCCGCTGGTGGTCGATCCCGTCGCGGCGTCGATGCACGGCAACCCCTTGTTGGCTGACGAAGCCCTCGACGCGATCCGCACGCTGCTCTTCCCGCGCGCCACCCTGGTGACGCCGAATCTCGACGAGGTGCGGCTGATCACGGGCATCGACGTGCGGAACCGGGACCAGCAGCGCGACGCGGCGAAGGCGCTGTTCGACCTCGGCCCGAAGTGGGTCCTGGTCAAGGGCGGCCACATGCACGACGACGCCGAGTGCCTGGACCTGCTGTACGACGGCACGGACTTCATCGAGCTGGTCGGCCCCCGCTACGACGTCACCGACACCCACGGCAGCGGCGACACCCTCGCGTCGAGCATCACCGCGGCCCTGGCGAAGGGGAACGACGTGGTGAGCGCGGTCCGGCTGGGCAAGGACTTCATCACCCGCAGCGTCCGCGCGGCCTACCCCCTGGGCGCGGGCGTCGGCCCGGTGTCGCCCATGTGGCGACTGCCGGACGCGGAGACGTTCCTTACCTAGCCCTTCTGCTCCTCGGCGAGGAGCGCTTCCAGCACGGGGATGGCCGCGATCAGCCGGTCGCGGTCCTCCGCTGAGAGCCGGTCCAGCCTGCGTCCGAGCTCGTGCACGCGGGTCGAGCGGACGCCCGACACGACCCGCTCGCCTTCGTCCGTCGCCTTGACCAGCCAGGCGCGGCGGTCGACCGGGTCGGGTTCGCGCAGGGCGAGACCGGTCTCCACCAGGCTCGCGACGATGCGGGACATCGTGGGGGCCGCGACGCCCTCCTTGCCCGCGAGGTCACCCAGCCGAAGCTCGCCGCAGTTGACCAATGTGGACAGTGCGGAGATCGAGCCGTGCCCCAGGCCGGGGCTGCCGGAGCGGCGCAGCGACCGGGACAGCCTGCCGATCGCCAGGTACAGGCGGGCAGGCGTGTCGGGTTCGCCCTCCGAAGTCGTCATACCTCATTGTGCCGCGCGCCACCAAGGCTTCATCGCGGAGGGCTGGATGCCTGCGCCCAAAACCGCTGCGGTATGCGTCCGGCCTGCCGTGCGAGGCGCCCGGCGACCACCGCCGACCGCATCGCCGTCGCCATCTTCTCCGGGTCGGCCGCCCTGGTCACCGCCGTGGCCAACAGCACCGCTGAGCAGCCAAGTTCCATCGCCAGCGCCGCGTCGGACGCGGTGCCGATGCCCGCGTCGAGGATCACCGGAACACCCGCGCGGGCCACGATCAGCTCGATGTTGTGCGGGTTGCGGATGCCCAGACCGGTGCCGATCGGCGACCCCAGCGGCATGACGGCCGCGCAACCCGCCTCCTCCAGCCGCAGGGCCAGCACGGGGTCGTCGTTGGTGTAGGGCAGGACCACGAAACCGTCGTCGACCAGGGCCGTGGCGGCGTCGAGGAGTTCGACGGGGTCCGGCAGCAGCGTCTTGTCGTCGGCCACGACCTCCAGTTTGACCCAGTTCGTGCCCAGCGCCTCCCGCGCGAGCCGGGCCGTCAGCACGGCCTCGGCGGCGGTGCGGCAGCCCGCGGTGTTGGGCAGCGGGTCGATCTTCAGCCGCCGCAGCACTTCCAGCACGCCGGAGCCGCCCGCCGCGTCGACCCGGCGCAGCGAGACGGTGGTCAGCTCGGTCCCGGAGGCGACGAGGGCACGTTCGAGGACGGCCAGGTTGGCCGCGCCCCCGGTGCCGGTGATGAGCCGGGACGAGTACTCCCGGTCGGCGATGACGAACGGGTCGTCCATGTCAGCCTCCCTGCACAGCGGTCAGGATCTCCACGACAGCGCCGTCGGTAACCGGCGTCCGCGCGTGGTCGGCACGGGGGACGACCTCACCGTCGACCGCGACGGCGATGCCGTTGGCGGGCAGGCTCAGTTCAGCGAGCAGGTCGGCGACCGTCGTCCCCTCGGCGACCTCACGGGATTCACCGTTGAGCTTGATCATCACGCCGCTCCTCGCACCGAAAGAAACCGCGCGCGACTGGCGCGAGGCACAGCTCCGCCGCCGAACAGGTCGGCGGCGGCCGTTCCCTCGCGGAACTCGCCGTTGAGCTTGATCATCGCGTTCTTCCTCCAGTCGACAGGAACCGCGCGGGGTCGGCGGCGGGGTCGGGTTCGGCGCCGTCCCGCAGCATGGCGACCACGGAGGCGGCGGTTCCGGGGGCCAGCAGCAGGCCGTTGCGGTGGTGGCCGGTCGCGGCGAGCACGCCCGGTTCCAGCCAGCCGACCAGCGGCAGGTTGTCCCGGCTGCCCGCCCGCAGGCCGGCGGCGCACTCGGCGAGCGCGTACTCGGCGATGCCCGGCAGCACCTGCTCGGCGTCGGCCAGCAGGTCGCGCACGCCGCCGACGGTCACCTCGGTGTCGTATCCGGCCTCGTACTGCGTGGCGCCGAGCACGAGTTCGCCGTCGGCGCGCGGCACCAGGTAGACCGGCCGCGACTCGACGTGCGCGCGGATCGTCCGCGTCGGGATCGGCAGCGCGCCGGGGCGGGCCCGCAGCCGCAGGATCTCCCCCTTGACCGGCCTGGTCACCGTCTCCAGCGCCGGGTGCAGCGTCCGGCTCCACGCCCCCGCCGCGATGACCGCGACGTCACACTCCACAGTGGAGTCTCCAACCTCGACCCCGCCCGGCCGCACCGCCTTCGCCGCGGCCGGGAGGAATCCCACCCCGACCCGGTCGCACGCGTCCCGCAGGGCGATCAGCAGGCTTCGGTTGTCCACGGCCAAGTCGCCGGGCACACTCAGTCCACTTCGGACCCTCGGCCCCAGCGAAGGCTCCAGCGCGCGCAGTTCCCGACCGGTGAGCCGCTCGACCTCCCGCCCCTGAGCGGACAGGTACTCGGCCAAAACGGCCAGGGTGCCGACGTCGGCGGAGTCCAGTGCCAGCGCGAGGGTTCCGTGCGTGCGCAGCCCGGGATCACCACCCGTCTGACCCAACCGCTCGGCGAACGCGGGCCACAGCCCCAGAGACGCCGCGCCCAGCGCGAGCACGTCGTCCTCACCCGGCCACGACTCCGTCACCGGCGCGAGCATCCCGCCCGCCACCCACGACGCGCCCCGACCTGGCTCGGGATCGACAAGGACGACGCGGAACCCGGCCTCACCAAGCGCCCACGCCACGGACAGCCCGATAACGCCACCGCCGACGACGGCGACGCGACTGACGTCTTTCACCACACCACCACGCTCCCTGCGCCGGCATGACCCGGATCAGGTTCGACGGTCGGAGCGCTATAGCTCCCTCTCAGCCCGTTCTCGGACTCCCGTGCGACCAGCTTCCACCGTAGCGCACTACCGTCGGGTCTCATGCCAGGACTCAATGGTGACCAGATCCGCGCGAAGCTCGCCGACGCGCGCCTCTATCTCTGCACGGACATCCGGCCCGACCTCGCCGAGTTCGCCGACGCGGCCATCGCGGGCGGGGTCGACATCGTGCAGCTGCGGGCCAAGAACCTCGAAGCCGGACCTGAGCTGAAAGCGCTCGCGGCGCTGTCCGAGGTCTGCGCGGCAAGGGGCGCGCTGCTCTCCGTCAACGACCGCGCCGACATCGCGCGCGCCGCGGAAGCCGACGTCCTGCACCTCGGCCAGGATGACCTGCCGGTCCCCCACGCCCGCCGCATCCTCGGCGACGACATCGTGATCGGCCGCTCCACCCACGACCAGCGGCAGGCCGAGGCCGCCGCCAACGAACCCGGCGTCGACTACTTCTGCACCGGCCCGTGCTGGCCGACCCCCACCAAGCCCGGCCGCCCCGCGCCCGGCCTCGACCTGGTCCGCGTGACCTCCGCCATCAACACCGAACGACCCTGGTTCGCCATCGGCGGGATTGATCTCGCCCGGGTGCCGGAGGTCCTCGCGGCGGGCGCGACGCGGATCGTCGTCGTGCGGGCGATCACCGAGGCCGACGACCCGGAAGCCGCGGCGAAAGCGCTGGTCAGCGCGCTCGGCTGACCCAGGTGTGGGCGAGCCGCGCAGGGTGACGGCTCGCCCACGGTGCCCTCACGTGTCGCACAAGGGGCGATAACCCGAAGGTATGGCTCGATCGCACAACGTGATAGGCCCATCCGGACGCACGGCGCGGGCAGATATTCACATTCCCGGTTCCCGTGGTCTGTCGGCAGACTGGGGCCGTGAACCTCGTGACTCTGGACGACATCCGCGCGGCCGCCGACCGCATCGCCGGGGGCGTCACCCGCACCCCGCTGCTGACCTGCCTCTGGTCCGACCAGGACCGCCCGCTGTGGCTCAAGCCGGAGAACCTGCAGCCCGTCGGCGCGTTCAAGATCCGCGGCGCCTACAACGCGCTGTCCCGGCTGACCGACGAGCAGCGCGCCCGCGGCGTCGTGGCGTACTCCAGCGGCAACCACGCCCAGGCCGTCGCCTACGTCGCCAAGCTCTTCGGCGCCCCCGCGTGGATCGTCGTGCCGGAGGACACCCCCAAGGTCAAGATCGACGCGACCCGCGCGCACGGTGCCGAGGTCGTGCTCAGCGGCGTCGGGCAGCGCGAGATCGTGGCGAACGAGATCGTCGCCGACAAGGGCGCCACGCTGATCCCGCCCTTCGACCACCCCGACGTCATCGCGGGCCAGGGCACCATCGGCCTGGAGGTCGTCGCCGACCTGCCCGACGTCGACCTGGTGCTCGTGCCGGTCAGCGGCGGCGGGCTGATCTCCGGGGTCGCCGCCGCGGTCAAGGCGCTGCGCCCGCAGGCCCAGGTGTGGGCCGTCGAGCCCGAACTGGCGGCCGACACGGCGGCCAGCCTGGCGGCGGGCGAGCTGGTGTCGTGGTCGGTGGAGGACCGCAACCGGACCATCGCCGACGGCCTGCGCTCCCAGCCGTCCCCGCTGACCTTCGCCCACCAGCGGGCGTTCGTCGACGGCATCGTGACCGTGTCCGAGGACGAGATCCGCGCGACCGTCGCCGACCTCGCGCACAAGGCGAACCTGGTCGCCGAGCCCAGCGGCGCCGTGGCCACCGCGGGCTACCTCTACCGCGCCGCCGAGCTGCCCAAGGGCCGGACGGTGGCCGTGGTGTCCGGCGGCAACGTCGACCAGACCCTGCTCGCGGAGCTGCTCAAGGCTTGACGTGCGTCGGTGGCGCGTCCACCGAGCAGTGCAGACAGTCGCCGGGGTGCGGGCTGTCCGGGACTTGTTCCTCCACGGCCAGGACGTTGCCCCGCACCCCGAGCGCGAGCAGCCCGCCGACGACACACAGTCCCGCGCAGATCAGCAGGGCCGTGCGCCAGCTGGAGGTGAGCGCGACCGGGTCGGTGTAGGCCGCGCCCGTCAGTCCCGCGACGGCGGGCAGGACGGCCACGGCGAGCAGTCCGCCGGTCCGCGCGATGGCGTTGTTGACCCCGGAGGCCACTCCCGCATAACGGTCGGGCGCTGCGGCGAGCACGGTCGCGGTCACCGGCGCCACGACGACAGCCAGCCCCAACCCGAACACGGTGACGGCCGGAAGAATCGACCCGAGATACGTCGAGCCTGGCTCGACCCGCATCAACATCAGCATGGCAAGAGCGACCAACAGCGGTCCACCGACCAGGAACCACCGCGGCCCGTACTTCGACGCCAGCGCGCCGAACCGGCTCGACAGCAGCAGCATCACGATGGTGATCGGAACACTGGCGATGCCCGCGGCCGTCGGCGAGTAGCCGAGCGAGATCTGCAGTTGCAGCCCCATCAGCATCATCACGCCACCCAGCGCGGCATAGACGACGAAGGTCAGCCCGTTGGAGATGACGAAGGTCCGGTCGGCGAACAGCGCGGGCGGGACCAGCGGATCGGCCTCGGTCCGCTGCCGCACGACGAAGGCCGCCAGCGCGACCACGCCCAGCGTCGCCGCGCCCAGCACCAGCCAGTCGGCGCCGCGGACCGGCGCCTCGACCATCGCGGCGGTCAGCCCGGCAAGGCCGACCGCGCCCATCGCCGAGCCGAGCACGTCGACGCGGCCGTGGCCTTCCTCGTCGCGCGTCTCCGGCACGAACCTCAGCGCCAGCCACACACAGACCACCGCGACCGGCACGTTGATCAGGAACGCCAGCCGCCACGACCACACCTGCACCAGCAGCCCGCCGACCAGCGGACCCGCCGCCGCCGCGATGCCGCCCAGCCCCGACCACGCCCCGATCGCCCGCGCCCGGTCCTCGCGGTGGAACACCGACTGCAGGATCGCCAGCGACCCCGGCGTCAGCAGCGCGCCGCCCACACCCTGCAGGATTCGGGCCGCGACCAGCACCTCCGTGGTCTGCGCCAGTCCACACAAGACCGACGCGACGCCGAACCAGACCACGCCGATCAGGAACACCTTGCGCCTGCCGTAGCGGTCGCCGAGCGCGCCCGCGACCAAGATCAGCGAGGCCAAGGCCAGCAGGTAGCCGTCGAGGATCCACTGGAGTCCGGCGACGGACGCGCCCAGTTCGGCACCGATGCGCGGCAGCGCGACGTTGACCACCGACCCGTCGAGCATCGCCATGCCCGACCCGAGGATCGTCGTGGCCAGCACGCCGCGCGCCGCTGGGGTGCCCCACCGGACGTCGGTGATCACGGACGGTTCAGCGTCGTCACGAACTTGTAGCGGTCGCCGCGGTAGAGCGAGCGCACCCATTCCACCGGCTTCTCCTCGGCGTCGAACGAGTGCCGCGACAGCAGCAGCATCGGCATGCCGATGTCGGCGCCGAGCAGGTCGGCCTCGTGCGGGGCGGCCAGCGCGGTCTCGATCGTCTCCTCGGCGTGGCCCATCTCGACGCCGAAGCGGTCGCGCAGCACCTGGTAGAGGGAGCCCCCGTCGGTGACGAAGCGGCGCAGGCCCCGGAAGCGGCCGAGCGGCAGGTGCGTCGACTCCAGCGCCATCGGCTCGCCGTCGGCCAGCCGCAGCCGGTGCAGCCGCAGGACCTTGGCCCCCGGCCGCACGCCGAGCAGCCTGGCCAGCTCGACCTCGGCCGGGATCTCGGCGACCTCCAGCAGCTTCGACGACGGCTCACGGCCCTGGGCGCGCATGTCCTCGGTGTAGGAGGACAGCTGCAGCCGCTGCGCGACCTTGGGCTCGGCGGCGAAGGTGCCCTTGCCCTGCACCCGCAGCAGCCTGCCCTCGACGGTCAGCTCGGCAAGGGCCTGGCGGACCGTGGTGCGCGAGACGTCGAACTGGGTGGCCAGCGACCGCTCCGTCGGGATGGGCGACCCGGGCGGCATCGCGCCGAGCAAGTCGAGCAGGTGGCGTTTCAGCCCCCAGTACTTGGGCTCGCGCTGCGCGCGAACCACCGTGTCCGGCCCATCGGCGTCGGACATCTCCAACATGGTGTCCTCCCTGCTCGTCCACCCGGCTACAGAATGCCTTGTCCGAGGCGTTCCCCGCGTCACTACCCACGGGATTGCCCCGCGGATGTCCGATCTCTACGATTGGTCTAGACCTTAACGGAGAGAGGGACCTGATGCCGCACACCCAGCCGGGCGAGCTCATGCGCGCCGAGATCGACCAGCAGCCCGCGGTCCTCACGGGCATCGTCGACAACCGGTCCGACCTGGTCGGGGTGGCCGCGACGATCGCAGCCCGCCGCCCGAGGTTCGTCCTGTTCGCCGCGCGCGGGTCCAGCGACCACGCCGCGATCTACGCCAAATACCTCACCGAGGTGCTGCTCGGCCTGCCCGCGGGCCTCATCTCCGCCTCGACGACCACCCTCTACAAGGCCGAGCCCGACCTCACCGACGTCCTCTACATCGCCGTCAGCCAGAGCGGCGGCTCCCCCGACCTGGTCGAGGCCACCGCGGCCGCCCGGGCGCGGGGCGCGCTGACCGTCGCGGTCACCAACACCCCCGGCTCCCCGCTGACCGAGGCCGCCGAGCTCAACGTGCACATCGGCGCCGGGGTGGAGCAGGCCGTGGCCGCCACCAAGACCTACACCGCCACCCTGCTGACGCTGTACTTGCTGGTCGACGCCATCCGCGGCGGCGACGCGTCGGCCGCGGCGGGCATCGGCGAGACCGCCTCGGCCGCGCTGGCCGCCGATGGCGTCGACGCCGCCGTGGCCCGGCTGCGCTTCGCCGAGCGCGTCGTGTGCACCGGCCGCGGCTACTCCTCGGCCACGGCCGCCGAGACCGCGCTGAAGCTCGCCGAGACCAGCTACCTGTCGGCCCGCGCCTACAGCGGCGCCGACCTGCTGCACGGCCCGATCGCCGCGCTCGACGAGACGACGTCGGTGCTGGCGGTGACGAGCGCGGGCGCGGGCGGCACGGCCATGGCCGACGTGCTGAAGGCGATCCAGACCGTGGGCGCCGACATCGTGGCCGTCGGCTCGGCCGCCCCGGCCGACCTGCCGCGGATCCTGCTGCCCGAGACCGCCGAGGAGATCGCCCCGGTGCTGGAGATCCTGCCGCTGCAGCGACTGGCACTGGAGCTCTCGCTGGCTCGCGGCCGCAACCCTGACCAGCCGCGCGGCCTGTCGAAGCTCACCCGCACACGCTGATAAGCGATGCTGGGCAAAGAGATGCCCGCTCCGTCGAGGGGGTTGAACGGAGCGGGCATCGACGATGCTACGCCAAACGGAGTAATAGCACCGAAGGAGGGCCCCGTGGGCGAGGTCGCTGTGGGCATCGACGCAGGTGGGACGGCCACCCGCGCGATCGCTGTCACCGCCTCGGGTGAAGTCGTGGGCCGGGGCGAGGCGGGCGGGGGCAACCCGAACTCGCACCCGCCCGCGGTGGCCGCGGCCAACATCGGCGCCGCGGTGGTGGCGGCGCTGGGCACCAACCAGGCACTGACCTGCGTGCTCGGGATGGCGGGCGCGTCGGCCTTGTCCGATCCCGCGGTCGCCGAGGCGTTCCGCGTCGCGCTGGCCGAGGCCGGGGTCGAGCGGGCCGAGGTCATGACCGACGCCGAGGTCGCCTTCGCCGCGGGCACCCCGGAGCCAGAGGGGACGGTGCTGATCGCGGGCACCGGCTCGATCGCGATGCGCATCGAGGACCACCGGCACGCGGCCACGGTCGGCGGCTTCGGCTGGCTGCTGGGTGACGAGGGCTCGGCGTTCTGGCTCGGCCGGGAGGCGGTGCGGGCCACGGTCCGCGAGATCCAGGCGGGCGGGACGCTGGGTCCGCTGGCGGCGGCGGTGCTGTCGCTGGCGGTCGGCGAGACGGACTCCCCGTTCAACCACCTGATCAGCGCGGTCAACACCGACCCGCCGATCCGGCTGGCCCGGTTCGCCCCGCTGGTCAGCGCGCACGCGGCCGACCCGGCGGCGGCCGACATCATCGAGCGCGCCGCGCGCATCCTGGCCGACCAGGCGCTCGCGGCGTGGTCGGGCGGGCCGATCGTGCTGGTCGGCACGGTCGCAGGCGGCGACACCCCGGTCGGCGCACGGCTGCGGGACATGCTGTCCGACCACGAGGTGCGCACGGCGAAGGACGGCGTGGCGGGCGCGGCGTGGCTGGCCGCGCGCGAGGCGTTCGGCCCGATGGCCCCGCACCCGTCAAGCGCGCGGGTGTCGCAGTCCGGGATGGTCTGACGGAAGGGAGCGGCGCAGGACGACGGCGCTGGCGGCGACCACGAGCGCCACCAGCGGCCACGACAGGGCGACCTGCGCCACTCCCAGCGCCACGACGTTCCCCGACAGCCACAGCGCGCCGAAGACGAGCGCGCGGACGGTGTACTGACCGAACACCCAGACCCAGCTGGCCCGGCCGTAGGCGCGCAGCAGGTCGGGATCGCGGCGCCAGCGCGCCTTCTGACCGAGGACGGCACCGACGACGACACCGAGCAGCGGCCACCGGATGAGGATGCTGAGCGCCCACGCGAGGCCGCTGACGATGTTGACCAGAAGTCTGACCAGGAAGAAGTCCTCGGCCCGGCCGGTGTAGACCACCACGAGCGCGGCGGCGATCACCGCGGCCAGCCCGCCCAGCGCGGCGGTCACCTTGGCCCCGGTCGCGAGCCGGTACCCACAGACCGCGGCGGCCGCGACGACCGCGGCGGCGGCGCCCCAGCCGATCTCCCGGCCCGACACCAGCCAGGCGAGTAGGAACGCCAGCGGCGGCACCGTAGCGTCAACCGCACCCCGGCGGCCGCCCAACAGGTCGGCGAGGGTGTCGGAGGAAGCGGCCACGCTGACAGCCTGCCGTACGGAGATTCGGTTAGGTAGCCCTAACTAGCCTTATCCCACAGGAAATGAGTGGTCACCCGGTGTCACACTACTTTACGCTTCGGTAACCGACGGTGGCGTAAGTCGGGAATGACACGGCATTCTGGGCGGTTAGTTGGGGTGGGCAACGGGTCGGCCAGTGGGGAGGAGGCGGCTGTGCACGGGTGGGCGAGCTGGGTCGCGATCGGGGACAGCTTCACCGAGGGAATGAGCGACGGGGGCGCGGACGGCAACTACGTCGGCTGGGCGGACCGCCTGGCCGACACGATGGCCGAGGTGAACCCCGGCTTCCAGTACGCGAACGTAGCGCTGCGCGGGAAGATGCTGCAGGAGATCGTGGATGAACAGGTCCCGATCGCCGTGGAAACAGCACCGGACCTCGTGACGCTCTGCGGCGGCGGCAACGACATCATCACGCCGGGGCGGGATGTGGACGACGTGGCCGCGCTGTTCGAGCACGCCGTCGTCCAGCTGCGGTCGGCGGGCTCGACGGTGGTGATGTTCACCGGCCCCGACCCGCAGGTGCAGCCGCTGCTGCGCCGGGTGCGCGGCAAGGTCGCCATCTACAACAGCCACCTGCACGCCATCGCCGAACGCCACGACGCCATCCTCGTCGACCTGTGGTCGATGAGCCCTCTCCACGACCGCCGCTCCTGGTGCGACGACCGCCTGCACTTCTCCACCGAGGGCCACCGCCGCATCGCCCTGCGCGTCGCCGAGGCCCTGAACGTCCCCACCAAGGGCGACTGGCGCGAGCCGTTCCCGCCGGAGGAACGCCAGCCCTGGCTGCGCTCCCGCCAGGCCGACCTGGCCTGGACCACCACGCACCTACTCCCCTGGGTCCGCCGGCAGATCATGGGCGAATCCATGGGCGACGGCCTCCACCCCAAACACAAGGCCCTCCAGCCGTACCGCCGCGACGACCGGGCGAACGTCTGACCCCGCAAGCATGCGTTCGGCCGGTACCCCCTCCCCAAGAGCCACCGGCCGAACTCCGAGCAGTACCCCCACACCACCGCCCGCCTGAGCGCGCAAACGCGCCTAGGGCAACCCTGCCACTCACCCGGACGGGTTAGCTAAATCTCCGCTAAACGCCGGGCGGTAATGACGCCAACGCCGCAAGTGCGGCTTCCGCGGCAGGCGACTGGGCCATTCGGTATCGGGTCACCGCCGTGGTCAACTCCGCGCGTGCGCCGGCGATGTCGCCGCTGTCGCGCAGGACTCTGGCCAGGACCTCCCGGCCGAACGCCTCCGTCAGCGCCAGGCCGTTGACCTCCGCCAGCGACACCGCCTCACGCGCGTGGGCGTCGGCGGCGGAGAACTCGCCCAGTTCGTGTTCGATCTCCGCCAGGTTCGCCAGCGCGAGGCCGACGAATCCGAGATCACCGATCTCCCGGTACAGCGCGACGGCCAAACCCTGCGGCTCCAGCGCGTCCGACGGCTGCCCCAGGTTCAGGTACGTCTGGGCGATGTTGTTGTGCAGGTTCGCCTCACCCAACCGGTACCCCGCCGACCGCGTCGGCTCCAGCGCGCGCTGATAGCCCTCCAACGCCGCCGCGTACTGCTTCTGCCCGTACCAAGCGCTCGCCAGCGTGTTGAGCGCCATCGCCGTCAGCTTCGGGTCGCCGACCGACCCGGCCAGGTCCACCGCCGCCGACGCGTCCGCCACCGTCTCGTGTTCGGCGCCGAAGCGGGTCAGCAGAACGCACCGGCTCAGCAGCAGCAACACCTCACCGCGCGGCTCACGCGCCGTGCGCGCCGAGGTCAATCCGGTGTCCAGCAGCCACTCCCAGTCGTCCCTTCGGGAGCGGACCCGGCGGAAGTCGCCCGCGATCCGGGCCAGGCGCCAGACCTCCTCGTGCAGACCGGCATCAGCACCCGCGGCGGCCACGGCCAGCAGGTTCGGCCACTCCCGCTCGAACCAGTCCAGGGCGCTGTCGCGGTCGGTGATCTCCGGGACCGGCAGGTCCCACGGCAGGGCGATGTCGTCGTCAACCGATCGGAGTTGTCGCCGGCACAGGTCGGCGACCAGCAGGTAATGCCGCAGTACGGACCGCAGCGGCTCGTTGTCCTCGTCGGCCAATTCCCTTGCGTAGAGCCGGACCAAGTCGTGCATCCCGTACACGTCGCGATCGAGCTCGGTGACCAGGAACGACCCGGCCAGCACCCGCAGCCGCGCCCGCGCCGCCGCCACGTCCGTCCCGCACAGGGCCGCCACCGCGTGCGGGCTCACCCACTGCCCGGGGAACGACCCCAACGCGCGCAACGTGTCGGCGTGCGCGGTGTCCAGCGCCCGGTGGGTGACGTCGAACGCCGCGCGGACGCTCGTGTCGGCGTCCTCCAGGTCGAGCGCCCCGAGCCGGGTGCGCTCGTCGGACATCTCCGCCACCAGGTCCCCGACCGACCACTGTGGACTCACCGCCAGCCGCGCGCCCGCGATGCGCAGCGCCAGCGGCAGGTAGCCGCAGAGCCGGGCCAGGCGCGCGCGGGCGGCGCGGTCGTCGGCGTCGATCGGCGGACCGGCGGCGTGCTCGATCAGCCGGACCGCCGCGTCGGCGGCCAGGGTGTGCAGGATCCGCAGCCGCGCGCCCTGGGTGACCAGGCCGTCGAGCCGCCGTCTGCTCGTGACCAGCACCAGCGACCGGCCCGCGCCCGGCAGCAGCGGGCGGACCTGGTCGGAGTCGCGGGCGTCGTCGAGCAGCACCAGCACCTTGCGGTCGGCCAGCAGCGACCGGTACAGCGCCGCGCGGTCGGCCAAGTCCGTCGGGATGTCGTGGGCGGCGACGCCGAGCGCGAGCAGGAACCGGGCGAGCACGCCCGCCGGGGACAGCGGTGGGTGCCGCGGGTCGAATCCGCGCAGCGACACGTAGAGCTGGCCGTGCACGAACTCGCGCGCGACCTGGCTCCCCCACATCAGCGCCAGCGCGCTCTTGCCGATGCCCGCCGGTCCCGCCAGCACCGCCACGCCCTCGCCGCGCACCCCGTCCAGCCAGGCCAACTCGCCTTCGCGCCCGGTGAACCCCGACGGCGGCGCGGGCAGCTGCGCAGGCGTGAGCACCCCGAGCCGAGGGCTGAGCACCGGCTCGGGTCGCGGCCGCAGCAGCGCGGTGTCGTCGCGCAGGACCCGGCTGTGCAGCTCACGCAGGCCCGGCCCGGGGTCGAGGCCCAGCTCACCGGCGGCGCGATGGGCGAACCGCTGGTAGATCTCCAGCGCCGCCGCGCGTCTGCCGCCGCGGTAGAGGGCGAGCACGAGCTGGCCGACGAGGTGCTCGCGGAACGGGTGGGTGTCGACGAGTGCGGCGAGTTCGCCGATGACGTGGTCGTGGCGGCCGAGTTCGAGGTCGGCGTCGATCCGCGCCTCGATCACCGCCAGGCGTAACTCGGCCAGCTCCGGCGCGCGGACCCGGCCGCCGATGTCGGACAGCTCCGGGCCGCGCCACAGCGCCTGCGCCCTGGTCAGCAGGTTCGCGCGGACCTCGGGCTCCTGGCCGCGCGATTCGGCCAGCAGCTGCCGGGCGATGGCCACATCGATGCGCGACTCGTCGACCACCAGCTGGTAGCCCGCCCCGCTGGTCTCGATCCACGCGCCGCCCGGTCCGTCCACATCGGACAGCCATTTGCGCAGCCTGGACACGTAGCCCTGCACGATCGTGCGCGCCGTCACGGGCGGCTCGTGGTCCCACAGCTGGTCGACGATGCGCTCGACCGGCACGACCTGATTGGGTTCGAGCAGCAGGATCGCGAGCAGTGCGCGCAATCCGGGGCCGCCGAGCGCGAGTGGGTGGTCGCCGATCACCACCCCGACCGGTCCCAGCACGCAGAAGCGCGGTCCGTCGTCGGCTGAAAGCAAGGCGCCACCCCCCGGTTCACGGCCCGTCCCCACGGTCCGTCCTTGCGCTGCAAGACAACCTAGGGCTATTTCGGGCGCACGCCGGGGTTTGTCCGGTGGTGTCACGCGAATGGCGTATAGATGGCCCCGCGACCGCCGATTCCCGAAGTCGGCGGCGCGGGGCCGAATCCTCGCCTGGTTGGTCGACAGCGCGCCGGACCACAACCCCGTGCGCAGTGCGGCGGGCTCTCGATCAACTAGTGGCGAGGTGCTGACAACCTAACAGACCGCGTTCGGAAGATCACAATCTGGTTGCGATGAACTCCGGCCGCGGGGCTGAGGCGGCGAATGGATCAGCCAAAAGGTTCTGCACACTGTTGAACACCAAGAAGATGTTCGACCGCGGGAACGGCGTGATGTTGTTTCCCGAGCCGTGCATCAGGTTCGAGTCGAACATCAGCGCCGAACCGGCCGGTCCGGTGAACTGGTCGATCCCGCAGGTCCGGGCCAGCATCGTGATGTCGGCCTGGCTCGGGACGCCGATCTCCTGCGCGGTCAGCGACGCCTTGTAGTGGTCGTCCGGGGTCTCGCCGACGCACGGGATGAACGTGCGCTGCGAGCCCGGCATGACCATCAGGCCGCCGTTGAACGGGTAGTTGTCGGTCAGCGCGATCGACATGCTCACCGCGCGCGGGGCGGGCATGCCGTCCTCGGCGTGCCAGGTCTCGAAGTCCGAGTGCCAGTAGAAGCCCTTGCCCTGGAAGCCAGGCATGTAGTTGACCCGGCTCTGGTGGATGTAGACCTCGGAGCCGAGGATCTGCCGCGCCCGGTCGGCCACCCGCGGGTCCTGCACCAGCTCCCCGATCAGCGGGCTGATCTTGTGCACCTCGAAGATCGACCGCACGTCGCGCGACCGCGGCTCCACGATGACCCGCTCGTCGGTCTTGAGGTGCTCGTCGGCGGCCAGCCGGTCGAGCTCGGCGCGGAAGGCCCGCACCTCGTCCGGCCCGAGCAGCTCGTCGTGCACCGAGAAGCCGCGGCTGTCGTGGCCCGCGAGCGTCGCCGCGCCGATCGGACCGTCCACACCGGACCAAACCGTCGGTTCGAGCCTGCTGATCGGCTCCAGCCGGTGCCGCGTGCGCGTGCGGTAGCGGTCGTCGATGGTCAGGGACGTCATGCGACTCCTCCCACGGGGTACGTGCCGTTCTCGTCGTGCACCTCGCGGCCGGTCACGGCGGGGTTGAACACACACACCGTGCGCATCGCCGTGCGGGGCCGCAGTTGGTGGCGCTCGTGGCCGTCGAGCAGGTAGAGCGAGCCCGGCGCCAGCGCGTGGACCTCGCCGGTCTCCTTGTCCTCGATCTCGCCGTGCCCCTCGACGACGAACACGGCCTCGACGTGGTTGGCGTACCAGAAGTCGTTGACCGAGCCCGCCGCCAGCGTCGTCTCGTGCACCGAGAACCCGACGCCCTCCTTGGCCAGCACGATCCGCCTGCTGCGCCAATTCGGCGTGACGACGTCGCGCTCGGTGCCGGTCAGCTCGTCGACGTTCCGGACGATCATCGGCGGCCTCCCACCGTCGCCTGGACCGCGGCGGCGATCACCACCAGGCCCTCTTCCAACTCGGCGTCGCTGACCGTCAGCGGCGGCATGACCTTGGCGACCTCGCCGTCCGGCCCGGCGGTCTCCATCAGCAGGCCCCGCTCGAACGCCGCGCGGCACACCTGGCCCGCCAACTCGCCGGACTCGAACCGCAGCCCCCTGGCCAGGCCGCGGCCACGCGCCTGCAGACCCGGGTACGCCTGGGCCAGCTCGGCCAGCGCCCGGCCGACCTGCTCGCCCTTGGCCAGCGTGGACTTCTCCAGCGTGTCGTCGGTCCAGTACGTCCGGATCGCCTCGGTGGCCGCGACGAAGGCCGGGTTGACGCCGCGGAAGGTGCCGTTGTGCTCGCCCGGCTCCCAGATGTCCAGCTCGGGGCGCAGCAGCGTCAAGCCGAGCGGCAGGCCGAACCCGCCGATCGACTTCGACAGGCACACGATGTCCGGCTTGATGCCCGCGGCCTCGAAGCTGAAGAACGGCCCGGTGCGCCCGCAGCCCATCTGCACGTCGTCGAAGATCAGCAGGATGCCGTGCCGCTGACACAGTTCCGAGAGCGCGCGGAGCCACTCGACCCTGGCGACGTTGATGCCGCCCTCGCCCTGCACGGTCTCCACGATCACCGCGGCGGGCTCGTTGAGTCCGCTGCCGCTGTCCTGGAGCAGGCGCTCGAACAGCAGGAAGTCGGGGGTCTGGCCGTCGAGGTAGTTGTCGAACGGCATCGGGGTGGCGTGCACCAGCGGGATGCCCGCGCCGCCGCGCTTGAGCGAGTTGCCGGTGACCGACAGCGCGCCCAGCGTCATGCCGTGGAAGGCGTTGGTGAAGTTGATGATCGACTGGCGGCCGGTGACCTTGCGCGCCAGCTTCAGCGCGGCCTCGACGGCGTTCGCGCCCGCCGGACCGGGGAACATGACCTTGTAGTCCAGCTCGCGCGGCGCCAGCACGACCTCGGCGAAGGTCTCCAGGAAATCGCGCTTGGCCACGGTGTGCATATCCAGCGAGTGGGTCACGCCGTCGCGCAGCAGATACTCGATGACCGCGTTCTTGAGCACGGGGTTGTTGTGCCCGTAATTGAGCGCGCCCGCGCCTGCGAAGAAGTCGAGGTAGGACCGGCCATCGGTGTCGGAGATACGACTGCCGACCGCGGTGTCAAACACCACCGGCCAACTGCGGCAATAGCTGCGCACCTCGGACTCGATCTTGTCGAAAACGCTCACGGCACTCCATCCTGTGCGGGAAGTCGATGCGGTACAGATCCTCGGCGTCGTGCTCGTCGGGAAACTGATCGGCTGGGAACAGTTCGCTGCGCGTCAGCCGCGCCTGGTGGCGCGCGGCGAGAGCGGTGAACAGGCCGATCGACGGGGCGTTGCCCGCTGTGATGGTGGTCTCCAGATGCCGGACCTGCTGGTCGGCGTGCCGCTCCAGCAGGTGATCAAGCAGCCTACCGGCGATCCCGGCGCCCCGCACCGCGGCCTCGACGGCGATCTGCCACACCACCAGCGTGTCCGGCCGCTCCGGCCGGACGAACCCGATCACGAACCCCACGACCCGGCCGTCGACCCGCGCGACGGCGGAGGTCCCCGCGAAATCGCGGCACCAGAGCAAATAGGCGTAGGACGAATTCAAGTCGAGCGCGGCCGAATCCCGCGCGATTCTCCACATCGCCGAACCGTCCGCGACAGACGGTGGGCCGATCGCGTATTTCGTTTTCCCCGACATGCTGATGGAACGTAACAGGGGTATTTAGAGCGCACCGAACTCCGCGATTCGGCCCGGCGCCCTCACCAGGGGATTCGCGAATACCCCCGTGAGGAGGGCAACAGTACGGTTGAGACCAGTCGCGGAACCGTGTTAACCGGCGGTGCGGGAGGTCTCCCAGAGGTCGATCCCCGCGTCGACGGCGAAGGTGTCGATCTCGGCCAGCTCGTCGTCGGTGAACTCCGGCCCGTCGACCGCGCGCAGCGTGCTCTCCAGCTGCTCGACCGAGCTGGCGCCGACGAGCGCCGAGGTCACCCGGTCGTTGCGCAGCACCCACGCCACCGCGAGCTGGGCGAGCGTCTGACCGCGCCGCTGGGCGATCTCGTTGAGGCCGCGCACCCTGGCCAGGTTGTCCTCCGACAGCATCTCCGGCAGCAGCGACGAGTTCCGGCTGCCCCGCGACCCGTCGGGCACGCCGTGGAGGTACTTGTCGGTGAGCAGCCCCTGCCCGAGCGGCGAGAACGCGATGCAGCCGACACCCAGCTCCCCGAGGGTGTCGAGCAGCTCGCCCTCGATCCACCGGTTGAGCAGCGAGTACGACGGCTGGTGGATCAGCAGCGGCACCCCTTCGGCCCGCAGCAGCTCGGCGGCCTGGCGGGTGGCGATCGGCGAGTACGACGAGACGCCGACGTAGAGGGCCTTGCCCTGGCGCACGGCCGTGGCCAGCGCGCCGACGGTCTCCTCCAGCGGCGTGTCGGGGTCGAAGCGGTGGGAGTAGAAGATGTCGACGTAGTCGAGGCCCATCCTGGCCAGCGACTGGTCCAAAGAGGACAGCAGGTACTTGCGGGAGCCCCACTCGCCGTACGGGCCGGGCCACATGTCGTACCCGGCCTTGGTGGAGATGACGAGCTCGTCGCGGTACGGCCCGAAGTCGCGCTCCAGCGCCCGGCCGAAGTTCCGCTCTGCCGACCCGTAGGGCGGGCCGTAGTTGTTGGCCAGGTCGAAGTGCGTCACACCGAGGTCGAACGCCCGGCGCAGGATGGTCCGCCCGATCTCGTGCGGCTGGTCGTCGCCGAAGTTGTGCCAGAGCCCGAGGGACACGGCGGGCAGTTTGAGCCCGCTACGACCGCACCGGTTGTAGGGGATGCGGTCGTAGCGATCTTCAGCAGCGACATGAGCCATGCCGCGAACGTAGTTCCGGCACCCGCCAGCCGCAACGCCGCGGGATGGCGGGAACCGGTCAGCAGCTGGTGTCGTAGACCCAGACGTGGCTGTAGATGCGGACCCACTCGCCGCGGTTGTACCAGACTCCGGCGTAGAACACGCTGCACTCGTGGGAGCGGAAGCAGTCCGCGTCTTCCCAGCCGAACCGGGTGTCGGAGTTCGACCCGCTCGGCAGCCAGTTGTACGGCCCCTTCGGCGTGCAGCCCCAGTGCGTGGATGAATCGCGGCTGACCTCGAGGGTGCGGCCAGTGCGGTTGTGCACGACGCCGCACGGCTCGTACCAGGCGCAGGTCGCGTCCGCCGAGGCCGCGGACGTGGTGGTCACGGCCATTCCCGCGGTCGCGGCGACGGTGGCCGCGGCGACGACGCCGAATCGGCGGAGCATGGCTTTCACAGACATGGTTACCCCTCGGATGATCCCGGCGCCGAGGATCGGCGCGTCCGAGGAGCATCGCCGGCGGTGATCGCCAAAACGTTGCCGCTCAGTGCGCCAGCGTCTCCACCAAGATGACCTGCAGCTCACCGACAGCGAAGCCCAGCACCGCGCCGGTGGCGATGAGGATCCACTCGTCCTGCTCGAAGGCGGGGCGGATCAGGCCCTCGAACTCCTCCTCCGTCATCTCCTGCATCTTCGTGACCAGGGTGTTCCGGATGTCCATCGCGTCGCCCGCGTAGTCCTCGATGAACGCCATCGTCTCCGGCAGCCGCTCGATCACCTTCTGCGAGATGCTGCGCTTGATCTGCTGGTAGCGCCCGCTGCCCACGGCCAGCACGACCAGTGGCCGCGCCACCCCCGACTGCCGGTCCATCGCGGCCTGGACCTCCTGTGCGACCAGCGCGAACAGCCGGTCGGACAGCGGGCCGTGCAGCACCGCCTCGATGACGTTCTTCGGGGTGATGATCTCCTTGGCGATCAGCGCGCCGTAGTCGGCGGCGACCTCCTGGCGGCGCTTGAGGAACAGGCCCTGCCACTCGAACAGGCCGAGGTACTTCTTCGGGTACTTCGGCCGGAAGATCATCTTCAGCGCGAGCCAGTCGCTGAACCAGCCGGTGATGCCGCCGAAGATCGGCATGATCCACGGGTTCTTCAGCGCCGCCCACGCGAACATCTGCACAAGGCCGATGGCGAAGCCGAAGAAGATGCCCGACCGGGCGATGAACTTGAACTCCTTGTGCCCCGACTCGCGGAAGATGCGGTTGAGCAGCGCCTTGTCCTTGACGAGGTTGCTGACGACCATGTCCTTCAGGTCGAACACCGCGTCCACGTCGGTCTTGATCGTCTCCAGCAGCGACCGCACGATCTTGGGCGCCTCGGCCTGCACGTGCCGGATCACCCGCCGCCGCACCGCCTCCGGCGTGGACTCCCACAGCCCCGGCTGGTACTCCATGGCGATCTCGGCGGCGATCTCCTCGACGCCGTCGAGCAGCGGCTGCTCGATCTCCTTGACGATGCGTTCCGGGTCGAGCCTGCCCAGCACCTCACCGGCGGAGATGAGCCGGTCGGTCATGGTGTCGCAGGCGATGCTGGCCATCCGCGCGGCGCGGCGCGGGACGATCCCCTGCCACCCGAAGAACGGCTTGATCCCGACGAACTCCAGCGGCTGGAACATCATCCGGATCGCCACGAGCTTGGTGACGTAGCCGATCAGGGCCGCGATGACCGGCATCGACGCGTAGACAAGCCAGTTGGTCTGGAAGTCCTGGAGGAAGGCGTTCATGGGCGCTCGCCGGGTGCCACGGCGCGCGCGCTCGGGTCGCAGACAGCCCAGAACTGGGCACCCAGTTCGGAGATTCGCAAGGTCAGCCGGATGATCCGCGGCCCGAACCGGCCGCCTGCCTTGATCCGCGTCTCGGCGTCGCGGACCCGGTCGTCGGTCAGCAGCATCTCGTAGGCCACGCCCAGCGAGCTGTCCTCCTCGCCGACCTCGGCCAGGCCGAACCGCAGGATGCGGCTGACGTAGAGCGGGACAAGGCCGGGCTGGATGACCCCGGCGGTCCGGCCGACCGTCGAGGCGTTCTCCAGCACGAGCCGCTGCCCACCGGCCACGGACGTGCGCGCGGCCAAGTGGATCAGCGGGAACACCGTGCCGTCGGACAGCGCGGAGACGATGCGGGCCTCATCGGGCAGCAGTTGGCGCAGGACCGACTCGAAGTAGTGGTCGCGGGCGGCGTCCTTGCTCTCGATGACCGACCGCTCCAACAGCTCGGCCATGGCCAGCCGCATCGGCTCCTTGGCCCGCTTGGGCGCCTCGATCAGCGCGGTCGGCTCGGGTGGCTCCTCCTCGAGGTGCTTGCGCACCTCGCTGGCGAACGCCGCCTCGACCTTCTGCACCTGCCGCTCGGCCAACTCGCCGCCCGGCAGCCTGCGCGCCACCTGCCATCCGCTCCGGTACAGCCACCCCAGCGCCCGCCCCGCCCGGTCGACGAACTCGGGCGCGGGCTGGTGGCCGTTCCCGGAGGGGAGGGCACGCCTCTCGTCGACCATAGGGCGCCCTCCTGCCTCGCTGGGATCTCTGGTGTACCACAACGAGCGGCGAACGCGCAGGTCACTCAGGCTGTGGTCGGCAGCAGGTCGGTCTCGGTGATGCCGGGGCCCTGGCCTTGGCGAATGAACCATTCCGTGCCGAAGGCAATGGCGAAGGTCTCATCCGGCATCGCCAGGAAGAACGACTCCTCGGAGATCTGGCTCGCGTGCGCCCGCATCGCCGCCCGCTTGTGCTTGAGGTACGGGGTCACGTCGACCGCGGCGGTGATCTCGGCCTCCGGCTTGCCGATCTCCATGTCCTCCGGCGGCCCGAAGTCGGACTCGCCCTGCTCGGCGGCGGCCTGCTGGTGGCGCCGGATCTCGTCGCGGTTCATCGTCGCCTGGAAGACCCGCTCGACGCCCGCCAACTCGGCGGCGCGGACGCCGACCCGGTGGACCTGGATGTGGTCGGGGTGGCCGTAGCCGCCGTTGTCGTCGTAGATGGTGAGCACGTCGGCCCGCTCGTCGGCCAGGATCTTCGCCAGCCTGCCCGCGGCCTCCTCGACGTCGGCGGTCCAGAAGGACCCTTCGGCGTCGTTGGAGGGCTCGCCCATCATTCCGGAGTCCTGGTAGCCGAGGAACTCGACGCGCTGCACCCCGAGGATCTCGGCGGCGGCGTTGGTCTCCTCCACCCGCCGCTGCCAGAGCTGCTCATCCGCGCCGAGGAAGCCGTCGGGCACCTCACCCATCTCACCGCGGGTCGCCACCACCAACACGACCCGGTGCCCCTCGTCGGCGGCCTTGCGCATGACACCGCCGGTCGCGATGCACTCGTCGTCGGGGTGGGCGTGGAACGTCACCAATGTAGCCATGTCATCGACGGTAGACGATCTCACCGACGGTGGGTCGAACTTTGTTCGATGCCCAGTTCACAAGGTGTCCACACAGGACGTTACAAGATTTCCTGAACCTGAGTGAAACGAACGGCGACGCCGCGCGATTCAGTGGGAGAACGGCCCCGGCGGACCCCCAGCTCCGGGGCCGTTCCCTATGTCGTCAGAACGGCCAGTCGGCGTTCCGCCCGGCCTCCAGCAGCGGGATCATCCCGAACGCCGCGTCGGTCAGCCCGCCGAAGGTGTGCCGCTTCCCGAGCCCGCTCGGCGCGTGCCCGTGCTGGTAGCCCGCCAGGTTCCACGTGTAGAACGGCAGGTCGGCGGGCACCGCGGCGCCGACGTCCCCACGCGACTGCTCGTCGGTGATGATGACGAGCCGGTCGTGCCCACGCAGGTGGGCCTTGACCGCGCCGGGGGTGTCGGTGCCCCCGTTGAGGAAGTAGCCGCCGTCCTTCCACCGCTCGACGGCCCGCAGCAGCGACTCCCCCTTGCGCAGCGGGAACCGCTTGGTCGGCGCGCCGTGGTAGGCGCTGGAGAACGAGACCACGTCGGCCTTGTCGCACCGCGCCCCGAGCGCGATGCCGAACACCGCCGCCGCGTCCCACCGGCGCAGCGACCCGTCCCGGGAGAAGACGCCGGCCATCGAGCCGGACGTGTCGACCAGGATCAGCGTCCGCCCGGCGAGCCGGGGCACACTGTCCAGCGACGCGGCCAGCGCCAGGTCCAACGCGTGCCCCCACCGCAGCGACGGCGCGGCCCGGTAGGCCGACAGGAACCGCATCGGCAGCTGCCGCGACCGCGCGACCTGAGCCGGGTCGGACAGCCGGGCCGCCACCTGCGCGGCGACCTCGTCGGACACGCCCGCCTCGTCGAAGTTGCGCAGGTTCCGCAGCAGGGCCATGTACCCCATGCTCGGGATCATCGCCTCCCACGCACCCGCGTCGAGCGGGCCTTGCAGCCACCCGGCGACCGACTCCCACGTCATCCCCGCCGCCCGGAGTGCCTGCGGCTCCAGTGCTTGTCGCCGCTCGGCAATGGGCATCGCCATGAGCCGGGCCCGCGCGGTCAGCACGCTCAGCTCAGCCGGGATCGGGTTGTCCCGCTTGTGCCGCCGATCGATGGCGTGCCGGAACAGCTCCCCCTGCCACGGCGCGACCGGAGTCGGGTGGACAAGCTCGATGACGTCACCCATGCGGAACCCACGGGCGTCGCTGTCCCACTTGAGCAGCGCCCGCTCGTCGTAGAGCCGGTTGATGGCGTCGGCGATCCCCCGCTTGACGGGCTTCGGCACGTTGCGGCCGTGCACGCTGGTCCAGTAGGCGAGCAGTTCGCCGGGCTCGTCGGCCCGCTGGAGCACGCCCGCGATGACAGCCCGGTTGCCGTGCGCGGGCATCCCCTGCCGGGCACGGACATACTCCGCGGCACCCACGAGAGCGGCGGTGCGCAGGTTCGCCTCGGTCCGCAGCCAGCCGAGGAACCGCACGGTCCAGTCGGGGTCCTCCACGGCGGCCTTGGCGACCAGCTCGGCGTACCGGGTGTCGCGCTTGTCGGCGGACTCGTAGAAGGTGTTCTCGCCGACCATGTTGCTCACAGCCAGCAGAAACAACTCAGACTTGGCGTCACGCGCGTACCCGGCGCCACCTTCGTGGGTGGTCCCGGACGGGGTCTTGTCGGTGACGATCACCGACCGAACGGCGGCGCGCACGGAGGCGAGGTTGAACTTGCTCACTTCTGTTCCCCAGAAAGATGGGGAGTCGCGGACTTCTGCGGGGCCCGAGATCAAAGTCGGCCACGGTGACAAGCCGCTCTGCCGTTGAGCTACACCGACTCTCGTCGGTGGCGGGATTCGAACCCGCACCTGCCCATATTCGAGATGGAAGTAACCGTTGCCTGCGCACCGGGCACCGCCGAAGTCCGCGACTCCCGAGATCAAATCGCCCGCGGATCAATTTACAGTTGAAGTAACCGCAGGCCGCACACCGGGAGTGCGGTGGAACCGTAACAACCGACGCGCCGCCGAGGCAGCTGATTTATGTGGAGCCGGTGAGGGGACTTGAACCCCTAACCTTTCGCTTACAAGTGCGCTGGCCAGCGTACTACCGCACGTTCTATGCACGTCGGAGCGACCTGGCTTGTGGCTCCCATGCCCCCAGTGCCTCCTCACAACCGGGGTTTGCAGTCATCGCTGCAGTCACCCGGGCCGGATGGGCTACAAGCATGGGCAGCGCCAGCACGCGAGCAAGAGCAGCGCCGATCGGTGCAGTCCAGGAGGGTCTCGTCGCCGACGACGCTATCTTCGTCGCCGCGGAGCAGCTATCATCATGATCCCTCGTTGGCTGAGGGAGGTCGCAGAACTGGCCTCGGGAACAGTGGATCTTAATGGTCTTCTGGAACTTGGTCTCGCCTTCGCGCTCTGTTTCGTATCCCGTTATGTCGGCATTGCGGCAAGTCGCAGGATCCAAGCCGGTCGACGAGGTCACGATCAGCAAGAAGGAGGTGATCACCAATGACCAAACCAAACAAGGAGCGCGCTGCGCGCGTTGCGAAGTACCTTGCGAAGGCGGCGATGGTGATCGAGTTGCGGAAGATCCAAGATCTGCTGCCTCCCTGAGCCAACGAGAACACACTCGGACGATCGACCCTGGCCTAGGACCAACAGGCGCCCCGGATCGGCGTCGAGGACGTCACGAGGTCACCGCCTTAGCTTGGGCCACGAACGAGTCCCAGCTCTCCGACTTTCCGGCTGGCTGGTCAATTAGCCCTAACGTGACGATATTCTGCGCGATCTTTACGGAGTCCGACTCCTCATAGTCCCGAACCTTCGCCTGCAACCCCCTTCTCACAGCGGGACGCGTCTTGACCTTCAACACTTCCTTGCTATTTCGTATCTTTCCCGTGTCCCGACCAACATAGTCGGACGGTTCGCGCCACCCGGAGTTAACCGCTGCAACCGCTTTTGGAAACAAAAACCACCAGGATTCCATTTCCCACGCCGGAACGGCGGCGATGACCAAGCAGGGAAGGCCACTGTAGTTCTTCAAGATCTGATCCGAGATTGGAACATGCGCCGGCTCTATCGCATCCGCGTCCTCATGAAGAACAGCTATCACGACGTCGAGATGATTAGCGAGGGAGGCGACGAACTTTCGCAAGGTACGCGAGCGCGCCCGCTGCTTCGCCAGATCAATCCCCTTAACGAGAGTCAAAGGTTTCTTGAATGACCTTGTCTTACACACCCCCAGGTCGGGCCTAAGCGCCTCGAAAAGGATTCTCAACGAATTCGAGTCGTTGAGGTCCTCGCCGAAAAACGCGATCAACTTGTCATTCCTGCCCCTGCTCACTCCGGGACACCACCCAACGCGCCACTGAACCAGATCTCCCCTAGGCCCATCTCGCCCTGCAGGTCCGTCTCAATCTCGCGAATGAGTTGCGGATCAGTAGCAGGGATTAGCGACGACGCGTCGTCTTGACGTTCACAAATAATCAATTCATCAGCGTTGAGTCGATTTACCAGCGGTGGAGAATGCGTCGCAATTAGCAATTGCGTCCGCTTCGATGCTCGTCTCAGAAGTTCAACCAATCGGTCAAGCACATGGGGATGCAGGCCGTGGTCAATTTCCTCAATGCACGTGAGCTGAGGTGGCTCAGGATCGTACAGAAGTGCAAGCAGCGCAAGCGCCCTTATGGACCCGTACGACATGTCAGCTAGGTCAGTAGGCGCCCGGAGACCTTGCTCAGCAATCCGCACCACCGTCGCCGGGCCAGCACCTCCGATCTCGCTAAACTCGATTGCCTTCAAACCAGGTATAAAGAACCGCGCATCCTCGACCAGTTCGTCAAAAACAGGTGCGTGCCAATGTTGTAGGTAATAGAGGAAGGCCGCGAGGTTGGACGCGTCATCGTTGATATGCATGTCAGCGACCACGCTGCTCGGCTGCCGAGCGCGCTCAACGTTTACATCGAACACGCGGAAGCTAGCGAACAACTCGGCGATTTCGTTGACCTGCTCGCCTCCACTCCCCACTCCCAATTTCGGTAACGTGGACAAGCCGAGCGAGTCTGACCTCAGCGTATTTTGACGCAGCGACGGCTTTTCATTGTCGTCAAGAACAGAGATATCGCCACCTGAGATGGTAATTCTCCGGCCGCGACCGGGTGTTCTTTTGAACAAGAACTCCTCACGGCGTCGCAAGTAGAACGATCCGTCTTTCCTAGGCATCGGGTAGAACGACAGCGTGTACTGGTCGGACGCTTTCGGACTACTATGCTTAGTGACAGCGGTCTCAACAGTTATGAGCACCGCGCCAGATCTTCCTTGACCACGAAATCTCACACGGTTTATGCCCCCCCTCTTGCTAATGGCGGGGCCGATGTCCTGCCTGACGGAATCACCTAGAAAGCTGATCACATCGAGGAGGTTCGACTTACCCGCACCATTAGGCCCTACAAGCACATTCAGAGCCCCCAACTCTAGATCTACAGATCGAAGACTTCGAAAGTTACGCACGTGCAAGCGCAGCAAGTACGGGGGAGCATCAACTGCCATGACCAGGAGTGTAACCAGCGCGTCGCCTTTTGCCAGCCAAACACCCTGAAGCAGGAGGCAGCCACCCGGCGGCGGCTGTGACGGTGGTCCACCTCCAGAAGCGGTTGCGGTGGCAAACCCACCAGCTGATTAGCTCTGCAGATAGGCCACAGTGCCCGCGCGACGCTTTTGGGCGGGAGACTGTGGCTCGTCGTGCAATCGGCCGTAGTCGACACGGCACTTCGTAGATGTGGACCTCGGGGCGGCGCCCAGGACGGTCCGGGCTCGGTCAGATGTGCCATTGGTACCCGCAGTCCAGGCAGGTGGCGATTCCGGCGAGGACGTAGAAGCTCCAGTGGGTGCAGGCCATCGGATTCACCCCCTCCTAGGCCGCGTCGGCGGGCGGGTTAGAGAACTTGGGCGACCTGGTGGGCGAGCCATTGGGCGACGTTGCTGGAGACGGCGTTGCCGGCCTGCATGGTCTGTTCGCCGATGTTGCCGGTGACCAGGTAGCTGTCGGGGAAGCGCTGGGCGCGCAGCTGCTCGCGGGGGCGCAGCATCCGGTAGCGGCAGTCCTCGACGGCGACGGCGGGGTGCATGAGGGCGTGCTGCTCGCGGGTGGCGACTGTGGAGATCGGCTGGTCGAGGCGGTGGGGTTTGGCGCCGCGTCGGTACGGGATGACCAGGGCGTGGTGGTCGGAGGCGGTGACTGTGCCGAGCGGCTGCTTGTCGACCGGTTTGACCATGTGTTTGGGGTCGGCGTGGCCGCCGTAGTTCTTCACGTAGAACGCCCCGCCCGCGGGTGGGCAGAGGATGGCGTCGTTCTCCCGCGTGGTGCGGGCAGGCATCGGCACCCCGACGCTGGTCGGGTCTTCCCGCCAGGTGCCGCCGGACGGGACGAGGAATGGCGGGCTGGCGAGGCCGTCGCCGATCTTGGCGGTGCGGGTGGGCAGGGGCCCGGAGGCGGCCGGGTAGGCACGGCCGTGGTCGTTGTGGCCGGTGTGGTTGACGGTGACCATGGTGGGTTCGCCGAACAGGTCGAGCCCGGTCTGGATGCGGCGCAGTGTGTTCGGCCGCAACGCGGGTAGGCCGTGGTCGGCGCGCTCGCCGATGCGCACACCGAGGTCGGTCCAGTCGATCGCCGCCGCTGCGGGCAGCACGTAGGGCTCGACCAGGGCGTGGCGGCACGTGCTGTTGGGGCAGCGGTAGTCGTATTGCCGCCGGTACTTGCCGATCTTCCGCACGCGCTGCTTGCGCCACGCCTGCCGTGCCCGGACTTGCTTGTCGCACACGGTGCACCAGGCGAGCGGTCGGGGTTCGACGTCGGGCTTCTTGATTCCGTCGCGGGTGAAGACCATGTAGAGCCGGTCGCGCCATTGCGGGGCGTGCGGGTTGCCCTTCCCACCCACGTGCGCCGAGCTGACCGACACGAACTGGACGGTGTAGCCCAGCGTCTTCATTCCGGCGAGCCACCAGTCGAACAGTTCCCAGTCGGTGGCCACGTCGACGACGTTCTCCACCAGCACCACGCGGTAGCGGTGGACCTCGGTCGCGCGGATCACGTCGTGGAAGGTGGCGCGGGTGCGCTCGAACCCGGCGGAGGCGATCGGCCCCTGCTCCAGGAGGTCTAGTTGGCGGCTGGTGCGGCGGCGACCGCCGGCGGGGCTGATCTCGGTGCAGATCGGCGACGCCCACAACACATCCGTGCGCGGCAGTCGCCGCATCTCGTAGTTGGAGACGTCGGCGCACAGGTGCTCGGCGGCGGGGAAGTTCGCGGCGTGCGTGGCGATCGCCCGGTCCCAGTGGTTGGCGGCCAGCTTCAACTCGAACCCGGCCGCGGTGAGCCCGATCGAGCTGCCGCCGGCGCCGCAGAAAATGTCGGTGAAGGTCAGAGTCACGGCTGGGCTCCCCGCTCGATGGTGTCTTCGCGCTGCAGGCGCACGGGGATCCCGGCCCGGCGGGCGGCCTCGACGCAATGGGTGGCGCAGCGGCTGCACTCGTGGATGAACGCCAGACACACGTCGGCGCCCAGGTCGACCATGTGCTGGTTGCGCCGGAACCCGGCGGCCCGGCCGTGCGCGGCCCAGTCGGCGGGATGCCGCTCCACGACACCGCCCCACCGGGTCCAGCACTGCTCAGCCAGGAAGTCGGCGCCGCGCGGGCAGCCGCCGGTCACCAGCACCACGTCGGGCGCCCACACGGCGGCCAGGGCCGCGCGGATCGCGCCGGTGTGGGTCCAAGTGCGCGACCCAGTGATCAGGACCCGGCGGACGTCGGCGGTCACAGCTGCTCCTCGTTTGTGTCGAGGGCGGTGTCGCTGAGAAGGTCTTCCAGCGCGTGGTCGCGCAGTTCCTGCAGCGCGTACTCCACCCGGTCCAGTTCGCCGAGCAGGGCGGCGGCCTCGGCGGCGCGCAGGCGGCCGACGCGGGACATGTGGAAGGTGTCCTCGGTCGCGGCCAGCACGTGGGCGGCCAGGGCGACGGCGTCGCCGCGGGTGAGGCGCACGGGGTGCTGGCCTACTCGGGTGGCCTTGTAGTTGGTGTCGATCTCCACCAGGTGTCGGGTGCCGAACTGGTCGGCGTAGCCCTCGTCGATGTCCTCCACGCCGGTGCCGGTGCCGGTGGTGCGGGCGCGGACGCTGGCCTCGTGCCGGTCACACCCGCAGGGGCCGGACGGGGACACGTAGTCGTGCCCGGCTGCGGCGGCTGCCGTCGACTCGTCGGATTCGGCGCCGCCCCAGTGGCAGCGCCCCTCCACGCAATCACCGCAGGTCGGCGCGACCTGGACCGGCTGCGAGCCCTCGACGGCGGCCACGGTGACGGTGTTGGGCCAGCCGTCGAGGCTGTTCGGGTCGGCGGTCCAGCCCTCCATCGACGCGGTGAACGCCTTGAGCGGAAGCAGCACCGGCGGCGGGGTCGGCTTGTTGCAGGTGGTGCAGTAGTCGATGTCGTGGGCGACGCACTTCATGGGTTGTCCCTTCAAGGGGTCTGATCGGGGTGGGGTTCGAGACCGGGCTCGGGGAGGCCACACCGGGCGGGCGTGGCCTCCCCCGGGCTGTGTCAGTCGGGCAGGATCACCAGCAGGTGGTTGTCGTCGCCGCCGAAACGGACCGCGGCGTCGTGGTGGGCCTGGGTGAGGACCTTGCGGTTGGACTCGGGGGCGAGGATCACGCGCTGCCCGTCGGTGCGGGACATGTGGCGCAGCGTGTCGTCGACCTCGTCGCGGGGGATGTCGGCGAGCTGGGCGCGCAGGTCGACCATGCCGACCCACGCCTGGCGCTTGGGCGCGAGCTGGAAGTAGGCGGCGCGGATCCTGGCGTCGATCTCAGTGGTGGTGAGAGCCATCTCGGGAGTCCTTCCGGGAACTGCCTGGCGGTTTTGGCTTTGCGCGGCCTTTGGGCCGGTGGTCTGGTCCCCCCGCCCTTGGGGGGCCTGACCGCGGGCGCAGGCCACCACGTCGCCGGAGGCTCACCGGCAAGGGATCAGGCCAAAAGATCTTGGACGCGCGCTCTTTGCGGCCAAGATCTTTTGGACCCCTTGCCGGTGAGGTGGCGTCGTGGTAGCCGGACTTGTGTGCCCCCACCAAGGCGATGAGCTACGTTTGCCGCGTTGTAGAAGGAGAAGCGCCGGCCGCAGGCCGGCACCGTCCCCCTCCCGCAGAGGGAGGGCCATCCCTACCCGTTGGCGGACAACACTTGTCGGTGCGCTGTGCGACCATCGGAACCATGGAGCTGTCCGGCGCGGACTTCGACAACATCCCCCGTGGCAACCTGCGGGTGCCGCGCGTGGAGTTCGCGCGGGTCTGGCTCGCCGCTGAGCGCGAGTCCGAAGCGCATCCGCGCGATTGGCGCCTCGCTGGTGTGGTGATGACCTGCCGATGGATCGCCAACGCGACGGTGCGGCCGGCGACTGGCCGCTGGTATGTCCAGTCTTCGCCGGTGACTGAACGGTCCGCTTCGGCGCATGAGGAGCTGATCGTCGAGGAATGTTTGGCGGCGGAGCTGCTGGCAATGCGCCGCCCGGTGCCCGAGTGGGTGGCGAACCGGCCCGGGTGGATCGAGGCGGTGGTGGCGACGCTGAACTGGGTGTGGCGCCGTTCCGGCGTCCCACCGATCGACGTCCCGGCCGCGGGCTGAGCGGGCACACGGAAACTCGGCGGAGCTGATGACTCCGGCGAGCGCGGGTTCGAGGCGCGCCCGCCGGAGTTCGCGCGGCTCGTCGGCGGGTCGACCATCCCCGTCGGCCCGGTTGCCGCGAGCCTGCGACACCATAGCCTCAAGTCGAACATATGTGCGATTACGGGTTATGCTTCCGGCATGGGCGGCAGGGCTGAGACCAGCGACAATGTGATCACTCCGCACGGGGATGTGGTGTATCGAGGGGACGGCTTGGGCAACCGGGTGAGCGTGTTCCCGGCGACCTGCCGAAGCGGTGAGCATCAGGTCGGCCAGGAGGGCTATCGGGCCGTCGAGCACGGCGGCCTGGTCGTCGTGTCGTGCGTGCCGTGCGCGGCGGCGCACCCCGACCGGCCCGCGCGTCACGCCTGGGTTCTGCGGGTGTCCGGGGCGCCGACCCGCTCGGCCGAACTCGACGACCTCCCGTATCTGCGCATGGTCGCGAACGCGCCCTTTCTGCCCGACTGACCCGCGCGGCCCTAAGCGGTGGCGCGCGGGTCGATCGGACATCGGGTTCACCAGGTGCCGCCGCGTTCGAGCACGTCGTCGTTGCTCGCCTCGGCAGCCGCGTTGGCGGCGTCGTCGACGGCCCACCGGGCGAGTTGCTCGGCGCGGGCTTCGTCGGCGGCGCGCTGGGCGTCGGCCTCGTGGCGGGCGTGGATCTCGGCGAGTGCGCGCTGGGCGCGGGCGATCGTCTCGGCTGTCTCGTCGGCGCTGGGCACGCGCACGACGTCGGACTCGACGACGGGCGGTTCGGTCTCGGCGGCGACCCGGATGTCCTCGACTGCGATCTCGGCGGCGTCAACGTGCGGAATCGGCTCGACCTCGGTCAACTCGTTCGCGCGCTGCCGGTTGACGTCGACCAGGTCGACCTCGTCGACCACCGCACGGTCGACGTCCTCGGCCGCGGTCGCCTGCTGGTGGGCGGCGAGCCATTCGTCGGCGGTGACCGGCTCGTCGTCGTAGCCGTCGGCGGCGCGGCGGGCGGAGAGTTCGGCCTTGGCGCGGTCGTGTGCGGCGCGGGTCTCGGCGGTGTGGGCGAACCACGTTGCCCGCGCGTCGTCGGCGTCGGCGAGCAACGCGGCCCGGCCGTTGAGCATCGTGGCCAACGCGTCGGCGTCGGCGGCTTCGGTTTCGAGTCGCTGCCGTTCGGCTTCGTCGGTGGCGGCTTGTGCTTCGGCGCGGCGGAGTTCGGCGGTGTGGCGGTGTTGTTGGGCGGTTTGGCGGGTTCCGGCGAGTTCCTCGCCGACGTACTTGGGTGCCCAGGTGGTTTCGCGCTGGTAGGCGCGCACGCGCATGTGGAGTTGGCCGTCGCTCATCTCCAGTTCGTCGCGGTCGACCTCGGGCCGGTCGAGCGCCCGCCACGCCGCCCGCCACGACGCGTACGCCTCGACCTGGCCCGGTTTCGGGGCGGCACCGAGTGCCTCGACGTCATCGACGTGGCCCGACAACTCACGGTGCGCGGCGACGACGCCCGCCCTAACGACCCACTCGCGCCGCCCCGCCACATCTTCGGGGATCGGCCCGAACGCCTCGACCGCCCACTGTGGACACTGCTGGGCGGTGTGTTCGCCGAGTTCGTGGCGGCGCGCGTCGGCGCGGGCGGCGAGGGTGTCGAGGTAGCGCTGCCATTCGGGGTCGTCGACCCGCGGTGTCCAGTCGGTGTAGCTGTCGCCTTGCGGGTCCAACGGGACGGTGTCGGTGATGCGGTGGTGCAGCACGTTGGCGAGTTGGCGGGCCCCGGCCAGCGGGCGGGAGGTGACCGCGTCGTGCAGGACTTGGCGGGGGTCGTGTCCGGCGAGTTCGGCGCGGCGCAGCAGCCGGGACAGGGTGGGTCCGGCGTCTTCGGCGGCGAGGCGCTGCCGCTGGTTGACGGTGAGGTGCCCTGCGTCGGTGAGGTCGTCGAGCCAGCGGGTGGTGCGTCCGGCGGTGGCCAGGTCGACGGCGTCGGCCAGTAGTTCGGCCGGTGTGCGCACGGAGTCCATGGCCTCGGCGGACTCGACGGCGGTGGCGAGCGCGGACTTGGCGGGGTCGGCGGCTTCGAGGGTCATGGCGAGGACGGCGGCGGCGCTGCGGTGCATGACGTCGTTGGAGTCAGGCGCGTCGTCGGGGACGGTGCGGGTGGCGACGTGGGCGGTGTTGGTGTGTCGGCCGCGGGTGAGCATCACGTACTGGGCTTCGGCGCTGGTGGCCGGTGTGATCACGGGGTGGCTGGTGTCGACGGTCAGCCCTTGGTCGGCGTTGACCGTGGAGGCGTAGCCGAGGGCGAGGTGTTCGGCGACGTAGTCGGCGGGCAGGGTGATCCGCTCGCCTTGGTGGTCGACGACCATCGACCCGTCCGGGCGGGTCTCGACCACGGTGTACATCTCGCGGTTGAGTGGGGCGCGGCGGTTGCCGTCGTGGCCGATGAGGTGCCAGCCGTTGCGGCGGGCCTGGACGGTGTCGCCGACCCCGGCGAAGGTGCCCTGCAGTCCCAGCGGCACACCATGTTCAGCCACCTTGCCGAGTCGGACGAGTTCGGCGCGCAGCTCACCGGACAGACGCGCGGCCTGCTCGTTGGTGTCCACGATGAGCAGGGAGTGTTTCCCGGCGAGGGTGTCGGCGAGGAACGCGCGGGAGGCGGAGGCTTCGGCGTCGGCGACGGTTCCGGCGTCGATCAGCCGCCCGTGCCGGTGATACTCCGCGAGCACGGTCGCGTCCCCGGCCCGTAGCCGCAGCGACGCGTCCTTCTCCCAGTCGGCGGTGAAGCGTCGGGCGTCGGTGAGTTCGTAGCTGGTGCCGGCGTCGGCGATCAGCTCCATCGCTCCCGCGGCGCCGACGGCGGCGAGTTGGCGGTGGTCACCGGACAGCAGCGGTTTCGCCCCGGCCTGCTCGGCGTAGGCGAGGATCTCGGCGACGGCGGGGGTGTCGGCCATGGCGGACTCGTCGATCACGACCAGATCGCCCGCGCGGAGCCGCCAATCGGTGTCGTCGCCGAACGGGCGGCCTTGGGCGAGGCGGCGCTGGGTGCCGAGCCAGGAGGCGATGTTGCGGGCGTCGAGTCCTTCGCCGGCGAGGACTTCGGTGGCGATCTGGCTGGTTGCCAGCCCGATCACCCGCCGCCGCTGCCCGTCCCACAGGGCCTCGTCGGTCCAGGCTTTGGCGATGACACCGACCACGAACGACTTGCCGGTCCCGGCGGGGCCGACCAACGACTCCACGGCCGCACCGGAGGTGAGGACACCACGCACGGCGGCGGCCTGGTCCACCCCGAGTTCGACCCCGTGCGCGGCCAAATCGTCCACGAACGCGTCCACCGTCTCGCCGGTCAAGGCGGGCGCGCCGCGGCGGGTCGCCGACGCCACCAACGTGCGTTCGGTGTGGATGTGGTCGGGGGTGGCGTAGAGCTTGCGGCCCGGCGCGTCATACACCGAGCCGCCGTTGGCCAGCCGCAGGTCGGCGGGCAGGTCGACCTCGCCGGGGCGCTGGGCGTCCAGCGGCACCGCGAGGTCGAGCGCCTCGGCGGTGAGCCCGTCGAGCAGGGCGGTGACCTGTGCGCCGGACAGGTCACCCAACCGGTCGGGCAGGGCGTCGCTGATCGCGCGCGTGAGGTCCGGGGCGGTCCACGCGGCCTTCTTGGCCTGGACGTCGGCGAGCGCGGTCTCGATCACCTCCGCCGGTGACCACGCCTCGGCCCCGGGGGCGTCCATCGCGAGGGCGAGGACGCCGTCGGCGACGGCGGCCAGCCCGCCGGCGACCTCGGCGCGCAGTTCGCGGTCCCACCGGTCCAGCCGGGCCTCGACGGACTCGCCGTCGTGGGACTTCGCGCGGCGGGTGGCGAACGTGGCCTGCCGCTGCAGCCGGTCCAGCTCCAGCGAGTTCGGGACGCGCCCGAACTTGCCCTCGAACGCGGCGACCAACTCGGCGGTGCGTTTGGTGATCGCCCGTCTGCGCGAGCTGAACAGGTCCATCACCGCTTGGTCGACGCCGATGACCTCGCGGGCCTTGCCGTCCGGGCGGGTGGCGAAGCGGACACCGAGAGCCTTGGCGAGGTGTTCCTCGGTGGTGCGCTCCCCCACCGCCGACGCGGCGCCGCGGTGGGCGTAGAGGGCACGCCCGTCGAGGGTGCGCCACTGGCCGTCGGCTCCCTGGACACGGTTGAGGATCGCGTTGTGGATGTGCAGCTGCGGGTCGTGGTCGCGCGAGTCGTGCTGGAAGAACGACGCCACCGTCCAGTCGTGCGCGTCGGTGAACCTGCCCGCGGCACCGCCGTGGTGCCCGACCCGGGAGTACCCGGCCTTGTCGGACAGGTACTCCAGGGCCGCGTTGTTCCCGGCCCAGATCGCGTCCTCCACCGCTTGGCGGTGCGCCGACCACGACGACGCCGCGTCCAACGCGTCCGCCCGTTCAGTCTCGGTGGACGCGGTCGCGGCCAACCGTTCAGCGGCCACCTGCTGCGCCTCGAACGCCGCATGCAGGACAGTGACCGACTTCTGGACGCTGAACGTAGCGTCCAAAAACGCCACGTTCCGTCGCGCCCGTTTAGCCGACTCCAACCGAAGTTCCTCACGCCGTTCACCGTCGGCGTCCGGCTCGGCGTCCAACGCCGCCGCGTACAACTCCTCCGCCGACAGGTACGCCCGTCCAGCGTGTCCAAGAGTGGACGCACCGTCCCACTCGGCCGGGTTCTTGAACCCCGGGTCGCGCGGGTCGATGAACCGCTCATACAGCGCGGTCATGTCCTGCGTGTCCACCAGCCCGGTCAACCCGAGCGCCGCGGCACCCCGACCCGACCAGCGGCCCGGCGGCTCCCCGGCGGCGACCGCGCCGGTGTAGTAGTTCTCCCGACCCGTCGCCACCGCGTCGGTCAGATACGACGCGGAGTGTCCACTTGAGATGGTCAACATGGTGACCACCGCCCCGAAACGGCGTCAGCCGTTTCCGCAGGCCGCGCCAGCGGCCGCCACCACAGGATCGTGATGCATAGGTGTGTACTACTGCTCTGGTCCTTGTTCTTGGCTTGAAAACTGGACTGACTACAAATGCTGGGCTTCTTGCTGGTCAACTGGAGTGGCTTAACTAGGTTCGTCATGAGGAGTTCCTGAGCTGGTTCTCGTCGTCAACCAGGTGAAGATCAGCAGGGGTTTCCCGAAGCTCCTGGAGGGCGGTTCCGGCGGTTCCACGGGACACCTGAGCCATGGTCACCAGTTCGGTGACGGTCGGCAGGCTTCCGTGGCGGTGGTGGTGGCTGCGGGCGGCAGCCCGCGCCCGGTCCTTGGCCGGTGAGCTGGACGACTCCACCGGCACCGGCTGAACACGCGGACGCGGCGACGCCGCAGGCTGTTCAACCCGAGCGGGCTCCACGGCGACGGCCGGGAGTTGAACGGTGGCCTCGGCAGCGGGTTGAACAGTCCGCTGAACAGCGGACTGGACGGCCGGTTGTACGGGCGTGGTTGAACGCGCGGGCTCGACCGCACTGGACGGGGCGACGGTGGACGCCGGCGCGGTGGACGCGGTGCGGGCGTGGCCGAGCATGAACAGCAGGTGCGCCACGATCGCCGCCGCGACCGCCGGCCACGCCCCCACCCCGAACCGCAGCGCCGGCGGCGCAACCTCGACCCCACCGGCCAGGAACACCGCCTGCGCCAGACCCGAGAGCCCGGCGGCCAAGACGACGACGGCCCACGCGTAGGCGCGGCCGGACCCGTCGAGCTTCGCGGTGGCGGCGTAGGCGACCATCGCCAACCCGTCGGTGATCAACGGGTACAGCCAGGCGATCACCACCGGCGTCCCCGCGGCGAGGGCGACCTCGAACAGGCCGTGCGCGGTCGCCGCGCCGGCGGCCAGGGCCACCAGGAACCCCGGCCCCCACAAGGCGGCCAGCGTCTTCCACTCCCGGCGCGAGTCCGTGTTGGGCGTGCTCATCGCTAGATCTCCATCTCCTCGGCCTGAGCCGCGTGGGTCTCGTGGGCGCGGTCCTCGGCGCACCAGCGGGCCGTCTGCCGCTCGCGGTCGGTCGTGTGGGCGGTGTCGGCGAGGACGGTGTCGATGCGGTCGCACGCGGCCTCGGCGCTGCGCAGGACCTCGTCGAGTCGGCTCGACTGGTCCTGCTCCCTGCTCGGGCCGCGGGAGGTGATGTCCTGGGTGTCTGGCCACTGGGGCTCGCCCTCCCACGGCGCCGGATCGGCCGACGGGACGACCTCGCGCCGGGGACCGGTCCACGCCTCGGCCGCGGGCGCGCGCCACGGGTCGACAGCGGTCCCGCTGGACGGGTCGGGCGGCACGCTGGTCGAGCTGCCCCACGGGCTGTCGGGCTCAGGGGAGGTGAACACGTAGGCGTCATCCAAGTAGTCCCCGTCAACCTGGTCGGGGTCATCAACGACGCGGTCGGTGGTGTCGTCGAACGCGCGCTCCCCCTCCGCGCACGTCGTGCACAGGTCCACGTCCTCGTCGACCGGGAGGCGGAACTCGCCACCACAGCACCGGCACGACGTCGCCCCCAGATCGTCGTCAACCACGTCGTCGACCGCGTCGTCGAGCGCGTCGTCGACCGCGGTGTCGACCGGGTTGGCGGCGGCGCGCAGTTCGCTGGGGTTGGTCTGGGTCACGCACGGGCACGTGTCGGTGTCGCCGTGGCCGTCGTCGTGGTCGGTGGTGGGGATCAGGCCGTCGCCGTCGCAGCGGGCGCAATCGACGTTGGCGTAGAAGGCGGTGGTGTCGGTGAACGTGAAGTGGTCGAGCAGCACCTTGCCGGGGATACGCAGCCGGGCGGCCTCCTCCACCGCGGCACGGCGAGCCTCGACCAGGGCGGCGGCGCGTTCGGCGCGGGCGGCGCTGTCGGCGGGCGCCCACGGCTCGGCCACCCTGGGCCGCCACTGGTCGGCGCCGGGCGCGGCCTCGTCGAGGATCGGGTCGCCGTCGTCGATCTCGTCGTAGTCGTCCCACCCGGGTTCCCGGTAGTCGAACGCGTCGATCTCCTCGGCGAACACCACCTCCGGGGTCACAGCCGCGGTGATGTCGTCGACCTCGGCCCACATCTCGGCGGGGGTCGGCGGCTGGTGCGGGTCACCGGGCGCGACGGGCACCCCGACCACACACGCGCACACCGGCTCACCCCGACCGTCGTCAGGGTCGGCGGGGTGGGCGGGGACCTGCCCGGCACCGGCGCAGTCGGCGCACCCGGCCTCGGCGTAGTAGGCCGTGGGCTCGGCCAGCGACAGCAGGTGCGGCACGAACACCCGACCCGCGAGATCCACCCGTTCACCGGCACCGGTCCGGTCGTGGGGGTCGTGGTTGCGGCCGGTCGCCGTCTCCTCGGCGATCCACTCCGCCAACGTCGCCTGGAACTCCTCGGCGCGCTGGTGGGCGTGGCGCTGCTCCGGGGCGACCTGCGGGAACGCGCGCGCCAACTCCACATCCAGCTGCGAAACCCGGTCCAGGGGGTGGTCCGACTCGGGGGTGGCAAGCAGATGCGAAGTCACCGCCTGAGCCACGTCCCAGACGGGGGCGGGGTCTTCCATGTCGCCGCTGTGGGCCTCGGCCCACAGCTGCGCGGCGTCGGTGTCCTCGACGGTGTAGAACCCGGCGGGGGCGCCCTCGCCCCACTGGGCCAGGACCTCGGCCTCGGTGCGCGCGCCACGCACATCAACCAGCAGCCCGTCGGGGCGGCGCACCAGATAGTGGTTGGCCTCGCCGTGGCGCTGCCCGACCAGGCCGACGATCGGCCACCCGGTCCGCTCGTGCAACGCCAACGCCAGCGCGTTGCAGTGCCCGAACTCGAACAACTCCTCCACGGTGGAGACGTCCTCGGGCAGCGCGGGAAGGCCCCGGAACCTCGGCGCCCGGTCGGCGCGTTCCTGCTCGGCGGCCGGGTCATAGAAGGTGTACAGGGCCACAGCGTTGTCGAGTCCGGGGTCGCCGGTCAGGTGGTGAGGGTTGGTCATGACGGGCTCCCAACGGTGTCGGCGGCTGCGTAGTGCGCGGCGGTGGGTTCGGGGGCGGGCGCGGTGCGGTCGACGGCCCACCAGTGGGCGATCACCCCGACCGCGTCGGCCAGCGGCGCGCGCGGCGCTGGACGAGGTCGGGTGTGCGATTCCAGCGAGCAGGTCCCGGCGGTGGCCTTGATCCGGCGGACCACGCCAGGGCGGTAGCGGTCGTGCCACTCCGCGAGCAGCGGCAGATCACGCTGGGCGGCCTGCCAGGTCAGGCTCAGCCACAGCAGTTCCTCAACGACGTCGGGGTGCCACACCCAGCACTCCGGCAACACCGCGGCGGCGTCGGCGTAGCGCAGGAACACCGTGGTCATCCACTCGCACAGGTCGGTGAGCACACGTTCGGCGAGGGCGGAGTCGGCGGGCAACGCCAACCACGACACCGGCGGCGCCGCCGTGCAGCAGCGGTCGGTCAGGTGGTCGGCCAGCTGGTTGGCGACCCGATCGACCACCGCCGCCAACCGCTCCACCCCACGCTGCCCGCGGGCGCGGTCGTCGTTGTGCAGGGCGGGAAGGGTCGCGGTCATCGCCGACCACCCGCCCACACCGGCGTCGGTTCGGCGGCGAGCAGGTGCGCCTCGCTCGGCGCCGGGGCATGTGCGGTGCGGGTGCTGCCCCACCAGTCGACGATCGCCTCGGCGGCCTCCACCAACGGCACCCGCGGCCCCGCGTGCGGGTCGGTGTGCGACTCCAGCGAGCAGGTCCCGGCGGTGGTCTTGATCCGCCGCACCACCCCCGGCCGGTAGCGGTCATGCCAGTCGCCAGCGGCGAGGGCGGAGGCGCCGTCGTCGTCGTAGGCGGCGATCCAGGCGTGCATCAACCACACCAGTTCCTCCACCACATCGGGGTGCCACAACCAACACGCGGGCAGCGACGCCGCCGCGTCGGCGTAACGCAGGTAGACGGTGCTCATCCACTTGCACAGGTCGTTCAACACGGCGGCGACGGTGTCCACATCGGACGGCAGGGTCAGCCACGACGGGGCGGCGACCTTCTCCGCCCGCGTGTTCTTCCGCGCCACCGTCTCCGCCAACTCCTGGACCTGACCGGCGATGCGGGTGACGTGGTCGCCGACCTCGCGGGTGCGACCGGGCAGCGGGTCCACCGTCCGGCGCAGCGCCTCGACCTCGCGGGCCAAACCCGCGACGGCGCTGGTGCTGGCGTGTTCGGGGTGGGTGTGTTCGGTGCTCATCGGGGCACCTCCATCCGGTTGATCAGGGCGGCGAGGACGTCGGCGGGCGGGGCGAACAGACCGAGTCGGCCCGGCCCGGCGACGGGCTGGGGAAACGCGTGCGGGTCGGTGAGTTGCCAGTGCCAGCACGCCTCGTCGGCCCAGCGGGAGCAGGGCGGGCAGTCGGCGGCCGGGTGCATCCCGGCGAGAGTGGCGCTGCCCAGGTAGCCGGTCGGGTAGTCGGCGACGGTGGTGGACATGCCGACCGAGGCGGCGAACTCCGCGCCGCGGCGGTCCCACCGCTGGCTGGCGTGGATCACCAGCAGGCCCCGGAAGGTCGTCGACCAGGTGCGGTTCTCCACCGGCTTGTGACCGGCGATGATCAGCCCGGCCCACGGGCGGGCCACACTCAACGCCTTGACCGGCCGGGTCATCGGTCCCACCGCCCGTCCGTCTCGGCGGCCAGCGTGCAGGTCGGGCACCACACCCGGGCGGTGATCGGCTCCGCCCGCCAGTCGCAGGTGGCGGCGGTCTCGGCGATCTCGGCCCAACCCCGGAAGTGCCACACCTGGTTGGCGCCCTCGCTGTCCAGCGGGACACCGCACCCGGTGCAGAAGGCGGTCCAGCACGACCACGGCAGCGCCACGACACCCCAACGGTCGGGCGTCGGGGACAACGCGCCGCGGGCGGCGGCCTGGGCCAAGACGACGTCGGCGGCGGCCCGGCTCGGGCTGTGCGGGAAACCCTCGACGTCGTCGGGGTGCACATCGCACGGGGTGATCACCCAACAGGTGGTCAACCTTGTGCTCATCGGTCCCACCGCCGTTCGGCGTCGACGCGCTCGGCCATCTCCGACAGCTCGACGATCTCGGCCTGCACCGTGCGCGCGGCGTCGGCGGCGGCGCGGTCGGTCTCCCGGGTGGCCTGGCGGGCGGCGCGGAACTCGGCGAACTGGGCGCGCATTTCGTCTGCCCGGTCGCCAGCGGCGGCCATCCACGGCGCCACCGCGTCGGCGACCCGCTCCCGCCACGCCACGAACCGGTCCAACCGCTCATGCCAACGCGCGGACCGCTTGGCCTTGCGGACGTCGCGGCGCTTCCACGCCATCTCCGTCTTCCCGACTGCCGGCGCCATGCCCCGGCGGATCACCACCACGTGCCCGGCAGGCAACTGGGCGATCTGCCCCGGCGAGAGCACCGGAACGCGGCGGGTGGTGGTCGAGGTGACGTTGCGGTCGGCGTCGACGGTGTCGACCGTCTCGTCCCGCTCACCCGTCAGAGCGGAGTAGGCGTTGAGGTCGTCGTGGTCCCGCGTCCCACCGAAGATCAACAGGGTGGCGGCGTTGTTCATGATCGCCCCCGCGCCCGTGTCGCCCCACTTCGCGCGCAACTGCGCGCGGGACTGCAACGCGATGTGAATGGTCACCCCGCGACCGCCCATGTCGGCGGTCCAGTTGTCCAGCGGGATCGGACACACCAGAGCGGCCTCATCCAGCGCCAACGTCAACGGCGGATCCAACCGACCACCCGGCGCGAACCCCGCCAGCTTGCGGGCCTGGCGGGCGATATGCCCGGTCAACGCGGTCACCAGCGGCGCGGTCTGCGCGTCCTCGGCACCCAACATGTAGACGGTGCCCCGGGTGTCGAGCAGGGCCTCGACGTCGAACTCGCCGTCCTCGGCCGCCTTCGCCGCGGTCGCATCGGTCAGCCAACCCAGGGCGGGCATGATCGTCGAGCAGATCGACGACCGCGTGCGCTCGTTCGTGGAGAGGAACTGCAGGGCGTCGGACTCCCACGCCTTGTCCGGCTGGCGACGCAGATTCCGCGACACCGCCTGCGCGGCGTTGTCCGGGTCGGCCACCCACGCCAGCACATCACGCATCGACCCCTTGCCCAACGCGGCGGCGTACATCAGCGCCGCGAGGACGCGGCGGGCCTGCCCCGCCCAGAACTCCCGGTCACCCCCACCCGCGCCCGGCGAGGACACACCGGACAGCAGATCCGCCGCGCGAGACGTCGCGACCGCGGGGTCCTCGCAGCCCGACAGCGGGTTGAACGTGATCGTCGAGGCCAGACCACCGACACCGGAGGGGTTGAACACGTGCACCGGCCCGAGCTGGGCGCGGACCGCGCCGGTCACGTCGATCAGATCCGTGCGCGTTGAGGTGGCGATCAGCGCGCCCGGCGCGTCCAAGATCCGGCACGCCAACTCGCCCGTCTTGCCGGTGCGCGGGCCACCGAACCGCAGGGTGACGTCCTCGACCAGCGACCACACCCGGAAGATCCCGACCCGGGCCACCGGGGTCGCGAACTGACGGATCGGGGTCCGCCACCGACGCCACCACGACAACTCCGCCAGCGACGGACGCACCACCCCGGCACGGCGGCGCACCGCGAACCACGACGCCGTCCGCAGGATCGCCCACGGGGAGGCGACACCGTCATTGCGGCGCGACTTTCGCGACCACCGGTTCACCACCTGGGCAGACCCACGCCGTGAGTACCACCACGAAACCGCGACCAACACCGCGGCCAGGACGCCACCGATCGACAGCAACATGCCGAGTTCCCGGCCCGGTGTCCCGGCCGGAACCACGTCGGTGCCCAACCAGAACCCGGTCGTCGCGATCAACACGGCCAGGACCAGCAGCCGAGCGCGAGGGTTCCTCGCCCGCCACACGATCGCCGACACGGTCAACGCTGCACCGACGACAACCGCCCACGCGCCGTACCGAGTGACCTCGCCAAACGACGGCGACCGCATCACGAACCACCCGGCGACCCCGGCCGCGATACCGACACCGGACGCCTTCAACCTCACCTCGGCGCTCATGCCGCACCGCCCGAAAGCGTCGCGGTCCAGCCCTCGACGTCGACGCAGGTCGAGCCAGCGGACGCCTCGGCCAACAACCGCTCGACCGCCAGTGCCGGAACCACAAAACGGCCCTGGTTCGTCCCGCGCTTCATGTGGATCGCGGGGAACCCTCCCCCGTGTATCAGCCGGTAGAGGTACTCCTGGGAAATGCTGAGCAGCGCCGCTGCCTCGGGAACCGTGTAGGTCGGAACCCCGGCTTCGCGCTTGCGGAGCGCGTTGCGCAGCGCCGCGTCCTTGAGTGACTCGCGGACAGCCGGTCGGCCTTCCGCGCTTTGGAAGTGAACCTGCGTGGTCATGTGATCCCCTGGATTGGTTTTCTAGGTTGCCTAGCCAGGTTGATAGTGACCTAGGTTGCCTAGCCATGTCAACTGCTTGTCTAGGCTGGCTAGCAAGGCGCAGGTAGAAGCACTAGTCTTCGTGCATGGGACTTGATCCAGACGACCCGCGACCGCCGTATCAGCAGGTCGCTAACGCTCTCCGAGCGTCGATCCTCACCAAGACGTTCGGGCCTGGGGACAAGCTGCCGTCGGGGCCGGAACTCGCCGAGCGGTACGGAGTGGCTCGGATGACCATCCAGCAGGCCATCCGGTTGTTGCGCGAGGAAGGGCTCGTCGTCTCGCGGCAGGGCAGCGGGGTCTACGTGCGCGAGCGGACACACCGCCCGGTAGACCTGCGAAGTCACCTAGAGCGGGCGTTTGAGCAGCCGAACGTCTCGGTGGACTTCGCCGGATTCTCCGGCGAGACGCTTCACGGCGCGCTCACGGAGCCCCTCGACAAGATCAGGGACGGCCGTCTCAGGCCTGAGTCGGTCACGATCCGCCTCCTGGTGCCGGACCCGCGGCAACCCTGGACGCTCCCGGTCCGCGTCGACGACCTCGCGGACAGCCCACCGTTCCGTGCGCGGGCGACGCGCATCATGCACCGGCACACCCTGGGAATCGTCGACATGGTGACCGAACTCGTCGACCTCGGCCTACTCGCGGACGGTGGCGCTCAGATCCGCTCCTGCCCAGTGGTCCCCATGTTCAAGCTGTACCTGATCAACGATGCCGAAGTCTTCTTCGGCTATTACCCGGTTCAGGAGCACAAGATCACGCTGGACGGGGAGCCGACCGCGATGTGGGACCTCATGGGAAAGGACGCCATCTTGTTCCAACACTCGGCTGAGTCCGACGACGAGTCGATGGCGTCGCAGTACGTCAAGCAGTCACGAATGTGGTTCGACAGCGTGTGGAACACGGTCGCGAGGGATCTAGACCTGTGATCCCTATTTCTGAACTACTCCGACGCTCGCCTCACGTGCTTCTCGACTTCGACGGACCGATCTGCTCTGTGTTCGCCAAGTTCACCGACCGCGAAGTAGCCGACCAGCTCCGAATTCACCTCGGCGGACAGGGATACGACCAACACACCGCGGACCCGTTCGACATCCTCGCCGCCGCCGCGCGCGTCAGCTCAACCGAAGCAGAGTCAGCCGAGAAGGAACTCGCACGTCTTGAGGTCCGCGCAGCGCAGAGCGCAGCTCCTACGCCCGGCGCCGAGGAAGCAATCCGTTCGCTCGTCGCAAGCGGTCACACCATTACCGTCGTGAGCAACAACTCGGTCAACGCCGTTCGGGCATACCTCGCGGAACACGGCCTGCTCGACTGCGTCAGAGGAATCTCGGCGCGCGCTGACAGCAAGGTTGAGCGACTCAAGCCAGACCCATACCTGTTGACTCGCGCGATCAACGATCTCGGAGACGACGCAAGCGACTGCGTCATGGTCGGTGATTCCATCTCCGATCTGATCGCTGGCCATCGAGCGGGAACGGGGGTGATCGGCTACGCGAACAAGCCCGGCAAGCATGAAGAGTTCGAGACCCGCGGCGCCGACGCCATCATCACCTCAATGTCCGAACTCCTTGGCACGCAAGGCTAGACGCGCGCGGCAGCGGCGATAACTGCCCAGGCTTCCGCTCGTTCGGGATCGACTCCCACTCGTCGACCAAGGTCTCGTGGGTCGTAACCACGTTTGAGCGCAAGGACACCAACGTCATACGCCACATCGCCTCGCTTGCCTCTCGGGTCGATCAGCACCAGGCCAAACGGTCCCTGCAATACGTTTCCCCATGAGCAATCGCCGTGACACAGAGTTTCCACGTCGTCGGTGGTGATCTCGGAGAGCAAAGTCCGTGCGGCTACTCGCTCTCGTTCGGGCGCAGGGGCCGCACCAGGCGGCAGATCAGCCAGGGCATGGTCGGCCAGGCGCTCGTCGAGCCACTCGGCCAACGGCGGCAAACCGTGTGCCTCCGTCCTTTCCTCAACCAGCGGCCGGAGTAGATCTGCGAGCTGGTCAATGTGAGGACTTAGTACTGGCGTGCCTGGTACGACCCTGTCCATCACCGTCCAAGTGCCTGAACGGGTGGTGAGCACTTCATGCACCGCGGGGCCGACGCCGATAGACGCTAGGCCGCGCGCGGCCTGCGCCTGGAATTTCCCATCAGGGTCGGGCGTAGATCGCATGACCAACAACCGGTCATCGATCACAACCTCGACGACAAACCCATACCTGGCATGAAAAACCTCGCGGACCGTAGCCCCGTGCGACAGATCGACGAACTCGGCGACGACCTCACGTAGCCACCGCTCACCCACATCGCCCCAGCGGTCGACTACGGCGGCGGCGACGTTAGCGGGAACGGCGATCGGTTCGGTACCGGATGGCTCACCAACTGGTCTTGTCGAGTCAGTCAAGATCGGCTCGCCGGGCGGATTCCAAATTCCGAACGAATGACTCCGTTCGAGTGAAATCTGGTCCATGGGGAATCTTCACGAAGAACCTCTCGTTCTCGACTACGCCAACACACGCTCGGCATGCGGAGGACCACATCACTGCGGATCGGTTGAACACTACAGCCGCCAACCTGCACACGATGCGTACCAAACTCCAGGACGACAGCCAGCTACTAAGTTCACTCGATCCTGACACCACCGCCTACCAACGCCTGCAGTCACGAATCGAGCGGGACACCAACCAGCTCCTTGACCTGGAAGAGGCCGCAGAGCGCAGGCGCGCACTCGCTGCCGAATACGCAAGGGCCGAGTACCAACGGCAGGAAGACAACGCCGTCAAGGGCGGCGGGGCCATCATGGCTCTCATTGGGTTCGTCGTGGTCTACGGCACTTGGGGCTCGTGGTGGCTCCTGGCAGGACTTGCCTTGATGGCGATAGGCATCGGCGCCGTATTCACCGATACCCGCTAATCGTCCACAGTGTCGAGGTCTGGCTGAGAGGACGGTCTTCTCAGCCAGACCTTGCCTATCCGGCGGCGGGCTTTCGACGCTGCATGCGCCCGCCCAGGAGCTCGGCGGCACGGCGATCAGACTCGCCGACCCACGCCGCGTAAACCCGCAACGTCGTGGCGCCTCCACCACCGTGACCAAGTCGTCCCGCGACCGTTCGGAGGTCGATTCCGGCCGTGAGCAATTCGGTTGCGGAGTAGTGCCGCAGCGCGTGCAGGTGGCTGTCGATGCCTAGGGCGGCGCACATGTCGGCGTAACGGTGGCTGACGGCGCTCGGGTCGTACGGCCGGTCCCGGGTGGGTTCGTAGGAGAACAGGAACGCCTCGTCCGTCGGCTCGACGTTCAGCTTCTTGACCAAGTCTTCGTAGCGCTGCCGGTGTTCCCTGAGGACCTCGACCGTCGCTGGGTCGAGCGACAGCGCGCGCTCTTGGTGGGTCTTGGTGTCCTTCTCGTACGCGACCCCGCGGGCACGAACGTAGTTCCGCTTAACCGTCACCTTCCCCGCCACCAAGTCGACGTGCCGCCAGCGAAGCGCGAGCAGCTCGGCGCGGCGGATGCCGGTGACCATCACGAGCCACACGAGAGTTCCCCAGTCCTCGCTCCGCTCCCAGGCCGCGGCGATGATCTGCGCGGCCTGCTCGGACGTGGGCGGGTTCGGCTTCGGGGTGGGCTGCTCGGGCTTCTTGGCGACCTCGGCGGGGTTGCTCGCGATCCACTCCCACCGCACCGCGGCGGCCAGGGCGCCCTGGATCACGAAGTGAATCTTCAGGATCGTCGAGTTCGACAGCGGCTTGCACTTGTGCGGTGCGCACTCGGTGACCTTGCAAGCCTTCTCGCCGCAGTCGTGCGGGGGATAGCCCGCCGCGGGCATACGACCGCGAGGACGCCAGTGCTTGATCGTGCGGCACTCGTGAGGACCGTCAACCCGGTGGTCGATCTGTGGGCGACCGCCGCAGCGGCGGCTGCACTTTCGCAGCTGGGCGTAGAACTGTTCGAGCACGCGTGCGCTGATCTTGCTCACCGGCTGGTCGCCAAGCGCGGGACCGATGTGGAGCCGCAGGTACAGCTCGTATCCCTGCCGCGTGGTCTCCTCGATGTCGTGGACCTTGAGCCACTCTTCGATCACGAATTGGAATGTCGCCTTGGTCCGCGCGTTGCGCTGCTCGGCGACCTGGGCGCGGAACTTGGTCCGGATCCGTTTGGCCTCAGCGAGATCCGTCGTTGAAGCCGACAGGTAGAGGCGCTTGCCGGTGAGCGGGTCGGTGCCCGCGAGCACGCTCACCTGCAACGAGTTGCCTCGCTGCCGGATCTGCGACATGTCGTCTTTGGCCCGTGCCATGAGCCGAGCGTAGCAACCTTGCAGTCATCTCCGCAGTCATCGCCCAGTAGAGACGATCTTGAAATCGGAGTTTCCGCAGGTAGGCCGTGGAGCCGGTGAGGGGACTTGAACCCCTAACCTTTCGCTTACAAGGCGAGTGCTCTGCCAATTGAGCTACACCGGCATGGCGACCACGTGAGCCCAATCCTAAGCCGACAGTCGACCCGCTTGCGGTCGGCCCCTTGCTCGACCACCGTGGGCCCCAGGAGGTCGATCACGTGCGGTTCAAGCGCCAGCCACCCGAGCAAGATCCACAAACGAAGGAGCAGGGGCCAGCCCTACCCGACGAACGCACCGTTCATTTCGTCCTCGACCTGGCACTCCGCATCGGCGAGGTGCAGATGTCCTCCGGGGCGGGCGCCGCCGACGTCACGGCCACGATCATCGCCGTGGCCAACGCCTACGGGCTGCCGCATTGTGAAGTCGACGTCATCTTCACCTCCATCACCGTCGCCTGTCACCGTGGCACCGAGCTCTCCCCCGTCACGTCCCTGCGCGTCGTCCAGTCACGCAGCCTCGACTACACGCGCCTGGCCGCCGTCGAGACGCTCGTCAACCGGATCACCAGCGGGAAGACGCCGGTCGAGGAAGCGCAGACGGAACTGAGTCGGATCACCGAGGCCAAGCACCCCTACCCTCGCTGGCTGGCCACCTTCTCCTACGCCGCTCTGGCCGCCGCCGTGACGATCTTCATCGGTGGGGCCGCCCTGATGGCCCTCTTCGCGGCCGTGATCACCGCCGTCATCGACCGGGTCGGCCGCGTCCTCAACCGGCGCGCCCTCCCCTTCTTCTTCCAGCAGGTCGTCGGCGGCGCGCTGGCCACCGGGGCCGCCCTCGCGCTCCTGGCCAGCGGGACGTTCCCCGACGTGAAACCCACCGTCCTCGTCGCCGCCGCCATCACCGTGCTCCTGTCCGGGCTGACCGTCGTCTCGACCGTCCAGGACGCCATTACCGGGTTCAACGTCACCGCCGCTGGACGCACGATGGAGGTCTCGCTGATGACCGCGGGCCTCATCGCGGGTGTCGTCGGCGCGCTGAACATCGCGACCGCGCTCGGGATGCCCGAGGCGCCCCTCGCCGACCCGCTCCCGCCGTCCGCGCTCAGGCTCCCCATCCAGACCCTCGCGGGGGCCGCCGCGTCCGGGTTCTTCGCGCTCGCCTCCTACGCGACCCCGCGAGCTGTCTTCGTCGCCGCCATCGCGGGCGGCGTCGGCACCGCGGGCTACGGCGGCCTCATCCTGGCGGGCGCGGGCCCGATCGTCGCCTCGGCGGGGGCCGCTGTCGTCGTCGGGTTCGCCGGTGGCGTCATCTCCCGCAGACTGCGGATGCCGCCGCTTGTGGTCGCCGTCTCAGGGATGGTGCCGCTGCTCCCCGGCCTCACGACCTACCGGGCGCTCTACGAGCTCGCCATCATCCGCACGACGAGCGGGCTGTCCACGCTCATGATCGCCGCCGCCGTGGCGTTGGCGCTGGCAGCGGGCGTGGTGCTCGGCGAATACCTGGCCCACCCGGTCCGCACTGGGCTCGGCAGACTGGAACGGCGTTTCCAGGGTCCCCGGTTGGCCGGGCCGTTGCGACCCAATGAACATCACACCGAGCCATAGACATTCGCATCACGCGGGGCGCGCGCGGAGTGACTAACCTCAGATGCACCGTATCTGTTCCGAGGAGGCACGCCCCGCGTGAGCAGCAACAATGGCGCCGATTTTATCGTCGCGGCCAACCGACTGCCGGTCGACCTGGAGCGACTGCCCGACGGCACGCAACGCTGGAAGCACAGCCCCGGCGGGCTCGTCACCGCGCTCGCCCCGTTCCTGCGCAGCCACACTGGCGCCTGGGTCGGCTGGCCCGGCGTCGCCGACGTCGAGGTGGACGAGTTCACCGAGGACGGGCTGCGGCTGCACCCCGTCTCGCTCACCCACGACGAGGTGCGCGACTACTACGAGGGCTTCTCCAACGCCACCCTGTGGCCGCTCTACCACGACGTCGTCGCCCCACCCGTGTTCGACCGCGGCTGGTGGGACAGCTACGTCAAGGTCAACCACCGCTTCGCCGACGCGTGCGCCAAGGTCGCCGCCCCGAACGCGACGGTGTGGATCCAGGACTACCAGCTCCAACTGGCGCCCGCGCTGCTCCGCGAACAGCGCCCTGACCTGCGGATCGGCTTCTTCCTGCACATCCCGTTCCCGCCAACCGAGCTGTTCATGCAGCTCCCCTGGCGCGCCGAGATCGTGCGCGGCCTGCTGGGCGCCGACCTCGTCGGCTTCCACCGGCCCGGCGGCGCGCAGAACTTCCTCTGGCTGGCCCGCAGGCTGCTCGGCCTCGAACCGACCCGCGGCGCCGTCGGCGTGCGGACACGGCCCGGTGTCATCCAGGTCGGCGACCGCGCGGTCCGCGTCGGCGCGTTCCCCATCTCGATCGACTCCAACGGCCTCGACGCGCTGTCCCGCAAGCGCGAGACCGTCGCCAGGACCCAGCAGATCCGCTCCGACCTGGGCAACCCGAAGAAGGTCCTGCTCGGCGTCGACCGCCTCGACTACACCAAGGGCATCGACCTGCGCCTCTACGCACTGCAGGAGCTGCTGTCGGAGGGCCGCGTCGACCCGGCGGACGTGGCGATGATCCAGCTCGCCACGCCCAGCCGCGAACGCGTCGAGCACTACCAGCGGATGCGCAGCGACATCGAGCAGGTCGTCAGCCGGATCAACGGCGAGTTCGCCAGGGTCGGCCGCCCGGTCGTGCACTACCTGCACCAGTCGGTCGACCGCGCCGAGCTGACCGCGTTCTTCTCCGCAGCCGACGTCATGCTCGTGACGCCGGTCCGCGACGGCATGAACCTCGTCGCCAAGGAGTACGTCGCCTGCCGCCATGACCTCGGCGGCGCGCTGGTGCTGTCTGAGTTCGCGGGAGCCGCCGCGGAGCTGACAAGTGCCTTCCTGGTGAATCCCCACGATCTTGACGGTGTCAAGAACGCCATGCATGCGGCCCTCACGATCGATCCAGCAGAGGGCCGCCGTAGGATGCGCGCTCTAAGGCGTCAGGTGCTGACCCACGACGTCGACCGGTGGGCGCGTTCGTTCCTCGACGCGCTGAACCCCGAGCACAGTCCTTAGCCCCTTCAGGCCACGAGGAGAAGGCGTTGACCGCCGAGTCCCTTCCCGCCGACCTGCGCCGAGCCATCGTGCAGATCGCCAGGACCCCCCGACTGCTGGTCGCCTGCGATTACGACGGCACCCTCGCGCCCATCGTCGAGGACCCCGAGCAAGCCAGGCCGCACTCCGAGTCGGTGGGCGCGCTGCGGTCACTGGCCGGGCTGCACGAGACGACGACCGCGGTCATCTCCGGCCGCGCGCTGCGCGACCTCGCGACCCTGTCGCGGCTGCCGTCGGAGGTGCACCTCGTCGGCAGCCACGGCTCGGAGTTCGACGTGGGCTTCGTCCACGCCCTCGACGAGCAGGCGCGTTCGCTGCACCTGCGGATCGAGCAGGAGTTGGAGCAGCTGATCGAGGGCGCGCCGGGTGTGCACCTGGAGGTCAAGCCCGCCAGCATCGCGGTGCACGTGCGCCGCGCGGAGGCCGAGGTCGGCGCGCGCGTGCTCGAAGCCGTCCGGTCCGGCCCGTGCACCTGGGAGGGTGTCCAGGTCACCGAGGGCAAGGCCGTCGTCGAGCTCGCGGTGATCCACACCGACAAGGGCCACGCCCTCGACGTGCTGCGCCACCAGGTCAGCGCGACGGCCGCGGTCTTCGTCGGCGACGACGTGACCGACGAGAAGGCCTTCGCCCGGCTGTCCGGCCCCGACGTGGGGATCAAGGTCGGCGACGGTGAAAGCCTTGCGGGGTACCGGATCGCCGATCCGGTGGACGTCGCGACGGTGCTCGCGTTCATCCTGGAGGAGCGCCGCAACTGGCTCTACGGCGAGCAGGCCACGCCGATCGAGCGGCTGTCGATGCTGTCGAACGAGCGCTCGGTCGCGCTGGTCACCCCGGACGCCCGGCTGACCTGGATGTGCCACCCCGAGCCGGACTCGGCGGCGGTGTTCGCCGACCTGCTCGGCGGCGCGGCGGCCGGTCACTTCTCCATCTCGCCGGAACGCGGCGGTCTGCCGCTGGGCCAGCGGTACCTGCCCGGCACGATGACCGTCGAGACGCGGTGGGCGGGCCTGCTGGTCACCGACTACCTCGACCACGGCGCCCTCGCCCACCGCACCGACCTGACCCGCGTCGTGTCCGGCACGTCGCCCGCGGTCGTGGAGTTCGCGCCGCGGCCGGAGTTCGGGCAGGTGCAGGTCCGGCTGGTCGAGCAGGGCAACGGCCTGCTGGTGCGCGGGGTCTCCGACCCGATCGCCCTGCTGGCGCCCGGGGTCAAGTGGGAGATCACCTCCGACGGGATGCACGACTCGGCCCGCGCGGTGATCCACCCGGAGAACGGCCCGGTCGTGTTCGAGCTGCGCTGCGGCACCAACGACCTCACCCCGCACTCGACCGTCGAGGCCGACCGCAAGGCGCGCGCGGGTGCGTACTGGTCGGAGTGGCTGGACACGCTCGTGCTGCCGCCGGTCGAGAAGGACCTGGTGGCGCGTTCCGCGCTCACCCTGCGCGGCCTGTGCCACAGCGAGACCGGCGCGATCATGGCCGCCGCGACGACGTCGCTGCCGGAGGAGATCGGCGGAATCCGCAACTGGGACTACCGCTACTGCTGGCTCCGCGACGCGTCGATGACGGCGAAGGCGTTGGTGTCACTGGGTTCCACGGCCGAGGCCGAGGCGTTCCTCGGCTGGGTGCACGGCGTGCTGGCCACGCTGCCCGGCCCGGAGCGGCTGCACCCGCTCTACACGATCGCGGGCACCACGCTCGGCCCCGAGGCCGTGATCGACACCCTGCCCGGGTACGCGGGTTCGCGCCCGGTCCGCGTCGGCAACCTCGCCAACCAGCAGGTCCAGCTCGACGTGTTCGGCCCGGTCGTGGACCTGGTGGTCGCCCTGTCGGCGGCCCGAGGCAGCCTGACCGACGACGACTGGCGCATGGTGTGCGCGATGGCCGAAGCGGTCACGCGGCGCTGGCACGAGCCGGACCACGGCATCTGGGAGGAGCGGCACCGTCCGCGCCACCACGTGTACTCGAAGGTCATGTGCTGGCTGACGATCGACCGCGCACTGTCGCTCGCCTCGACCTACGGGCGCGAGCCGGAGCCCAGCTGGACCCTGCTGCGCGACGAGATCGCCAACGACGTCCTGACCAAGGGCTGGAACGACGAGGTCAAGTCCTTCACCACGGCCTACGACGGCACCGACCTCGACGCGGCGACGCTGCTGATCGGCATGGTCGGCCTGATCGACCCGACCGACCAGCGCTTCCAGTCCACGGTGACCGCGATCGAGGCCGAGCTGAGGTCCGGCTCGACCGTCTACCGCTACCACCGCGACGACGGCCTCCCCGGCGACGAGGGCGGCTTCCACCTGTGCGCGGCGTGGATGATCGAGGCTTATCTGCTGACGGGTCGACGGCCTGAGGCGGAGGACCTGTTCGCCCAGATCGTGGACGCGGCGGGGCCGACGGGCCTGCTGCCGGAGGAGTACGACCCGATCGCGGAACGCTCGCTGGGCAACCACCCGCAGGCGTACTCACACCTGGGCCTGATCAGGTGCGCGCAGCTGCTGTCCGCTTAGGACGGCCGTAAGGACCAGCCGGGGATGTCGACGGCCCGTCGGGGGCCGTCGACATTCCTGGAGTCCAGGAACACCCCTCGAACACCCACAGACCCAACGCTGACCGTTCATCCGATGTTCACCGCCGATCGGTGAATTTCGGCGTCCAACTCCTGGTGGGGCCGCGAAAATCAGGCCATCTGGAGGGGGTCGCATGAAGCGTCAGCTGAGCATCGGCTTGGCAGTTGTCCTGTTAGTCGCCGTGGTGGTCCTGATCGTGCGCGGGAGTGGCGACGAGAACGCCACCGCCGACGGGAAGACCGTGGTCAAGGGCGTCATCGGCTCGGAGAAGGTGGCCTTCTTCAACGACAAGCGGGTGATCGACGCCTTCGCCAAGCACGGGCTCACCGTGCAGGTCGACCCCGCCGGGTCGCGGCAGATCGCCACGTCGGTCGATCTCGGCAAGTACGACTTCGCGTTCCCGTCGTCGGCGCCCGCGGCGCAGAAGATCCAGCAGGACAAGAAGATCACCACGGTTTACACGCCGTTCCACTCGCCCATGGCGATCGCGACGTTCGACCCTATCGTCGACCTGCTGGCCAAGCAGGGGTCCGTCAAGCAGGCGGGCGAGTACCAGGTGCTCGACCTCGCCAAGTACCTCGAGCTCACCGCGGCGGGCACCCGCTGGGACCAGCTCCCCGGCAACACCGCCTACCCCGCGCGCAAGAACGTGCTGCTCACGACCACCGACCCGCGCAACTCCAACTCCGCGGCGATGTACCTCTCGGCCGTCTCGTTCGTGGCCAACGGCAACGCCGTCGTCAGCAGTCCGGCCGCCGAGGCCGCCGTGCTGCCCGCGATGTCGAAGCTGTTCCTCGACCAGGGCTACGCGCAGAACAGCACCGAGGCGCCCTTCGAGGACTACCTGTCCGCGGGCATGGGCAAGTCGCCCATGGTGGTCATCTACGAGTCGCAGTTCCTCGACCGCCAGACGCGCGGCGACGGGTCGATCCAAGGCGGCAGGCGACTGCTCTACCCATCCCCGACCGTGCTGTCCAAGCACACCCTGATCCCCTTGAAAGACCACGGTGACCAGGTCGGCAAGCTGCTCACCAGCGACCCCGAGCTGGCCAAGCTCGCCGCGGAGCTGGGCTTCCGCACCAATGACCCCAAGTACTTCCGCGACGTCGTCGGCGACCGCGCCCCCGCCGACCTGATCGACGTCGTCGAGCCGCCGTCGTTCGAGACGCTGGAGCGGCTGCTCGACGCGATCGGGAAGCAGTACGGATGATCCTCACCCCACCGGACCCGGTCGAACCGGTGCCGGTCGAGCGCGCCGCCGGGCTCATCCCGCTCACCGACGAGGCCCGCGCGTCCGCCGCCGACCGCGCCGAGAGGTTCACCGGCGACCTCGTCGCCCTCGACCCGCGCTCGCCCGACTTCGCCGACAAGATCGATGGTGTGCTGGCCGTCGGCGAGTCCGATATGCGGGTGGCGGCGTCGATCGCCTCGACGCTGCTCGACCGGTCGATGAAGACCGACTCGTCCACCGCGGTCACCACGACGATGGTCGAGCTGCGCCGCACCGTCGTCGAGCTCGACCCGAGCGGCCTGCCGACCACGCGCCGCAAGCTGCTCGGCGTCATCCCGTTCGGCAACGACGCGAAACGCCTCCTCGACCGCTACCGCGCCGCGAACACCCCGGTCAACCAGCTCGTCCTCCAACTGCGCACGCGCCAAGACCAACTGCGGCGCGACAACGCCGCGATCAAGGGCGAACGCGCGCGGCTGTGGGAGAACATGACGAAGCTGTCGGAGGCCGCGCTGCTCGCCGAGGCCGTCGACACCGCCGTCGACCGCCAGGCGGGCGTGCTCGACTTCGCCGACCCCGAGCGAGCCAAGGCGCTGCGGGCCGACGCGCTGCACCCGATCCGGCAGCGCCACCAGGACATCCTGACCCAGCTAGCCGTGTGCGCGCAGGGCTATCTCGCGCTGGACCTGGTGCGCCGCAACAACGACGAGCTGATCCGCGGCGTCGAGCGGGCCGCCACGACCACGGTCGCCGCGCTCAAGGTCGCGCTGGTGATCAGCGCGGCGCTGGCCGACCAGCGCGAGGTGATCGACGAGGTCAACGCGATCCGAGACGTCACCGACGGCCTCATCCGCGCCAACGGTCAGCTCATTTCCTTGCAGGGCGACGAGATCCGCGAGCTGAGCGCCGACCCGGCGGTCGGCGTCGCGGCGATCCGCGAGTCCTTCGACCAGATCTACCAGGCCATCGACGCCATCGACGACTACCGCGCGAGCGCCACGACCGCCATGGCGACAACGGTTTCCGCCCTGTCGGAGGAACTGCGCCGCGCTGAGAGCCGGCTGAGCCGGTCGCATGAGGGGGACTTATGAGGAAGCTCGCCGCGGTTGTCGCGCTGGCGTTGGCCCTTACCGCGTGTTCGGAGAACGAGGGCAACCCGATCAGCCCGGCCGAGCCGGGGAAGCTGCGCATCCTCGCGGGCAGTGAACTGGCCGACCTCAAACCCGTGCTGGACAAGGCCGCCGAGACCACCGGCGTCCGGGTCGAGTTCACCTTCTCGGGGACGATCGAAGGCGCGCAAGCGCTTGCGAGCGGGTCGGTCGACAGCCGGTACGACGCGGTCTGGTTCTCCAGCAACCGCTACCTCGAAGCACTGCCGGAAGCCGGGCGCAGACTCGGCAACCAGACCAAGATCATGGCCTCGCCGGTCGTGCTCGGCATCGCCGAGTCCAAGGCGAAGGCGCTCGGCTGGGCCGACAAGCCGGTGACGTGGGCCGACATCGCCACCGCCGCGGGCACGAAGTCGTTCAGCTACGGCATGACCGACCCGTCGTCGTCCAACTCCGGCTTCTCCGCGCTGGTCGGCGTGGCGTCCGCGCTCGCCGGGACGGGCAGCGCGATCAGCGCCGACCAGATCGCCAAGGTCACCCCCGACCTGAAGAAGTTCTTCACCGCGCAGGCGATGAGCGCGGGCTCGTCGGGCTGGCTGTCGGAGGCATACCAGCGGCGCGCGACCGGCGGCGACCCCGGCGAGAAGATCGACGGCCTGATCAACTACGAGTCGGTCCTGCTGACGCTCAACACGCAGCTGCCGGAGAAGCTCAAGCTGATCTACCCGACCGACGGCGTGGTCACCGCCGACTATCCGCTGACCCTGCTGGCCTCGGCCAACGACGCCGCCCGCGGCGACCACCAGAAGCTCGGCGACTACCTGCGCGGCGCCGACGCGCAGAAGTCGATCATGGAGTCGTCGAAGCGGCGCCCGGTTGTGCCGGGCGTGGCGCTGAGCGGCGAGTTCGGGCAGCAGAGCCTCGTGGAGCTGCCGTTCCCGGCCAAGCAGGAGGCGTTCGACGCGCTGCTGTCGGCCTACTTCGACCAGATCCGCAAGCCGTCGCGCACCCTCTACGTCCTCGACACGTCCGGCTCGATGAGCGGCGACCGCATCGAGGCGCTGCGGGCCGCGGTCACCGGCCTGACCGGCGCGAGCGACGACCTGGTCGGCCGCTACCGCAAGTTCCGCGGCCGCGAGGAGGTCACGCTGCTGCCGTTCAACTCCGGGCCCGGGCAGCCGACCACGTTCACCATCCCGGAGACCGGACAGGACGCCGAGTTGGAGCGGATCCGCGAGTTCGCCCGCGGCCTGAAGGCCAACGGCGGCACCGCGATCTACGACAGCCTCGACGCCGCGTACGCCGCGCTCGGGAGCCTGTCGCCGGACAAGTTCACCTCCATCGTGCTGATGACCGACGGGGAGAACTCGAACGGCTCGGACATCGACACGTGGGAGCGCAAGCACCAGTCCCGCAAGGCCGACCTGAAGCGCGTTCCCGTGTTCAGCGTGGTGTTCGGCGAGGGCGACAAATCCGAATTGGAGCGGGTCGCCACGGCGACCGGCGGCCGGGTGTTCGACGCCCGCGACGGCGCGCTCTCCGACGTGTTCCGGGAGATCCGTGGCTATCAGTAAGTACCTGGGTTCCACGAAGAACCTGGTCGGGTCCGCGCTCGGGCTCCTCGGCGTCCTGCTGCACGTCTTCGGCGTGGTCGGCGGGGTGTGGCCGGTCGTCGTGGTCGCGCTCTATCTGGTCGGCGCCCTCGCGGCGCCCCCGGAGAAGATCATCCTGGCCAACGACCTCGCCTCGCTGCGGGAGGGCCTCAACACCCTGCTGGGCAAGATCCGTGCGGCCCGGGTGCCCGCCGAGGCGACACCGCACGTCGACGCGCTCGCCGACGTCCTCGGGTCACTGTTGGCCCGCGACGACCTCGACGCGGACGCCACCCACGGCGTGACCCGGCTGGTCCGCACGGACATCCCTTTGGCCGTCGAGACCTACCTGAACCTGCCGTGGTGGTTCGCGGTGGCGAAGAAGGTGAACGGGACGAGCGCGGCCGACGAACTGGTGGCCCAACTGGGCTTGCTGGAGGCGGACGCGAAGGGCGTCGCGGGGCGGTTCTTCGACACCGACGTGCGCAAGCAGTCCGACCACACGCGCTACCTGAAGGAACGCACCCAGGAGAACTGACGGAACGCTGTGGCGCCCTGCGGGCAAGTGGGGGTGTGACGATGGCGAGCACGACCCCGGACCTGTCCGGCCCTAAGGGCGCAGGACCTGCAGGTTGCCCATCGCCGAGCCCAGGTCCGGCACCACCCGCACCTGCATCCCGTCCGGCACGTCCCCGCAGTCCGGCGGGACCAGCGCCTTGGTGAAGCCCAGTCGCATCGCCTCGGCCAGGCGCGTCCGCACGCCGCTGACGCGCCGGACCTCGCCCGCCAGGCCGACCTCGCCGACCACCACCAGGTCGTTGGGCAGCGCCACGTCGCGGGCGGCCGTCGCGACGGACAGGGCGATGGCCAGGTCCGCGGCGGGCTCGGTGATCTTCATGCCGCCCACGGTGGCCACGAACACGTCCGCGTCGCCCAGGCGCACGCCGCCGCGGCGTTCCAGGACGGCGAGGATCATGGCGATGCGGGACGAGTCGAGGCCGCTCACCGCGCGCCGGGGCGTGCCGAGGGCCGACTTCGACACCAGCGCCTGCACCTCGCCCAGCATCGGGCGCTTGCCGTCGACGGCGACCGTCACGGCTGTCCCGGCCACCGCCGTGTCGCGCTTGTTGAGGAACAGGCCGGACGGGTCGGTGACCCCGACGATGCCGTTCTCGACCAGTTCGAAGCAGCCCACCTCGTCGGCGGCGCCGAACCGGTTCTTCACCCCGCGCAGCAGCCGCAGCGTCGAGTGGCGGTCGCCCTCGAAGTGCAGGACGACGTCGACGAGGTGCTCCAGCACGCGGGGGCCCGCGATGGAGCCGTCCTTGGTGACGTGGCCGACCAGCAGCACCGGCAGACCGCGCTCCTTGGCGAGCGCCACCAGCGCCGCCGTCACCGCGCGGACCTGGGTGACGCCACCGGGGGTGCCGTCGACCTCCGGCGAGCCCATCGTCTGCACCGAGTCGACCACGAGCAGGCCAGGGTTCACCGCGTCCACGTGGCCCAGCAGCGCCGAGACGTCGCTCTCCGCGGCCAGGAACATCGACTGGTGGACGTTGCCGGTGCGCTCGGCCCGCAGCCGCACCTGGCCCGCGGACTCCTCACCGGTGACATACAGCGTCGGCCCGTGCGCGCCGTCGCGCGCGGCCCAGCGGTAGGCGACCTCCAGCAGCAGCGTCGACTTGCCCACGCCGGGCTCACCGGCCAGCAGGACCACCGCCCCCGGCACGAGACCGCCGCCCAGCACCCGGTCCAGCTCCGACACGCCAGTGCGCCGCGCCCTGGACGACTCGACGTCGACCTCGGCGATCGGCCGCGCGGGCACGCTGGGCAGCCCCGCGGTGATCTTGACTAGCGCCGCGCGGGGGACGCCCGCCTCGGAGAGCGTGCCCCATGCCTGGCACTCCGGGCAGCGCCCGACCCACTTGGCGACGCCGTGGCCGCACTCGGCACAGCGGTAACTCGGCTTGGACGGTTTGGCCACGCGATCAAGCTAGCGCCCCGCCCCGACAGAACCGCGGAGCAACGCCATCACCACCGCTCGGCCCCGAAGGGGACGCCATGTTTCAGTGGTCGGAGTCGCCGCGCGGGGCGTTCGGGGAGGCGATCGGGAGTTCGACGGTGACCGAGCCGGACTTGGCGAAGACGAACGTGACCGGAATCATGCGACCCGGGAACAGCTTCTCCTTCAGCCCCACCAGCACGATCTTGATCTTGCCGACCTGCGGCTTGGCCGACGACGTCGGCGCGGCCGTCGTGGTCGGGTGCGCCTCACTCGTCCCGTGGGCGCCGCTCGACGGGGTCGCCGAGCCGGACGGGTTCGCCGTGCCGGACGGCGTCACCGAGCCGGAGGGCGCCGACGTCGGAGTGGGCGTCGGGGCGACCGACGAGTGGGCCTCCGCCTCGGCCTCTTCGCCCGGCGTGCCCACGACCAGCGCGGCGGTGCCCGGCACGTTCTTGTCGCCCACCAGCTCGACCTCGGTGGCGAACGGCGAGCTGACCTCGACCAGTTCGTCGGCCTCGGCGCCGGAGTTGACGATGGTCAGGATGAGCGGGGCGTCGGCACCCGCGGCGTAGTGGCCGCCGTGCGGGTAGGCGAGGGCGGCGTCGCGCAGGGCGAGCTTGCCCGCCTGCGACATGGCGCCGTTGACAGCCGGCAATTGGGAATCGGTCTGGGTGATCTGCCCAGCACTGCATCCGACGGCGCCCAGGACGGCGACAAGGCTGAGTCCCAGCGCGGCCGGGGCGATGCGCAGCCGTCCGGTCGAGTTCTGCTGTACACGACTCACGAGAGCTCCTGCGTCTGGTGCGGACTATCCAACTGTCGAGCGGAAGCGTAGCCGGGACAACGAATCGCGCTCACGTGTGGTCGGACACCCCGATCAACAGCGCGCCGCAATCACGTCCACAGTGGATCTATTCCGACCGGTATCGCCATCACCCGAAATAGGGGTTGAGTACAGACCACTCGCACTTGTCAACCCCCGTCCATCGCATCATGTGGCCGCTGACCTGCGAAGACCCACACCGCTCCCCTCTCGTGGACAAGGCAGCACGTGTTAAGATGACCGTAGCGAAAGGGGCAGAGGACACATGGTTTTCAAGGTCGGAGAGACCGTCGTCTACCCGCACCACGGTGCCGCACTCATCGAAGCGATCGAGACCCGCGTGATCAAGGGCGAGGAAAAGCAGTACCTCGTCCTCAAGGTCGCGCAGGGTGACCTCACGGTTCGCGTCCCCGCAGACAACGCCGAGATCGTCGGCGTGCGGGATGTCGTGGGTCAAGAGGGCCTCAACCGCGTCTTCGATGTCCTGCGCGCTCCCCACACCGAGGAGCCGACCAACTGGTCGCGTCGGTACAAGGCCAACCTCGAGAAGCTCGCCTCCGGCGACGTGAACAAGGTGGCCGAAGTGGTGCGAGACCTCTGGCGGCGGGAGAAGGATCGAGGTCTGTCCGCGGGCGAGAAGCGGATGCTGGCCAAAGCTCGGCAGATACTGGTCAGTGAACTGGCGCTGGCCGAAGGCACCGACGAAGACAAGGCTGAGGTCCTGCTCGACGAGGTCCTGGCAACCGCCACAGTCTGACCCGCACGTCCGACCGGGCCACTCCCGGAAGCCCGATTGAGACTTGCATGACATCCCCAGCGTCCGCGGAGCCGGGCATGAGCGTCGTCGCGCTCGTGCCCGCCGCCGGGCGTGGTGAACGTCTCGGCGCCTCCGTGCCCAAGGCGCTCGTCGAGGTCCGCGGGGAACCTCTGCTCATCCATGCCGTGCGCGGCCTGCTCGACGCGGGCCGCGTGCGGCATGTCGTCGTCGCGGCCCCTCCCGCCCTGGTCGACGCCACAGCCAAGCTGCTGGCCGACGCGGGGCTGCCCGCCGACGTCATCGCGGGCGGCGCCGACCGGACGGCCTCGGTCGGCCTCGCCCTGCGCCACGCCCTCGACGTGATTCCCGACACGCGCGTCGTGCTGGTCCACGACGCGGCCCGCGCGTTCACCCCGCCCGCCGTGATCCGGGCCGTCATCGCGGCGGTCGAGGCGGGAGCGCGGGCGGTGATCCCGGTCCTGCCGGTGGCCGACACGGTCAAGCAGGTGGACACCGGCGGCGTCGTGCTCGCCACCCCGGACCGCTCGGCACTCCGGATCGTCCAGACCCCGCAGGGCTTCGACGCCGCGACCCTGGTGTCCGCGCACGCGCTGGCCGACTCGGCGACCGACGACGCGGGCCTGGTCGAGCGGCTGGGCATCCCGGTCGCCACGGTCCTCGGCCACCCGCATGCGATGAAAATCACAACGCCGTTCGACCTCGCCATCGCCGAGTCCGTCCTGGCGGTTGTTCAACAATCCGAACGTTCACCTGTTGAACAATCCTCCGATCGAAAGCAGGGCGTGTGAGGGTCGGCATCGGCACCGACGTGCACCCGATCGAGGCTGGCCGCGACTGCTGGGTCGCGGGCCTGCGTTGGGACGGCGTCGACGGCTGCGCGGGGCACTCCGACGGTGACGTCGTCGCCCACGCGCTGTGTGACGCCCTGCTGTCCGCCGCGGGCCTAGGCGACCTCGGCGCGGTCTTCGGCACCGGCGACCCCCGGTGGGCGGGAGCCTCCGGCGTCACCCTGCTGGCCCACGTCCGCGACCTTCTGGCCGCCGACGGCTGGCAGGTCGGCAACGCGGCCGTGCAGGTCATCGGCAACGAGCCCAAGGTCGGCAAGCGCCGTGCCGAGGCCCAGCAGGTCCTCTCCGAGGCCGTCGGCGGGCCCGTCTCCGTCTCCGGGACCACGACGGACGGCCTGGGCCTGACCGGTCGCGGCGAGGGCATCGCCGCGATCGCCACCGCCTTGATCGTTCCGAACCGGTAAGTTGGTCTTGTGGCCGTGCGTGGCGTCCTCCTGGACTTCTCCGGCACCCTCTTCCGCCTGGAACTGGGTGCCGCGTGGGTTCGCGGGCTGCGCAACGCCGACGGCAGCGAGGTGACGCAGGCCCAGCAGGCCGAACTGCTCGCCGTGTTCACCGCGGGCCCCTCCAAGCACCTGCCCGCCGAGCACCGCGCGGCGTGGCACCGCCGCGACCTCGGCGCCGACATCCACCGCACCGTCTACCTCGCCGCGATGCGGGCCGCGGGCATGGACATCGGGCCCGGCGTGGCCGAGACGCTGTACGACCGCATCCGCGACGCCGAGTCCTGGCAGCCCTACCCCGACACCGTCGCCGCGCTGAAGGCGCTCAAGGCCGAGGGCGTCCCGGTCGCGGTGGTCAGCAACATCGCGTGGGAGATCGAACCGGTCTTCGTCCACCACGGCGCCGCCGACCTGGTCGACACCTACGTCCTGTCCTACGTCGAGGGCGTCATGAAGCCCGACGCGAAGATCTTCCAGACCGCCTGCGAGCGCATCGGCGTCGAGCCGGAGCACGCACTGATGATCGGCGACGACATGTCCGCCGACGCGGGCGCCACGGCGCTGGGCTGTCGGTTCGAGCGGGTGGAGCCGCAGGCGACGCACGAGCGCCACGACGCGCTGCTGACCGCGCTGCGCACACACGGGCTCGCTGCCTGAACTCGGTGGCCAGAACCACGGCCCGTACCATTTCCCGTAAGCTTTGAAATTCCCCACAGGAGAACGCCGTGTCCCTGCACATCTTCGACAGCGCCACCCGTGGCCTGCGTGAGTTCACCCCACTGAAAGCCGGGGCGGCCTCGATCTACGTGTGCGGCGCGACGGTGCAGGGGATCCCGCACATCGGGCACGTGCGCAGCGGCCTCAACTTCGACGTGCTGCGCCGCTGGCTGGCCCACCGCGGTCACGACGTCACGCTGGTCCGCAACGTCACCGACATCGAAGACAAGATCATCACCAAGGCCGCGGAGGCGGGCAGGCCGTGGTGGGAGTGGGCCGCCACGCACGAGCGCGCCTTCGACGCGGCCTACAGCGAACTCGGCTGCGAGCCGCCGACGATCCAGCCGCGCGCGACCGGCCACATCACCCAGATGGTCGACCTCATGCAGCGGTTGATCGACGCGGGCCACGCCTACGCGGCGGCGGGCGACGTCTACTTCTCCGTGCCGTCGTTCCCCGCCTACGGCGAGCTGTCCGGGCACAAGCTCGACGACTGGAACCAGGGCGAGTCGATCGCCGAGGGCAAGCGCGACCACCACGACTTCACCCTGTGGAAGGGCGCGAAGCCGGGCGAGCCGTCGTGGCCGTCGCCCTGGGGCCCGGGCAGGCCCGGCTGGCACCTGGAGTGCTCGGCGATGGCGTCGATGTACTTGGGGCCGGAGTTCGACATCCACGGCGGCGGCATCGACCTGGTGTTCCCGCACCACGAGAACGAGCAGGCCCAGTCCCGCGCGGCCGGGGACGGCTTCGCGCGCTACTGGATGCACAACGCGTGGGTCACCATGAGCGGCGAGAAGATGTCGAAGTCGCTGGGCAACGTGGTGTCGATCCCGGAGATGATCAGCCGGGTGCGTCCGCAGGAACTGCGCTACTACCTCGTCGGGCCGCACTACCGCTCGATGATCGAGTACTCGGAGGCCGCGCTGGAGGAGTCGGTGCGTGCCTACCAGCGCGTCGAGTCCTTCCTGCGCAAGATCACCCAGCGCACGGGCAGCGTCGAGGTCGGGGCGCCGAGCGACGAGTTCGTCGCGGCGATGGACGCCGACCTGGCCACCCCCGCCGCGCTCGCCGCGGTGCACAACGCGGTGCGCGTCGGCAACACCGCGCTGGACGACGGCGATGACGCCGCCGCCCGCGAAGCGGCTTCGGCCGTGCGCGGGATGACAGACATTCTCGGCCTGGACCCGTTGTCCGCCAAGTGGTCCGATCGGTCCACTGAGGACACCGGACTGCGCGCGGCGGTCGCCGCGCTGGTCGAGGGACTGCTCGATGAGCGCCAGCGCGCGCGGGCGGACAAGGACTTCGCCCTCGCCGACGCCATTCGAGACCGCCTGCTCAACGCGGGCATCGCCGTCGAGGACACCCCCGGCGGTCCGCTGTGGACAGTGAAGGACTGACGTGGCAGGCAATTCCAGGCGCCAGGGCGCGATGCGCAAACCAGGCACCAAGAAGGGTGCCGTCGTCGGCTCCGGCGGCCAGCGGCGCAAGGGCTTGGAGGGCAAGGGCCCCACGCCGAAGGCCGAGGACCGCCCGAAGCACAAGGCGCACCGGGCGGCCAACGCCGCGGCCCGGCGCGACAGCAAGTCGAAGGACCGCCCCACCAACGAGATCGTCGCGGGCCGCAACCCGGTCGTGGAGTGCCTGCGCGCCCAGATCCCGGCCACGGCCCTCTACGTCGCGCTGGGCATCGACGCCGACGACCGCGTCGCCGACGCGGTGCGCATGGCCGCCGACCGGGGCATCTCGGTGCTGGAGGTCTCCCGCCCCGAACTCGACCGCCTCACCGGCGGCGCGATGCACCAGGGGCTCGGCCTGCAGGTCCCGCCGTTCGAGTACGCGCACCCGGACGACCTGCTCGACGTCGAGACCGACGAGCCCCCGCTGATCGTGGCCCTCGACGGCGTCACCGACCCGCGCAACCTGGGTGCGGTCATCCGCTCCGCGGCCGCCTTCGGCGCCAACGGCGTCCTGCTCCCCCAGCGCCGCAGCGCGGGCATCACCGCCGTCGCGTGGCGCACGAGCGCGGGCACGGCCGCGAAGCTGCCGGTGGCCATCGCGACCAACCTGACCCGCGAACTGCGCGAGATGGCCGGCCGCGGCCTGATGATCGTCGGCCTGGACGCCGACGGCACCATGGAACTCGACGACCTGACCCTGGCGACCTCGCCGCTGGTCGTGGTGGTCGGCTCCGAAGGACGCGGCCTGTCCCGCCTGGTCCGCGAAGCCTGCGACGCCACCGTGTCGATCCCCATGTCCGCGGGCGTCGAGTCGCTCAACGCCTCGGTCGCCGCCGGGGTCGTGCTCGCCGAGGTCGCGCGCCGCCGCCGGGCGGCGGGGCGCGTCTGACCCACCGGCCCCCGACGCCGACGAGGGCATGTCCCCTCGTCGGCTAGGGTCTTGGCGATTGCCGGTCGAGGGGGCAAGAAAGTGTCGTTCGCCAGCCCGTTGTTCCTGTGGTTCTTCACGCCCGTCGTGCTGGCGGGTGTGCTGTTGGCGCCGCGGCACTGGCGCAACGGGATCATCGCGGTGGCGAGCCTGCTGTTCTACGCCGCGGGCGCCGGGCCGACCACCCTGCTGCTGCTCGCGTGCATGGCCGTGAACTTCCTGGCGGGCCCCTACCTCGAACCCACCGAGTGGGACACCGGCAGGCGCAGGCGCAGGCTGCTCGTGGCCGTCGTCGGGTTCGACGTCGCGGTGCTGGTGGTGTGGAAGTACGCGGGGTTCGCCACCGAGCAGCTCGCCGGGTTCGCGCGGCTGCTCGGCGGGGACTTCCCCGTGGTCCACCTGCTGCTGCCGATCGGCATCTCGTTCTACACCTTCCACCACATCTCGTACGTGGTCGACATCTACCGCGGCGAGCGGACGGCGCTGCGCAAGCCGGTGTCGTTCATCACCTACATCGCGATGTTCCCGCAGCTCGTGGCCGGTCCGATCGTGCGGTACCGGGAGATCGCCGACCAGCTCCCGCAGGTGCGCACCCACCGCCTCGACGACGTCGCCTCCGGGTTCCCGCGGTTCGCGCTGGGGCTGTGCAAGAAGGTGATCATCGCCGACTCGCTGAGCCCTCTGGTCGAGCAGTGCTTCGCCACCCCGGCCGACCAGATGACCTTCGCCGTGGCGTGGCTTGGCGCGATCGCCTACACGCTGCAGCTGTACTTCGACTTCTCCGGCTACTCGGACATGGCGATCGGCCTCGGCCGGATGCTCGGGTTCCGGCTGCCGGAGAACTTCGCCCGCCCGTACTCGTCGGTCACGATCACCGAGTTCTGGCGCCGCTGGCACATGTCGCTGTCCCGCTGGTTCCGCGACTACGTCTACATCCCCCTCGGCGGCAACCGCGCGGGCGCGGGCAAGACGTACCGCAACCTGTGCATCGTGTTCGTCCTGACCGGCCTGTGGCACGGCGCGAACTGGACATTCCTGGTGTGGGGCGTCTTCCACGGCGCCCTGCTGATCGTGGAGCGCGGCTACGGCCTCGA